>NZ_JBVIGC010000008.1:0-306268 GCF_055571015.1 Streptomyces sp. NPDC031049
TTACATTCCGAACCCGGAAGCTAAGCCTTACAGCGCCGATGGTACTGCAGGGGGGACCCTGTGGGAGAGTAGGACGCCGCCGAACAATTCTTGATAGGGGAAGGCCCCGCACCATTCGGTGCGGGGCCTTTCTGCGTTTCGGCCGCCTTCTACTGCGACGGCTGGACCAGCTTCGTGTCGTACGCCAGGATCACCGCCTGAATGCGGTCCCTGGAGCCCGTCTTGGCGAGTATGCGGCCCACATGGGTCTTCACCGTTGACTCGGCCAGGTGGAGGCGGGAGGCGATCTCCGAGTTCGTCCAGCCCTGGCCGATGACGGTGAGAATTTCGCGCTCGCGGTCGGTGAGGGAGGACAACCGGGGGTCCGTCGCCTGCGCGTCCCCGCCCGTGCCGGGGTCGGCCGTGCCCGTAGGAAGGTGCTCGGCATAGGCGTCCAGCAGGCGTCGGGTCAGGCTCGGGGCCACGACCGCGTCCCCCGTCGCCACGGCGCGGATGCCGGACAGGAGTTCCTCCGGCCGGGCGTCCTTCACCAGGAAGCCGGAGGCGCCCGCGCGGAGGCCGGCGTAGGCGTACTCGTCGAGGTCGAACGTCGTGAGGATCAGGACCCGGGTCCGGTCGCCGCAGTCGGTGATGCGGCGGGTCGCCTCGATGCCGTCGAGGCCGGGCATGCGGACGTCCATCAGGACCACATCGGGATGGAGTTCGGCTGTCATCCGCACGGCTTCCCCGCCGTTCGCCGCCTCTCCCAGCACCGTCATGTCGTCCTGGCTCTCCAGGAGCATCCGGAAGCCGAGGCGCTGCAACGGCTGGTCGTCGGCGATGAGGACGGTGGTCACTGCGGGCTTTCCTCCGGTAGGTGCAGGTGGACGCGCCAGCCCTGCTCGGGCAGGGGGCGTGGGCCGGCCTCAAGTGTGCCCCCGTACAGGGTCGTCCGCTCCCGCATCCCGGGAAGTCCACGGCCGTCGGCCGGGTCGGCGGGCGGGCCGCCGCGGCCCGTGTCTGTGATGGTGAGGGAGACGGCGCCCCCGTCCCCGTAGGAGAGGTCGATGTCGGCGGTGGCGCCGGGGCCCGCGTGTTTGAGGGTGTTCGTCAGGGCCTCCTGGATCACGCGGTAGACCGCGAGCTGGCGGCCCGCGGGAAGGTCGGCGCGGCCCAGGACGGTGACGCGGACCGGGAGGCCGGCCCGGCGGACGCCGTCGATGAGAGGATCGAGGTCGGTGAGGGTGGGCTGGGGAGTCAGCTCGGCCCGCTGCCGGTCGTCCCGTTCGTCGTCCCGCAGCACGTCGAGGAGGCGGCGGAGTTCGCCCAGTGCCTGCCGGCTGGTGTCGCCGATGGCGTCCAGGGCCTGCGCGGCCCGCTCCGGGGACTTGGGGGCGGCGTACCGGCCGCCGTCGGCCAGGCCCGTGATCACGGACAGGTTGTGGCCGATGATGTCGTGCATCTCCCTGGCGATGCGTGCCCGTTCCGCGGCGGCTGCGAGCTGGGCCTGCTGGTCCCGCTCGATCTCCAGCCGGCGGGCGCGGTCCTCCAGCGCGGCGGTGTAGCCGCGGCGGGTGCGGACCGTGATGCCGATGAGGGCCGCCACCGTGATGGACATCAGCTGGGCACCGAGCTGCTGGTCCCAGGGCTGCTCGCCGTAGCGGGCCGCCGTGACCACGACCGGGGTGAGCACCAGGGCCGTGGACCACCACAGGGCGCGCAGAGGGCTGCGCAGCGCGATGTGGAAGACGACGAGCAACTGGAGCATGGCCGCCTGGAGGATGGCGCCGGTCCAGGCGTTGACGAGGGCCACCGGGGCCATGGCGAGCAGGACGGCCACGGGGTGGCGGCGGCGCCAGAGGAGCGGGACGGTGAAGCCCAGGCTCATCGCGAGGACGAGGGGGCCGGGGACGTCCAGGTTGTGGGCGATGCTGCGCCAGCCGCCGCCGGCGTAGTCGATGAGGGCGGCCGTCAGCCAGAAGCCGGTCAGATGCAGGTCCCACAGCAGGGGGTGGCGCCGGTCGAAGGCGCGTACGCGCTGGGTGATGCGCTGGAGGTGCTCGGTGAGCGGCTCGGCCGTGCGGTCTTCGGTCACGGCCTCCATGGTGACGGGTGCGCGCGGACGTGTGCGTCCTGCCGTGGTCCGTATATGAGATGAGCGGTGTCGTACCCGGGTACTACGGTGGCCCGCATGGCCCCTGACCCACGCCGTGTCCCCGCTCCCGGGGACTATGTGATCCGTTCGATCCGCGCCGACGAGTGGCCCGCCGTGCGGGAGCTGCGGCTGCGGGCGCTTCAGGACCCCGTGGCGCACCTGGCCTTTCTGGAGACGTACCAGGACGCGGTGGCCAAGCCCGACTCCTACTGGCGGGAGCGGGCGGCGAAGGCCGCCGAGGGGGCCGGGACGGCGCAGCAGATCGTCGCCGAGGGGCCCGGCGGCCGGTGGCTGGGGACGCTGACGGTGCTGGTGGAGGAGCCCGGTACGACGGACTGGGCCGGGCTCCCCGTCGAGCGCCGGCAGGGCCATGTGGTCGGCGTGTTCGTACGACCCGAGTGGCGGGGGAGCGGGCTGACCAAGGCGCTGTTCGACGCAGGGCTGGAGTGGGCGTGGGGGCGCGGTGCGGAGCGGGCGCGGCTCATGGTGCACGAGGACAACGCGCGGGCGCAGGGGCTGTACCGGAAGGTGGGGTTCGTGCCGAGCGGGGTGACGGTGCCGCTGGCGGGCCGGGACGGGGATACCGAGCTGGAGTACGTCCTCGAGCGGTGACGGGTGCGGAGAGGGCTGTCTACACCGGCAGTTCGTGGTGCGGCCAGCGGGCGCGGCCCTGTTCGCGGGACCGGAGGAGGGCCAGGGTCGGCAGGCCCAGCTCGACACCGGTGGCCAGCAGCTCCGGCAGCTGGGGAAGGGGCGCCACGGCGGCGACGTCGTCCAGGACGAGAGTGAGTGGTGGGTCGAGCCGACCGGAGGATGACCGTTCGGCCATGCGCCGGCCGTGCTCGACCACGCTTGCGACGAGCGCCGTCAGCAACGGCATCGCGCCCGGGTCTGTCCTGGGGTCCTCGATGGACTCGCCCACCACGTAAAGGGTTCCCCCTTCGTGCACGAAGGAATCCAAGGCGAGGGCATCAGTTCGGTTCGGAGTGCACGCCTCGCGGATATTGACCATGGACAAGGTGGCCAGGGCGCGGGCGGTCAGCTGGT
Source organism: Streptomyces sp. NPDC031049 (assembly GCF_055571015.1). Taxonomy (NCBI): domain Bacteria; kingdom Bacillati; phylum Actinomycetota; class Actinomycetes; order Kitasatosporales; family Streptomycetaceae; genus Streptomyces; species Streptomyces sp. NPDC031049. The sequence goes on from NZ_JBVIGC010000008.1 coordinate 3,182, forward strand.
GGGCCATGTCCCGGCGTTCGGGATGGGCGGTCAGGGCCGCCTCGAGTTCGCCGGCCGCGCCGGGGGCGGCCTTGGGGCTGGTACGCAGGATGCGTACGGCGTCCTGGACGCCGGTGCCCTGGGACCAGCGGTGCACGTGGCGGACGGTGCGGCCGTCGACGGCGGCGGCGTGCAGATAGCTGCGCAGCAGGGTGTCGGCGGTGTCGGCGACGGCCTGGTCGAGCTTGGCGGTGGGGCGTACGGGGGTGAGGAGGGCGACGGCCCGGAGGGTCGCCGTCTGCTTGTCCTCGCAGCCCGCGGTGGGCGACCAGTGGAGCCGGGACGGGGTGTCGCAGCGGTGGGTGGGGTCGTAGAGGTGGACCGGGCCCAGTTTGGCGCGGGCGTCCTTGGTCTCCTGCCAGAGGGCGGGGTTCGAGGTGAGGACGACGGCGGGTCCCTCCGCGTCCTGGAGGGCCTGGGTGGCGGTGGCCGCCCTGGTCTCGGGCGCCCCGTAGTGCACCGTCGCGTCGGCGCGGCGGGCTTCCCAACCGCCAGGCGGCCGGGGGACGGTTCCTGTCATCGGCTCGGGGACGGTGCCGCCCACCGGCTCGGGGACGGTGCCGTCCGGTGGTTTGGGGACGGTGCCGTCCGGTGGTTTGGGGACGGTACCGTCCGGCGGTTTGGTGAGGGCCACGGACGGGGCGGTGGGCGGCTCGTCCTCCGCCGGTGTCTCCCGCCGCGGCGCCCTGGGCGTCGGGACCTCGTGCACCACCCGCGCCGGCTCCTGCGCCGGTGCCCGAGCGGGCGTCTCGGCCTGCGCCGGTTCCGTCCGCCTGCGCTGCCGTACCGCCTTCCAGCGGGCCAGCGTTCCCAGGACGAAGACCGTCAGGACGACCAGCACCATCAGCTGGCCGATGAACAGTCCCCAGAACAGCCCGTAGCCGGACAGCCCGGAGGCGGGGGTGTCGGGCCAGGCGCCGGGGATGTCGTGGGGCTGGGCGATCAGGTGCCGCATGGCGAGCGGGGTGCGGGTGAAGGTGACCCCGCTGGGCCAGGCGCCGTGGGCGAACAGGCCGGCCAGGCCGGTGGCCGTCCAGACCAGCACGGTCATACCGAGGAGAAACGCGAGTGTGCCGACCAGCAGGCCGTCCGGGATGCCGCCCTGGCCGTCGCGGCGCCCACCGTCCGGTCTCATGCGTTCCTCCCCCTGCGTCCTTAAGCCACCGTCGATTCGGACGAGTCGCCGAGGTGCTGTTCCACGAAGGCCGCCGCCCGCTCCTCGGCCTCCAGCTCGGCGGCGCGCAGCGCGTCGTCCGCGAGGTCGCTGGAGGACTCGGTCATCGCGCGGTCGGTGAAGACCAGCGGGCGTTCGGTCTCGGTGACCAGGTGCTTGACCACCTGGACATTGCCGTTGACGTCCCAGACCGCGATGCCGGGGGTGAGGGTCGGGATGATCTCCACGGCCCAGCGCGGCAGGCCGAGGACCTTGCCGGTGGCCCGTGCCTCGTCGGCCTTCTGGGCGTAGATCGTCCTGGTCGACGCCATCTTCAGGATCGCCGCCGCCTCCCGCGCCGCCGCGCCGTCGACGACGTCGGAGAGGTGGTGCACCACCGCCACGAAGGACAGGCCCAGCCGGCGCCCGAACTTCAGCAGCCGCTGGAACAGCTGCGCCACGAACGGGCTGTTGATGATGTGCCAGGCCTCCTCGACCAGGAAGATGCGCTTCTTGCGGTCGGGGCGGATCCAGGTGTGCTCCAGCCACACGCCGACGATCGCCATCAGGATCGGCATGGCGATGGAGTTGCGGTCGATGTGGGACAGGTCGAAGACGATCAGCGGCGCGTCCAGGTCGATGCCGACGGTCGTCGGGCCGTCGAACATGCCGCGCAGGTCACCGTCGACGAGCCGGTCCAGCACCAGGGCGACGTCCAGGCCCCACGCCCGTACGTCGTCTATGTCGACGTTCATCGCCTCGGCCGACTCCGGCTCCGGGTGCCGCAGCTGCTCGACGATGTCGGACAGCACCGGCTGGCGTTCGACGATGGTCTCGTTGACGTAGGCGTGCGCGACCTTCAGGGCGAAGCCGGAGCGCTCGTCCAGCCCGTGCCCCATCGCGACCTCGATGATCGTCCGGAGCAGGGCGAGCTGGCCGGTCGTCGTGATCGCCGGGTCCAGGGGGTTGAGCCGGATGCCGTGGTCCAGGGCGGCCATCGGGTCCAGCCGGATGGGCGTTATCCCCAGCTCCTGCGCGATGAGGTTCCACTCGCCGACGCCGTCCTCGCCCTGGGCGTCGAGGACGACGACCTGGCGGTCCTTGAAGCGGAGCTGGCGCAGGACGTACGTCTTCTCCAGCGCCGACTTGCCGTTGCCGGACTCCCCGAGGACCAGCCAGTGCGGGGCGGGGAGCTGCTGGCCGTACAGCTGGAAGGGGTCGTAGATGTAGCCCTTCCCGGAGTACACCTCGCGGCCGATGATGACGCCGGAGTCGCCGAGGCCCGGTGCGGCGGTCGGCAGGTACACCGCCTGCGCCTGGCCCGTGGAGGTGCGCACCGGCAGGCGGGTGGTCTCCACCTTCCCGAAGAGGAAGGAGGTGAAGGCGTCGGTGACGACGGACAGCGGGTCCCGCATCAGGCTCAGCCCCTACCTTCGGATGCCGGTGGCGAACGGAAGTGTGTTCACGAAGGCGCGGTGGTGCTCGCGGTCGCACCACTCCAGTTTCAGGTACGACTTCCCGGCCGAGGCCCTTATGGTCCGCTTGTCGCGGGCCAGCGCCTCGGGGGAGCGGGAGGAGACGGTGATGTAGCCGACCAGGTTGACGCCCGCGGCGCCGCTCGCGAGGTCCTCGCCGCGCTGGTCGAGACGGCTGTGGGCGGCGACGTCGCGGGGGTCGACGGTGCGGTTCATCTTGGCGGCGCGGGAGGCCTCGGCGGCGTCGTTGGTCTTCTCGGTCAGCATGCGCTCGATGGCGACCTCGGTGGGTTCGAGGTCCATCGTCACCGCGACCGTGCGGATGACGTCCGGGGTGTGGACGAGCAGCGGGGCGAGGAAGTTGACGCCGACGGGGGTCATCGGCCACTCCTTGATCCAGGCGGTGGCGTGGCACCAGGGGGCGCGGGTGTTGGACTCGCGGGTCTTGGCCTGGAGATACGTCGGTTCCGTGGCGTCCAGCTCGGCCGGCCAGGCGTTGCGCTTGGTCATCGCCTGGATGTGGTCGATCGGGTGGTCCGGGTCGTACATGGAGTGGATCAGGGAGGAGAGCCGCCCCTGGCCGAGCGGCTGGCGCACCCGGATGTCGGCCTCCTGAAGACGTGAGCAGATGTCGGTCAGCTCACGCGCCATCACCACGGCGAGCCCGGCGTCGCGGTCCAGCCTGCGGCCGTGCTGCGGCCGGGCGGCCCGCGCCATGGCGTGCGCCTCGGCGGCCAGCTCCCGGGTGTAGTGCATGCAGGCGACCAGGTAGGCGCGGTGCTGCTCGCTGCTGGTGGACACCATCGACTGCAACTGGTCGTACGACTGCTGGAGCCACGGCAGGGCCCGGTCGTCCCCGCGGACGGCGACGTCCTTGGCGTGGGCGTCGGGGTCTGCGGGGAGAGTGCGGGCGAGCATCTGGAGGCGGGTGACGAAACCGTCGCCGTTGGCCACGTGCTTCAGCAGTGTGCCGAAGCGGTCGACCAGGGCCTCCTGGTCCTCCGAGTCGCGCAGGCCGACGCCGGGGCCCTCGATCTCGATGGCGGCGGTGACCGTCTTGCGGTCCGCGTGCAGCAGTACGGCGATCTCGTCGGGCCCGAAGGGCGCCGACAGCCAGGTGATCCGGCCGATGCCGGGCGGCGGGCCGACCTCGACCTCCCGGCCGTCGAGCCGGGTGCCGGCCTCGATGGCGCCGGAGCGGTAGGCGGCGCCCTGGCGCAGCGTCCGCTTGTAGCTGCGGTTGATCTCGAACCACTTGTAGAACGTCCGCTGCTTGTACGGCACGTAGACCGCCGCCAGCGCGAGCATCGGGAAGCCGGCGAGCAGCACGATGCGCAGGGTGAGGACGGGGACGAGGAGTCCGCACATCATGCCGAGGAACGCGCCCACGACGATGAGCGCGATCTCGCCGGTCTCCCGGTTGCGGCCGACGATCGCGTTCGGCCGGGCGCGGCCGATCAGATATGTACGGCGGGGCGTGACCGGATGGGACACGTGGGACTCGGTCGTCAACGCCCTTCACCTCCCGTGCGGTTGGTACTGCTGGTGCGGGTGCTGCTGGCGTGGGGCGTGTTCACCGGGCTGCTCGCCGGGGCGGCGGAGCGCGGTGCGGGTGCGGCGGAGGGGACAGATCCGCCGCCGCCGTTCGAGGGGCGCGCGCTGTGCGCGGCGACGCCGCCGGAGGCGGGGTTGGTGGAGCGGGAGGCGGTGGAGCCGCCGTCGCCGCCCGGGTGGCCGCTCTGGTGGCTGCGGGAGCTGTGGGTCTTGATGCCCTGGGCGACGAGGGTCGCCGGGGAACTCATGACGGCGGCGGCCTTGTTCTCGGCGCCCTGCATGAGGCGGTTGTTGCGGGAGCCGGCGATCTCGTCGCCGAAGCCGGGGACGAAACGGTAGATCATCGCGGACGCGAAGATGGCGAGCAGGATGATCGCCAGGCCGGAGACGACGGCGGAGAAGGCGTCCGGCCCGTCGTCGGCGGAGAGCGCACCCGCCAGCCCGAGGACGATCACGATGACGGGCTTGACGAGGATCACGGCGATCATGATCCCGGCCCAGCGGCGGACGTGACCCCACAGGTTCTTGTCCACGAGCCCCGCGTAGACGACGGTGCCGAGGAGGGCGCCGACGTAGAGCAGGGCGGCGCGGATGACCAGCTCCAGCCAGAGGACGCCGGCGGCGAGGATGCTGACCAGGGAGACGACGATCAGCATGATCGGGCCGCCGCCGATGTCCTCGCCCTTCTCCAGGGCGGCGGAGAAGGTGCCGAAGAAGGTGTCGGTCTGGTCGCCGGTGGCCTTGGCGAGCACGTCGGTGACCCCGTCGGTCGCCGAGACGACCGTGTAGAGGATCAGCGGCGTGAAGGCGGAGGCCAGGACGGTGAGCCAGAGGAAGCCGATCGCCTCTGAGACCGCGGTGGTGAACGGGACGCCGCGGACGGCTCGCTTGGCGACGGCCAGCAGCCACAGGAGCAGCGTGAGGATCGTCGAGGCGGCGAAGACGACGGCGTACTGCTTGAGGAACGTGGGGTTGGTGAAGTCGACGTCGGCGGTGTCCTGGACGGCGGCACTGAGCTTGTCGATGGTCCAGGCGGCGGCGTCGGCGCAGCCCTTGGCCAGGGAGGAGAGGGGGTCGAGGGCGGATACGGGGTCGTTGAGGGTGCCGGCTCCTCCGCCGCCTCCGCCCGAGCTGCCGCCTTCCTCGCAATACTTCCTGGCGGGGGGCGCGATCAGAGAACAGTCGCCACTCGGTGTCGGCGTCGGGGTGGGAGCGGCGAGGGCGCGCCCGGCGGCCAGGACCGCCGCCGTCTGTGCGAGGGCGACGACGCCTGTCAGGGTGAGCACACGGCGGCTAGCGGGCATAGGAGAACCCTCCGTACTCCTGGACGGCCTTCGCCATCTCGTCGGCGCTGGAGGCCCTCTCGTCGCCGGGGATGGGCGTGGGGCCGTCCTTCTGAGAGTGCGTCTCGATCTTCCAGTCGCCGTCGGTCCACCGCAGCCGCATGGTGATGGTGAACCAGCTGTTCGTGACCGGCCTGGTCGACTTCTCGCCCGCGAGACCGAGGAGGCCACTGCACCAGACCTCGACCGTCGCGGCGTCGCTCGACGACTCGGTGACCTTCGTGCCGATCGGGCTGGTGCGGGAGACGAACGTGTAGCCCTTCGGCGTCGATCCGTCCTCGTTCAGCCCGACGTTCTTGTTGAACGCGGGGCTGTACGCCCGGTCCAGGGTGGCGGACAGGCCGGCCACTCGGGAGGGGGCGATGATGCGGGCCAGGATGGCGTCCCGCTTGGCCTTGTCGAACATGTCGGCCGAACCCAGCGCCACCGCGTAGTTGGCCGCCGCGCTCTGCGCGCCCTGCTCGTCCCGGGAGAACCCCGACTGCACCGGCCGCTCCCCGGTCGGTGCGGTCGCCGCCGCCTTCGGCTTGTCCGCCGCCTCCGCGCCCGTTGCGGAATCGTCTCCTCCACGGTTCGCGAAGGCGATCGCGGCGATCAGCAGCACGACCACGCCGACCACCGTGACCAGGCTGCGCGACGACGACCGGCCGGTTCTGCGCGGGCCGCTGTCGGGCAGGCGGGTACGCGTCTGGCCGGTGCCGCCGTAACCGCCGGAGGCGTGGTGCTCGTCCCCGAGACTCATGCCGCGTGCGCCCCCTCGACGTCGTGCGGGGACTCCTCGTGTCCCATGCCGTAGTAGTACGACGGTAGCCGTGCTGGTTCCCGCGCGGGCGCGGTGTGGTGACTCGACATCAGGGAAACGCAACCTCAGCCGGGGGGCACGACGGGTGGGTGGGATGGAGGAGGGAAAGGGATGGAGAAGGAGGGAGGGGGCGCGGGGACCGCCGGACCGGGCTACACGGCCATGCCGTACACGATGGTGAACAGCGTGCCGAGCGAACCGATGATGAACACGCCCGTCAGCCCGGCGATGATGAGGCCCTTGCCCTGCTCGGCACTGAAGGTGTCGCGCAGGGCGGTGGCGCCGATGCGCTGCTTGGCGGCGCCCCAGATGGCGATGCCCAGGCAGATCAGGATGGCGACCGCCATGACCACCTCGATCATCACCTTGGCCTCGTTGCCCAGGCTGCCGAAGGGGCCCCAGTCCGGAGCGATCCCGCCGATGATGGTGTTGATGTCTCCCTTTTCGGCCGCAAAGAGCATGTAAGTCACCGCCCCTGTTGGGTAGTTCCGCATCCTCTGCGGTCGTGCAGAGGTCAGGCCTCATTCTCGCCGACAACCACGCCGCCGGATGTCGACTTGGCGTCATTGATTGGCGGGTTTCGTACGAATACCTTGCCACCGCTCCACGCCGGGTCCTCATGAGGCGGTGCGGAGCGGTATGCAAAGAGTCGTATGGTCACTCTGTGTATCACGGTAGGTTACGCCGGGCAATGAGGCGTGAGCGCAACCTGCCGCGCGGTTGCGTCGTTGTGCCCTTCTTCGGGGTGGCCGAGCTTGCCCGACTTCACACCGGCCGGAAGCCGCCCCTTTTGACGGCCCGTCGATCCGGCGGCTGCCCTGGACGGCGTCGGCGGGCTCGCGAGGAACATCCCTCCGGCGGCCCTGGTCATCTGAGTATCCGTACTCAGACGCCATGGTGGCCGATACGGATGGGACAACCGGTGACGGTCCGCTACTGTCCGTGTCGACCACCGCAGCGTTGCTGTTGGACGAGCACGTCTCGTCGGCGTACCACCACAGGGGGAGGCTCCACGCATGTCGTGGGACGAATGGGAGCAGCTCAAGGCCGTAGCGGCCGAGCGGCACACGGCGCAGATGCAGTTGAACCAGCTGCCCGCGGATTCAGGTGGCGGACGCGCGGCCGACCTCATCTCCAACAAGCCGGCCTGGACCAAGGCTGGTACGGACGTCGGCTCGCTCCGTGAGGACATCGGCAAGGCCATGAAGCAGCTCGAGACCGGTCAGACGGGTCTCGGCGGCGATGCCGGCTGCTTGACCGCTGTCGCCCAGAAGGAGGTCTACCGCTCGTGGGAGACCTACATCGGAAACGTCAGCGGGCGTTGCGGCAAGCTCTCGGGCTTGCTGGTCAAGGCGGGCAACGACCAGCTGAAGACGGACCAGTCGGTCGAGGCGGAGCTCGAGAAGCTCAAGGTGGCATACGTGGACACGGCGGCTGTCGGCGGACAGGGCAAGGGGCGGTGACGAGGCGTCATGGACCTCGCTACGCTCAAGGCTCTCAAGCCGACCGAGTACTCCGAAGCGGCCGGCGGCTACCGTAGCGCCGCTGACATGGCGAGCGCGGCCAAGGACCGCATTGAGAACCAGATCGCCGTGGCGATGAAGAACCACTTGAAGGGCAAGGCGGCGACCCAGGCGGTCAAGCAGCTCGGAAAGCTGGGAGACAACTTCCACTACGTTCAGGCGCAGTGCGGCCTCATCAGTACCGCTCTCGACGCCTTCTCGTACGAGATCGAAGCCGCCAAGAGGAAGCTCGACGCGGCCCTTGAGAGCGCGAAGGCAGCCAAACTCACCGTGAACGCCGACGGCTCGGTCACCTACCCGCCCGGTGGTGAGAAGGCCGACGACGGCAAGTTCCCCGCAGGTGGCACAGTGAGTGGTCTGACGGACGGCACGGCCTCCGCCGTCGGCCGTCAAGCGGCGAACTTCGACCCCAATCCCAACCGTCGCCTCGCTCAGGACTGCGCTGATCTCATCGCCACCGCACTCAAGGACGCGACGGAAGCTGACGAGAAGTGGGCGCCGAAGCTGCGGGCGCTGAAGGCCGACGATGACCTGACCGTCTCCGACGCCGACTGGGCGGACACGTCATCGGATACCAAGGGAGTGACCGACGCCGGCAGGAAGTATCTCGATTCGCTACCGCAGCCTCCCAAGGACGGCAGTCCTCACGAGAACGCCAAGTGGTGGGGGGCGCTGAGTGCAGAGGAGCAGGCTGCTTGGGTCTCCATGCGCCCTGCCGCTGTGGGCGGACTCGACGGACTGCCCGCCACAGTCCGGGATGAGGCAAACCGAATCGTCCTCGAAACCACACGCGGCCGGATGCAGATGGAGCTGAATTCAATCCCCGCACCACCGGCAGAAAAGTGGACCTGGATCACCGCCGGGGGGCGACCGGCCAGGGTGTATACCGATGAATGGTTGCAGTGGCATCACAGATACGGCGATCGGTATGACCAGCTGAATCGAAATCTCCATGGCATAAAGGACATCCAGAAGCGTTTTGACGCGACGGGTACGAAAGGGCTGCCGGAGGCTTACCTGTTGAAGTTCAGCGCCGATAAGGACGGTCGAGCGGTTATTGCCAACGGAAATCCGGATACCGCGGACCACACGGCTGTATATGTGCCCGGGACAACGTCAGATCTGGATGGCGTGGGCGGGGACATCAACCGGATGGTGAATCTGTGGCGGGTGGCCAATGGAGCATCTGGAGGGGACTCTGTTTCCACCATTACCTGGCTCGGTTACGACGCGCCTGACGACGTCGCGAAGGACGCCCCGTTCGAGCACTACGCTTACGATGGTGCACCAGCTCTCCGAGACTTCATGAACGGGCTTGGTGCAGCGCATTCCAGTGGTACCTCTGCCCACACCACTGTGATCGGGCACTCGTACGGAACGACTCTTGTCGGCGCGGCAGCCGAGACAGGCCACCTCAGCGCCGACGAGGTGATCTTCGCCGGCAGTCCTGGAGTAAAGGTGTCCGATGGCGGTGAAATGGACGTTCCGAAGGGTCATGTATGGAACCAGGAGGCCGATGGGGACGTGGTTCCGGACCTCGGGCGCTGGGGGCACGGTGGGGACGGTTTCGTCATTCCGAGCGACCCGGAGTTCGGCGCCAATCGGATGACGACGGACACCGAGGGGCACAGTGATTACTGGAATCCAGACAGTGAAAGTCTGCTGAATCAGGCGCTTGTCGTTGTCGGAAGGGGTGACGACGTATCACTGGTGCCACCGCCTGACCCGTGGGCGCACGTCAAATAGGAGTAGGTGTGAAGATCCGACCGATGTGCCTGACTGTCGGCCTGTCAATAGCCCTTTTCGCCATTACGGGATGCAGCATGACTGAGGACAGCACCGGCGAGGTTCCATTCGCTGGAACGAGTGCGTCACTGGAGGCAGCTGACGCGACGGAGAAGGTTTCCAGCAGCCTCTACGATCTCATCGGCGTCAAGGGGAAAGCGTCCGACAGCCAATCAACAGTGCTGGAATGCTCGGGAAGGGACACCGAGAAGTACTTCCAGATTCTTCATCCTTGGAGTTTCGTTCCAGCCGACGCCGATGACCTTGGTGTAGCGATGGAACGACTCAAAGAAGAATTGCCGAAGCATGGCTGGAATATCCTCGATTATGGGCCGGACGCCAGTAAGAACAAGAATATCAGGATGACCGCCGATCATGAAGAGCGAAAGGTAAGTGTAAAGATCATCGAAATGGCGAAGGGAGACCCGCCAATGCTCAGCGTGAGTGTTGTGTCAGGCTGTTACAAGGTTCCGAAGGGGCAGGAGATCGAGCGTTTCTGACGCTCGGGGCGAGTAGTACGGCTGGTTGTGAGCCGTCTGCTGTCGGTTGCTTCAGCTTGCGCCAGGCCGTCGGGAGAAATGGGCGAGCGTGTCGGCAGTACTGTGGAGGGGGAACTCGAGCAGACGTCCCGTCAGCTCCTGGGAATCATGGCCGTCAAGGGGACGACGAGTGATACCGGAGTCGTGACGACATGGTGGCGCGCTGGTCGATGAGCGGGAATGCGGCGATGCGCCGTCACTCATCGAGGTGACTGCTGAGTCGGTGTGCTACAGAGCCAAGCGAATGGGCCGCCGGTACTGTTCCGTCGTCATACGCGAGACCGTCGGGACGTCAGGCCGCAGGGGCTTTCGGGGTGTTGAGGTCCTTCGACTGGCCCGGGCGAACCTGACCTGTCGCGACGACGTCCGCGCGAGCATCGCCTGTCACGGCCTCCGGGTCCCCGAGCGGACCGGGGAGGCGGCACACAGAACGGCTGGAAATGGTCCGTCAACGCTGCCGCGGTGGGGGAAAGTAGAGCCGTGCGAAAAGTCTGGGTGCTCGGGGTCGCGGTGACTGGGCTGGGCCTGAGCTTCGTCATGGTGCTCGTCGTCGGGGTCTACGTCGTCGCCGGGAACCTCGCGAACGGGGCGGGTGGGGGAGCCAAGGCGTTGGCCAAGGGGACCGTGCCCGCGGAGTACCAGGATCTCGTGCAGAAGTGGGGCAATCTCTGTCCCGCCATCAGTCCCGCGCTGCTCGCCGCGCAGTTGTATCAGGAGAGCGGGTTCAACCCGAGGGCGCAGTCGCATGCGGCGGCGCAGGGGATAGCGCAGTTCATCCCCGGGACCTGGGCCACGCACGGCATCGACGGGGACGGTGACGGGGACCGGGACGTGTGGGACCCGAAGGACGCCATTCCGTCGGCGGCGTCGTACGACTGCACGCTCGCGTCGTACGTGGAGGACGTCGGCGGGAATCTGACCGAAAACATGCTGGCGTCGTACAACGCCGGCGCCTACGCGGTGATCAAGTACCAGGGCGTGCCGCCGTACAAGGAGACCCAGAACTACGTCAAGCGCATCCTCGCCCTGGAGAAGAGCTTCGCGGCGCCCGCGGGGCGGGTCGATCCGTCCGAGCAGGCCGCCGGGGCGATCGCGTACGCGCAGAAGAAGCTGGGGACGCCGTATCTGTGGGGCGGCAACGGTACGGCTGAGCAGGGCGGACGGTTCGACTGCTCGGGGCTGACCAAGGCCGCGTACGAGAGTGTGGGGATCACGCTGCCGCGCGTCGCCAACGATCAGTACAACGCGGGGCCGCACCCCGGCCGGGACGAGCTGCTGCCCGGCGATCTGGTGTTCTTCTCCGACGATCCGACCGATTCGCGTGCGATCCGGCATGTCGGGATCTATGTGGGCGGGGGGTACATGATCGACGCGCCGCGTCCGGGGGCCGTCATCCGGTTCGACCCGATCGACACGCCGGACTACTTCGGGGCCACCCGGGTCACCGAAGATGGCGCGAAAGCACTCCCCGCCGGGGTGTGAACCGAGGGTGAAGCACCCCCCTGAGCTGCGAAGACGGGTCTCTCTTCGATAACGTCTGCGTGATCATTCAGTGGAGTGTGGAACGTATCAACGGGGGCCGTGCGTTCCTGTTGTCGTAGGTGTGCCGACCGAGCGGATCTACAACCACGGGGGTGGCAGGAGAGCGGCGTGCACAAGGGTGCGCCGAGGAGACAGTGAGGACGAAGGGGCCGCAGCACATGGCTGGACTCGCCGAATCCGGGTCGAACCCCGACGTCGAGCTGCTCTACGACATCAATGGCCTGGCCAAGGACGCACCGCACTGGTTCGACCGGGTCATGGAATTCGTGGGCGAGTACGGGCTGCTGTTCGCCATGGTGCTGATGGTGCTGTGGTGCTGGTGGTCCGTGCGGCGCCGGGGCGGTGAGGACGCCGCGGCGTCGGTGGCGGCGCTGGTCTGGGTGCCGCTCGCGGCCGGCATCGCGGTGCTGGTCAACGTGCCGATACGGGGCTTCGTCGAGCGACCGCGGCCGTTCTACACGCACGACGGGCTCGAGGTGCTCGTCGCCGGCAAGACCGACTACTCGTTCGTGAGCGACCACGCGACGCTCACCATGGCGATGGGCGTCGCGCTGTTCGTCGCCAACCGGAAGTTCGGCGTGGTCGGCATCCTGCTGGGTCTGCTCGGCGGGTTCTGCCGGGTCTACATGGGCGTGCACTACCCGACCGACGTCGTCGGCGGCTTCGCGCTCGGCACGGCGGTGGCGCTGCTGCTGTCGCCGGTGGCCATGGCCCTGCTGACGCCGGTGACGAAGGCGATCGAGCGGTCGCCCCGGGTGGGATGGCTGGTCAGCGCGCGGGGGCGATCGTCGCACGGGGGACGGGACGCGGTGATTCCGGGGGCGCGCAAGGAGCATGAGCCCCTCGGATCTGAGGAGCGAGATCTCGCTGCCTAGCGCGCCGAGGCCGCGGGCGAGGGCCCGGAGGCCGACCGGGCCGTAGCCCCTCGGGTCCTGGACTGTGCTCTCCAAGCCCCGGACTGTGGTCCCCGGGCCCGGACCGAAGTGCCCGGGGCCGCGGGCTGTGACGGCCGGGGTCAGGGCGGGGGCGGGGCGGTGTGGGTCTGGGCGTCCGTGCGGGCCTGGCTTCGGGCTCTGCGGGCCGGCCCGCGCCAGCCGCAGGTGCAGGTGGCCAGGCAGAACGGGCCACGCTCGATCGTCGTCGTGCTGTGTTCCGGGAGGTCGCCGGGAACGTCAAGAGCCTCCTGCTGCGCCACGCCGACCACGTTACCGGCGTCGCCCGGCCGTCGTTAACCGGGCGGCAGCGGGCCCGGAGCGGACGTGACGGCTTGGGGGTAGGCAGGCGATGGGTTGGGTGAGGGTGCGGGGCACCGGCGTGGTCGCGGGGGTCGTGGCCTGCGTCGGGATGGGGGTGTGCGGATGTTCCGGCGGCGGGGCCGTCGCCGCTCAGGACGGCAGCGGCCAGGAGGCCGTCGAGGTGCTGCACCGGGCCGCCGACCGGCTCGTCGAGGCCGGTACCTCCAAGGCCCGTACGTCGATGGAGATGGCCAGCGGCGGGACCCGGGTGACCATCCGGGGTGAGGGCGTGTACGACTTCGCGCGGCGCCTCGGGCGGCTGAAGGTGATGCTGCCGCAGGACCCGGCCGGCGAGAGCGAGCACCGGCCGATCACCGAACTGCTCACACCCGGCGCGCTGTACATGAAGAACCGCGGCGCCGGCGTGCCCGACGACAAGTGGGTGCGGGTGGAGACGGCCTCCCTGTCCGACGGCAATCTCGTCACCGGCGGTGCCACCGATCCGTACGCCGCGGCCGAGGTGCTGCGCGGCGCGCGGAAGGCGACGTACGTCGGCCGGACCGAGGTCGCGGGGACCCGGGTACGGCACTACCGCGGCACGGCCGACCTCGCCAGGGCGGCCGAGGCGGCCTCGGCGGGGAACCGCGAGCCGTTCGCGGCGGCGGCGAAAGGGTTCGCCACGGCCGTGGTGCCCTTCGAGGCGTACCTGGACGACCAGGGCCGCATCCGCAAGGTCAGGCACCGGTTCAGCTTCGTCAACGGCGGGCAGCAGGGCACCGTCGCCGTGGCCTCCACCACGCTGCTCTACGACTTCGGCGCCCCCGTGGCCGTACGGCTGCCGAACGAGGACGACATCTACGCGGGCAAGATCGCCGAAGGGGCGGATGTCAAGAACTAGCCCTTCCGTGCCATGCGCGGTGCGTAGGCCGCTCCCTACTCTAGGAAGTCGGTGACGGCAGAGAAGAGGTGACGCGCGTGGCTCCGGTCGGCGGTACGGCAGTGCAGGACCACGTGGCCCTCGCCGAGATCGAACTGTGCGGTGAGCTGATCATCGCCGCCTCGGCCGCCCGTGAGCGGCTCAGTCTGGAGAGCATCGACGAGGTGCTCAAGGTGGCCGAGGAGCGGGAGCGCGGCGACGGGCGCCGCGGCTGACGCCTCGGCTCAGGTGCGCAGCAGGCGGCCGATCGCCTTCGTGGCCTCCTCCACCTTCGCGTCGATCTCGTCGCCGCCCTTGAGGGCCGCGTCGGCGACGCAGTGGCGCAGGTGCTCCTCCAGGAGCTGGAGGGCGAAGGACTGCAGGGCCTTGGTGGAGGCCGAGACCTGGGTGAGTATGTCGATGCAGTAGACGTCCTCGTCGACCATCCGCTGCAAGCCGCGGATCTGGCCCTCGATGCGGCGCAGCCGCTTGAGGTGCTCGTCCTTCTGCTTGTGGTAGCCGTGGACACCGCGGTCGTGGTCGGTCACCACGGGGGAGGGCGCACCGGCGCCGGCCTCGGTGGTCGTCATCGCGTCCTCCTGGGGGTGCGGTTCGCGGGCAACGGGTGGGACGGACAGTCGGACAGAACCTCCGACATATACCCCTGTCGGGTATATGGTAACGAACTTCCCGGGGTAGGGGAGCCTTGGCCCCGGGGCCTCGGACCGCCCCCCTGCTCATCACTCTGCCTGATGGGCGACACTGGTGGACGGCCCGTTAGCCGTGGCCGGATGATGCGCCTAGCATCAGCCTGACCGAAACCGATGCACCCCGAGGACCACACGTGCGCTTTCGTCTGACCCCCAGGGAGACGAGCTTCTACGACATGTTCGCCGCATCCGCGGACAACATCGTCACGGGCTCGAAACTCCTGATGGAACTGCTCGGGGCGGACGCATCCGCCCGGGCCGAGATCGCAGAGCGTATGCGGGCCGCGGAACACGCCGGTGACGATGCCACGCACGCGATCTTCCACCAGCTGAACTCCTCGTTCATCACGCCGTTCGACCGTGAGGACATCTACTCCCTCGCGTCGTCCCTCGACGACATCATGGACTTCATGGAGGAGGCCGTCGACCTGGTCGTCCTCTACAACATCGACGAACTGCCCAAGGGCGTCGAGCAGCAGATCGAGGTGCTGGCGCGGGCGGCGGAGCTGACGGCCGAGGCCATGCCGAACCTGCGGACCATGGACAACCTCACCGAGTACTGGATCGAGGTCAACCGGCTGGAGAACCAGGCCGACCAGATCCACCGCAAGCTGCTCGCCCATCTCTTCAACGGCAAGTACGACGCGATCGAGGTGCTCAAGCTCAAGCAGATCGTGGACGTCCTGGAAGAGGCGGCCGACGCCTTCGAGCACGTGGCGAACACGGTGGAGACCATCGCGGTCAAGGAGTCCTGAGGCGCGTCCATGGACACCTTCGCTCTGGTCGTGACCATCGGGGTCGCGCTCTTCTTCACGTATACGAACGGCTTCCACGACTCGGCCAACGCGATCGCGACGTCGGTCTCCACGCGGGCGCTGACGCCGCGCGTGGCGCTCGCGATGGCGGCCGTGATGAACCTGGCCGGCGCGTTTCTGGGCTCCGGGGTCGCCAAGACCGTCAGCGAGGGGCTGATCGAGACGCCCGAGGGCTCGACGGGCATGGGCATCCTGTTCGCCGCGCTGGTCGGGGCGATCGTCTGGAACCTCATCACCTGGTACTTCGGTCTGCCCTCGTCCTCGTCGCACGCGCTGTTCGGCGGCATGGTGGGCGCGGCGCTGGCCGGGGGGACGTCGGTCTACTGGCACGGGGTGGTCGACAAGATCGTCATTCCGATGTTCGTGTCGCCGGTGGTGGGTCTGCTGGCCGGCTACCTGGTCATGACGGCCATCATGTGGATCTTCCGGCGGGCCAATCCGCACAAGGCGAAGCGGGGGTTCCGTATCGCGCAGACGGTGTCGGCGGCCGGGATGGCGCTGGGGCATGGTCTCCAGGACGCCCAGAAGACGATGGGCATCGTGGTGATGGCGCTGGTCATCGCCGACGTCGAGGACTACGGCGATCCGATTCCGGTGTGGGTGAAGATCGCCTGTGCGGTGATGCTGTCGCTCGGGACGTACGCCGGTGGCTGGCGGATCATGCGGACGCTGGGGCGGAAGATCATCGAGTTGGATCCGCCGCAGGGGTTCGCGGCGGAGACGACCGGGGCGTCGATCATGTTCGGGTCGGCGTTTCTGTTCCACGCGCCGATCTCGACCACGCATGTCATCACGTCGTCGATCATGGGGGTCGGGGCGACGAAGCGGGTGAACGCCGTGCGGTGGGGTGTTGCGCGGAACATCATTCTGGGGTGGTTCATCACGATGCCGGCGGCTGCGGTGGTCGCTGCGCTGTCCTTCGGGGTCGTGAAGCTGGCGTTCTTGTAGGGCGGGGCCGGCGCGCTGGGCGTCGGTTGTGCGGGTGCCCGGCGTTGTGGCTGAGGCCGGGGCGTTGCGCGGCCCGGCGGAGCGGGGTGCCGCCCGCGCCCACGAAATGTTGCCGACGGTTCGTTGGTCCCCTGCGTTGTGGCTGAGGCCGGGGCGTTTGCGCAGCCCGGCGGAACGGGGTGCCGCCCGCGCCCACCCTCCCCCACTCTCGGCTTCGCTCGAGCGGGGGGACCCCCATCGCCCTGGGGGTACCTCCCAGGCCGTTCAGGCACTGGGGGAGGCACGACTGCCCGCGGCTGGGCAGTGCGGCTCGCCCCGGCGCGGCCCCGTGCCACCCACCGGGCCGTAGGCGCTACGCGTGCCCCCACCGGAGTCGCAGCGGCGCCGTAGGTATCCAGCCATGGCGCCGCAGCGTGCACGGTCCGAGGCCGGTTCGTGGTCGGGGTGTGGGAAGGCCCGCCTCCGGGAGCCAGAGGCGGGCCGGCCTCGCGGTGGCACCGCCATGCAGCACCGCGAGGGGAATGAGGGGCGGTCGGCTCAGCCGAAGCGGCCGGAGATGTAGTCCTCCGTGGCCTGCACCGACGGGTTGGAGAAGATCCGCTCCGTCTCGTCGATCTCGATCAGCTTGCCGGGCTGTCCGACCGCCGCCAGGTTGAAGAAGGCGGTGCGGTCGGAGACACGGGCCGCCTGCTGCATGTTGTGCGTCACGATGACGATCGTGAAGCGCTCCTTCAGCTCGCCGATCAGGTCCTCGATGGCGAGGGTGGAGATCGGGTCGAGGGCGGAGCAGGGCTCGTCCATGAGCAGGACGTTCGGCTCGACCGCGATGGCGCGGGCGATGCACAGGCGCTGCTGCTGGCCGCCCGACAGGCCCGAGCCCGGCTTGTTCAGGCGGTCCTTCACCTCGTTCCAGAGGTTCGCCCCGCGCAGGGACTTCTCCACCACGTCGTCCAGCTCGGACTTCTTGTAGCTGCCGTTCAGCCGCAGACCCGCCGCCACGTTGTCGTAGACCGACATCGTCGGGAACGGGTTCGGGCGCTGGAAGACCATGCCGACCTCGCGGCGGACCGCCACGGGGTCGATGCCCGCGCCGTAGAGGTTCTCGTCGTCGAGCATCACCTTGCCCTCGACGCGCCCGCCCGGGGTGACCTCGTGCATCCGGTTGAGCGTGCGCAGGAACGTGGACTTGCCGCAGCCGGACGGGCCGATGAAAGCCGTCACGGAGCGGGGCTCGATGGTCATCGAGATGTCCTCGATGGCCAGGAAGGAGCCGTAGTAGGCGTTGAGGCCGCTGACATCTATGCGCTTGGCCATGTGAATCACTGCTTCTTTCGGGTCGCTGACGGTACTGACTCGTGGCCGCGTCAGCGACCGGTGTTCGGGGCCTTCCAGCGGGCGATCCCGCGGGCCACCAGGTTGAGGATCATGATGAACGCGATGAGCGTCAGGGCCGCCGCCCACGCACGGTCGTACGCCGCCCCGGAGCCGCCGCTGTTGGCGTACTGGAGGTAGATGTACATCGGCAGGGATTCCTGCGGGTCCTGGAACGGGTTGGCGTTGATGAAGTCCGTGCCCCAGACGAGCAGCAGCACGGGCGCCGTCTCACCGGTGATACGGGCGATCGCGAGCATCACCCCGGTGGTGATGCCGCCGATCGACGTCGGCAGGACCACCTTCAGGATGGTCCGCCACTTCGGCACGCCCAGCGCCAGGGACGCCTCGCGCAGCTCGTTCGGGACGAGCTTGAGCATCTCCTCGGTGGAGCGGACGACCACCGGGATCATCAGGATCGACAGGGCCAGCGAGCCGGCGAAGCCGGACGGGCCCATGTTCATCATCAGGATCCAGGTGCTGAGGATGAACAGGCCGGCGACGATCGACGGGATGCCCGTCATGACGTCGACGAAGAAGGTCACGGCCTTGGCGAGCTTGCCCCGGCCGTACTCGACCAGGTAGATCGCGGTCAGCACGCCGACCGGCACGGAGACCAGGGTGGCGAGGCCGACCTGCTCCAGGGTGCCGAGGATGGCGTGGTAGATGCCGCCGCCGGGCTCGGTGTCGGCGATGACGCCCATCGAGTGGGTCAGGAAGTAGCCGTCCAGGACCTTCACACCGCGCTTGACGGTCTCCCAGACCAGCGAGGCCAGCGGGATGACGGCGAGGAGGAACGCGACCCAGACCAGGCTGGTCGCCGTGCGGTCCTTGGCCTGCCGGCTGCCCTCGACGCGGGCGGAGATGCCGTAGGAGCCGAGCACGAACAGCAGGGAGGCGATCAGCGCCCACTGGATGCTGCTGTGCAGGCCGGCCGCGGCGCTGATGCCCAGGCCCGCCGCGACGGAACCCGCGGCGACCGCCCACGGGAACCACTTGGGCAGCGTGGCGCCGCGCAGCGAGGGGCCGGGCCGCTTGTCGGTGAGGGATGCGTGGCTCATGCGTTGGCCCCCGAGTACTCCTTGCGGCGGGCGATGATCAGGCGGGCCGCGCCGTTGACCAGCAGGGTGATGACGAAGAGCACCAGACCGGAGGCGATCAGCGCGTCCCGGCCCATCACGGTGGCCTCGTTGAACTTGCTGGCGATGTTCTGGGCGAAGGTGCCGCCGCCCGGGTCGAGCAGGCTGGCGCCGATGTCGAAGCTCGGGGAGAGCACCATGGCGACGGCCATCGTCTCGCCGAGGGCGCGGCCGAGGCCGAGCATCGAGGCGGAGATGATGCCGGAGCGGCCGAACGGCAGCACGGACATGCGGATGACCTCCCAGCGCGTGGCGCCGAGGGCCAGGGCCGCCTCCTCGTGCATCCGCGGGACCTGCCGGAAGACCTCGCGGCTCACGTTGGTGATGATCGGCAGGATCATGATCGCGAGCAGGATGCCGACGGTGAACAGCGAGCGCGGGGCGCCGCCGTGCCATTCGAGGACGCCGGTCCAGCCGAAGTAGTCGTCCAGCCAGCCGTAGAGGCCGTCCAGGTGCGGCACGAGGACCAGGGCGCCCCACAGGCCGTACACGATGGACGGCACGGCGGCGAGCAGGTCGACGACGTACGCGATGGGGCCGCCCAGCTTGCGCGGGGCGTAGTGGGTGATGAACAGGGCGATGCCCACCGCGATCGGGACCGCGATGGCCATGGCGATGATCGAGGACACGACCGTGCCGAAGGCGAGCACCGCGATGCCGAACTCCGGCGGGACGCCGCTGGGGTTCCACTCGAAGGCGGTGAAGAAGTTCGCCTCGTTCTCGCTGATCGCGAGGATGGCGCGGTAGGTGAGGAAGGCCGCGATGGCGGCCATGATGACCAGCACCAGGATGCCGGACCCGCGGGAGAGCCCGACGAAGATCCGGTCACCGGGGCGGGTGGCACCGCGCGGGGTGGGCCCGGCCTCGGTCACGGATGGCTGGGGTGTCTGGGGAGCTTTGGTGGTCTGCGTGGGTATGTCCATCGGGTTCTCCGGTCTGCGGAGCCGCGTCGTGCGCGACGGCGGCTCGGGCGGAGCCGTCTCCCTCCCGGGGGGCTCCTGGCGGCGGTGCACCGGACGGTGCGGTCCGGTCCCCCGGATCGGGGGCCCGGACCACACGCTCAGGTCAGCTCAGGCCCGAGATGGTCTCGCGGACCTTGGTGATGATCTCGTCGGGCATCGGGGCGTAGCCCGCGTCGGCCAGCAGGGACTGGCCGTCCTCGGAGGCGATGTAGTTCAGGAAGGACTTGGTGGTGGGCAGCGTCTCCGCCTTGTTGCCCTTGTCGCACACGATCTCGTACGTCACCAGGACGATCGGGTAGGCGCCCTCGGCGTTCGGCGTGTAGTCCAGCTCCAGGGCGAGGTCCTTGCCCTGGCCGACGACCTTGGCGGCGCCGATGGCCGCGGTGGCGTTGTCGACGGTGGCCTTGACCGGCTCGGCGGCCTCGGTCTTGATGTCGACGGTCTTCATGCCGTCCTTGGCGTAGGACAGCTCCATGTAGGAGATCGCGCCGGCGGTCTGCTTGACCTGCTGCGCCACGCCGGAGGAGCCCTGCGCGGACTGGCCGCCCTCGGCCTCCCAGGACTTGCTGGGCTCGTACGACCACTCCTTGGGAGCGGCCTCCTTCAGGTACGTGGTGAAGTTGTCGGTGGTGCCGGACTCGTCCGAGCGGTGGAACGCCTGGATCTTCAGGTTCGGCAGCTCGGCGTCGGGGTTGAGCTTGGCGATCGCCGGGTCGTTCCAGTTCTTGATCTTGCTGTCGAAGATCTTCGCCAGCGTGGGCGCGTCCAGGACCAGCGTGTCGACGCCGGGCACGTTGTAGCCGACGGCGATCGGGCCGCCGACCATCGGCAGGTCGATGGCCTGGCCGTCCTTGCAGACCTTCTTGGACTGCTCGATCTCCTCCGGGTCCAGCGCCGAGTCCGAGCCGGCGAAGGCGGTCTGGCCCTGGAGGAAGGCGGTGATGCCGGCGCCCGATCCGGTCGGGTTGTAGTTGACCTGCACGCCCTTGCACGCCGCGGCGTACTGCTTGACCCAGGCGTCGATGGCGTTCTTCTGGGCGGAGGAGCCGGAGGCCTGGAGCTGGCCCTGGGCGTCGTCGCACTTGATGTTGCCGGCCTGCGTGCTCGCGGAAGCGTCGCCGGTGCCACCGCCCGTCTCGTCGGAGCCGCACGCCGTGAGGGCCAGGGCGCCGGAGACGGCAAGAGCACCGAGAGCGAGGGCCCGCCGGTTCATGCGCTGAAGCTTCACTTGAGGGAGTTCCTTCCAACAGCCGCCGTCCTGAATCGGCGGCGCGCGAGGACTGGGCGATACGCACGCGTTTTCGGGATGCGCCCGTATCGGGTAAGGCCGAAATTAGGCAGAACAGGTGAAGCCGCTTGTGGGCGTAAATGAACGCGGGGTGAACCCCTGGGGACAGTGCGGTGAGGTCACGGAACGCTTACGCCAAGGACACGAGGAGGTCCCGGACGGGCGGGCCGGTCGGAATGGGCGGCTGGACCGGTCGGATCGGACTGCTGGGCCGGTCGGATGGGGTGGTTGGGCGCCTGCGGGATGGGGCGGTTGGGTGCCTGTCGGAGCGGGCGGCCGGGTCGGACGCGGGGCGGTCGGCGGGTCGGGCTAGGCCGGACGCAGGGCCTTCAGCAGGTCCCCGACGAGGGTGCGGTCCCTCGGCTGGGTGAGGCGGGCCCGGGCGGCGTCGGGTGTCAGCCACAGGATGCGGTCCACCTCGTCGGTCGGCGTGAACTCGCCCCCGAGGGACTCGGCGGCCCAGTAGCGGACCTGCTTGGGCCGGCCCGCCACGACGTAGGACGACGTCGGCAGCTCGGCGCCCGGCACGGCCGAGCAGCCCGTCTCCTCGGCGACCTCGCGCAGGGCGCCGGCCAGCGGGTCCTCGCCCCGCTTCAGCTTGCCCTTCGGGTGGGACCAGTCGTCGTATTTCGGCCGGTGGACCAGGCAGATCTCGACCTCGCCGTGGACCGGTGAGCGACGCCAGAGGACACAGCCGGCCGCCAGGACCGCGGTGTCGTCCTGCGCGTCCTGTGCGTCCCTCGTGTCCTGCGCGTCCCTCGTGTCTTGCGCGTCCCTCGTGTCTTGCGCGTCCCTCGTGTCTTGCGCGTCCCCCGTGTCCTCCGCGTCTCCGGGTGCCGTCACGTCGTACCGACCGTTTCCTTCCGCCAGCAGTCCTGGAACGCGTACCGCGCCGCCTCCACCTCATGCCGCTGGTCGGCGTGGAGCACACCGAGCGCGTACGCCGTCGCCGGGGCGATCCGCGGGGTGCGGGCCGCCTGTGCCGCCGCCGCGGCGGCCTCGGAGGCGTCGCGGTGCCGGTCGAGGGCCTGGCCGGCGGCCAGCAGCCGGACGTCGACCGGGGCGTCCTCGCCGAGGAGCACCTCCCGGGCGTAGCGGTGCAGGCGCAGCAGCAGGCGGACCTGGTGCCAGGGGGCGTCCTGCGGGTGCGGGGCCGGGTCCGGGGACAGGCCGTGGACCAGAGCCTCCGCGTTGTACGGGCTGCCCGCGGTGACCAGCGGCAGCGCGGCGACCGCGTCCTCGAGGCGCTCCGCCGCGGCGGCGGCCAGCGGACGGAGGTCGGTGGCCGCCGGGGACGCCGCGGTGGCCGGGCCGGTCGCGAGGGGGACCTCGCTCGCCAGCACCGCCACCTTGTCGGCCACCGCGTGGAACCGGGAGGAGCCCAGAGCCTGGAGCGCGCTGGAGTGGGCGCGGGTGCGGGCGAGGGTCAGCCGGCGGTCCAGCAGCGCGCCGGCCTTGGCGGCCCCCACGGTGAGGTGGCCGCGGTCGGCCGCGGCGGGATGGGACGCGCCGCGGTCGGTGCCGGTCGGGTGGGGTGCGCCCCGATCGGGTGCGGCAGAGCGGGCGCGGGCGGTGGTGGTGGCGCTGGCGTGCATGCCGTCGGAGGTGGTTCCGGCCGGGTCGGTCGGCTGGGTGCCGGGGCCGGAAGGCCGGGGGCCGCCGGTGCGTGTCGGCTGGGCGCCCGTGCGGGCCGGCTGGGCCGGCGCGGGGGCCGGCCGGGTGGCGGTGCGGGGCGGCTGGGTGGCGGTGCGGGCCGGGTCGGCGGAGTTGCGCGGCGGCTCGGTGGCGTCGCCGGTCGCCTGGGCCGGGAACGCCGAGGAGCCGGACAGGCGGTGCAGGGCCTGGAGAAGCCGTTCCAGCCGGGACGCGTACGCGTGCTCCAGGGCCAGGGTGCCCGACACCCAGGCCAGCTCCGGACGCATGCTCTCCGCCCAGTCGGCGTCCAGCACGCCCTGGAACGTGTGCAGGGTGCCGCTGATCCTGCGGGCCGCGCGGCGCAGGGCGCGGGCCGCGTCGATGCCCTCCGTGCCGTTCGCGCCGTGGGCGCCGACGCCGGACTCCCGGTGCTGGCGCAGGGCGCGCAGGAACTCCGTGGCCTGGAACCGCAGGTAGTCCGCGAGGGCGTCCACCCCGACCGGCTCGGCGGCGGGGTCGGTCGGGTCAAGGTGCTGCTGTGCCACGCCGGCGCCTCCGGGCGTCTATGAGCATCTCCTGGATGTTGCGCAGGGGCTGGCCGTCCGCGTCCGTCGCGTGCCGGGTCCAGTCGCCGTCCGGGCCGAGGTGCCAGGACGCGGTGGTGTCCGACATGCCGGTCTCCAGCAGCCGGTTCAGGGCCGCCCGGTGGGCCGGGTCGGTGACCCGGACCAGGGCCTCTATACGGCGGTCGAGGTTGCGGTGCATCATGTCGGCGCTGCCCAGCCACACCTCCGGCTCGCCGCCGTTGCCGAAGGCGAACACGCGCGAGTGCTCGAGGAAGCGGCCGAGGACGGAGCGGACCCTGATGTTCTCCGACAGACCGGCCACACCGGGCCGCAGGGCGCAGATGCCGCGCACCCAGACGTCGACCGGGACACCGGCCTGGGAGGCGCGGTAGCACGCGTCGATGACGGCCTCGTCGACCATCGAGTTGACCTTGATGCGGATGTACGCGGGCCGGCCGGCGCGGTGGTGCTGCATCTCCTTGTGGATGCGGGAGACCAGGCCGTCGCGCAGCGACTTCGGCGCGACGAGCAGACGGCGGTAGGTCTCGCGGCGGGAGTAGCCGGAGAGGCGGTTGAACAGGTCGGAGAGGTCCGCGCCGACCTGCGGGTCCGCGGTGAGCAGGCCGAGGTCCTCGTAGAGGCGGGCCGTCTTCGGGTGGTAGTTGCCCGTTCCGACGTGGCTGTAGCGGCGCAGGGTGTCGCCCTCCTGGCGGACCACCAGCGACAGCTTGCAGTGGGTCTTGAGGCCGACCAGGCCGTAGACGACGTGGCAGCCGGCCTCCTCCAGCTTGCGGGCCCACTTGATGTTGGCGTGCTCGTCGAAGCGCGCCTTGATCTCGACCAGGACCAGGACCTGCTTGCCGGCCTCGGCGGCGTCGATGAGCGCGTTGACTATCGGGGAGTCGCCGGAGGTCCGGTACAGCGTCTGCTTGATCGCCAGGACGTCCGGGTCCTCGGCGGCCTGCTCCAGGAAGGCCTGCACGGAGGTGGAGAAGGAGTCGTACGGGTGGTGCAGCAGGACGTCCCGGCTGCGCAGGGCCGCGAAGATGTCCGGCGGGGACGCCGACTCGACCTCGGCGAGGTCGCGGTGGGTGCCGGCGACGAACTTCGGGTACTTCAGCTCGGGGCGGTCCAGGCCGGCGATGCGGAAGAGGCCGGTGAGGTCGAGGGGGCCGGGGAGGGGGTAGACCTCCGCCTCGCTGATCTTCAGTTCGCGGACGAGGAGATCGAGGACCTCGCGGTCGATGGACTCCTCGACCTCGAGTCGGACGGGCGGGCCGAAGCGGCGCCGCATGAGTTCCTTCTCGAGGGCTTGGAGGAGGTTCTCGGCGTCGTCCTCCTCGACCTCCAGGTCCTCGTTGCGGGTGAGGCGGAAGGCGTGGTGCTCCAGGACCTCCATGCCGGGGAACAGTTCCTCCAGGTGGGCGGCGATGACGTCCTCGATGGGGACGTAGCGGCCCGGGGAGGCCTCCAGGAAGCGGGAGAGGAGCGGGGGGACCTTGACGCGGGCGAAGTGGCGGTGGCCGGTGACCGGGTTGCGGACGACGACCGCGAGGTTGAGGGAGAGGCCCGAGATGTAGGGGAAGGGGTGGGCCGGGTCGACGGCGAGGGGGGTGAGGACCGGGAAGATCTGGTGCCGGAAGAGGGTGAACAGGCGGGCCTGCTCCTTCTCGGCCAGCTCGTTCCAGCGGACCAGGTGGATGCCCTCGCCGGCCAGGGCCGGGGCGACGTCCTCGTGGAAGCAGGCGGCGTGCCGGGCCATGAGCTCGCGGGAGCGGGCCCAGATCATCTCCAGCACCTCGCGGGGCTGGAGGCCGGAGGCGGAGCGGGTGGCGACGCCGGTGGCGATGCGGCGCTTGAGGCCGGCGACGCGGACCATGAAGAACTCGTCGAGGTTGCTGGCGAAGATCGCGAGGAAGTTCGCGCGCTCGAGGAGCGGGGTGTTCGGGTCCTCGGCGAGTTCGAGGACGCGTTCGTTGAACGCGAGCCAGCTGCGTTCGCGGTCGAGGAAGCGGCCCTGCGGGAGCTGGGCGCCGCCGGCCTGGGACTCCTCCGACTCCTCGTACGCGTCGAGGTCGGCGTCGATGTCGGGTTCCAGGTCGGAGACCGTGGCCGCGACCGTGTGGGGGCGGTGGGCGGCGATGGAACCCACGGAGGGCTGCGGGTGCTGCGGGTGGGCCTCGGCCTGGGTGTTCGACTGGCTCATGGACCCATTGTTCCGCGCCGCGAGCAGGACGGGCGCGTCGGAAAGCGCGGGTGGGAGCGCGGGGGTGCCGCGGGCGGTTCCGTTGCTCTCCGCGCCGCCCTCCGGGGGTGGCGACGGCTCTGGCACGACGGGCTTCATTGGCCGAGCGTCGCAAGGTCGTCTGAATCGATGGTTACGGGGACGTGACGTGTGGGATAGCGGGGGGAGGCCCGCAAGCGCGGGGTGCCTCCGGCGGTTGTGCGGGGTGTGGGGTGGGTGGGGGTTCGCGTGGTGTGTCGGGTGCGGGGTGGTGGGTGGATGCCTGCGGCGCCTGTGCGGGTGGGGTGGGGGTGCGCGTAGCGCCTTGGGCCGGTGGGTGGTGCGGGGCCGTGCCGGGGGGTCTCCGTCCTCGGAACGTCGCGGAATCGGCCAACGGGAAGGTTGCTCGTGTTGACGCGACAACCGCTGCGGGCGGAGACCCCCCGCCACGACCCCTCCCCGCCGTACGCGCCTGCGGGTAGCGCCCCGGCCCGTGCCTGGTTGCGCGCCGCGGCCGCCTGCGGGCAGCGCCCCGGCTGGCCGCCGCTCGCGCGCCGCGGGCGACTGCCGCAATCCGCGGGCAGTCGCACCGCCGGGGTGGTGCCCACCCACCGGGCGCGACCGTGCGAGCCCGCCGCGGCGGGCTGCCGCAGCCCGCGGGCAGCCGCGTCGCCCAGCCGCGGGCAGTCGTGCCGCTGGGGCGGCACGGGTGGGCGCTGGGGGTGCCCCCTCGGGGGGAGGCACCCCGTCACGCCGGGCTGCGCAACGCCCCCACGCCAGCGAAAGCGCCGGGCACCTGCAAACCGCCGGAGGTACCGCGCTGCGCAACGCCCCTACGCCGGGGACCTGCAAACCGCCGGAGGTGTCACGTCTCCGTGCGGTACATCAGGTCCGTCTCGTGTGTCGTGAAGCCCAGACGTTCGTAGACGGACACCGCCGCCTTGTTGTCGGCGTCGACGTACAGCATCGCCGTCGGCAGCCGCTGGCCGGCGAGATGCCGCAGGCCGATCGTGGTGAGGGCCCTGCCGAGGCCGCCGCCCTGGGCGTCCGGGCGGATGCCGAGGACGTACACCTCGCCCAGGCCCTCGCTCGCGTGCACCTTGGTCCAGTGGAAGCCGATCAGCTCCCCGGCCCGCTCGGCGAGGAAGAAACCGGCCGGGTCGAACCACGACTCGGCCTTGCGGTCGTCCAGGTCCCGCTGCGTCAGCGAGCCCTGCTCGGGATGGTGGGCGAAGGCCGCCGCGTTGACGGCGAGCCAGGCCGCGTCGTCCTGCCCGGGGACGAACGTGCGTACGGTCACGCCCTCCGGCAGCACCGGGTCGGGGAGGGCGAAGTCCGTCAACGGGCGCCGCATCTGGCGCAGTTCCCGGAAGAGGGTCAGGCCGAGGACCTGGGCGAGGTGCCGGGCGGCGGAGTGGCCGCCGTGCGCCCACACCCGCAGCCGCTTGCCGGAGGCGGCGAGCAGCGCCGACCCCAGCGCCCGGCCGTGGCCCTGCCCCCGGTGCGAGGGGTGGACGACCAGCTCGGCGGCCGGCGGCTCCACCGGGTCGGTGTCCTCCAGCTGGGCGTAGCCGACGAGTTCGCCCTCCCCGGTGGTGAGCAGCAGATGCGCGACACCCTCACGGGCACCCCCGCGCAATTGCAGCCGGCCCTGTTCGGACACGGCCTGCTGGCCGTCGTACCGGGCGGCCTCGGCGAGCAGGGCGAGAACGGTCTCGGTCTGCTCGGCGGTGAGTTCGGCGTACGTCTCGATCGAGCGGGTGCGGCCGGGCCGCGCGATGTCGTCGCTGGTCATGCGTACGAGAGTACGGGGCCGTGCCGGAAAAGTGGCGGCAGCGGGGAAACCCTCGAACACCCCGCCCGACACCCGCCGGATACCTGGATGTGACCGGAAACCTCTACCGCGCTACGCGCGTTGACCTTAGGCTGCGCCGGACCGATTCCTCCACGCAGACCCACAGGGGGGCGCATGCCAGCCACAGCACAGCCGCACGATCCGCGCCGCAGACGCCGTACACACCGTCGCCTCCTGGCGGTCGCCGCAGGCGCCGTCACCGTCGGCGCGCTCGCCGCGGCCGCCCTGCCGGCGACGGCCAGCGCGGGCGAGGAGAAGGGCAAGGGCCACCCGCATCGGCCCGGGCGCTACCAGGACGTCCAGCTGCTGTCGTTCAACGACCTGCACGGCAACCTGGAGCCGCCCGCCGGCTCCTCCGGCCGGGTCACCGAACTCCAGCCGGACGGCACCACGAAGACGATCGACGCGGGCGGCGTCGAGTACCTCGCCACGCACCTGCGCACGGCCCGCGAGGGCAACCCGTACTCCATCACCGCCGCCGGCGGCGACATGGTCGGCGCCTCCCCGCTGCTGTCCGGGCTCTTCCACGACGAACCCACCATCGAGGCGCTGAACAAGCTCGACCTGGACGTCACCAGCGTCGGCAACCACGAGTTCGACGAGGGCGCCAAGGAACTGTCCCGCCTCCAGAAGGGCGGCTGCCATCCCACCGAGGGCTGCTACACCGACAAGGAGTTCAAGGGCGCCGACTTCCCCTACCTCGCCGCGAACGTCCTCGACGAGAAGACCGGCAAGCCCATCCTCAAGCCGTACTGGGTGTGGAAGCACAAGGGCGTCAAGGTCGGGTTCATCGGGGTGACGCTCGAGGCCACCCCGGACATCGTCTCGGCGGAGGGCGTCAAGGGCCTGAAGTTCCGGGACGAGGTCGAGACGATCGACAAGTACGCCAAGGAGCTCCAGCGGCGCGGCGTGAAGTCGATCGTCGCGCTGATCCACGAGGGCGGCTTCCCCGCGTCCGGCGACTACAACTACGACTGCGACTCGCCGGGGCCCGGCGACGGCATCTCCGGCCCGATCGCCGACATCGCCAAGAACGTCACGCCGACGGTGGACGCGCTGGTCACCGGCCACACCCACGCGGCGTACGTCTGCACGGTCCCGGACCCGGCGGGCAAGCCGCGCATGGTCACCTCGGCCGCGTCCTTCGGCCGCCTCTACACGGACACCACGCTGACGTACGACCGCTGGACGGGCGACATCGCGCGCACGGCCGTGAAGTCGGCGAACCACGTGGTGACGCGGGACGTGCCCAAGGCGCCGGACATGACCCGGCTGATCGAGGACTGGAACGCCCTGGCCGCGCCCATCGGCAACCGCCCGATCGGCCACATCTCCGCCGACATCTCCCGGGACGGCACCGAGTCCCCCCTCGGTGATCTGATCGCCGACGCGCAACTGGCCTACGCACGCGAGCAGGACCCGGAGACCGACCTGGCCCTGATGAACCCCGGCGGCATCCGCGCGCCGCTGACGTACGCGGCCAAGGGCGGCGAGGGCGACGGCGTCGTGACGTACGCCGAGGGCTTCACCGTCCAGCCCTTCGCCAACACCGTGAACCTCCAGGACTTCACGGGCGCCCAGCTGATCCAGGTGCTCAAGGAGCAGGTCAGCGGCGCGAACGAGGCGGCGCCGAAGATCCTCCAGGTGTCGGACGGGCTGACGTACACCCTGGACCTGACGAAGACGGGCGCCGACCGGGTGGTGACCGGCTCGATCCGCCTGAACGGTGCGGCGATCGACCCGGCGGCCACCTACCGCGTCGCGACCAACAGCTTCCTCGCGGGCGGCGGAGACGGCTTCCCCACGCTGGGTCAGGGCACGAACGACCTCGTCGGCGCCGACGACCTCACGGCGCTCGAGCAGTACCTGACGGCGAACTCCTCGGCGGCCGACCCGATCGAGCCGCCGGCGGCCGACCGGATCACGATCGTGAAGTAGGTCGCCGACCCGCCCGGGTTCGGGTCGGGGGTGGCGGGTGGGGGGGTACGGGTGTCCGGATCGGGCGTCGCGTACCCCCTACCGCTGTACGGCGGCTAGCCGGCCTCGGGCGGCCGTGTGTCGTCCGTCGTCTCCGGCGGGGGCACCGGTGCGCCCGGCAGCCGGACGGTCGCCACCGTTCCGCCCGCCGCGTCCGTCGCCGGGGACAGGGTCACCTCGCCGCCGGCCTGCTGGACCGTGCGGGCCACGATGGACAGGCCCAGGCCCGAGCCGGGCAGGGAGCGGGCCGACGGGGAGCGCCAGAAGCGGTCGAAGACGTGGGGGAGTTCGTCGGCGGGGATGCCGGGGCCGTGGTCGCGGACGGTGAGGACGCCGTCGGACAGCCGGACGTCGATCGTGCCGGACTCCGGGCTGAACTTCACCGCGTTGTCCAGGATGTTGACGACCGCTCGCTCCAGGGCGGCCGGTTCCGCCCGTACGTACCACGGCTGGACGTCCGCCGTGATGGTCAGTTCCGGGCCGCGCAGGCGGGCGCGGCGCAGCGCCGATTCGACGATGTCCTGCCAGGCCAGGATGCGGGTGCGGCCCGCGTGCTGGCCGGTGTCCGGGCGGGACAGCTCCTGGAGGTCGCCGATCAGCGCGGCCAGTTCCGTCATCTGCGCCTTCACCGAGGCGAGCAGCGCCTTGCGGTCGGCCTCCGGGATCGGGCGGCCGGTCTCCTCGCTGCGGGTGAGCAGCTCGATGTTGGTGCGCAGCGAGGTGAGGGGGGTGCGCAGTTCGTGGCCGGCGTCCGCGATGAGCTGTTGTTGCAGGTCGCGGGAGCTGGCCAGGGAGGACGTCATGGAGTTGAAGGAGCGGGACAGACGGGCGATCTCGTCCTCACTGTCGTCGTCCACGGGGATGCGGACCGCCAGGTCCTCCGTGCGGGCCACGTGCTCGACGGCCTCGGTGAGCCGGTCGACGGGGCGCAGCCCGGTGCGGGCGACGGCGAGGCCGGCCGCTCCCGCGCCGACGACGCCGATGCCGGAGACCAGGAGCAGGATCCAGGTCAGCGAGGACAGCGGTTTGGTGACCTCCGTGAGCGGCTTGGCGACGGAGACGGCGATGCCGGGCTGGATCTGCTGGGTGTTGCGTTCGAGGACCTGCCGCGTGTACACGCGCACCTCGGTGCCGTCGGTCGTCGTCGAGGTGTGCAGCGCGGTCCGCTCCCGGCCGTCGGCGACGGCCAGGTCCGCGTCCTCGATGCGCACCTCGCGGTTGCCTGGGTTGGTGCAGGTGGCGCCGTCGGAGTAGAGGATCGTGACCGTCGGCGAGTTCGGCGGCTGGAACAGCTCCTGGGGATCGTCCAGCTGGCAGTTGGCCAGCATGGTCCGCAGCAGCCCCGACGAGACCTGGTTGCCGCGCAGCTGGTCGTCGAGCTGGTTGTACAGCTGGTCCCGCACCAGGAACCAGCAGGTCAGGGACACCGCCGCCACCGCGAACGCCACCGCCGCCGCCACCAGCAGGGACAGCCGCGCCCTGATGGGCAGGGCGCGGTAGCGGCGCAGCAGACGGTTCATTCCGCCCCGCCCTGCCTCAGCACATAGCCGACGCCCCGGACCGTGTGCACCAGACGGGGCTCGCCGCCCGCCTCGGTCTTGCGGCGCAGGTACATCACGTACACGTCGAGGGAGTTGGAGGTCGGCTCGAAGTCGAAGCCCCACACCGCCTTCAGGATCTGCTCGCGGGTGAGGACCTGGCGCGGATGGGCCATGAACATCTCCAGCAGCGTGAACTCGGTCCGGGTCAGCTCCACCGGCCGCCCGCCCCGCGTCACCTCCCGGGTCGCCAGGTCCATGCGCAGGTCGGCGAAGGCCAGCACCTCGCCGTCGTCCGCGGTGCCCGCCACCTGGGCGGCGTAGGAGCTGCGGCGCAGCAGCGCGCGGATGCGGGCGAACAGCTCGTCCAGCTCGAAGGGCTTGACCAGGTAGTCGTCGGCGCCCGCGTCGAGGCCGGTCACCCGGTCGCCGACGGTGTCGCGGGCGGTCAGCATCAGGATCGGGGTCGTGTCGCCGGCGCCGCGGATGCGGCGGGCGGCGGTCAGGCCGTCCATGCGGGGCATCTGGATGTCGAGGACGACCAGGTCGGGCCGGTACGCCGCCGCCTTCTCCAGTGCGTCCGCGCCGTCGACGGCGACCTCGGTGTCGTAGCCCTCGAAGGCCAGGCTGCGCTGGAGCGCCTCGCGGACCGCCGGCTCGTCGTCGACGATCAGGATGCGCTGGGTGTCACGGTCACGGTCGCCTTCTGCGGGGCTCATGGTCGTCGGTCCTCGGGTCCGTGTGTCGTACGTGCGGCTGACGCTCTTCAGCCTCGCATGCCCGGCCGGGGACGGGCCCGGGCCGGTCAGCCGTCCGCGCCCGCCCGCAGCTTCGCGAGGTCGGCCTTGACGGTGTCGACGGGGATGGCGAAGCCCAGGCCGACGCTGCCCGCGTCGGCGGCGGACCCGGCCGACGAGTACATCGCGGAGTTGATGCCGACGATGGCACCGTTCATGTCGATCAGGGCACCGCCGGAGTTGCCGGGGTTGAGGGAGGCGTCCGTCTGGATCGCCTTGTACGTCGTCGTGGAGGACCCGGTGTCGCCGTTGAACTCCCGGCCGTCGAACTCGAACGGCCAGCCGCCGTCCGGCCGCTGCCGGCCCTCGTCCGTGGGGACCGTCACGTCCCGGTCCAGGGCGGAGACGATGCCGCTGGTGACCGTGCCGGTCAGGCCCTCGGGCGAGCCGATGGCCACGACCTGCTGGCCGACCTTCAGCGCGTCGGAGTCGCCGAGTGTCGCCGCCTTGAGACCGGAGGCGCCCTCCAGCTTGATCAGCGCCAGGTCCTTGCTGCTGTCGGTGCCGACGATCTCGGCGGTGTACTGCTTGCCGTCGCTGGTGCGCACCTTGATCGAGGAGGCGCCGGAGACGACGTGGTTGTTGGTGACGATCTCGCCGTCACCGGTGATGATCACGCCGGAGCCGGTGGAGGAACCGGCGGGGGAGGTGGCGTTGATCTCGACGATGCTGGGGCTGACCGCCTGGGCGACCCCGGAGACCGTGCCCTTCTGGCTGGAGGGCACCGCGTCGGCGGCGGCCGACGCGGTCGCGACGGTGTCGCGGCCGGTCAGCTCCTGGATGCCGTAGGCGGTGCCGCCGCCGACGGCCGCCGCGACGATCGCCACCGCGGCGAGCAGGGCGACCGGGCGCCGGGCGCGCCCGCGGGGAGCCGGCGCGGCGTCCGGCGGGGCGGCGGGCGGCTGGGCCGGCGGAGGCGGCCACTCGGGGTTCACCGGAGAGGTGGCCTCCTGGAGGGAGGGCCGGTACGCGTTCTGGTGGTCGTACGCGCCGCTGGGGCGGATGCTCTCGGTCATGTCCACGAGCATCCGGGGCGACGATGAGAACACTCTGAGTGCTGCCTGAGAAGCCCGGCAGAACCTCGTATGCCCGATATAAAGGCCGGTCGTCGCGGTGATCGGCTGGTCTTCGCGGTGACCGGCTGGTCGTCGCGGTGCCCGGTGGCCCGGCCGCTACGCGCCCCCGCCCGTCACCGGCAGCCGCAGGACCGCCGTACCACCAGCCGGGACGGGAACACCTTCAGCCGCTCCCGGCGCGAGCCGGACACCCGCAGCCCGTCGTCCAGGACCAGGTCGACCGCCGCCCGCGCCATCGCGGAGCGGTCCGAGGCGACCGTCGTCAGCGGCGGGTCGGTCAGCGCCGCCTCCTTGATGTCGTCGAACCCGGCGACCGCCAGCTCGCCCGGCACGTCGATGCGCAGCTCGCGGGCCGCCCGCAGCAGGCCGATCGCCTGGTCGTCGGTGGAGCAGAAGATCGCCGGCGGGCGCTGCGGCCCGGCGAGGATCCCCAGCCCCACCTGGTAGGCGTCGTAGCGGTTGTAGGGCGCCTCGAAGAGCCGGCCCTCGGTGGGGATGCCGGCCTCCTTCATGGCGCGCTGCCAGCCCTCGACGTGATCGGAGACCGGGTCGCCGACGGCGGGCGTCTCGGCGGTGCCGCCCATACAGGCGACGTACTCGTAGCCGTGTTCCAGCAGGTGGCGTACGGCGAGCTGGGCGCCGCCCAGGTCGTCGGTGACCACGGCGACGTCGTCGATGGCCTCGGGACGCTCGTGCAGCAGGACCACCCGGGCGTCCCACGCCTCGATCTCGGCGGCGGCCAGGTCGTTGAGCGCGTGGCTGACCAGGATCAGGCCGGATACCCGCATGCCCAAAAACGCGCGCAGATAGTGGACCTCGCGCTCGCCCACGTAGTCGGTGTTGCCGACGAGGACCATCTTGCCGCGCTCGGACGCGGCCTGTTCGACGGCGTGCGCCATCTCCCCGAAGAAGGGCTGGCGGGCGTCCGGGATGATCAGGCCTATGAGGTCGGTGCGGCGCGAGGCCATCGCCTGGGCGACCCGGTCGGGCCGGTAGCCCAGCTCCTTGATCGCGGCGAGGACACGCTCGCGCGTGGCCGGGGCGACCGGCCGGGGTCCGTTGTTGATGACGTAGCTGACGACGGCGGTGGAGGTCCCCGCCAGCCGCGCCACATCATCCCGAGTCACCTTGGCCACGCGCGGAGTCTACGCGGATGGACCCGCCCTGGGCAGGGCGTATCAGCCCTCGATCGCTCCGGTAACGCTCAGGACTCGGACCGGGGGCCGGCCCGGCCCCCGTCCCTCACCCCGCCGGGAGGCCGGATCAGGCCTCCGCCTTCGCCGGGCTCTTGGCCCCGGCCCCGGCCGCGTTCTCGGGCGAGGACGCGCCCCGGGTCCTGGGTGCCGCCCCGGCCTCCTCCGCGCCGCGGGCCGGTTTCTCCGGCTTCTCGGGCGTGACGAAGCGGTAGCCGACGTTGCGCACCGTGCCGATCAGCGACTCGTGCTCGGGTCCGAGCTTGGCCCGCAGCCGCCGTACGTGGACGTCGACCGTCCGGGTGCCGCCGAAGTAGTCGTAGCCCCACACCTCCTGGAGGAGCTGGGCGCGGGTGAAGACCCGGCCGGGGTGCTGCGCGAGGTACTTCAGCAGCTCGAACTCCTTGAAGGTCAGGTCGAGCACCCGGCCCTTGAGCTTGGCGGAGTACGTCGCCTCGTCGACCGACAGGTCGCCGTTGCGGATCTCCATGGGCGAGTCGTCGCTGACGATCTGCTGGCGGCCCATGGCCAGCCGCAGCCGGGCCTCGACCTCGGCCGGACCCGCGGTGTCGAGCAGCACGTCGTCGATGCCCCAGTCGGCGGTGACGGCGGCCAGACCGCCCTCCGTGACCACCAGGACGAGCGGACAGCCGGGGCCGGTGGAGCGCAGCAGCTGGCACAGGCTGCGCACCTGCGGGAGGTCCCGCCGGCCGTCGACGAGGATCACGTCGGCGCCGGGGGTGTCGACGAGGGCGGGGCCCTCCGCAGGCGCCACGCGCACGTTGTGCAGCAGCAGGCCGAGAGCGGGGAGCACCTCCGTCGACGGCTGGAGAGCGTTGGTCAGGAGCAGCAGAGAACTCATCGCGCCCCACCTGCCTGGGTCGTCATACGTTCGTGCACGGTTCGCTCGCCCATAACGTCTTGGTTCCTCCTCGGTCCCTCGAGGACGTAATGCGGCACTGCTTCGTACGTGTACGGGACCCGCGCCCTGGGTCCCGCTATGCGTCCGACGGCCCGTACACCCGCGGATGTCCGCGTCGTATACAACGCTCCCGAAAGCACAAAAGGACCCGGGGGCTGCGTTGCCCGAGTCCTCTGCCCAGCAGAATAGCCGACATGAGCGACGGTCGGGCAGGTCATGTGGCGCGTTCCACCCGGTGTCCGCATTCCGAGACACCCCGGCGGGCGGTTCCGGACCGGCCGACGCGGACCTTTCTGCGCACGTCCGACGGCGTGCGGATCGACGCCGTGCACCAGCCCGGGGCCGGGCGGGACCCGGTGTTCGTCGTCGCGCACGGCTTCACCGGCGACGCCGACCGTCCGCACGTCCGCCGGATCGCCGCCGCCCTCGCCCGGCACGGGGCGGTCGTCACCTTCTCCTTCCGCGGCCACGGCGCCTCCGGCGGCCGGTCGACCGTGGGCGACCGTGAGGTGCTCGACCTCGCGGCGGCCGTCGGCTTCGCCCGCGGCCTCGGGCACGCGCGCGTGGTGACCGTCGGCTTCTCCATGGGCGGCTCGGTGGTGCTGCGGCACGCCGCGCTGTACGGGGACGACGCGGTGGCGCACGCGGACGCGGTGGTGTCGGTGAGCGCGCCCGCCCGCTGGTACTACCGGGGCACCGCCCCGATGCGCCGGCTGCACTGGCTGGTCACCCGGCCCGCCGGCCGCGTCGTCGGGCGCTACGGCTTCCGGACGCGGATCCACGACCGGGACTGGGACCCGGTGCCCCTCTCGCCGGTGGAGGCGGTGCCGCGGATCGCGCCGACGCCCCTCCTCGTCGTGCACGGCGACAGCGACGGCTACTTCCCCGTCGACCACCCGCGGATGCTGGCCGAGGCCGCCGGTGACCACGGCGAACTCTGGCTGGAGCCCGGCATGGGCCACGCCGAGCACGCCGCCGGCGACGAGCTGCTGGGGCGGATCGGGCAATGGGCGCTGGCGCGGGTTGGCTAGCCTGACGGTGTTACCGCCAACCGATTGAGGAACCAGATGGCAAAGGTCACGGTGCGCTACTGGGCCGCCGCGAAGGCCGCGGCCGGCACGGCCGAGGAGCCGTACGAGGCGGCCACGCTCGCCGAGGCGCTCGACGCGGCGCGCGAGCGGCACCCCGGAGAGCTGTCGCGGGTGCTGCTGCGCTGCTCGTTCCTCGTCGACGGCGACCCCGTGGGCACCCGCGCGCATGAGACGGTACGGCTGGCCGAGGGCGGCACGGTCGAGGTGCTCCCGCCGTTCGCAGGAGGGTGACACCGATGACCGATCAGCCGTACAGCCGGCCCTACGAGGGCTACGGGGCCCCCGACCCGTACGCACAGCCGCAGCCGCAGCCGCCGCAGGCGGTCTGGCCCGGGCAGGAGGGGTACGAGGACCCGCACGCCGGGCCGTACACGCAGCAGTGGCAGGGCCAGACCTGGGAGACGCACGTCCAGCCGCCGGTCTCCGCGGAGGAGACGGCCTACCTGCCGCCTCAAGTGCACCAGCAGCACCCCACGGCGCAGGGCTATCCC
The DNA here is from genome assembly GCF_055571015.1 of Streptomyces sp. NPDC031049. NCBI lineage: Bacteria > Bacillati > Actinomycetota > Actinomycetes > Kitasatosporales > Streptomycetaceae > Streptomyces > Streptomyces sp. NPDC031049. The sequence goes on from NZ_JBVIGC010000008.1 coordinate 39,686, forward strand.
GCGCACCAGCAGGCGTACGCGCAGCCGCAGCCGTACCACCAGCCGCAGCAGCCGCAGCAGCCGGAGCAGCCACAGCCGTACCACCAGCCGCAGCCGCCGCATCAGCACTACGACGCACCCCACGCGCCGTCTGCACCCACTGCACCGGGCGCACCCTCAGCACCCTCAGCACCCTCATCCCCAGCCGACCCCGCCGCTCCGGCTCCCGACTACGGCCCCGCCACCCTTGCCGGCAACGCGCGGATCACCGACGCGCAGCGGGCCCGCGCCGAGGGCCGGTCGCCGGTCATCGAGCCGGGGATGCAGCCGGCCGCGCTCACCGCGCTGCTGGGGCTGCTGCTGGCCGGTGCCGCGGCCGTGGGGACGTACGCCCTGCTGGTACCGCTCGTCGTCCTCCAGGCGGTCACGGCGGCCGGCTGGTTCCGGCTGAACGGCATGTGGCCGGCCCGCCAGGGCATCGCGCTGGGCTTCCTGGGCGCCGTGGCCGCCGACGCCGCGCTGCTGGTGTCGGACCGCTCCCCGGCGGCGATCCTCGGGACGCTCGGGGTGTGGGTGCTGCTCGCCCTCGTGCTGCAACTGCGCTCGCACGCCGACCCGGACGAGCGGATGTACGGCCTGATGGCGACCGTCGCCGCGGCGGCGCTGGCGATCGTCGCCGGCGGCTACCTCGCGGCCGAGGCGGACGCGGTCGGCGTCGGCGCGGTGGCCGTGGCGGTCGCCGTGGTGGCCCGTGCGCTGCCGCTGCCGACGCCCGCCTCGGTGGTCGTCGCGCTGCTGGCCGCGGCCGGCGCCGGGATCGCGGTCGGCGCACTCACGGACATCGGGGCGCGGGGCGCGCTGCTGGGCGCGGGCGCCGCGGTGTGCGCCCTGATCGGCCACCGGGTCGCGAGCTACGACTACCCCTCCCGTTTCGTCCACTTCACCGCGGGCGTGGCCCTGCCGCTGAGCGCCGCGGCACCGGCGGTGTGGGTGCTGGGGCGGGCGCTGGCCTGAGCCCGCGCGGCCCCGCTCGTGGCCTGTCACAGCTGATCGACAATTTCCCGGGCGGGCCCGCGGGCGGGGTTACCGTGGCCGTCGACCGTGGAGTCCGCGAGGTGGGGAAAGATGCGCGCACTGCGAATACTGCTGATCGTCGTCGTGGTCCTGGGCGTGCTCTTCGTCGTCGTGGACCGGCTCGCGGTGAACTTCGCGGAGGGCGAGGCGGCGGACAAGCTCAAGGCGTCCGAGAACCTGGCCGCCGCCCCGGACGTGTCGATCAACGGCTTCCCCTTCCTCACCCAGGTCGCCGGCGGTGAGCTGGACGACGTCGACGTGCACATCGAGGACTACGAGGCGGCCACGGGCGACGGCGCGGAGAAGATCCGGATCGCCGACCTCCGGGCGAACATGAAGGGCGTGGAGTTCTCCGGCGACTACAGCTCCGCCACCGCGGCCACCGCCACCGGCACGGCGACGATCTCCTACGACGAGCTGCTGAGGACCGCGAAGTCCGAGCCGGCCCAGGTCGCCCCCGGGGTCCGGGCGCGGGTCGTCGGTCTCTCCGACGGCGGCGACGGCAAGATCAAGGTCGCGGTCGAGGCGACCGTGTTCGGCACCCGGCTGCCCGAGCCGGTCTCCGTGCTCAGCTCGGTCCGGGTCAAGGACAACCAGGTCGAGGTGGAGGCCGACGCCCTGCCGGCGATCGGCGGCGTGGAGCTGGCCGAATCCCGGGTGCGGCGGATCACCGACTTCCAGCAGACGATCGACGAGCTGCCCGGCGGCATCGAGCTGGACAAGGTCGAGGCGGCCGAGGACGGTGTGGAGATCTCGGTGAAGGGTTCCGACGTCCGGCTGGCGGGGTAGGACGAGACACGGCCGCCCGGCCGCTCGGCTGCCTGGCCGCCCGGCCGCCCACCCCGCTCGGGCACTCCGCCCGGGGCGTCCGCCCGGGCCGCCGCCTGGACTGTCCGTCTGGCGAGACGTCGCCGTCCGCACCGCAGATGTGACGGCGGCTATAGCGGGCCCGGAGCCCCGTGCCGCCGCCCTGCACCCACCCTCCGTCCCGCATTCCGGACGATCGCGTCTCACCATACGACACACCGGTGACACGCCCGCCCATCCCTCCCTACGATCGAGGCCATGAAGCGACAGGCGGATCTCACGAAGCGGCGGGCAGTGGACCTGTGCCGCGTTGCCGCCATGCTCTGTCGCCCGTTCTGAGCGGAAGCGCAGTCTTCCGCGGTTCCCCCGCCCCGCACAGGGGCATCCGTGCGCCGGTTCGCGACGCCGCGAGCGCGCACGCCCCCTCTCTACTCGCACGCCCCGCCGCAACTGCCCCGGAGGAGAAAGAGCATGAGCCGCAGCGACGTCCTGGTCGATGCCGACTGGCTCCAGGAGCACCTGGACGACCCGAGCATCGTGATCGTCGAGGTGGACGAGGACACCTCGGCGTACGACAAGAACCACATCAAGAACGCCGTCCGGATCGACTGGACGCAGGACCTCCAGGACCCCGTCCGCCGTGACTTCGTCGACCAGGCGGGCTTCGAGAAGCTCCTGTCGGAGAAGGGCATCGCCAACGACCACACGGTGATCCTCTACGGCGGCAACAACAACTGGTTCGCCTCCTACGCCTACTGGTACTTCAAGCTCTACGGCCACGAGAACGTCAAGCTCCTCGACGGCGGCCGCAAGAAGTGGGAGCTGGACGCCCGCGAGCTGGTGCCCGGCGACGAGGTCCCCGAGCGCCCGAAGACCGAGTACAAGGCCAAGCCGCAGGACACCTCCATCCGCGCCTTCCGTGACGACGTCGTCGCCGCGATCGGCTCGCAGAACCTGGTCGACGTCCGTTCGCCCGACGAGTTCTCCGGCAAGCTGCTCGCCCCGGCCCACCTGCCGCAGGAGCAGTCGCAGCGCCCGGGCCACGTCCCCAGCGCCCGCAACATCCCGTGGTCGAAGAACGCCAACGACGACGGCACGTTCAAGTCGGACGAGGAGCTGAAGGCCCTCTACGCCGAGGAGAGCGTCGACCTGGCCAAGGACACGATCGCCTACTGCCGCATCGGTGAGCGCTCGGCCCTGACCTGGTTCGTCCTGCACGAGCTGCTGGGCGTGGAGAACGTCAAGAACTACGACGGCTCCTGGACCGAGTACGGCTCCCTCGTCGGCGTGCCGATCGAGCTCGGCGACAACAAGTAATCCGGTAATCGGCTACCCCAACCCCTCAGGAGTGCGACATGTGCGGTGCGAAGGCCGGTGGCCCGGACGCCTCGACGATCAAGCCCGGTGAGACCACGATCCAGGGTCAGGTGACCCGCGACGGCGAGCCGGTGACCGGCTACGTCCGGCTGCTGGACGCGACCGGCGAGTTCACGGCGGAGGTCCCCACCTCCGCGACCGGTCAGTTCCGTTTCTACGCGGCCGAGGGCACCTGGACCGTCCGGGCCCTCGTCCCGGGCGCCACCGCCGACCGCAAGGTCGTCGCCCAGAAGGGCGGCCTGGCGGAGGTCGCGATCGCCGTCTGACGGCACACCGCCACGGCTGAACGGCTGAGGGGCCGCACCCCACGGGTTGGACGCCTGGGGTGCGGCCCCTTCGGCACGCGCGCGGGCGGGGGCGCGGTCCTACGCTGGGAGCATGTACCAACGGCGGCGGCACAGGTACTTCGCCCTGATGGGGACGTGCATCGCGCTCTTCGTCCTGGCCTGGGGCGTCGTACGCCTGTGGTCGGTGCCGGTGGCCGTGGGCATGTGCGTGGTCGCCATGGTCATCCCGCCGCTGGCCGCCGTGGTCGCCAACCGGCGCGGCCCCGACGACCGCTGGTGGGACGACCCCTCCGGGGACCCGCAGTCCGACGAGTGGTGGGACGAACTGGACGGCAAGAAGCGCCCCCGCCCCTGAACGCCCGGACCGGGGGCGGCCCGCCGCCGGTCAGCCGTCGGTCAGTAGACCAGGGCCTGGGTGTCGTCGGCGAGGGCCTCCTGCACGAAGACCTGGGCGCCCGCGATCCTGACGCCCTCGACGACGTCCTTCTCCGTGATGTCCCGGCGGGCCGCGCACTGCGTGCACAGGGTCAGCCGGCCCCCGCTCAGCACCGAGTCGATCAGATCCGGCAGCGGCGCGGCGTGCGGCAGCTCGAACTCGGCGGCCCGGCCGGGAAGCGCGAACCAGGCGGACTCGCCGGTCAGCCACACCGAGACGTCGACCCCGCTGGCCACGGCCACCGCCGCCACCGTGAACGCCTGCGAACAGCGCTCGGGGGCGTCGGCCCCCGCGGTCACCTTGATCACCAGCTTCTTCGCCATGGCCGAATCGTAATCTCCTCTCCCGCAACCCCTCGTCCGGGCCGCGGGTCACCTGGGCGCAGGCAAGACGGAGAGGGAGCCGCCACCCCGAGCGAGCCGCCGCCGGTCCCCTCCCCGGCGCAGCCGGTGCGCACGGACGGCAGGGCGCTGCGCCGCCCTGCGCTGCCGTGGTGCTGCGGAGCAGGCTGCTGGGCTGAGCCCGTGGGGCCCACCTCACGGGGAGGGCCGGGCCCCGGCCGCGTAAGCTGGGGGCCGGCCCTGTGCACACATCCGCCCGCTCAAGGAGCACCTCGTGATCGTCTTCTTCGAAGCCCTGCTGGTCCTGGTCTGCATCGGCGTCCTCGCCTTCACCGGGCTGGCCGTGAAGAAGCTGTACCAGGGCCAGCGCTGAACCGACCGACCGCACCGACGTACGAAACGCTGAGCCGCTCATGATCGAGATCCCGTCCGACCTCCACAAGGACCTCGTCCCGCTCGCCTTCCTGCTCGGCAACTGGGCGGGCGCGGGCGTGCACGACTTCCCCGGTTCCGAGAAGTGCAACTTCGGTCAGGAGGTCACCTTCACGCACGACGGCCGGGACTTCCTCGAGTACCACTCGCACACCTGGGTGCTGGACAAGGACGGCAACAAGGTCCGTCCGCTGGAGAGCGAGCACGGCTTCTGGCGGATCGACGCCCAGCGCAAGGTCGAGGTGACGATGACCCGCGACGACGGCGTCATCGAGATCTGGTACGGCGAGATGGCCGACCAGAAGCCCCAGATCGACCTGGTGACGGACGCGGTGGCCCGCACGCCCGGTTCCCGCCCGTACTCCGGCGGCAAGCGGCTGTACGGCTACGTCAAGAGCGACCTGATGTGGGTCGGCGAGAAGCAGACCCCCGAGGTCGAGCTGCGCCCCTACATGTCCGCCCACCTGAAGAAGGTCGTCACCCCGGAAGACGTCGAGCGCTGGGCCAAGGCCCTCCCGGACGACCTTCCGGACGACGGGATCGCCTTCTTCAAGTAGTCCTAGACTGGCCGGTGTGGTGAGCACCGACTGGAAGAGCGATCTGCGGCAGCGCGGCTACCGGCTGACCCCGCAGCGGCAACTCGTGCTCGAAGCCGTGGACACCCTGGAGCACGCGACCCCCGACGACATCCTCAGCGAGGTGAGGAAGACGGCGTCGGGGGTCAACATCTCCACGGTCTACCGCACGCTGGAGCTGCTGGAGGAGCTGGGGCTGGTCAGCCACGCCCACCTGGGGCACGGGGCGCCGACGTACCACCTCGCGGACCGGCACCACCACATCCACCTGGTCTGCCGGGACTGCACCAACGTGATCGAGGCGGACCTCTCGGTGGCCGCCGGCTTCACCGCCAAGCTCCGCGAGGAGTTCGGCTTCGACACGGACATGAAGCACTTTGCGATCTTCGGGCGGTGCAAGGACTGCACCCTGAAGGGTTCAACTACCGAGTCGTAGGCTAGGCATATGAAGAGCCCTCTGCTGTCCCTGCCCGGCGCCGTCCCCGGCGAGGGCGTGGACGAAGGCGTCGCCGCGCACTACGGCGACCTGTTCCGCGAGCAGCGCGCCCTCGCCGACGGCACCGGATGCGTCGACCTGTCCCACCGGGGCGTCGTCACCGTCACCGGCGAGGACCGGCTCGGCTGGCTGCACCTGCTGCTCACCCAGCACGTCAGCGAGCTGCCCGCCGGCCGGGCCACCGAGGCGCTGATCCTCTCCGCCAACGGCCACATCGAGCACGCGCTGTACCTCGTCGACGACGGCGCCACCGTCTGGGCCCACGTCGAGCCGGGGACCCAGGACGCGCTGATCGCGTACCTGGAGTCGATGAAGTTCTTCTACCGCGTCGAGGTCGCCGACCGCACCGCCGACACCGCCGTCGTCCATCTGCCCGCCGGGTCGATCGCCGAGGTCCCCGAGGGCGTCGCCGTACGGGAGACGCCGTACGGACGCGACCTCTTCCTGCCGCGGGCCGAGCTGGAGGCGTTCGCCGACCGGGCCGGGCCGCCGGCCGGGCTCCTGGCGTACGAGGCGCTGCGCGTGGAGCAGCACCGGCCGCGGCTCGGCTTCGAGACCGACCACCGCACCATCCCGCACGAGCTGGGCTGGATCGGCAGCGCGGTCCATCTCCAGAAGGGCTGCTACCGCGGCCAGGAGACCGTGGCCCGGGTGCAGAACCTCGGCAAGCCGCCGCGCCGGCTGGTCTTCCTGCACCTCGACGGCAGCGAGGTCCGTCTGCCGGCGCCGGGCACGGAGCTCCGGCTCGCCGACGACGGTCCCGACGGGCGCAAGGTCGGTTTCGTCACCACGTCCGTGCGCCACCACGAGCTGGGGCCCGTCGCCCTCGCGCTGGTCAAGCGGAACGTGCCGGTGGACGCGCGCCTGCTGGCCGGGGACACGGCCGCCGCGCAGGAGACCGTGGTGGAGCCGTAGGACACCGTGCGGGGCCTGTGGGGCCTGTGGGGCCTGCGGGGGTCGCCGGGCGGCGGGGGCGGCGTCAGATCTCCAGCAGGACGGTGAACGGGCCGTCGTTGGTCAGGCCCACCCGCATCTGCGCGCCGAACCGGCCCGTCGCCACCGTCGCGCCCAGCGCGCGCAGCTGCGCCACCACCTCGTCGACCAGGGGCTCGGCCACATCGCCCGGGGCGGCGGCGCTCCAGGTGGGCCGGCGGCCCTTGCGGGCGTCGCCGTACAGCGTGAACTGGCTGATCACCAGCAGCGGCGCGTCGATGTCGCTGCACGAGCGCTCCTCGTGCAGCACGCGCAGCGACCACAGCTTGCGGGCCAGCTGCGCCGCCTTCTCCTTGGTGTCGTCGTGGGTGACGCCGACCAGGACGCACAGCCCCTCGCCCTCGATCGCGCCGACCGTCTCTCCCTCCACGACGACACTCGCGCCGTCCACCCTCTGTACCACTGCACGCATGCCGCCATGATGCCGTGCGCCCCCCGGGCGCCGTCATGCGACCCCGTACGGGGTTTCTTTTCGCTCCCTAACCCCCCATCTGGGGCCGTTCCGGGCCACTCGGACACATAGTGGCCATCCGTGGTGGCACGATGTGCGCAGACGCCGGTCGAGGGGACGGTAGAGGCACATGAGCACATCGAGCACCGGGCAGCTGCCCGGAGTCGCCGCGTTGACGTACACGGGCGGCCCGGAGGCGATCCGGCCGCCCGTGCAGCGCACGGACAGCCCCGAGCTGCCCGTGCACCCGGGGCGGGATCTGACCGCGCAGAGCCTGCCCGAACTGCGCACCCTGCGCCGGGACGCCCAGCGCGAGGAGGCCGACCTCAGCTATGTGCGGCGGCTGCTCCAGGGACGGATCGACATCCTGCGGGCGGAGCTGGCCCGGCGTGGGCCGGGCCCGGTCGTGGAGACCGGGGAGACGTCGGTGGTGGAGCGGCTGTCGGAGATCCTCACCGACGGTCCGGCCCGGCACCGCTCCTCGGCCCGCCATGTGACGCTGGGCACGCCGCACGGCGAGGAGTACCGGCGGCTGGCCGACGAGATGCTCGGCGAGGTGGAGCTGTCCGACCTGGCGGCGCGCACCGAACCCGAGCTGACCGCGGCCATGGGCCGGCTGGTGCGCTACGAGCAGCAGGTGTCCCGGCGCCGGCAGCGGCTCCAGCGGACGGCCGACGGGTGCAGCGCCGAGATCGCGCGCCGGTACCGTGAAGGGGAAGCACAAGTCGACGACCTGCTCGCGTGACGTGCGGGCCCGGCGACCCCGGGCCGCCGGCCGGGCGGGTCCCCCGTCGGAAGGCCACTGCCGATGTCCGCGTCCGCCGTACCGCCCGCCGAGCCGGCCGCCATACCCGCCGCCGAGCCGGCGGCGGTGCCGTCCGCCGAGTCCCCCGCCGCACCGCCCGTCCTCGCCGAGGTCGTGCGGTCCGGGTTCGTCGAGGGGCGCCACCGGGGCAGCCTGGTGGTGCTGGGCGCCGACGGGTCTGTCCAGCTGGCCCTGGGCGATGTGACGGCACCCGTCTTCCCGCGCTCGGCCAACAAGCCGATGCAGGCGGCCGGGGTGCTCCGTGCCGGGCTAGACCTCGCCGGGGAGCGGCTGGCGCTGGCCGCCGCGAGCCACTCCGGGGAGCCCTTCCACCGCGACCTGGTCCGGAAGATGCTCGCCGAGCACGGGCTGGACGCGGCGCGGCTCCAGTGCCCGCCCGACCTGCCGCTGGACGAGCGGGAACGGGAGACGTACCTCGCGGCCGGCGCGGTGCGCGACCGGGTGACCATGAACTGCTCCGGCAAGCACACCGCGATGCTGGCCGCGTGCGCGCTGCGCGACTGGCCCATGGAGACCTATCTGGACGCCGGTCACCCGCTCCAGCAGCTCATTCACAGGGTTGTGGAGGAGGCGGCGGGCGAGGAGGTCGCCGCCGTCGGCACGGACGGGTGCGGGGCGCCCCTCATGGCGATCAGCCTGACCGGCCTGGCCCGTGCCTACCGCTCCTTCGTCCTCGCCGAGTCCGGCTCCGCCGAACGCCGGGTCGCCGACGCCATGCGGGCCCACCCCGAGTACGTCGCCGGCACCCGCCGGGCCGACACCTGGCTGATGCGCGAGGTGCCGGGCGCGCTGTCGAAGATGGGCGCGGAGGCGGTCCAGGCGGTGGCCCTGCCGGACGGCCGCGCACTGGCCTTCAAGGTGGACGACGGCGGCATCCGTGCCCTGGGCCCGGTACTGGCCCGGGCCCTGACCCTGCTGGGCGTGGACGCCCCGGTCCTGGAGCGCATCGGCCGGGCCCCGCTGCTGGGCGGCGGCCAGGAGGTGGGAGAGATCCGGGCGGTGTTCTGAGACCCGGGGTCCGTTCCGGGCGGGGGGCGTGGGGGCGGTCGAAATCCCCGCGACGGCGGTGCGGCGCGAAGCCTAACGTGAGGGCATGACCCGCCCTGCCGACATCGACGTACGTCCCATCACCGAGTCCGAGTTCGCCGAGTGGAACCGCGCCCTGAACACCGGGTTCCTGATGGCGCCCACCAGCCCCGACCAGGTCCTGCGCGACCGGAGCCGGCAGTTCGAACCCGGTCGTCTGCTCGGCGCCTTCGACGGCGCCGGCTGCGTGGCGACCTTCCGCTCCTTCGCCCAGGAGGTCACCGCCGTCGGCGGCGCCCTCCTCCCGGCCGACGCGATCTCCAACGTCACCGTCAGCCCGACGCACCGCCGCCGGCGGCTGCTCAGCCGCATGATGGAGCAGGACCTGGCGGCGGCGAAGGAGCGCGGGGACGTCCTCGCGACGCTGATCGCGGCCGAGTACCCGATCTACGGGCGCTACGGATTCGGCCCGGCCACCACGATGACCGAGTGGACGGTCGACGTGCCGCGCGCCGGTCTCGACCCCCGCTGGGCGGGCCCCGAGGACGGCGGCCGGATCGACCTGGTGGACGCCGAGGAGGTGCGCAAGCTCGGTCCCGAGCTGCACGACCGGCTCCGCCGGGCCCAGCCGGGCGCCGTCAGCAGACCCGAGACGTGGTGGCGCTACCAGACCGGCGAGCTGCGCTACCACGCGGACTGGGCCGAGCCCTTCTTCGCCGTGTACCGCTCGGCGGCCGGCGAGGTCGAGGGCATGGTCGCCTACACGGCCGACGACAAGTGGGGCGACGCCAAGCAGCCGCTGAACACGGCGACCGTGAAGTGGCTGATCGGTGTGACGCCCGCCGCCGACCGGGCGCTGTGGCGCTACCTGTGCTCCATCGACTGGATCACCACGGTCAAGAGCGGCTGGCGGGTCCCCGACGACCTGCTCCCGCACTTCCTGCCGGACCCGCGGGCGGCCAGGATCACCACGCAGGCGGACTGGCTGTGGGTGCGGATCCTGGACGTCGTACGGGCCCTGGAAGGGCGGACCTACGAGGCCGAGGGGTCGCTGGTGCTGGAGGTGACCGACCCGGCGGGCACGACCGGCGGGCGGTGGCGGCTGGAGGCCGCGGAGACCGGTGAGGCGTCCTGCACGCCGACCACCGAGAGCGCCGAACTCTCCCTCGACGTACGGGAGCTGGCGACGCTGTGGCTGGGCGACGAGTCGGCGGTGCGGCTGGCGGCACTGGGCCGGGTGCAGGAAGAACGAGCGGGCGCCGCCCGGAAGGCGGACGCCCTGCTGCGTACGTCCAGGCGGCCTTGGTGCCCGGACATGTTCTGACCCCGCTCCCTTCTGCCGCTGCCGATCGCCGGTGTGCGCGTCCGTAGCGTGCTGCAAGGCCGACCGGGCTCCCGGCTCCCCTCCGGAAGGGAGCCCGGCGGCTGCCGACGTGGTCCTGGCCAACCTCCCTGAGGTGTGACCATGTTGCTGAAGTTGGCTGCCAACTTCACTCTACTTATCTCCGCCTTGAAGCGGCTCATAACCACCTTCCCGCGAACTGCCCAAAGATGGCGGGAAGTTGTAGTGTTTGATCGTGGACCCGGAACACGCCTCCGACACTGGGCGGAACAGGGCACAGCGGTCACAGAGGACACATCGCGAGGTGGCCGACGAGCTGCGCGCCCGGATCAGGTCCGGGGCGCTGGCGCCGGGTCAGCGCATGCCCACCCAGGCCCGGCTCGCCGAGGAGTTCGGCGTCGAGCGCGGCGCCGTCCGCCGGGCCCTGCGGATCCTCCAGTCGGAGCGGCTGCTGACCAACGTCACCAGGGGCAGCCCGGCCACCGTCGCCCCCCGTCCCGGCCGGGCGCCGACCGGCCCCGCGGCACCGCCGCTGCCCACCACCGTGGCCCTCGCCTCCCGGATCGCCGCCGCCTTCGACGCCCCCCGGGTCGAGATCGACGCCCTGTGCCTGACCTCGGTCTCCCTCAACCTCGCCCTCGGTGAGCCCCTGCGCGAGATCCACGCCGGGCGCATGAAACCGGCCAAGATCGACGTCCGGGTCCTGCTGCCCTCCCGGGACATCGACCTGGCCTTCCCGGTGCCCGTGCGGGGCGGCGGCGAGGAGGACCTGGTGCACGCGCGGTGGGTGGCCCAGCGCAACGCCCAGGGTCAGGTCCTCCAGCACAACCTGCTGGCGCTGCGCGCCACGCACGGCATCGACGTGCGGGTCCGGTTCCGCGCGCTGCCCTTCACGCCCCCGGTGAAGCTGTACCTGCTCAACGGCGCGGAGGCGCTCTTCGCGTACTACACGCTGACCCGTCGCGAGCAGGAGGTCGACCACGAGCGGCTGGAGATGTACGACGCCGAGGGCATCCGGTCGATGCTGTTCGCGTTCTCGCGGGGGGCCGGCCCGCGCGACACGACGTTCGTGGAGCAGTCCCGTCTGTGGTTCGACGCGCTGTGGGAGACGATCAGTTCGGAGCTGGTGCTCACGGCCTGACGTCTCCCACGGCCGCCGCCCGGGCGGTGCGGTGCGGTCACAGGGCGGGGCCGGTGACCAGAAGGGCGAGCAGCACCGCCCCGGCCGAGCTGACGGACGGGCTCTTGGCCTTGACGCCTATGGTGAGGAGCAGCAGCCCGACGATGCCGGCCCCGCCGTACTTCCACTGCACGAGCTGCTCGAAGGCGACGACGAAGAGCGCGGAGACGAGGGCGAGGACTGGCATGGTCTTTCCCCCTTCGGAAGTAGAGCCTCCGCCAACTCGGGCAAGTTGGCAACCAACTCTGTTGTTGTTGTCCCCACTTGGCTACTACCTATAAACAACTTCCAAACAACTCCCCGTAGATGGATCAGAGTTGTACCGTTTGGCCGTGACCCAGGAGAACGTGGCAGTGAACGGCAGCAGCAGGCTCTCGTCCCAGGAGATCGCCGACATCCTGCGCGAACGCATCCGTGTCGGTGAGCTCAAGGCCGGCGACCGCCTGCCCACCCAGGCCGAGCTGGCCGAGGAGTTCGGCGTCGAGCGCGGAGCCGTCCGCCAGGCCCTGCGGGCGCTCCAGGAGGACGGACTGCTCAGCAACGTCAGCAAGGGCAGCCCCCCGCGCATCGCCGCCCCGGCGCCGGCCCGCAGCGAGCCCCAGCCGACGATGGTGGGCCTGGCCCCGCGGCTGACCGAGGCGTTCACCGTGCCGCACGTGCGGGTGGACGTGGTCTGCCACACCTCCGAGACGCTCATGCTGGCCCTGAGCGAGCCGCTGCGCATGATCCACGAGGGGCGCATCCGGCCCGAGTCGATCGACCTCCGGGTCCTGATGCCGTCGCGGGACATCAATCTGGCCTTCCCCGTCTCCGTCCTCCACGACGAGGGCGAGGACCCGGTGCACGAGCGCTGGCTCCAGATGCGCAACGCCCAGGCGCGGGTGCTCGAGCACAACCTGCACGCCGTCCGCGCCACCCACGGCATCACCGTCCAGGTCCGCTTCCGAGCCCTGCCCTTCACCCCGCCGGTGAAGCTGTACCTGCTCAACGGCGAGGAGGCGCTGATCGGGTACTACATGCTGACCAGGCGCGAGGAGGAGTGGGGCAGCCGCACCCTGGAGATGTACGACGCCCTGGGGTCGCAGTCCCTGCTGTTCTCCTTCCTGCGGCGCGCGGGCCACCGGGACGCCGCGTTCGTGGCGGAATCGGAGAAGTGGTTCGACGCCCTCTGGGAAACCATCACCAGGGACCTGACACTTTCCTGATGACCTCTGATACGACGCAGACCGAACCGGTGGCGGTGGACACGGAAGAGCTGGAACGGCGGGTCCACGGCGCCCGCGTCGTGCTCTGGGACTTCGACGGGCCCATCTGCCGGCTGTTCGCCCGGCACTCGGCGGATCGCGTGGCGACCGACCTGGTGGAGTGGCTGGAGGCACACGGGCTGCACGGACTGCTGACCACCGAGCAGCAGCACGCGCTGGACCCGCACGTCGTGCTGCGCGCCGTGGACCGCCGCCACCCCGGCAGCGACCTGGCGACCGAGCTGGAGGAACGCCTGACCCGGGAGGAACTGCGGGCCACCTCCTCGGCGCTGCCCACGCCGTACGCCGATCCGCTGATCCGCACCTGGACGGCGGTGGGCTCCCGGCTCGCCGTCGTCACCAACAACTCCCCGCGCGCCGTCCGCGCCTACCTCACGGGCCGGGGCCTGCTGCCGTGCTTCGCCCCCCACGTCTACGGCCGCACCCAGGACCTGCACCACCTCAAGCCCGACCCCTACTGCCTCGAACGCGCCCTGAACGCCATGGGCGTGGCACCGTCCGATGCCCTGATGCTCGGCGACATGCCCACCGACCACGAGGCCGCCCAGCGCGCCGGCGTGCCCTTCGTCGGCTACGCCCGCGACGAACGCGGCGCCAAGCTGCTGCGCATGGCCGGCGCCGACGTGGTGGTGGAGTCGCTCGAACCCGTGCTGGGCATCGTCCGCCACGGGTGACGTCCCCGGCCGGCGGGCCCGGTGTCAGGCCAGGAGCAGGACCAGGATCACGGCGCCCAGGGCGGCACAGGACGAACTGCGGGTGCGCAGGCCGATGCCGAGCAGCACCAGCGCCACGACGCCCATCCCGCCGTACCGCCACTGCACCAGTTGCTCCAGGCCGAGGCCGAGTATGACGAGAACGATCTCCAGCAGCCGCACGGTCCCCACGCCCCCTTCTGCGGCGACGCCCCGACCGGGCGTCGCGCCAACCGTCCGACCAATTGGACTGGTTGACTTGCAAAGGCATTTCCCGTCCGGACAGATCCACTAACCGATGGTCCGGTACCGGACAACAGTCGGCCGGAAAGGGTGTGTCCGGGGCGCCGGGGCGGGTAGGTTCGATCCGTGGCCACTTCGGATCGGGCGGACGGCAGGGGCCCGGAATCCACCCGTGTGGAGGCCGGGTTGCGGGAGCAGCTGGACAACGGCGCCTATGCGGTGGGCCAGTTCCTGCCACCTCACCGGAAATTGGCAGAAGACTTCGGCGTCAGCCGCTACACCATCCAGCACGTGCTGCGGAAGCTGATCGACGAGGGCTGGCTTGAGGCCCGGCAGGGCAGCGGGGTCCGCGTGGTGCGGCTGCCCGGCGTGGAGGCGGACGCGGAGCGCTCCGGGCGCCGGGGGCGGGTCTCCCTGCGGTCGCTCGTGCACCGCGCCTTCGAGCAGCCCGAGGTGTCGCTGGACGTGTTCACCCTGACCTCCGAGACCCTGCTGAGGCATCTCGGCAACCAGACGGAACGGGTGGTCGAGAAGGAGATCGCCCCGCGGCGGCTGTCCGTGCGGATGCTGCTGCCCTGGGAGGACGAGCCGCTGGCCTACCCCCGGGCCAAGGACCCCGCCGAGCCCAGGGTGTGGCAGCGGTGGCGGGCCATGGTCCAGGCCAACGGCATCGCGCTCGACGAACTGGCCGACCGGCTGCGCGGCCTGGGCGTGGAGACCGACTTCGACATCCGCCGGGTGCCGATGACGCCCCAGTTCAAGCTGTACGTCCTCAACGACGCCGACATGCTCTTCGGGCCCTACGAGGTGCTCGACCGCACGATCCGGGTCGAGGCGCAGGACCGGTCCGGGCGGACCGAGCCGGTGGAGTCCGTGGACGTGCTGGGCCTCGGCTCGACCCTCTCCCACCATCGGCGCGGGGAGGACGACGAGAGCCACGACTCCGTCTTCTTCGACAGCATGAGGGACTGGTTCCGGTCGAACTGGGAGCGCTGGCAGGGGCTGCGGTTGCACCCCGGGGAGCGGGTGACGCCGTAAGCGTAGACCGATGGCCGTGCACCGACAGTGAGCGGAGGCGTCCACATAGTGACACGCCGTGAACATGACCCGGTGGCGTACTACCCTGTGCGGCCATGTCGCACCCTCTGCCCCGCAGAGCGCACCAGTCCCTGGTCCGCGCCCTCGCGGAGGCGCGGCGCCGCAGCCCTGTCGGGGAGGTGGTCTCCGGCCATCACAACAGCAATCTCATCGCCCCGCTGGGTCTTCCGCTGGCGCTGCTGCTCGGTCTGCGCTCCGGCCGTGGACTGGTCAAGTTCCGCACGCCGCTGCCCACCGTCGAGGTGGTGCCGCGGATCTGGCCCCGGGAGTCGGAGGTGCTGCGCGTGGTGCGGGCGTACGTGCCGGAGGTGCCGCGGTGCCTGGCCGACTTCGGTGACTGGTCGCTGCACGGCTATCTGCCCGGCAGCGCGCTGTCCGAGCGGGCGCCGCGGGGTGCGGTCGGGGCCGGCCGGATCGCGGCGCTCGCGGACTTCTTCGCCCGGCTGGCCGACGTGCCGGTGACGGACCTGCCGGCGCTCCCGCCGGACTGGCCCGCCGACGGCGACACCCGGGGCTTCCTCGGCCGGCTCGCCCGGTTCGCCGAGGAGCGGGTGCACCGGCCCAACCGCGCCCGGTTCGGCGCCCTGTTCGACGCGGTCGGGGTCCCGCGCGACGCCATGGGCCGGTTCCTCGGCACCGTGGGGGAGCTGGGCCGCCGGCCGTTCGCCCTGCTGCACACGGACGTGCACCGGGCCAACGTGGTCGTCGCGCCCGGCCCCGACGGGGAGCGGCTGGCGGTCATCGACTGGGAACTGGCCCTGTACGGCGACCCGCTGCACGACCTGGCCACCCACCTGGTGCGGATGGACTACGACAAGGCCGAGCACGCGCTGATGGTGCGCTGCTGGACGGACGCGATGAGACGGGCCGGCCACGCGGACATGACCGCCGACATGGACCGCGATCTCCCCGTGTACCTCGGCTTCGAGTACGCCCAGTCCGTCTTCCCCGACGTGATGCGGGCGGCGCTCGCCCTGCCGGACCGGCCCGTCGACCGGGACGTCGCCGACGCCGCGGCGTGGGTGTGCCGGGCGATGCGGCGGGCCCGGGAGCCGTTGGCGATCGTGGACCGGCTGCCCGGTCCCGACGAGGTGGCGACGGCCCTGCTGGACTGGCACGCGGCCGACCGCGCCGGGGACGGGGACCGTGGGCGGGCGGGGGACGGACCGAGCGGTGAGGAGCACCATGGCGGTTGACACGGGCATCGACGGCGACGTCCGGGCGGCGTGGGAACTGCTGCACGGCGGCGACGGGGACGGTGACGGTGACCTGGGAGACGGCGGGGACGGGCCGGGGGCGCGGTGCGTCCTGTTCGACTTCGACGGGCCGGTGTGCCGGCTGTTCCCCGAGGACCGCTCGATGCCGGTGGCCGACGCGCTGCGCGCGCGCCTGGCCGAGGCCGGAGCGCTGGACGTCCTCACCCCGGGGGAGCGGGCGGACAAGGACCCGCACGTGGTGCTGCGGGCCGTGCACCGGGCCGGCCGCCACCGGAACCTCGGGGACCTGGTGCCGGTGTTCGAACGGCTGGTGACCCGGGGGGAGATCGACGCCGTGGCGCGGGCCTGGCCCACTCCGCGGGCGGACGACCTGGTCCGGTGGCTGGCGCGGGGCGGAAGGCGGCTGGCGGTCGTGACCAACAACTCGCCGCGCGCCGCCGACCGTTACCTGCGCGAGCGGAACCTGCGGGACTGCTTCGAGGCGGTGCACGGCCGGCCGGCCGACCCCGACCTGATGAAGCCGCACCCCGACGTCGTCCACCGCGCCCTGCACGCGCTCCGGCTCCCCGCGGAGAGCGCCGTCCTGATCGGGGACACGCCCACGGACGCCGAGGCCGCCGCGCGGGCGGGCGTGCGGTTCATCGGTTACGGCCGCAACCCGGAGAAGCGCGCCCGGCTGCGCGCCGCCGGAGCGCGGGTGGTGCTCGGCGCGTACGCACCACTGCTGGAGCTGGCCCGGCGGCGAGAACTGGCCCGGGGTCGGGAGCGTGGCCCGTCCGGCGCCGCCCCGGGACCGGACGGACCCCGGCGGCCCTCGGCGTAGCCGCCCGGCCACGTCCGCCCCACCGCCCCGCAGCCCCTCTGCCCCGCCGGCCCACCGCCCCCGCCACCATGGCGGGAGCCGCCGGCCGGGTGCGCTCACTCCTGTGGGGCACCGCCGCCGAACGGGCCGTCGGGGGCGAACGGGCCGTCGGGGCCGAACGCCAGGCCGGCGAAGCGGTCGCCGATGCGCAGGTGGGTGGCGGCGTCCGGGTGGAGGTCGTCGGGGAGCGGCAGTTCGGCGTGGTCGGCCTCGCCGTAGAGCGCGCGGCCGTCGAGGTGGTACAGGTGCGGGTCGTCGGCGGCGCGTAGCCGCACGATCCGGGCCAGCTCCTCGCGGACGACGCTGAGAGTGAGCTTCCCGGCGGCGCGCTCGGCCGAGTCGCCGGTGGCCCGGAAGCGGAGCCGGCCGGCGGCGAGCGCGGCGAGGTCGAAGGCGGCGGGGCCCGGGGTGTCCTCGTGGATGGGGCAGTACAGCGGCGAGACGACCAGCAGCGGCGCGGTGGGGTGGCCCTCGCGGATGGTGTCGAGGAAGCCGTGCACGGCCGGCCCGAAGGCGCGCAGCCGCATCAGGTCGGCGTTGACCAGATTGATGCCGATCTTGACGCTGAGCAGGTCGGCGGGCGTGTCCCGCATCGCCCGGGCGGTGAACGGGTCGAGCAGCGCGCTGCCGCCCAGGCCGAGGTTGATCAGCTCCACGCCGGCGAGCGCGGCGGCGCGGGCCGGCCAGGTGCCGGTGGGGGTCGCGGCGTCCGAGCCGTGGCTGATGGAGCTGCCGTGGTGCAGCCAGACCCGCCGGCCCCGGTCGGGTACGGCGGTCACGGGCGCGTCGGTGCGCAGGGCGACCAGCTCGGTGGTCTCGTTGTGCGGCAGCCAGATCTCGACGTCCTTGTCGCGGTCCGGGAGACCGGTGAAGCGGAGGGTGCCGGGCGGGCCGGGCAGGTGCTCGGCGGTGCCGGCGCCCACGTCGACGACGAGGGTGTTGCCGCCCGCGACCGTGGCCCGGCCGTGCGGGCGGCCGTCGACCAGGAGGTCGTACACCCCGTCGGGGCGGGGCGGGACGCCGGTGTAGCGGCGCTTGGTGGGCAGGGTGTCCAGCTCGACGACGGTGGCCCGGGTGCGCAGGGCCAGCCGTACGCCGGAGGGCTGGGCCTCGGCCTGGGCGAGCTGGGGGTCGGCGCACTGGGCGCGGGCGCGGGCGGGCAGCCGGTGCGGCAGCAGGCCGTGCTCGGTGCGCTCCAGT
The DNA here is from genome assembly GCF_055571015.1 of Streptomyces sp. NPDC031049. NCBI lineage: Bacteria > Bacillati > Actinomycetota > Actinomycetes > Kitasatosporales > Streptomycetaceae > Streptomyces > Streptomyces sp. NPDC031049. Next base: position 57,885 of record NZ_JBVIGC010000008.1, read on the forward strand.
TCGAGGGCGCCGCGGACCAGGTCGGCGGTGAGCGGCGTGGTGGTGAGGTGCTCGGTGGGCATGGGGGTGGCCTTGTCGGTTCGGTCAGCGGGTGGGGGCCGTGGGCCAGTTGCGCAGCAGGGCGTCGAGGGCGTCCAGGATCCGCTCCCAGGTCTCCTGGGTGTCGGGGGCGCTGTGGCTGAACCCGCCGCCCATCTCCAGGCTCACGTAGCCGTGGAAGGTGCTGCCCAGGAGCCGTACGGCGTGGGTCTGGTCCGGCTCCGTCAGGTCGTAGCCGCGCAGCAGCGCCCGCGTCATCTGCGCGTGCCGGACGCCGGCGCTGCGGGCGGCGGTCTCGGGGTCGAGGCGCAGCTGGGCGGCGGCGTACCGGCCCGGGTGCTCGCGGGCGTAGTCGCGGTAGACGTCGGCCAGGGCGGTCAGGGCGTCCTTGCCGGACCGGCCGGCGAGGGCGTCGGCGGCCCGGTCGGCGAGTTCCTCCAGGGCGAGCAGGGCGATGCGGGTCTTGAGGTCCTGGGAGTTCTTCAGGTGGGAGTACAGGCTCGCGACCTTGACGTCGAAGCGGCGGGCGAGCGCGGAGACGGTCACCTGGTCGAAGCCGACCTCGTCGGCCAGCTCGGCGCCCGCCCTGGTCAGGCGTTCGGCGTTCAGTCCTGCGCGTGCCATGCGGTGCCCTCCGTCGTGCTGCCCGACTGCGCTGTCCACCATTGATTATGCATTTGCCTAAAGCTTATAGGCAAATTACGGTGCTCTTATGGAACCGTTGACCGAGCGCGAGATCCGTGCCGCCTTCGTGAACCGCACCAAGGGCGAGGCGAAGCGCCTGTACGTCCCCCGTGACCTGGCCGACCGGCCCTGGGGCGACCTGGACTACCTCGGCTGGCGCGACCCCGGGGCCCCGGACCGCGCCTACCTCGTCACCGAGCTGGGCGGCCGCCCGGCCGCCGTCGCGCTGCGCTGCCCGAGCGCCGCCCCGGGGCTGTCGCGGCGCAGCATGTGCTCGGTGTGCGTGTACCTCTGTAGCGACCTGGCCTGTTCGCTGTACGTGCGCGGGCTGAAGGACGCCGGGGTCGGCTCGCGGCTGCACGAGTCGCTCACCCTGGAGGAGAAGGCGGCCCGCACGAGGGCCAACCTGGCGGGCTTCGTGGCGAAAGTGACGGCCCGCTAGGCAGCGGACGCCGTCCGGGAGCCGGACCCCGGACGGCGTCCGCCGCGGTCAGGCGAAGTCGTACGCCGCCCAGTCGGCCAGCGGGCGGTACCCGAGCCGCTGGTACAGGGCGTTGCTGGTGGGGTTGGACCGGTCGGCGAACAGCACGACGTCCCGTGCGCCCGCGGCCAGCGCGGCCCGGCTCACCTGCGCCGTCACGGCGCCCGCGTAGCCGCGACCGCGCAGGTGGGCCGGGGTGTAGACGATGTCGACCTGGATCTGTCCGCCGATCAGCGGGTTCATGCCCGCGATGGAGACGGGGGTGCCGTCCGGGGTCTCCCACAGGGTGTAGCGCTTGTCGGCGAAGCGGGTGCCGGCCCAGGAGGCGGCGTCGATGGAGACGGTCTCGCCGACGGCCGCGGCGAACTCGCCGCACCAGAACATCACGTCGTCGAGGTCCTCCTCGCCCAGGACGCGGCCCCGGCCGGCCGGCATCGGCTCCGGCGGCGTGAGCGTGCCGAGGCGGTACAGCCGCAGCCGTGTGCCGCGGAGCGTCGCCGCCGCCCCGGTGTGCCGCTGCCAGGCCTTTGCGAACGCGGTGGCCGTGCCGTGGTCCGCGCTGACGGTGGGGACGGAGTGCCCCCCGGCGGCCAGCCGGGCGGCGAGGGCGTCCGTCTGCCCGGCGGTGAGCGGGGACAGGCCCAGCGCGCGGGCCGGGAGGCGGTAGAAGGTGCCCCGCACCTCGCCCGCCCGCTCCAGCACACCGAACAGGGGGACCCCGCCGCCGAACGCGCCCGCCCCGCGGGTCCGCAGCCGCTCGGCCCACGTCAGCTGCATGACGTGCGGGCCGGGCCGCGAGCGCAGGAACCCGCCGGCCCGGGCCAGGAACTCGTCGACGTCTTCGGTGAGGTGCCAGTCGTCCGCGCGCATGCCTCATGGTCCCCCACGCCGGGGGAGCGCCTCAGGGTTTCGCACAGGGCGGCCCGCAAGGCCGCTCAACGGGCGGCGCCGTCGTCGAGGACGGCTTCCGGAGCCGCGCCCGGCACTCGGCGACGAAGGCGGGGTACGTGTCCCGGTAGTACGAGATCCCGCTGGCCCGCGAGCCAACGGCTTTCGCCGCCCCCGCGTAACCTCTTCCCGTGTCAGCCTCCCGCCTGCATCGCGTCGCCGTCCTGGTGCTGGAGGGCGCCAAACCGCTCGACGTCGGCATTCCCGCGCAGGTCTTCACCACCCGCGCGAGCATGCCGTACGAGGTGCGGGTGTGCGGGGCGGCACCGGGCCTCGTGACCGGCGGCGACGGTCTCGCGTACCACGTCGCCCACGGCCTCGGCGCGCTCGCGTGGGCCGACATCGTCTTCGTGCCCGGCTACCGCTTCCCGGACCGCGACGACCCGCCGCGGTCCGTCGTGGACGCGCTGATCGCCGCCCACGACCGGGGCGCGCGGCTCGCCGCCATCTCGACGGGCGCCTTCGCGCTCGCCGCGACGGGCCTGCTCGACGGCCGGCGCGCCACGACGCACTGGCACTACACGCGGGCACTCGCGGCCAGGCATCCGCACGTCCGGGTCGACGAGAACGTGCTGTTCGTCGACGAGGGCAGCGTGCTCACCTCGGCCGGTGCCGCCTCCGGCATCGACCTGTGCCTGCACATCCTGCGCGGTGACCTCGGGGTGGCCGCGTCCAACCACGCGGCCCGACGCCTGGTCGCGGCCCCCTACCGCAGCGGCGGCCAGGCCCAGTACGTGCCGCGCAGCGTCCCCGAGCCGCTCGGGGAGCGGTTCGCCGCCACCCGCGAGTGGGCGCTGCACCGGCTCGGCGAGCCCCTCACCCTCGACGTACTGGCGCGGCGGGCGGGGGTCTCGCCGCGCACGTTCTCCCGGCGCTTCGTCGAGGAGACCGGCTACACGCCGATGCAGTGGGTGATGCGCGCCCGCGTCGACCTGGCCCGCGAACTGCTGGAGCGCTCGGAGCGCAGCGTCGAGCAGATCGCCGCCGACGCCGGGCTCGGCACCGGAGCCAACCTGCGCCTGCACTTCCAGCGCATCCTCGGCACCACGCCGAGCGAGTACCGGCGCACCTTCACCAGCGGCGAGTGACCGTTCACCAGGGGCGAGTGACCCGCCCGTTACGCGGGGGCGGCCCGCCTGTTCCGCGGGGGCGGCCCGCCTGTTCCGCGGGGGCCGCCCGCCTGTTCCGCCGTGCCGCCTGCCCGTGCCGCCCGTCCCGCCGGGGCCGCCCGTCCGGTCCGCCTGACCCGCCCGCCCGTTCTGCCGGAGCCGCCCGCCCGGCAGCGCCTGGCACGATCCTTTCGGACCCTGGCGATCCCGCCACTGTCCGCGGCACCCGCCGCGGGCGAGCCTGGTGGCGAAGGGAAGGGACCTCACTCATGACTCGCATCGCCATCAACGGGTTCGGCCGCATCGGACGCAACGTGCTGCGCGCCCTGCTGGAGCGCGACAGCGCCCTCGAGATCGTCGCCGTCAACGACCTGACCGAGCCCGCCACGCTCGCCCGGCTGCTCGCCTACGACAGCACGGCCGGCCGGCTCGGGCGCCCGGTGACCGCCGACGGGGACGCCCTGGTCGTCGACGGCCGCCGGATCACGGTCCTGGCCGAGCGGGAACCGGGCCGGCTGCCGTGGGGCGACCTCGGCGTCGACATCGTCCTGGAGGCCACCGGCCGCTTCACCTCCGCCGGGGCCGCCCGCGCCCACCTCGACGCGGGCGCGAAGAGGGTGCTCGTCAGCGCGCCCTCCGACGGCGCCGACGTCACGCTCGCGTTCGGCGTCAACACCGACGCCTACGACCCGGCCGTGCACACGGTCGTCTCGAACGCCTCCTGCACCACCAACGCGCTGGCCCCCCTGGCCAAGGTGCTGGACGAACTCGCCGGCATCGAGCACGGGTTCATGACGACGGTGCACGCCTACACGCAGGAGCAGAACCTCCAGGACGGCCCGCACCGCGACGCCCGCCGCGCCCGCGCCGCCGCCGTGAACATCGTGCCGACCACGACCGGTGCCGCCAAGGCCATCGGCCTGGTGCTGCCGAACCTCGACGGCAAGCTGTCGGGCGACTCCATCCGCGTCCCCGTGCCGGTGGGCTCGATCGTCGAACTCAACACGACCGTCGCCCGCGACGTGACGCGCGACGAGGTGCTGGCGGCGTACCGCGCCGCGGCCCGGGGGCCGCTCGCCGGCATCCTCGAGTACTCCGACGACCCGCTCGTGTCCTCCGACATCACGGGCAACCCCGCCTCGTCGGTCTTCGACTCGGCCCTCACCCGCGTCGACGGCCGCCACATCAAGGTCGTCGCCTGGTACGACAACGAGTGGGGTTTCTCGAACCGGGTGATCGACACCCTGGAACTCCTCGCCTCCCGCTGAGCACGCGCGGAGGCGGAGCTCCTGTCCCGTCTCAGTAGAAGTGGGCCATCGCGAGGCGGTGACCTGGGGTGGCTCAGGTTGAGTGAAACGTCGATGGATGGCCTGTCTCACTCAACCTGAGCAGCTGTCCGTTGACATCGAACCCAGTCGTCCTGCCGTCGAGCTGATTCGTGCAGCCTGTGGTGCGCCCAAAATCACGACACGGGAGAGGACCGACGACAAGCCCGCCGACCTCTGCACGTAGCCGGGGTCCGTAAAAGGGGGTCCGGTCGGCGAACCCGATGACCACGCCATCAGTCGGTCCCGCGGCGGACTGACTGCGGCGTCACGTCCAGCCCCAGCGAGCTGTTGCACCCTCTTCTCCGAAGTCGTGGCGTGTCCTCAGATCGGCCTTCTCGGAGAATGGCTGTCGGGCCGATTAGCCGAGGTTTGTCTCCGGGCTTGAGCCGCGCCAGCCGCCGTTGACATACCACTTGTCGGCCGCCAGGGCCTTGAACAGGGCATAGCCCATCGTGTTGGGGTTACCCCGGTAGCGCCAGCCCTCGGCCTTGTGCTCAAGCCAGGGGGCGACGGAGTTAGTGGGCATCATCGTTAGGTCGTGGTTGGTGGATGCGATGTGGCTACTCACCAGAAGGCTGTACCGGTAGTCCAGGTTGAACACCTTCAGGTGTTTCTGGAGGCGTTCTGTGAGTGTGTCGCTCCAATCAGGGTGGGGGGAAACGAAGAACTTCATCGAGGGCTGCTCATTGCCGCGTGGCCTCCTGAGACGAGCTCGAAGCCAGGGGTGGTGGGAGAAGTCGTCGAAGTAGGGGTGCAGGGTCTGGTCACCCGCATTGATGGGGACTGTCGCGCGCTTGCCGGTGTTGCAGTCGCGGCAAGCCGGGATGAGGTTAACCGGTACCACGCTGAGCAGCGGGTACGTGTTCTTGGGTAGGTGGTGATCGAGTGTGGTTACCAGGCCCTCCCCACACAGTGGACACCGGTTGTCCCGTCGACGGCCTTCTTGGTCGGTCGTACCTTTGAGCGCCTCGTAAATGCGGCGGCCCGGAGCGCGGTCCTTGGCCAACCGGTCGGTGTAGACCCCCTCCAGTGCCTTGCGGTCGCGACGGGTGCCAGGCGTGGCGGCGAGGCCGGTGAGGGTGTGAAGAGCCTGGCCCTGAGCGGCTGCCTCGTACGCGCTTGCTGCATCGGCCACCGCGTCGGTGAACGATTCCAGCCGTTTTCGGTTATTTGGGCGGGCGTTGGCGATGCAGGTGGTGTAGACGTCGCGTGCGTTGAAAGTCGGAGGGTCTATGTGCTGCATCAGCCGTGTCCCTCCACGTCGTCGCGCTGGCCGAGCAAGGCGCTGAGCACCAATTGCGCCTCGCTGCCCAGCCGTCCGCTGAAGTGTTCCAGGACAGCGTCGTAGGAGTAGCCGACGTCGACCAGACGCCGTAGTTCGTGCAGAAAGCCGGCCTCGGTGAGTTCCAGACCGAAGACCTCGTGAGTCAGCACGCCGACGTTCTCGCCGTACGTCTCGATGCGGGGCTGCGCGGCTCCGAGCTGCCCGCCGTAGCGCCAGAGCTTCCAGACGCAGTGGGCAGGAATCTCTTGGAGTACAACCGGAGAGTGTGTGGCGACGATGGCCAGCCCGTTGCGCTCGGCGAGGAGATCAGACAGCGCACGCATGAACGCGGACAGCAGGGGCGGATGGAGGTGGGTTTCCGGCTCATCGATGATGACGAGGGTCCGCTCACTCACGTGCTCGATGAGCCGGGACATGGTGAGCAGAACGAGTCGGTGGCCGGCGCTGAGGTGGCGGAAGAGCTGCCGGGCTTTATTCTCGCGGCTGTTCAGGCTGGCGGTGTTCTCGAAGTTCTCCAGCCATCCCTCCTCCAGGAGTCCGCTCCCGGGATAGTCGAGGGTGCGCAATGCCTTGATCCATTGTGGGCTGCGCTCGCGCGTCAGACATGCCTTCATTGCCTGCGCAAAGTCTTTCCTGAGCCCGCCAGGGGTCTTGAACCTGGGGGATCGTGAACCCTGAACACGCAGGCCCACATAGGAAGCGATGAACATCTCGTCGCCCTCGACGAGCGGGAAATCGTCAAAGGCGCTGAAAGAGACGGCCACCAAGTTGTTGAAGGAGCGGCCCTCGCGGCCATACTCGGTGATCCGCCCGAGCTCCAGTGTCTGTGGCTCGACAGCAGCGACGGCGCGGGCCAAGTGGGAAAGTACATATGACTTCCCCACGCCGTTCCGTCCGGTCAGGGCGTGCACATTGCTGGCCGGCCGAGAGCCTGGTTCGACCTTGAATTCGAACCTTACAGGAGCCATTGCCGGTGGCAGTGGCGGCTCGTAGGCGATATCGAAACTTACCCGGCGCGCTCCACCGCGTGCGATGCGTCGCAGCTGGCCGCGCACGGTCGACATTTTGACGAAGCGCAGTAGCGAAGTACGGGTCACATTCTGGTTCCGCGCGAGGCGGAATGAGTCCTCGTCGTAGGCGATGTCCCGGAGCGCGGTGAGTACTTCCTCCCGGACGGCGCCGGGTATCTCGCTCAGCGTGTAGTAATAGCTTTCATCCTGGCCCACCGAGAAATAGCGCGAGCTGTCCAGGCGGCTGAAGCGCTCCGGGAGTAGGTAGTTGCCGAAATCCTCGCCGTCCGTCGCCACATGGCCGATCTTCACGGTGCCGACTTCGACCCAGCCCTCCCTCGTAAGAACACGCAACGTGAACATGGTGCGGTACCCGTCGTCGTCCCAGGTGTCGTGGACGAGGAGCGCATCGAAAAGATCCTCCGCCATGGCGCCACCTTCGGCCAAGCGATGGTTGTCGTAAATCACGCCGAATCGCACGGTTTTCCTGGCCCTTCCCCGCTTACTGTGCTCCGTCCTGATGTGCGATCTTAGGCGGCGGCGCGCACGGGTGTGCGGGGGCGGACGTCGCGAACTCAGCGGCCCGGCTGGAGTGCGCCGTTGGAGTCTGGAGTAGGGCCGCCGTTGCTTTGCTACGGGCTGGCGCGGCTATGTGTTTTCGCTGCGGTGGTGGGCGTGTCAGAGACGTCTGAGGGCTTCGAGCTCGGTTCGTGGGAAGTGTTCGCCCCACTTGCCTCGATAGCCGCTCTCGCCATAAGTCTGCGCGACCTCGTCGAAGCAGCGGATCACGGTGCGGGCGAGCTGGTCGATGCCGAGCTGGCTGGACCAGGTCTCGGTTCCCCTGTTGTCGTGATCGCTGCCGTCGCGCAGTTCCAGCACGCGGATCCAGGTGTCCTCGCCTTCGCGGTAGAAGATCCACCGGTAGGCAGTCGGCTCGGCCTCGAACTGGGCACGGGTCTCTGTCTCGCCGGCGACGAGCCGGGCCACCGCGGTCAGGAGCTCCTCGGGCGCACTCGTGATGTAGGACGCGGTGAGTTCGACTTTCGCCTGGCGACCTTCAAGGGTGCAGTCGGCCCAGCCGGATCCCGCAAGCGTCCAGGTGATGCGCATGTCGGATGTCACTGGTGCTCCTCGGCGAGGAAGGCCCGGACATCGGTGGCGAGGGAAGCCATCTGCTCGCCGGCCTCCAGCCAGGTGGTCACCGAGGCACCCCAGCCGCCTGCGGCCTGCGTCCACGGCCGCAAGGCCCAGGTCAGCCCGACGTAGCCGCCGGACCGGAAGGCCGCCGACGCCGTCAGGTCGCGGTCGTTGGTATGCCAGCTCCTTTCGCCGTCCCATCCCTGGTAGTCGGTGGCGAGCTCTTCCAGAAACGCGGTGAGGTCGCTGTCCCAGATCCAGGCGACGACCTCGTCGACGCGAGCGGTCAACCCGGGAGCGCGCAGTTCGACGGCATAGTGCACGGAGTCTGCGTCGAAGCTGAACCGGTCGCAGAACGTCACGCTGACGGACGCGTTGTTCTGGCAGCGGATGGTCACACTGGGCTTGTCGTCGGTGTCGTCGTCCGGGGAGGTCATGGGCGGAACGCTAGGCCAGCGTCGCGTTCGACGTCATCGGGATTCTCCCCTTTCAGGGCTATGCCTCTCAGGGAATCGTGTGCCTCGGGCTGCTTCGCACTCGGCGGCGAACTCGTCGAGGAGCTCGAATAGGACCTTGATCGCGTGCTGCTCGTCCTCAGGCGGAAGGTTCCAGATGTCGTCCCAGCCGTTCGGGAGGGCGATGTGAAGGACCTGGCCGGGCCAGGCGTGGTTGCAGTCGCGTCCGCGACGGGCGATGAGCCAGTCGTGCCAGCCGGTGAGCCCGTGCCCATCGTGCCGGAGAGCGTGCTGGTCGTAACCGGTCAGGAACGCGGTCAGCATGTGGAAGGAGGTTCTGCCGACGAACATGCCGGGACGTCGGCCGACGCTGGCGAAGTACTCGCGCTCGGTCATTTCCGAGAGGGATTTCATGAGCCGCCCCCTCGTGGTCTCCGGAGCCATCGTCCAGGGCTGGACCAAGCCTGCGGCGGGCCGCTTCCAGGCGTTTGGCGTAGTCCGCTGAAAAGATTCCTGGTAGCGACTTATCGAGCGTTCCGGCGATGCGGTGAAGGGGTGCCCAGACCGCGGCATCGTCGACGAGACGGACGAGGTCCGTCATCTGCACTCGCTCCAGCCAGTCCGACAGGACCAGCGCCTCGTCCGGGGTGAGTTTGATGATGATCTCCGGGTTTTCCACCGCTCGAACATAGTCCGTGGACTGTGCGTTGTCAGAGGTGCCTGGCACAGTGCCGCCGTGGATATCGATTCCTTCTGGGAGCTCATCGAGGAGTGCCGACGGCAGGCACAGGGGCCGGACGAACGGCTCGCGTGGCTGCGTGGCGCACTGTCGCAGAGGTCGCTGGCAGAGGTCGTGCAGTTCCAGGTGCGCTTGGACGAGGTGACACACGAAGCGTTCACGTGGGATCTGTGGGCAGCTGCGGACCAGATCTTCGGCGGCTGGTGTTCAGATGACGGATTCTGTTACTTCGGCCTCTGGATGGTGGGACTCGGCCGGGAAGCCTTCACTCAGGCGGTGGCTGATCCCGATGTCCTGGCGGCCACTCCGGAGGTCCAGGCCCTGGTGGGTCGTCCGCGGGAGGTATGGAACGACGACTGGCCCGGGTGGGAGTCGCTCGACTACGTCGCCATGGAGGCGTACGGGATCCTGGCTGGTGTGGACGACGAGTGCGGCGAAGCCTTCTACGAAGCCGTTGACGCCGAGCAGGGTGATGGAGATGACAACTCCGGACCGCTCGGTGAGCAGTGGGACGTTCGGTGCGAGGATGAGGCAGCACGCAAGCTGCCGAGACTGCGCGCGATGTTTCCCCTGCGATAGTGACCCGGTGGCGCGAGCGAGGCGCAGACCGCCGCATCAAGTTCCAGAGCCCGGATGACTGGGGCCGTAAGGGCTTCCAACTGTTCAGCGTCCGCAAGACGGGGTGCGGCGCAGGAGTCTGCGCATGATGAGCGGAGGCCACCACTCTGGGGTGCTTGGTGCCGCCGATGCGACCCGTAACAGTTGACGTTCCTGTTCGTCCGTCCGTTCGTTGATTCTCTCCGCGACAAGCGTGGCTTCGCTCCTGAACCACGGGATGGCGGTCGTTCTCAGCTGTCGTTCTGGGGGCAACCGACGTTCGAACTCTTGGTGGAAGAGCTGAACATCGCGGGAATTGCCGAGAGCTCGGTGACGCCAGACCGGTGATGTGTAGAGCCTCAGGACTTCGACGAGATCTGGCAGGAGAGCGGCTTCGCGCTTTGCGTAACTTCGATGAGCGATGGGCTCGTCGGGAGCGATGAGGTCGAGAAGGCGTTCTGTCCTGTTGACGGCATATCCGTGTTTGGCTAGCTCGCGCCAGAATTCGACGCATTCCAGGTAGGCAGCGAGAACCCGTCGGGGTGTCCGCTGTCGAAAGAGTCGATGGAGTCTCCGCTGCGCGTGGATGATCTCAGGGGCCCGGTTGAGGTTGAACTGCCCATCGACAGCGCCGGCGAAGTTGGCCATGTAGTGCCCGTGATGAGTGCGCGTCCAACCGCGGTGTTTTACGCAGAGGTGATGGTGCCCACTGATGACCCAGATTTCGACTTTCCAGTCGTCTCGTCCGGTGCGGGCCGCGACGCAGGCATGGCAGGCCCAGCTGCGGGCTAGACCTTCGTGCTGCTCGTGGGGCCACGAGCCTGGAGTAGCTACCTCGGGCAATTGCCGCAGTGCGGCCGGTGTAGCCGGTCACGTACTGGGCGAACATCGTCGCCACCGACCCCAGCGTCCGCTCGATGTGCGGCTTGTCGGTCGGGGTGTCCGGGTGTGCGGGCTGGAACGAGATCCCCAGGTGCCGGCAGGCATTGCGGAAGTTGTCCGAGATGAACGCCTTGCCGCGGTCGCTGACCACCGTCTCCGGAACGAGCACCGGCTTCGCGGCGGCCTTGGCCAGCCGCTCGTCCAGCGGCAACAGCGAGGCATAGGGCAGAACCGACCGCGACATGCGCAACGCATCCGACCAGCCGGGCCGCATCGGCTCCGGTGTCATCGCCCGGGCCAGCAGCAGCGCGGCGTCCACCGCCTTCGTCGATGGCCGCAGCACCACCGCCGCCAGCGTCCTGGTCGCCAGATCCACCAGCCCGGTCAGCTCGCAGCGGTCCACCGTCCCGTCATCGTGGACGACCATCACGTCCAGCGGCGTGGAGTCGATCTCCACCACCTCACCCGGCCGGGCTGCGGTCAGCTGCCCGAACATCCGCTTCGGCTGCTTGCCCACCGACCGGCGTGTGCGAGCCGAGCCCAACAGGTGCCGCCCCGTCGAAACCGCCTCCAGCAGCCGGTAGAACGTCGCCCTGGAGGGCATCGGGACCTCTCCGGCGCCGTGCTCATCCGCCAAGAGACGCTCGACCTGGTGCCGCAGCACCAGCGCGGACACCGTCGCCTCATTGGTCCGGCTGCTCACGACCTTCTCGATCGCGGCCACCACTCGCGGATCGGCCCGGCCCGTGCCGGTGGCCGACTTGCGCTGCCGCCCGTCCACCAAGCCCGCTACCCCCTCACGCTCGAAGCGAGACCGCATCCGGCGCAGCGTGCTCAACGCCACCTCCTCGCCGCCCTGCCGCAGTTCGGCGAGCTTGGCCAGCTCCCGCTGACGCACGGAGCGCACCTCCGGGTCGTACTCGGCCCTCACGGGCGTGTGAGGATCACCATCCACGCGGCCCGTCATCAGCTCGGTCAGATGCCGCTGCCACCACCGGGCCCGCTCCACCACTTCTTTCGGCAGCCCATCCAGCACGCCCTCCTCCGGCAACGGCGGGCGCGCAGGACCGGTGCTGAGCACGGCGAAGCCCTCCGAGGCCAGCAGGTGCCCCAGCAGCACGACGCTCGCCGCCTGGGCGTCGTCGACCAGGCGGACCGATGTGCCGTGCAGGGCGGCCACGGTGTGCTCCCGCCCGTCGAAGCGGACCCTGTCACCCAGCGACAGCAGCCGTGGACGCGTCGGCATCCCAGCCCACCTCCCCCACGGCTGTGGGCGCCGGCCGCACCAGCGACGCTGCTGACAAGCGCTCCGCCCGCGTCTCCGCTGTCAGCTCGCTGCGCCAGAGCAGGTGGTAGAGCACTGGCAGCACCGCGAGCGGATCCCCGACCGCGCGAGCCCCGGCCAGCAGCCCCAGTGGCTCGCTGAACGCTGCCAGCAGAGCGCTTGCCACCGGCTCCTGCCGAACCCTGGGATGCCGGTAGCCCGACAGCCACCGCAGATTCGCCGCCAACACCGGATCGAGAACCCCGACCCGTTCGTAGCCCCAGCCGACCCGGGCGCAGGCCTCTGCCGTCGCTGTGAACTTCGCCGCGTCCCCGGGCTCGATCCGCTCGTCAGGACGCACGTCCAGCACGACGGCAGTGCCCTCCCGGCGGCGTATGAAGTAGTCCGGTGTGTGCTTGATCCGCCGCCCCCGTCCGCCGTACCGCCAGGACAGCCGGAACGGCTGTGAGGCCACTGCCACCACGTCTGGTTCGGCGTCGAGTCGCATCAGGTGCCCGAGCTCTACCCACGACTCGTAGCCCACCAGCTCGGCGCAGGTCGCTGCCCAGTACCAGCCCGAGAAATTGCGCTGCCCCCTATACGACGGGAACGCGCGCACCTGTCCGGCCGCCTCGAACCGGACAGGCCACATCACTTCAAGCGCCCCGCCGAGCGACTCGCCTCGCGCATCGACGTACTCCAACCAGAAGTCCTCCGGCTCCACCAGGCACCCCCGACTCGGCGCTGACCAGGTGGAACGACCGTAGACAGCCGGATGCAGCGGTGGGTCAGAAAGAGCGAGACAGATCGGCAGATAGTCAAGGTTGACTGCGACACGCGATCAGATGGTTCAGATAGACCGAGACTGGGTCACCTTCAGCGAGACACGTCAGCTCCGCCTCCGCCCCCACCCGGCGACCGGCCGGGTGGGCACTTTTGCAAGCGGGTGCTTGCAATAGTTAGCAAGGTCCTGCATGGTGGAGACATGGCATCGCTCAACGTCGGCAATCTAGGCGAGTACCTGCGCGAGCAGCGGCGCAACGCGCAGCTGTCGCTGCGGCAGCTCGCCGATGCCGCGGGGGTGTCGAATCCGTATCTGAGCCAGATCGAGCGCGGGCTGCGCAAGCCGAGCGCGGAGGTGCTGCAGCAGGTCGCCAAGGCCCTGCGGATCTCCGCCGAGACGCTGTACGTGCGTGCCGGGATCCTCGACGCCGAGCGGGACGGGGAGGAGCGGCGCCATGACGGCGCGACGCGCGCCGTCATCCTCTCCGACCCCACGCTGCACGAGCGGCAGAAGCAGGTGCTGCTCCAGATCTACGACTCCTTCCGCAAGGAGAACGGGTTCGGGGCGGCCGACGGGAACGGCCCGGACGGCGACGGCGCCCTCGGCGACACCGCCTCCATATCCGGCCCGCGCGCGGCCGACGGCGACGCGACCGCCGTACGGCCCCGCCCCCGCACGACCGACGCCGGCAGCGACGCCGGCCCGCAGCAGACGGCCGGGTGAGCAAGCGACCAAGCCGGCCGAGCGCGGGAGCACCACCAACCCTCAGCAGAACGTGATCCGGGAGGACCGTCACCATGGCCATCACCGACGACCTGCGCAAGACCCTGTCCGACCCCAGGCCGCTCTACTTCGCCGCCGGCACCGCCGACCTGGCCTGGGAGCAGGCCAAGAAGGTGCCGGTGCTGGTGGAGCAGCTGCGCGCCGAGGCGCCGGCCCGTATCGAGGCCGTCCGCAACACCGACCCGAAGGCCGTCCAGGAGAAGGCCACGGCCCGCGTCAAGGAGACGCAGGGCACCATCCAGACCAAGGTCAACGACTTCCTCGGCTCCCTCGACACCGACCTGAAGAAGCTCGGCGAGACCGCTCAGGACTTCGCCCTGCGCGGGGTCGGCGTCGCCGCCGAGTACGCGGTCAAGGCCCGGGAGACCTACGAGAAGGTCGCCGAGCGCGGTGAGCAGACCGTGCGCACCTGGCGCGGCCAGGCCGCCGAGGGCATCGAGGACATGGCCGAGGGCGTGGAGGAGCTGGCCGTGGCCGTCGAGCCGAAGGCCGAGCCCGTCGAGGTCACCGAGGACAAGTCCACCGGGACCAAGCCGGCCTCCGCCGCGAAGAAGGCTCCCGCCCGGAAGGCCCCGGCGAAGAAGAGCACCACCGGCACCAACGGCACCACCGCCAAGAAGTCGACGCCGCCCGCCAAGTGAGAGCGGCGGCCTCCCGGCGGGCCGGGCACGTTTGGGGTGCCCGGCCCGTTCTCCGGGTACGGTGACCGCGTAAGGACGAGCCGAGTCGGGTGGTGGACGTAGTGCTGATGCAGGGTTTCGCAGGGTTCATGTGGCTGCTGAGCGTCGCCCTGATCCTTTTCAGCGGCTTCGCGTTGTTCGACGCCGCCATCCGCCGTGAGGACGCCTACCGCGCGGCCGACAAGAAGACCAAGCCCTTCTGGCTGATCATCCTCGGGCTCGCCTTCGTGGTGAACCTGGTCTTCAACATCCTGTCGTTCCTGCCGATCATCGGCCTCATCGCGACGATCGTGTACATGGTCGACGTACGGCCCGCGCTCCGCGGCCTGCCGGGCGGCGGCCGCAACGCGCGGCGCGGCTCCAGCAGCGACGGCCCGTACGGCCCGTGGAACGGCGGTCGCTGACCCACGCTCCGCTCCCGCGGCGGCGGCACGTCGTCGCGGCGGCAGGCCCGGCGTGAGCGAGGCGGTCGCGAGGCCGGCCGGCGTCGGGCGGCCGGTGGTCGTCCCGCCTAACCCGCCCGGTCCAGCAGCATCACCGCGACGTCGTCCGTCAGCTCGCCGCCGTTGAGCGCCCGCACCTCGTTCACCGCGGCCGTCAGCAGGCGCTCGCCGCGCAGGCCCTCGGCGAACTGCCGGCGGACCATCTCCACCATCCCGTCCTGTCCGAGCCGCTCCCGGCCCTCGCCGACGCGGCCCTCGATCAGCCCGTCGGTGTAGAGCATCAGGCTCCACTCGGCCCCCAGCTCCACCTGCATGCGCGGCCAGCGGGCGCCCGGCAGCAGGCCGAGCGCGGGGCCGTTGTTGTCGTACGGCAGCAGCCGGGCCGGCCGGCCGGGGCCCGCGACCAGCGGTGCCGGGTGGCCCGCCAGACACAGGCCGGCGCGCCGGCCGTCCGGCGCGATGTCCACCGTGCACAGCGTGGCGAAGGTCTCGTCGTCCGCCCGCTCGTGCTCCAGCACCTGCTGGAGCGTCCCCAGCAACTGGTCGCCGCAGAGCCCCGCCAGGGTCAGCGCGCGCCAGGCGATCCGCAGCTCCACGCCGAGCGCGGCCTCGTCCGGGCCGTGTCCGCAGACATCGCCGATCATGGCGTGCACGGTGCCGTCCGGGGTGCGGACGACGTCGTAGAAGTCACCGCCGAGCAGTGCGCGCGAGCGGCCGGGGCGGTAGCGGGCGGCGAAACGGAGCGAGGAGCCCTCCAGCAGCGGGGTGGGCAGCAGACCGCGCTCCAGCCGGCGGTTCTCCTGGGCGCGCAGCCTGCCCTCGGCCAGCCGCCGCTCGGCCGACTCCGACCGCTTGCGTTCGACGGCGTAGCGGATCGCGCGGCTCAGCAGCCGGCCGTCCAGCTCGTCGCGGAAGAGGTAGTCCTGGGCGCCGACCGCCACCGCCTCCGCGCCGCGCTCGGCGTCGGTCGACGCGGTGAGCGCGAGGACGGCGTGCCGGGGCGCCAGCTCCAGTACGTGCTTGAGCACCGCCAGCTCGTCGTCCCCGTCGGCGTCGCCGCCGCGGGGCGGGGCCGGCAGGGCGAGGTCCAGCAGGATGCAGTGGACGTCGTCGGTCAGCAGCCGCTCGGCCTCGGTGAGGTTGCGGGCCGTGCGGACGCGGATCGGCTTGCCGGCCTGGTCGAGCAGGTCGGGCACGATCGGCGAGCCGCCCGGGTCGTCCTCGATGAGCAGCAGCGTCAGGTTCGTGGGCGGCTGGTTGCCGTCGCGGTTGTCCGTGGGGTTCTCGCGTTTGTCCGTAGGGGTCTCGCGGCCGTCGGTCGTGGTCGCGCGCTGGTCCGTGGCGGCCGCGCGCTGGTCCGTGGTGTGCTCGACCTGGTCGGTGCCGAGCGGGGCCTGTTCCGTGGAAGGGCCGCCGCCCGGGGCCGCGGCCCGCGCCTGACCACTCTCCACGGCCGGGATCGCTCTCTGCCGCGGTACGGGTACGGGCATCGTCTTGGGTTCCTTCCCTCCCCCCGAGGGCATGGCGGGGCGAGGGACCTCGACCCACCGACGGGGACCATAGCGGGTGTCGGCGGCGCAGCGGAATGGTCCAGAACACTCGGCTCGGCCGTCGGCCACTGTCATATGCCGCGTTCCGTACCGCAGTTGGACAGCTCGGCGACGGGCCGGGGATGACGAACGTCACGTCCCGTGGGGGTTTGGTGAAGGCGGTGTGCGTGGAGTGCGTCACGTGGCACGCCTCACGCGCCCTGCGGCGGCTCGTGCGGGGGCTGTTCGGCGGCCGCGACCGTGATGCGGGGCACTCCGGGGCGGGGTGGTTCGCCGATCCGCCGCGGCACGGCGGACGTGGCCGGATGCGGCGCATGCGTGGGTCGTGGCGGACACGGCGGGGGTGCGGCCCGTGCGTGGGGCCGTGGCGGACACGGCAGGGATGTGGCGCGTGCGCGGGTCCGTGGTGGACGTGGCCGGGACGCTGCGCGTGTGCGGGGCTGGGGCGGACACGACCGGGACGCTGCGCGTGCCGTGTGCCGTGGCTCACGCGTCCGGCCGGACCACCCCGAGGATCGGCATCGAGCCCGCGCCCGCGATCGTCACCGACCGGCCCGGCCGCGGGGCGTGGACCACCTTGCCGTCGCCGACGTACATGCCGACGTGGCTGGCGTCCTCGAAGTAGATGATCAGATCGCCGGGCCGCATGTCCGCCACGTCGACCCGGCGCAGCTGCTTCCACTGCGCCTGCGAGGTGCGCGGGATGCCCTGGCCGGCCGCGGCCCAGGCCTGGGAGGTCAGGCCGGAGCAGTCGTACGCCTTCGGTCCCTCGGCGCCCCACTGGTACGGCTTGCCGATCTGGGCGGTGGCGTACTCCACGGCCTTCAGGCCGCGCTCGGTGGCCTTGCCGGTCATCCCCTCCATGACGCCGGAGCCCAGCCAGGCGGCCTGCGCCTCGGCCTGAGCCTCCCGCTCCAGCCGTTCGAGGCGCTCCCGCTCCTCCTGCTCCAGCTCGGACTCCAGCTTCTCGGCCGCCGCGATCTGCTTCTCGACCTTCTTCTGGGCGGCGGCCTTCTTCTTGCGGTTCTCCTCCAGCTTCTTCCACTGGGCGGAGGCGTCGGCCGCGTACGTCTTCAAGTCCTGCTGGGTGCGGGACAGTTCCTCGAGCATGCCCTTCGTGCCGCGCTGGCCCTGGAGCACGCGGCCGGTGTTGTCGAGGAACTCCCCGGGGTCCTCGCTCAGCATCAGCTTGGCCTCGTCGGGCAGTCCGCCGGTGCGGTACTGGGCGCGGGCGGCGGCGCCGGCCCGGTCCTTGAGCCGGTCCAGCTTCTTCTGCCCCTCGACGATCTTCTCGGCCAGCTCGACGATCTGGGCCGACTGCTGCTCCGCCTTCTCCTCCGCCGCGTTGTACTCGTCGGTGGCGACGGCGGCGGCGCGGTACAGCTTGTCGAGCTGCTTGCGCACGGCCTCCAGGTCCTTGCCGGGCTCTGCGGTGGCGGGGGCGGTCGCCGACGGCGACGGCGCGGGACCGGGGTCCGCGAACGCCGTGCCCGGTGCGGCCAGCACGGTGACCGCGCAGACCACGGTCACGGCCGCAGCGATCAGGCCACTCTTCCCCGTCCCCATACCCCAGCCCCCAAACTGATTAACCGTCAGTAACGTCGGTTCGCCTGGGGGATCGTGCCATGCCGGCGCGGAAAACGACAGAGGCGGACCCGCTCCCCGTCGGCCACCCGGCACCGCGGTTCCCCCGCAGTGTGACGAACGCCGCACGGAGATCGTTCCCCTCCGGCGGTCGGGCTGAGCGGGGTGCGTATGAGGGTGGTTCGCGGGGGAGGGAGGGCAGCCCGTCAGTGCCGTGGGGCCAACGCCGCCCAGCGGACCGTCACTTCGCCCTGCCGCCACCGCACCGGCCCGTCCGTCACCGGCCAGTCGGCCGTCAGGTCCCGCACCGCCCGCATCCAGCGCTGGCGGGCGCCGTAGGAGGCGTAGGGCGCGGCGGCGGCCCAGGCGCGGTCGAAGTCGCGCAGGAAGGCGTGCACCGGCTCGCCGGGGACGTTGCGGTGGATGAGCGCCTTCGGCAGCCGCTCCGCCAGGTCCGAGGGGCGCTCCAGGGAGCCCAGCCGGGTCGCGAAGGTGACGGTGCGCGGCCCCTCCGGGCCGAGCGCGACCCAGACGTGCCGGCGGCCGATCTCGTCGCAGGTGCCCTCCACCAGCAGGCCGCCCCGCGCGTGCCCGCCGGCCGGCGCGAGCCGTGCGCACAGCCGCTGCCAGACGGCGGCGACCTCGCTCTCGTCGTACTGCCGCAGCACGTTCGCCGCCCGGATCAGCAGGGGCCGCCGGGCGAGCGGGACCTCGAAGCCGCCGTGCCGGAAGGCGAGGCCCTCGCGCGCGTACGGCGCCGCCGCCGCGACCCGGGCCGGGTCGATCTCGACGCCGACCACCCGCGTGCGCGGCGCGACGCCGCGCAGCCGGTGCAGCAGCTCGACGGCCGTCCAGGGGGCCGCGCCGTACCCCAGGTCCACGGCGACGGGGTCGTCGGCCCGGCGCAGCTCGGCGCCGTGCGTGGCCGCGATCCAGCGGTCCATGCGGCGCAGCCGGTTCGGATTGGTCGTCCCGCGCGTGATCGTGCCCACGACGGGGGCCGCACCGCTCGGGCGCGGCCGTGGGCGGGAGGGGGCCGTGGCGCGGGATGTCATGCGTACGAGGGTATGCGGGGCCGGGGCGGCGCCCTCGGGTCGTTCCGCGCGCGGGCCCCTGCGAGGGGCGGGGCCGCGGAGCCCGCCGGCCGGTCCGGTCCGCGTGGGGCGGGGCCGCGGAGCCTGCCGGCCGGTCCGGTCCGCGTGGGGCGGGGCCGCGGAGCCTGCCGGCCGGTCCGGTCCGCGAGGGGCGGGGCCGCGGAGCCCGCCGGCCGGGCCGTTCCGGGGCGTCCTCCCGGACGCGCCCCGCCTTCGAACGGTTGATCGATGGCCGGTAATGATTCGGCAAAGGCCGGGAAACCGGAAATGGGAGCGCGGCACTCCGGCGTTGCACCCCGGTGGAGGGCGGCCCCTGCCCTCCAGACCCGTCCGCGGACCGGGCCGGCCGGCCCGGGGACCGCCCCGCAGCGAGGAGGAACGACACGTGAGCCAGTACGTCAGCAGGCTCGGGCGTCGCTCCCCGGCGGCACCCCCGCGGCTGCGGCTGCACCGGCGCCCCCGGCGGGTGGCCATGCTCTCCGTGCACACCTCCCCGCTGCACCAGCCCGGCACCGGCGACGCCGGCGGCATGAACGTCTACATCGTGGAGCTCGCGCAGCGCCTGGCCGCCCTCAACATCGAGGTCGAGATCTTCACGCGTGCGACGGCCGGGGAGCTGTCGCCCGCCGTCCAGCTCGCCCCCGGCGTGCTCGTGCGGCACGTCGACGCCGGCCCTTACGAGGGCCTCGCCAAGGAGGACCTCCCGGCGCAGCTGTGCGCCTTCACGCACGGCGTGATGCAGGCCTGGGCCGGGCACCGCCCCGGCTACTACGACCTGGTCCACTCCCACTACTGGCTCTCCGGCCACGTCGGCTGGCTCGCCGCCCAGCGCTGGGGCGTCCCCCTGGTGCACGCCATGCACACCATGGCCAAGGTCAAGAACGCCAACCTGGCCGAGGGCGACACCCCCGAGCCCGCCGCCCGGGTCATCGGCGAGACGCAGGTGGTCGCCGCCTCCGACCGGCTGATCGCCAACACCGCCGAGGAGGCCGACGAACTGGTCCGGCACTACTCCGCCGACCCCGCCCGCGTCGCCGTCGTGCACCCCGGCGTGAACCTCGACCGGTTCCGCCCGGCCGACGGGCGCGCCGCCGCCCGCGCCCGCCTCGGGCTGCCGCAGGACGCGCTGATCCCGCTCTTCGCCGGCCGCATACAGCCCCTGAAGGCCCCCGACGTGCTGCTGCGCGCCGTCGCCGTCCTGCTGGAGGAACGCCCCGAGCTGCGCTCCCGGATCCTCGTCCCCGTCGTCGGCGGCCCGAGCGGCAGCGGCCTCGCCAAGCCGGAGGGCCTTCAGAAGCTGGCCGCCCGGCTCGGTGTCGCGGACGTGGTGTGCTTCCGGCCGCCGGTCGGCCAGGAACAGCTCGCCGACTGGTTCCGGGCCGCGTCCGTGCTGGTCATGCCGTCGTACAGCGAGTCCTTCGGGCTGGTCGCCATCGAGGCGCAGGCGGCCGGCACGCCGGTGCTCGCCGCGTCCGTCGGCGGCCTGCCGGTCGCCGTGCGCGACGGGCACACCGGCTTCCTGGTCCAGGGCCACGACCCGGCCGCCTACGCGCGCGTGCTGCGCGACTTCGCCGACGATCCCGGCCTCACGCCCCGCATGGGCGAGGCCGCCGCCCGGCACGCCCAGTCCTTCGGCTGGGACACGGCCGCCGCCGCCACGGCCGACGTCTACACGGCCGCCGTGCAGGCCCACCGGCGTCGCGTACGCTCGCTGCATGGCTGACGCACAGAAGGCGGCACAGATCCTCGAGGGCGCCCTGAGGGACGCCGAACTGGAGTGGGAGAGCCCCGAGCCCGGCACCTACGTGGTGAAGCTGCCCGGCACCCGCAAGCTGTCGACGACGGTCTCCCTGATCCTCGGCCGCCACTCCCTCTCCCTGAACGCCTTCGTCGTCCGCCACCCCGACGAGAACGAGGCGGGCGTCCACCGCTGGCTCCTGGAGCGCAACCTCAAGCTGTACGGCATGAGCTACGCCGTCGACGGCCACGGCGACGTCTACGTCACGGCCCGGCTGCCGCTGGCCGCCGTCACCGCCGACGAGGTCGACCGCCTCCTCGGCCAGGTGCTGGAGGCCGCCGACGGGGCCTTCAACACGCTGCTGGAGCTGGGCTTCGCGACCGCGATCCGCAAGGAGTACGCCTGGCGGGTGTCCCGCGGTGAGTCGACGCGCAACCTGGAGGCGTTCGGCCACCTGACACGGCGCTCCACCGACTGACGCCGCCGTTCAACCGACGACGCGGTCGCGGTAGGCCTGGAAGGCGTGCCAGCCGGCCGTGTCCCCCGGGGCCAGGAAGCCGCCGGTGGAGCAGTCGAGCGCCCTGCACTCCAAGGCGTCCGCGAGGCGCAGGATGTGCGGGAGCACACCGTCACCGCCGCCGCGTATGTGGAGCATGACGGTGTCGACGGGGTCCTGCGCGCCCGTGTTCAGCTCCATGGACCAGCCCGCGCCGGACAGCTCGCCCCAGGACGGGTCGGTCAGGTCGGCGGCGGGAGCGGCCGCCCGCACGGCCGCCAGGACCTCCTCGCGCCGGCCGAGCGGCGGCGGGGACCAGCCGTCGGGGAGCTCCTCCATGGAAGCCGCGCCTCCTGGCAGGCGCAGCAGCAGAACGTCCCAGCTCATCGGTGCTCTCCAGTTCTTCGGACGGACGTCGGACGGAAGCGGACGGACGACGCACGGAAACAGGCGGACGACGGACGGAAACACGCGGACGACCTGAATGCCGTACGGGAATCATGGCAGCGACCACTGACAATCCCCTTCCGGCGGCGGAGGTTCAGCGTGCGCTGCCGCGGTAGCGGCCGGGCGTGACGCCCACCAGCCGCTTGAAGTGCCGGGTCAGGTGCGCCTGGTCGTAGAAGCCGGTGGCGGCGGCCACCTCGGACGGTGTGCCGCCGGCCAGCAGCAGCCGGCGGGCCCGGTCGACGCGGCGCGACATCAGGTACTGGTGCGGGGCGATGCCGTACGCGGTGCTGAACGCCCGTACGAGATGGGCGGGGTGGGCCGGCAGCAGGTCCGTGGCCTCGGTCAGGGTCAGCCCGTCGACGACGCGCTCGTCGAGCAGTTCGCGCAGCCGGCGGGCGAGTGCGGGGTCCTTGCGCCGTGCCCGGTCCCCGCGCGGCCCGTACTGCTCCGCCGTCCGGCCGGGCAGCAGGTGGGCCCGCAGCCGCTCCCCGACCAGCGTCAGCCGGCTCTCCGCCTCCAGTTCGTCCCCGGGGCAGGCGAGTGCCGTGTGCAACTGTCCGACCCGGCGCCGCAGCACCGGGTCACGCAGGTCGGGCCCGTCGACGGCGGCCCCGATCAGCTCCTCGGGCAGATACGCGGTGTCCAGGTACAGCACCCGCTTGCGGAAGCCGTCCGGGGTGGCGGCGGAGCCGTTGTGGGGCACGTGCGGCGGCAGCAGGGTCACCGTGTCGTGCGGGGTGCCGTGCTCGTGCCGGTCCAGGTCGTAGCGCACGGCGCCGTCGTCCACGATCAGCAGCGTCCACGCCTCGTGGACGTGCATCGGGTAGGCGTACTCGGTGAAGCGGGCGTGGAAGACCTCCGTGACGCCCGCGACCCTCGGGCGCCACGCGGAGACCTGCTCCCGCCGGGCAGGAGGCCGTGCGGCGACCATGCAAAGAACGTACAAGACCGGGCCGTACGGCGACCGGCAGTCTCGCCCTATGAACGACCTGGAACCGATCCGCTTCGACACCAAGATCGCCGTCCTGCTCCGCGAGGACCTGGAGCCGTGGCAGCGCCTGAACGTCACCGCCTTCCTCGTCAGCGGCCTCGGCACGCAGGTCCCCGAGGTGGTCGGGGAGCCGTACGAGGACGCGGACGGCGTCGCCTACCTGCCGATGTTCCGCCAGCCGGTCCTGGTGCTGGAGGGCAGCAAGGAGACGCTGACGAAGGCCCACGCGCGCGTGCTCTCCCGGTCACTGCCCCGTGCCGTCTTCACCTCCGACCTGTTCACCACCGGCAACGACCGCGACAACCGGGCGGCGGTGCGGGCCGTGCCGACGGCGGAGCTGGACCTGGTGGGGCTGGCGGTGCACGGCCCGCGGAACGCGGTGGACAAGGCGCTGAAGGGGGCGCGGATGCACCCCTGAGCCGCGGACGCACCCCCCGGTGCCCGTGGGCCGCACTGTTTCAGACGGCGCTGACCTCGGGCTTCGCGGGAGCCGGCGCCTCCGGGGCGGCCGGTTCCGCTGCCGGCAGCCGCCGCATCAGGGCCGCGTAGCCGAGCCCCGCGACCGTGCCGACGACCGCACACAGTCCCCACAGCCAGTCGGCGCCGTACCGGTCGATGACCAGGCCGGACATCAGGGGGGCGACGAGGGAGGCGACGGACCAGGACAGGGTGTACATGCCCTGGTAGCGCCCGCGCCCGTGCACCGGGGACAGCCGTACGACCAGCCCGGTCTGCGTCGGCGCGTTCACGATCTCGGCCAGTGTCCACACGCACACCGTGAGGGCGAAGACCCCGACGGACCCGGCGAACGCGGTGAGCCCGAAGCCGTAGCCGGCCAGCAGGGACGAGACGACCAGCAGCTGCCGCGGGTCCCGGTGCTCGATGAACCGGGTGACCGGGATCTGAAGGACGACGATCAGCACGCCGTTGACGGCGATCGCCATGCCGTAGTCCGCGGCCGAGAACCCGGCCTCGCCCATGGCCACCGGCAGCCCCACCATGCCCTGCTGGAAGATCAGCGCGACCAGGAAGGACAGCACGACCACCCCCATGAACCGCCCGTCCCGCAGCACGGTCCCGAGCGACACGGCGTCCGAACCGTCCCCCGCGCCCTGGGCCTCCTCGGTCCGCGGCCGGGACTCGGGCAGCTTCACGAAGACGACGATCGCGCAGGCCATGGTCATGCCGGCCTCGATCAGGAACCCGGCGAGATAGCTGAACTCGGCGATGAACCCGGCGGCCATGGACGACACGGCGAACCCGAGGTTGATGGCCCAGTAGTTGAGCGAGAACGCCCTGATCCGGTCCTCGGGGCGCACGATGTCGGCCATCATCGCCTGCACCGCGGGCCGCGAGGCGTTGCTGGCCATGCCGACGAGGAAGGCGACGCCGGCGATGGCCACGGGGTCGTGCACGAAGCCGAGCAGCGCGACGGTCACGGCGGTGGACGCCTGCGCGACGAGCAGCGTGGGCCGCCGCCCGAGCCGGTCGGTCATCACCCCGGCGACCAGCGAGGAGACCACCCCGCCCAGTCCGTGCAGGGCCGCGACCAGACCGGCGTAGGCGGCGGAGTGGCCGCGGTCGAGGGTCAGGTACAGCGCCATGAAGGTGGCGACGAAGCAGCCGAGCCGGTTGACCAGCGTGCTGACCCACAGCCACCAGAACGCGCGGGGGAGCCCGGAGACGGACTCCCGCACGGCACGCCGTGCTCTGACCAGTGGCATCGCCTTGCCGAGTGACATCGCCGCCCCCGAGATGTAAGTGCCCAATCAGCTCGGCACAACTTACGAAGGCGGGCCCGGGGAAGCCACTCGATTAACAGATGCCGTCAACTGTCCGGCTGTCGGGCGGGCACGCGAGGGGGCGAATCCGTGGATTACGCTCTGAGACATGGCCGACGCACCGTACAAGCTGATCCTCCTCCGCCACGGCGAGAGCGAGTGGAACGAGAAGAACCTGTTCACCGGCTGGGTGGACGTCAACCTCACCCCGAAGGGCGAGAAGGAGGCGACGCGCGGCGGCGAGCTGCTGAAGGACGCCGGCCTGCTCCCCGACGTGGTCCACACGTCCCTCCAGAAGCGCGCGATCCGCACCGCGCAGCTCGCCCTCGAGTCCGCCGACCGCCTCTGGATCCCGGTCCACCGCTCCTGGCGCCTGAACGAGCGCCACTACGGCGCCCTCCAGGGCAAGGACAAGGCCCAGACGCTCGCCGAGTTCGGCGAGGAGCAGTTCATGCTGTGGCGCCGCTCGTACGACACCCCGCCGCCGCCGCTGGACCGCGACGCCGAGTACTCCCAGTTCTCGGACCCGCGCTACGCGACCCTCCCGCCGGAGCTGCGCCCGCAGACGGAGTGCCTGAAGGACGTCGTCGTCCGCATGCTGCCGTACTGGTTCGACAGCATCGTCCCCGACCTCCTCACCGGCCGCGTCGTCCTGGTCGCCGCCCACGGCAACAGCCTGCGCGCCCTGGTCAAGCACCTGGACGGCATCTCCGACGCCGACATCGCGGGCCTGAACATCCCCACGGGCATCCCGCTCAGCTATGAACTGGACGCCGACTTCAAGCCGGTCAACCCGGGCGGCACGTACCTGGACCCGGAGGCGGCGAAGGCGGCCATCGAGGCCGTGAAGAACCAGGGCAAGAAGAAGTAAGCCGAGTGTCGAAGGAGCCTCTGCCCTGAGGTCTTCCCTCAGGAGGGGGCTCTTCGTTCATCACCTCGGGACAGCGCTGCCGACGACGTCCGCCGACTCGTCGGCAGCGGATGGTGCGGGCGGGCGAGCCAGAAGGCCGCATACCCCCGATCCGTCACCGCCGGATACCCGGGACCGGTCACCGTCCAACTCCGCGGATATGTTCGGGTGGCCGGAGTGGTCCGGGCTGGTACGGGTGGGCTCAGGGAAGCCGAGGGGCGGATGGACGCAGGGGCAGTGGTCGCGCGGTTGGACGAGGTCCGTGCGGCCGACGTGAGGACGCGGGACCGGGTCTGCGACGAGGTGGCCGCGGAACTGCTCGCGGCGGGCACACCGCCGGCGTTCGAGGTGCGGTCCGCCGACCTCCGGCTCGATCCCTACTTCATGTGCGCCGACCGCTACTGGCGTCAGCGCTTCCGGCAGCGGCCGAACGCCGCGACGGCCGTCGAGTGCGCTCGGTGGATGGAAGACCGTGTGACGGACGCCGGTTGGGGTGCCGTCGCGGAGCAGTGGGCCCTCGGCAACGGCTTCCTGAACCGGGGGGCCGTGGAGTCCGCGGATCAGCTCGCGGCGACGCTGGACGGGGCGGGCGGGGGCGGCGAGGCGGCGCGCGTCGCGTACTTCGTCACCCTGTTCCACGCGGGCAAGTTGCGGGCGAACTTCTGCTTCGACGAGTTGCACGCCTTCCTGGAGTTCTCCCCCACGTCCGTGGCCGCGGGCCGGCTGCGCGCCGAACCCGTCTTCGTCGCGCTCCGGTCGTTCGCCGCGTTCGGCAGCCGGTCGCTGACCGTCGAGCACGCCGTCGAGTTGCTGGAGCAGGCCTGGTCCGCGTCCGGGCGGACCCGGCACACCGTGGACATCTGCCTCAACGGCCTGGCGTTCGCCGCCCCCTTCCCGGGGCAGGGAGAGCTGCTGCGCCGCCACGCCGAGGAGGCGGTGCGGGCCCATCCCGGCGACCACATGTTCCATGCCCGTCTGGCCACCGGGCTGCACATGTGCGGGGAGCACGACGCGGCGTTGGAGAACATCGACAGGGCCCTGGCGCTCCTGGCGGCGTTCCCCACCCCCAGCCTCGGCGCTCTGCAGGATCAGTACCTCACGAGGAGGGACGCGATCCAGGAGGGCAGGCTGCGTGCCCTCAGGGACGCGGAGCAGCAGCGCCGGTGGGATCGGCAGGCCGCGGCCAACGCCCAGTTGGAACGCTCCCTCCACACCTCTTCGGTACGAGCCGTCGAGGTCGTCGCCGTCTTCACGGCCGCCATCGCCTTCGCCGTCGGTTCCCTCCAGGTCACCCTGAACGGAAAGCTGCCGCTGTCCGACCGACTGTGGCTGCTGGCCGCACAGGGCGCCGGCCTCGCGGTCTTCGCTCTGCTGATAGTCGGCGGGACCTGGCTCATCACCCGAAGTCACCATCAGCGGGACCGCGGTGGCGAGTGACGGGCCGGGGACCCGGGGCGCCACGACGGCAAGCGATGCTTCCAGCGCAAGAGGAAATCCCTGGCGCCGGGCACCGAGTGGGCGGAGACTCGTCCCATGGCTGACATGGCGGCTTTCCGGGACGCGGTCGGTGACTGGGCGGCCGGGGGCACGGCTGGGGCCGCCCGGGAGCTGGCCGAGCGGCTGGGGGTCCGGGTGGCCGTACTGCTCGAAGAGCCGAGCGACGTGGCGGCCGTCGACGCGCTGGCCGAGCGGCGCGGGCGGGATCTGGAGGCCGAGGGGGTCTGCGTCCTGTCGATGGGCGGGGCGATGAGCGTCGGGCGGTTCGCGCAGGTGCTCGGGCCGCCCGGGCTGGGGCTGCGCCTCACCGGGCTGTGCGACGAGCGGGAGCGGCCGTACTACGTCCGGGGCCTGGAGCGGGCCGGTGCGGGCGGTGCGGGGAGCGGGGCCGGTTCGGCGTTCTTCGTCTGCGTGGCGGACCTGGAGGACGAGTTGATCCGCGCACTGGGTGTGGCGCGGGTGGCGGAGCTGGTGCGGCAGGAGGGCGATCTGCGTGCCCTGGAGACCTTTCAGCGGCAGCCCGCGCAGCAGGGGCGCAGCGCCCAGCAGCAGTTGCGGCGGTTCTTCGGTACCAAGAAGGGACGGAAGATCCACTACGGCCGGGTGCTGACCGAGGCGCTCGCACCCGACCGCGTTCCCGCTCCGCTCGACGGTCTGCTCGCCGCGGTGTGAGGGGCGGGCGGCTCCGGCCGGGCGGCAGCGGGGACCGGCGTCAGTTCCGCGCGGCGGCCCCCGCCGTGTCGGCGGTGCCTGCGGTGTCGACGGTGCCGGCCGGGGCGGTGTCCCCGCCCGTGCCGTCCGGCTCCCAGCGCAGCAGGTCGCCCGGCTGGCACTCCAGTACCTCGCACAGGGCCGCCAGCGTCGCGAAGCGCACCGCCTTCGCCCGGCCGTTCTTCAGGACGGCCAGGTTGGCGGGCGTGATGCCGACGCGCTCCGCCAGTTCGCCCACGGACATCTTGCGCCTGGCCAGCATCACGTCGATGTCGACGGCGATCGGCATCAGATCACCCCCTCCAGCTCTGCCTGCATCCGGTTCGCCTCGACGTCGCGGGCGACGGCCTGGGCGAGCAGCATCCGCAGGACGAGCACGATCAGCGCCACGCCCAGCACGGCCAGCGACACCCCGCAGACCAGCAGCACGACGCCGGGGGCCACGGCCTCGCCGGGCGCCAGTACGACCGCGAACGTGAACACCAGCAGCGACGCGGCCACGAACGCGCCGGTCACGATGTCGACGTAGCGGAACGCGGCGTGGGAGAAGACCGTCCCGCGGCGCACCATCGTCACCAGCCGCCATACGCAGACCAGGACGACCTGCGCCGTGACGATACCCAGCACGATGAGCAGCAGGACCGGGACCCGCAGGTGTGCGACGTCCTCGTCCATGCCCTCCATGTCCGCCGCCAGCAGCGGCACCATCACCGCCTGCACGAACACAGAACCGGCCAGCAGCACCACCAGCACGGCGCGCAGCGCGTGCACGGTCAGCCGTCCCATTGCCTCTCCCTCGATCGATGTGCGATAGGAATCTATCGAAAATCGATAGGGTCGGCAATGTGGCAGGTAGGTCTGCGCGGGGGGGGAGGGGAGAGGGGCGAGGGAGGGGATGGGTGCTACACCGTCGTCAGGTTCCGGTGGCGTCCGCGCAGCGCCCGCAGCACCGTGCCCAGGACCAGGGACTGGGCCAGGGCCGCCACGGCGATGCCGGTGACGAAGAACCAGGCCGGCGCGTCCCCGCCCCACGCCGCCTCGCCGAGCCACGCGACGATGCCGAACGCGGGCAGCGTGAACAGGGCCGGCCACACCCAGATCAGCGAGGCGTCCGGCTGGTCGGTGACGAGCGGCTGGAGCACGGCCACCGCGACGGCGGCGCCTACCAGCCCCAGATAGACCGCCGAGGCGGGATTGGCGAAGGCCAGGCGGCCGAGGGCGCGTATCCGGCGGGCACGGGTGCTGGCGGTCGGGCGGTCGGTCGGGCGGGTGTTCATCGCGTCTCCCCGAGGTTCGGCGGTGTCCGTCCCATCGTTGGACGGGGGCCGGGACCTGTCCTGAGTACCCGTACTCAGCCCGACTGAGCCCCGAGCCCACGCCCCGGCGCCGGCGAACACCCCTCAGACCGTGAGCGGAACCTCGTGGATCTCGTCGGCCTTGTGGCCCGCCCGCTCGTGGACGCGCTGGACCGCCTCCGCCGACGGGCCCTCGGAGAGGCAGTAGATCGTGCCGGACTCCGGATCGGCCCACGCCCGCTCGAAGTGGACGCCCTCCTCCTTCTCCAACGCGAGGTCGGCCTGGTGCGCCTGGTGCAGCTGGTCGGAGGTGATGCCCTCCATGCCGCGGTGTACGTCCATGAAGTGAGCCATGAACCTCGCACCTCCTTGGCTCTTGCGTTCCCTTCCATGCTGCGCCCGAGCGGAGGGCGGGGCGACCCCGGCCGGCACCGGGCGGGGCCGAGGGCGGCGACGCCGGCACGACGAGGGCCCCGGCGACGATCGCCGGGGCCCTCGCGTCGTACCTCGGACGCCGTCAGCCGCACTGGCAGGGGCCGCCGGACTGGCAGCCGCAGCCACAGCCCGAACCGCAGCCGCACGCCGCGATCAGGGGCAGGTCCCTGATCCGCGGCGGCTGCTCGGTCGGGCTCTCCTGCGTGGGGTCGGGCGGGGTGCCGGGGGATTCGGCCATGGTCCCTCCTCGGGGCTGGTGCCTGGGCCCATTGCGTGCCCTTGCATGCCATTGCATGCCCGGGGAGGCGGTCGCATCAACGGCGCACAGAGGCGCCCGCGCGCCCCGGATCAGCGCCTCCGCGCCCGCAGGACCAGGCCGCCCCGCAGGCCAGGCCGCACCCGCAGGTCCGACCGCCCCTGCCGGGCCAGGCCTCCGCCCCGCAGGGTCAGGCGCCCTCCACCCCCGCCACCGGCTGGATGTCCTGCTGCAACTCGTCCGCGTGCTCGCCGGTCACCAGGTACACCACCCGCTTGGCCACCGCGACGGCGTGGTCGGCGTAGCGCTCGTAGTAGCGGCCGAGCAGCGTCACGTCGACGGCGGTCTCGATGCCGTGCTTCCAGCGGTCGTCCATCAGGTGCTGGAACAGGGTGCGGTGCAGCAGGTCCATCGCGTCGTCGTCCTGCTCCAGCTGGAGCGCCAGGTCGACGTCCTTGGTGATGATCACCTCCGCCGCCTTCGCCATCAGGCGCTGCGCGAGCTGGCCCATCTCCAGGATCGTCGCGTGCAGGTCGCGCGGGACCGCACGCTCGGGGTAGCGCAGCCGGGCCAGCTTGGCCACGTGCTGGGCCAGGTCCCCGGAGCGCTCCAGGTCGGCCGACATCCGCAGCGAGGTGACGACGATCCGCAGGTCGGTCGCCACCGGCTGCTGCCGGGCGAGCAGGGCTATCGCCCGGGCCTCCAGGTCGTGCTGGAGTTCGTCCACCTTCTGGTCGGCCTCGATCACACTCTCGGCCAGCTTCAGATCGGCGTCGAGGATGGCGGTCGTCGCGCGCCCGATCGCCGACCCGACCAGCCGGGCCATCTCCACCAGACTGTCGCTGATCGAGTCCAGTTCCTCGTGGTACGCGTCCCGCATCTTCGGTTCCCTCTCGTACGTCATTCCAGGGGGTTCTCACTCCCACGCTTCCACGTTCCGGCCCGTACGCGTCCGTTTCCGGCACCCGAAATGAACCGGCCCTGGCTCCAAGGTGAACTCTGGGCGACGAGTGTTCGAGCTCGCACCCGGATGGCTGGGGCCGACCCCCGCACCGTGCCTAACCTGGATGCATGGACGTGAACGCGGCGGTCGCCGCAGCGGCAGCGATCGCCGGGGTGCTCACCGGCGCCATCGCCGTGCTGGCGTTCCGCTGGAGCGAGCGCGAGCAGAAGCGCCCGACCCGCACCTCCCTGCACACCGACCCGGTGCTTCCGCCCGGCGTGGACACCGTCCTGTCCGTACTGCGCTCCTCGGCCGTCGTCCTCGACGAGGCCGACGCCGTGGTCAAGGCCAGCTCGGCGGCGTACGCCCTCGGCCTGGTCCGCGGCGGCAAGCTGGCCGTCGAACCCATGCTGCAGATGGCCCGCGACACCCGCCGCGACGGGGAGATACGGCAGGTCGAGCTGGACCTGCCGCGCCGGGGCAACGGACGGGGCGACGCCCTGGCCGTCTCCGCGCGCGTGGCACCGCTCGGCTCCCGGCTGGTCCTCCTGCTCGTGGAGGACCTCACCGAGGCCCGCCGCATCGAGGCCGTCCGGCGCGACTTCGTCGCCAACGTGAGCCACGAGCTGAAGACGCCGGTCGGCGCGCTCTCGCTGCTGTCCGAGGCGGTCATGGACGCCGCCGACGATCCCGAGGCCGTGGAGCGGTTCGCCGGGCGCATGCAGATCGAGGCCACCCGGCTCACCAACCTGGTGCAGGAGCTGATCGACCTCTCCCGCGTCCAGAACGACGATCCGCTGGAGGACGCCGAGCCCGTCCGCGTGGACGAACTGGTCGCCGAGGCCATCGACCGCTGCCGGCACGCGGCCGGCACCAAGCAGATCACGATGGCCGCGGGCGGCACCGCCGACCTGCACGTCACCGGCAACCGCGGCCAGCTCGCCGCCGCCCTCGGCAACCTCGTCGAGAACGCCGTCAACTACTCGCCCGCCCGCACCCGCGTCGGCATAGCCGCCCGCCGGGTGAACACCACCGGCGGCGACATGATCGAGATCGCGGTCACCGACCAGGGCATCGGCATCTCCGACAAGGACAAGGAGCGCATCTTCGAGCGCTTCTACCGCGTCGACCCGGCCCGCTCCCGGGCCACCGGGGGCACCGGCCTGGGCCTCGCGATCGTCAAGCACGTGGCCGCCTCGCACGGCGGGGAGGTCACGGTGTGGAGCGCCGAGGGCCAGGGCTCCACCTTCACACTTCGGCTGCCGGAGGCGGGACCGTCGTCCCGCGACCGCGCACGCCGGCGACCCGACCGCACCGGCCTCGCCGACGACGCCGACCGGTCTTCCACACCCCCCCGAACATCCCCGTACGAAACGCTTCCCGCCCCGGAGGTCCTTCCGTGACCCGTGTGCTCGTCGTCGAGGACGAGGAGTCCTTCTCCGACGCCCTGTCGTACATGCTCCGCAAGGAGGGCTTCGAGGTCGCCGTCGCGACCACCGGGCCCGACGGACTCGACGAGTTCGAGCGCAACGGCGCCGACCTCGTCCTCCTCGACCTGATGCTGCCCGGCCTGCCGGGCACGGAGGTGTGCCGGCAGCTGCGCGGCCGCTCCAACGTCCCCGTGATCATGGTGACGGCCAAGGACAGCGAGATCGACAAGGTCGTCGGCCTGGAGATAGGGGCCGACGACTACGTCACCAAGCCCTTCTCCTCGCGGGAGCTGGTCGCCCGCATCCGCGCCGTCCTGCGCCGCCGCGGCGAGCCCGAGGAAGTCGCCCCCGCGGCCCTGGAGGCCGGCCCCGTCCGCATGGACGTCGACCGCCACGTGGTCACGGTCTCCGGCTCCAAGGTCGACCTGCCGCTCAAGGAGTTCGACCTGCTGGAGATGCTGCTGCGCAACGCGGGCCGGGTGCTGACCCGCATGCAGCTCATCGACCGCGTCTGGGGCGCGGACTACGTCGGCGACACCAAGACCCTCGACGTCCACGTCAAGCGGCTGCGCGCCAAGATCGAGCCGGACCCGGGCGCGCCGCGGTACCTGGTGACGGTCCGGGGGCTGGGTTACAAGTTCGAGCCGTAGACCGCCGCACGACGTCAAGCGCGTACGGCGACGAGGGCGTACGGCGACGAGAGCGTGCGGCGGCAGGGCACGACGCGTGCGCGTACGACGAGAAGGGCGGGGCCTCCGAGGGAGGCCCCGCCCTTCGTCGTGTCGTCGTACGCCGGCTCAGTGGCCGGTGCCCGCCGTCGCCGTCGCGCTGGCGGAGGCGGCGTCGGTCGCAGTGCCCGACTCGGCCGCCGAGCCGGAGGGCGTGCCCGAGGGGGTGCCGGAGGCGTCGTCCGCGCCGCCCTCGGCCGGCTCGCCGGAGGCGTGACCGCCGGCCGGGGCCGACTCGCCGGCGGACGGCGTCGCGGACGCGCCCGGGGCCGCCGGGACGTCGCTCGGGCCCCACGAGGCGTAGTAGCCCTCGGCCGGGACGACGAAGGCCTCCAGGGACACCTCACCGGTCTTGCTGAAGCTGAAGGTGACCTTCTGGGCGTCGCCCTGCCGCAGCGCCTCGCCGCTCTCGGGCAGCGTGGCGGAGGCGTTGCCCTCGCCGCCGAGGATCACCGAGCCGCCGGCCGGGACGACCACGTCGCCGCCGCCCTTGGCCGGCTTCAGCTCGGCGGACAGGTCGGTGCCGTCGACCCGCAGCGACTCCAGGGTCTGGTCGGTGCGGCCGCTGTTGAACACGGTGGCGGAGATCGCGGCCGGGCCCGTCGACTCGGGGTCCGGCTGGGTGATGACGATCGCGTTCTGGATCTCGATGTCGCCGACCGTGGTCGCCGCGTGGTCGGGCTTGATCTGGAGCGACTGCGCGTTGTTGCCGGCGCCGCACGCGGCGAGCGGGAGAATGGAGGCGATGGCGGCGGCGGCGAGGGCGCCGCGTCGAAGGCTGCTGCTCACGGCGGCGGCAACTCCTTGACTCGAGCGTGGCGGCGGCAACGGATAAAGCCGCCCTAAGTGACTGTCAGCGGCCCTTAGGTTAGCGAGCCGCTCCCGGGCCGCCGCACCCGACCCTCCCCGCGAAGGGATCACACCCCCCGGCTTCGCCCGGCAGGCGGTAGCGGGCCGGGAAGGGACCTCGTCGTCCGGTCCCGGCCGGAGCACCGCCGGCCGGGACACCGTACGTGCCGTCGGAGTGCCGTCGGAGGCGACGGAAGGGAGTCCGGGTCGCATTGATCGGCGCTCGTCCGCCATTCACATAACCGGGCCGGTGGAACCCATGGCGGAACCCCGGCATACGCCACACGGCGGAACGCGAAATTTCCGTGAAGGAATGCGCGGACACCCCGGAATTGATCACCGGCCGTCCGCCGGAGTGTCTCGTGATGGTCCCGTGATCGGGCTCGCCGGGCACCCCGTGATCAATTCCGGATTCGTCCGGAAGCCCGCACCGGCCACCGAACGGAGTAGCGGAAGTCGCACCCATGGAACCGGACATATGGGGATGTTCGGCCGCTGTGGCGGGGCTTCGGGGGTGTGTAACGTGCGCGTTTCGCTCGGCCCGAAGAGCCGCTCCCACCTGCGAATACCTTCTTCCGCTCGCCCCGCGAAGCACGTTCCTGTCGCTGTTGTCAAGCCCCGAGATATGCCCTGACCTGCGAAAACGCCATTCAGA
This sequence comes from Streptomyces sp. NPDC031049, assembly GCF_055571015.1. Classification (NCBI taxonomy): domain Bacteria; kingdom Bacillati; phylum Actinomycetota; class Actinomycetes; order Kitasatosporales; family Streptomycetaceae; genus Streptomyces; species Streptomyces sp. NPDC031049. The sequence goes on from NZ_JBVIGC010000008.1 coordinate 91,926, forward strand.
AGACGCCGTATCCGTGTTACCCTGGATAGCCACGGAAGGGGTACCTGTCACATGACGTTCAAGGTTGGCGACACCGTGGTCTATCCCCATCACGGGGCCGCGCTGATCGAGGCTATCGAAACTCGCCAGATCAAAGGCGTGGACAAGACCTACTTGGTGCTGAAGGTCGCCCAGGGTGACCTGACGGTACGTGTGCCAGCGGACAATGCGGAGTTCGTCGGCGTGCGTGATGTGGTCGGTCAGGACGGACTGGACCGGGTCTTCGAGGTGCTGCGCGCGCCGTACGCCGAGGAGCCCACGAACTGGTCGCGTCGTTACAAGGCAAACCTGGAGAAGCTCGCCTCCGGCGACGTCATCAAGGTCGCGGAAGTGGTGCGCGACCTGTGGCGCCGCGAGCGCGAGCGCGGACTCTCCGCCGGTGAGAAGCGCATGCTCGCCAAGGCCCGCCAGATCCTGGTGAGCGAGCTGGCTCTTGCGGAGAACACCAACGAGGACAAGGCCGAGGCCCTGCTCGACGAGGTGCTCGCCTCCTGACCCGAGGCGGACCCTGACCCGGGACGCACGCGCCCGGATCAGCACACGAAATGCCGCGGTGCCCGATGACGTCTTTGCCGTCGCCGGGCGCTGCGGCATGTCCGTACCCGGACGCCGTCCGTACGCTCTCCCCGACCCCCACTCCTGGGATGCCGGGCCCGGGCAGCCGGCTCGACCGATGTCACGGAAAGGGTCCGGTCGAGGCGTCGCGCCCGGCACTCCCCAGGCCATACCCACGCCAGGCCAGCACACAAACCTGACAGGAACCGATGTCTGACGAATCGCGTCCCTCGCCCCCGGCCGCCGCCGCGCCCGCCGGTGCTCGCAGCGCCGCCGGCGCCCGTACCGCCGCCGTGATTCCCGCCGCCGGCCGGGGCGTCCGCCTCGGTCCGGGCGCGCCCAAGGCACTGCGTGCGCTGGGCGGGACACCCATGCTCATCCACGCCGTGCGGGCGATGGCCGCCTCCCGCGCCGTCTCCCTCGTCGTCGTCGTGGCCCCGCCGGACGGCGCCGCCGAGGTCAAGAGCCTCCTCGACGCACACGCCCTGCCCGAGCGGACGGACTTCCTCGTCGTCCCGGGCGGCGGCTCCCGGCAGGAGTCGGTGCGGCTCGGTCTGGAGGCGCTGCCGCCCGGATGCGACGTCGTGCTCGTCCACGACGCCGCCCGGCCGCTGGTGCCCGTCGACACGGTGGACGCCGTGGTCGAGGCCGTCCGGGACGGCGCCCCCGCCGTGGTCCCGGCGCTGCCGCTCGCCGACACCGTCAAGCAGGTCGAGCCGGCCCGCGCCCCCGGCGAGCCGGAGCCGGTGGTGGCGACGCCGGAGCGTTCGCGGCTGCGCGCGGTGCAGACCCCGCAGGGGTTCGACCGGGCCACACTGGTCCGCGCCCACGAGACGGTGACCGGCGACGTCACCGACGACGCCGGGATGGTCGAACAGCTCGGCACGCCGGTGGTGGTGATCCCCGGTCACGAGGAGGCGTTCAAGGTGACCCGGCCCCTGGACCTGGTGCTGGCGGAGGCGGTCCTGGCGCGGAGGAGGCTCAACGATGGCTTCTGAGACGAGCGCCGCCCAGGTGCCCGGGGGCGACGGGGTGCCCGCGCCGCCGCTGCCCCAGGTCGGCATCGGCACCGACATCCACGCCTTCGAGGACGGGCGGGAACTGTGGTGCGCGGGGCTGAAGTGGGAGGGGGAGGGGCCCGGTCTGGCCGGGCACTCCGACGCCGACGTCGTCGCGCACGCCGCGTGCAACGCGCTGTTCTCGGCCGCAGGGCTGGGCGACCTGGGACAGCACTTCGGCACCGGGCGGCCGGAGTGGTCCGGGGCGTCCGGGGTGGCGCTGCTGACGGAGGCGGCGCGGATCGTGCGGGAGGCCGGGTTCCGGATCGGGAACGTCGCCGTGCAGGTCGTCGGGGACCGGCCGAAGATCGGCAAGCGGCGGGACGAGGCGCAGAGGGTGCTGTCGGAGGCCGCGGGGGCCCCGGTCTCGGTGTCCGGTGCGACCACGGACGGACTCGGGTTCCCCGGGCGGGGGGAAGGGCTGATGGCGGTGGCCACGGCGCTGGTGGTGCGGACCGGCTGAGGTGCGCGCCGGCGGAGGCGGGGGTGCCGTGGGCGGGGCCCCGCCCCGTCGCCCGTCGGCTCGGTCGGCCGGGAGGTGCCCGGTGTCCCAGCACGGGAATCGGCGCGAGGCACTGGCTCGCGCCTACTACCCTGGACTCGTGACTATTCGCCTGTACGACACCAGCGCCCGGCAGATCCGTGACTTCACCCCGCTCACCGAGGGCTGCGTCTCGATCTACCTGTGCGGCGCCACCGTGCAGGCCGCACCGCACATCGGGCACATCCGGTCCGGGCTGAACTTCGACATCATGCGCCGCTGGTTCGCGTACCGCGGCTACGACGTCACGTTCATCCGCAACGTCACCGACATCGACGACAAGATCATCAGGAAGGCGGCGGACCAGAACCGCCCCTGGTGGTCCATCGGCTACGAGAACGAGCGGGCGTTCGACGACGCCTACACCGCCCTCGGCTGCCTCCCGCCGACCTACGAGCCCCGCGCCACCGGCCACATCACCGAGATGGTCGAGATGATGCGGACGCTCATCGAGCGCGGCCACGCCTACGAGGCCGACGGCAACGTCTACTTCGACGTACGGTCCCTGCCCGGTTATCTGTCGCTGTCCAACCAGGACCTGGACGAGCTGCGCCAGCCCGCCGGCGAGGGCGAGACCGGCAAGCGCGACCCGCGGGACTTCGCCATGTGGAAGGCGGCCAAGCCGGGGGAGCCGAGCTGGGAGACGCCGTGGGGGCGGGGGCGTCCGGGCTGGCACCTGGAGTGCTCGGCGATGGCCCACAAGTACCTGGGCAGCGAGTTCGACATCCACGGCGGCGGCATCGACCTGATCTTCCCGCACCACGAGAACGAGATCGCCCAGGCCGAGGGCTTCGGCGACGCGTTCGCGCGCTACTGGGTGCACAACGCGTGGGTCACGATGAGCGGCGAGAAGATGTCGAAGTCGCTCGGCAACAGCGTGCTCGTCTCCGAGATGGTCAAGCAGTGGCGCCCGATCGTGCTGCGCTACTACCTGGGCACCCCGCACTACCGCTCGACCATCGAGTACAGCGAGGAGGCCCTGCACGAGGCGGAGGCGGCGTTCGCCCGCATCGAGGGCTTCGTGCAGCGCGTCACCGAACTGGCCGGCGACGCCGTCGAGCCCGCCGCCGACGTGCCGCCCGCCTTCGCCGAGGCCATGGACGACGACCTCGGCGTCCCGCAGGCGCTGGCCGTGGTGCACACCACCGTCCGGCAGGGCAACAGCGCGCTGGCCGCCGACGACAAGGAGGCCGCCGTCGCCCGCCTCGCCGAGGTCCGCGCCATGCTCGGCGTGCTCGGCATGGACCCGCTCGACGCGCACTGGGCGAGCGAGACCGACCAGGGGCAGCAGCTCCACGGTGTCGTCGACGACCTCGTCCGGCTGGTCCTCGACCAGCGCGAGGCCGCCCGGGCCCGCAAGGACTGGGCCACCGCGGACGCCATCCGCGACCAGCTCAACCGGTCGGGACTGGTCATCGAGGACGGCCCGCAGGGACCCCGCTGGAGCCTCGGCTCCCGGTAGGGCCGGCCCCGGCTCCCGCCGGGGGCCCGGCGCCCGTCCGTACCCCGGCTCCCGTCGGCGCACGGACCCGCACGGCTTGATCGAGTGTGCCGCCCGGGCCTCCGGGCGGCACACTGCACAAGACAGACGTACGACGCACACCCCCGTCAGAGAGCGAGACAGGTAACTCATGGCCGCGAACAACCGCCGCATGTCCGGCAAGAAGGGCGCGCAGGTCGGCAGCGGCGGCAAGCGGCGCCGGGGCCTGGAGGGCAAGGGGCCCACGCCCCCCGCCGAGATGCGCAAGGGACACGCCAAGCAGCGCGCCGCCCAGGCCAAGGCACGCCGCGCCCAGGGGCGCGCACAGGGCCGGCGCGGCGGCGGCCGGTCGGCCTCCGAGCTGGTCGTCGGCCGCAACCCCGTCGTCGAGGCGCTGCGCGAGGGCGTGCCCGCCACCACGCTCTACGTCCAGCAGTTCATCGACAACGACGAACGCGTCCGCGAGGCGCTCCAGCTCGCCTCCGAGCGCGGCGGCATCAACCTGATGGAGGCCCCGCGCCCCGAGCTGGACCGCATGACGAACGGCCTCAACCACCAGGGGCTGGTGCTCCAGGTCCCGCCGTACGAGTACGCGCACCCCGAGGACCTCCTCGACGCCGCCGCCGAGGAGGGCGAGGACCCGCTGATCGTCGCCCTCGACGGGGTCACCGACCCGCGCAACCTCGGTGCCGTCGTCCGCTCCGTCTCCGCCTTCGGCGGCCACGGCGTCGTCGTCCCCGAGCGGCGCGCCGCCGGCATGACCGCGGGCGCCTGGAAGACCTCCGCCGGTACGGCCGCCCGCACGCCGGTCGCCCGCGCCACCAACCTGACGCGCGCGCTGGAGGCGTACAAGAAGGCCGGCGTCGTGGTCGTCGGTCTCGCCGCCGACGGCGACGTCGAACTCGGCGACCTCCAGGCCCTGGAGGGACCGGTCGCCGTCGTGGTCGGCAGCGAGGGCAAGGGCCTGTCCCGTCTGGTCGGGGAGACCTGCGACTTCCGGGTGCGCATCCCGATGCCGGGCGGCGCCGAGTCGCTCAACGCCGGTGTGGCGGCCGGGGTCGTGCTCTACGAGGCGGCGCGGCGCCGGAGTTGACCCCGGCGAGCGCGGGTCCGCGGGCTCCGACGCGCGAGGACCGCGGGGCGAACCGCTGTTCGATGGTGTAGCCCGAACGGGGTGTTCCGGGCGGTCGGGACAAGCTTGACGGGGTCCGGACAGATCCGGCCGGTCAAGACAGTGTCCTAACGACACGTCACTCGGTTAGATGAGTGTGGACACCAGAACACCCCGCACACCCACGGGGGACCGCTCGTCGGGATTCGACGACGCTCCCGCGCTGAGCATGGTGAAGGTGCCGAGCGATCCGGCCCAGGTCATCGTCAATCACGCGAGCTTCCGCGTGCAGCTGGGCGCCTCGGCGCGAGGCGCCCGCTCCCCGAGGGTCGCGCGGCACTTGACCGCCACCCAGGACACCGCCCCCATCCCCGCCGTCGCCCCGGCCGGGCACGCGGGTGCCGGCGCGGCGGTCACCGCGGGCGCCGCCCCCGCCCGCCGCCGGCCCGTCGTGTGGAGCGGCAGGTCCGACCCGGACGACACCGGCGCCCACCGGCTCCTCCAGGCGGTGCGGGCCGGCGCCGGCCGCCATCCCGACGACCAGGCCGCCGACGCCGCGGAGGCCGGTGCCACCCAGGTCATCCCCCGCGTCGGCCTCGACGGCCCCGCCGCCGGCGACGACTACGCCGACGACCTCACCACGCAGACCGTCCCGACCCCCGTCGTCGGCGCCCAGCGCACCCCGGGCCACCCCGACGGCACCCGGCTCCTGCCCGCCATGCGCACCGTCGGCAGCGCCTACGACGAGCCCGGGTACGGCACGCCCGGGTACGAGGAACCAGGCCACGAGGGCCACGACGGCTACGACGACGCCGACTTCCGCGGCGCCGGGACCGAGGCCGACGAGCGGCCCTCCCGCCGCCACGGCGACGACCCCGCGCGGCACGCCTACTTCCCCGGCCGACGCATGAACCTCGGGGTCGTGCTGCTGCCCCTGCGGGTCTTCCTCGGCTTTATCTCCATCTACGCCGGCATGGGCAAGCTCTGCGACCCCGTCTACTTCGACGGCGGCAAGCGCGGCTCCATGGTCACCTGGCTCAACACCCTGCACCCCTGGGAAGTCGCCGAGCCCCTGCGCCAGTTCGCCCTCGCCCACCCCGTGGGCTCCGGACTGGTCATCGCCTTCCTCCAGGTCATCGTCGGCGTGCTGACCGTCCTCGGCTGCTGGCAGCGCGTCGCCGCCGTCGTCGGCGCACTGCTCTCCGCCGCGCTGCTGGTCACCGTCAGCTGGAAGGCCGTCCCCGTCTACGACGCGCCCGACATCATCTACCTCGCCGCCTGGTCCCCGCTGATCATCGCCGGCGCACCCGTCTACTCCGTCGACGGCCGCCTCGCCGGCAGCGCCTGGCGCCGCCTCGGGCCCCGCGCCGCCATCTGGGACCTGCGCCGCTACGTGCTGCGCCGCGGCGCCCTCGTCACCTTCCTCGTCACCGGTGTCACCCTGCTGATCGGCTCGCTGCTCGGCGGTGCCGTCCGGGACGCCGACCGCGTCGTCGTCCCCGGGCCCGGCGAGGCCCCGCGCAACGAACTGCCCGGCTCCCCGCTCCCGCAGGACCCCGGTGAGCGGCAGCGCACCAGCCCCGAGGCCACCTCCTCGCCCACCCGGGGCGCCACCTCCTCCGGCACGACCGCCGGGCCGTCCAGCGCCGCCACCCCGGGCGCGACCCGCGACACCAGCGGCCGCACCGCGGGCGGCGCGCCCAGCCAGACGCAGGGCACCACCGGCCAGGCCCCGCCGCAGCAGACCTCCCCGGGCGGCGCCCAGGCCCCGAGCACCAGCGCGGGGCCGACCAGCGGCGGCAGCGCCACCGGCGGCGCGGGCAGCGGCCCGACCGGCGGCACCGGCAGCGAGACCGGCAGCGGCGACGGGGAGGGCTCGTCCAGCAGCGGGCGTCCCGGACTCGTCGGCGGCCTGCTCGGCTAGCCGCACCGGCCCGCGGTACGGGGAGGGCGTACCGGCCGCAGTCACGGCGACGGGGTCCCGCACCACTGGTGTGCGGGACCCCGTCGCCGTACGGCGACCGGCCGTTCGGCCGCGGTGTGCGTGGGCGGTGGTCTACGGGCTATGGGCGAGGGCGGTGGGCTCAACGCCCTTGCGCCGCGAGTTCCTTCGCCGCCTCGGTCAGGTCCTTCGCCGTGTCGATAGCCCGCCAGTAGGAGCCCTGCGGGATCGGGAAACCGGCCAGCCGGCGCTCCCGGGCCAGCCTCGGGAACGTCGTCCGCTCGTGGTCACCGCGCTCCGGGAGCAGCTCGGCGAAGGCCGCGGAGAAGACGTACACCCCCGCGTTGATCTCGAACGTGGACGGCGGCGCCTCGATGAAGTCCGTGATGTGACCGAAGCCGTCGGTCTTCACCGCGCCCCACGGCAGTCGCGGGCGGGCCAGCGCCAGCGTCGCGACGGCGTCCCGCTCGGCGTGGAAGTCCGCCATGTCACGCAGGGAGAACCGGGTCCAGATGTCGCCGTTCGTGGCGTACCAGGGCCGGTCGGGGTGGGGCAGATGCGCGGCGGCGTACTTCAGGCCGCCGCCGCGGCCGAGGGGCTCGGTCTCCACGACGGTCGTGACGGAGACGGGCAGATCGGTGGTCTCCAGCCACTTCTGGAGCACTTCGGCGAGATGGCCGCAGGAGATCACGACGTCCGTGACGCCCTCTTCGGCGAGCCAGGAAAGCTGATGGCCGATGATCGGCGTCCCCGTGCCGGGGATCTCGACCATCGGCTTGGGCCGGTCGTCGGTGTACGGACGCAGCCGGGAACCCTGTCCGCCGGCCAGGACGACGGCTTGCACGGGGCGGCGGGACGCAGCGCTCGGATCGGTCATGCCCGAACTGTACGTGGCGCCCCGCCCGCGGTGTTCGACCGCTGCCGTGCCCGGCCGCCGCCCTGGTCACTGGTGCGCGGCGAGCACCCCCGAGGCGAAGGCGGTGTCACAGACGGGACGCGCGTACGACTGGGCGCGGGTCGGGCCGTAGACGCGTACCGCGGCGCGGCCCAGGGCGCGGGCGATGGAGGCGCAGTGCTTGGCCAGCGAGGGACGGTCGTCGACCGCCTGCTGGAGGTGGGTGAGCGCGACGCCCGGGTCCTCTTCCTGGAGTTCGGTCAGCAGCCGGTCGCGCAGCACCTCGTGCGGGGCGCGGGCGGCGGCGGGCGAGGAGGCCTTCGACGAGGTCGCCTGGGACGCGGCGAGCACCGAGTCCGAGGGGCTGCCGGACCAGTTGACCCGGGTGACCGCGAGCGTCCCGGACAGCACCAGGACGACGGGCAGGACGAGGGCGAGGGAGCGGCCGATCCGGCGGGCGGGGCCCCGGCCGCGTCGCGTCTGTGGGGTGGTGGAGTGCTTCACGGAGTGCTTCACGCGAGTGAGGGTAGCGCCCGGTAATGATTTGGCGACATTTGGTCACCGTTTCGAGGGACGAAAAAGGGCTTCGGGTCGGGTGACAGGTTGACGCACACCGCTCGAAACGTCCGATGTGCCGGGGTATTTGTCGACAACGGGAAGGGCCCCGCAGCAAGCCGCGGGGCCCTTTTTCGTCAGCACGGGTGAATCCCGGTCGACGGACGGTCCGTTGGGGGTCCCCCGGGGGGAATTCCCCCTCGGGGGAACGTCCGTCGGGGGACGTCCGCCCGGGGAACGACCGCCGAGGAGCGGCCGGACCGTCGGCCGGGGATCAGTCGGAGAGGCGCTCGCCCGTCGACGTCGAGAACACGTGGGTCTCGCCCGGCCGCGGCACGACGTGCACGGTCGCGCCCTTCTCCGGCACCGCACGGCTGCTGACCCGGACGACCAGGTCCTTCGTCTCGCCGCCGACGTCGACCGTGCCGTAGATGTAGCCGTCGGCGCCGGTCTCCTCCACGACGTTCACCGCGACCGCCAGGCCCGCCGGGGCGTCGTCGGCGTCCTTCGACAGGGACGCGGAGGACCCGCCGTTCAGCTCCACCACGTCGAAGTGCTCCGGGCGGACACCGACGGTGACCGTGCGGTCGCCCTTGTCGGCGGCGGCCGTCAGCGCCTCGCGGCTGACCGGCACCACGCTGTTGCCGAACTTCACGCCGCCGTCGGTGATCGGCACCTCGATGAGGTTCATCGCGGGGGAGCCGATGAAGCCGGCGACGAAGAGGTTGGCGGGCTTGTCGTACATGTTCCGCGGGCTGTCGACCTGCTGGAGCAGACCGTCCTTGAGCACCGCGACCCGGTCGCCCATCGTCATGGCCTCGACCTGGTCGTGGGTGACGTAGACGGTGGTGATGCCCAGGCGGCGCTGGAGCGAGGCGATCTGCGTACGCGTGGAGACGCGGAGCTTGGCGTCCAGGTTGGACAGCGGCTCGTCCATGAGGAACACCTGCGGCTCACGCACGATCGCGCGGCCCATCGCCACACGCTGGCGCTGACCGCCGGAGAGCGCCTTCGGCTTGCGGTCCAGGTATTCGGTGAGGTCGAGGATCTTCGCGGCCTCCTCGACCTTCTGCCGGATCTCCGCCTTGTTGACGCCCGCGATCTTCAGGGCGAAGCCCATGTTGTCGGCGACGGTCATGTGCGGGTAGAGGGCGTAGTTCTGGAACACCATGGCGATGTCCCGGTCCTTCGGCGGCAGGTGCGTGACGTCGCGCTCACCGATGCGGATGGCGCCGGCGTTCACGTCCTCGAGCCCCGCGAGCATCCGGAGCGAGGTGGACTTGCCGCAGCCGGACGGGCCGACCAGGACGAGGAACTCCCCGTCCTCGATCGCGATGTCGAGTGCGTCGACGGCGGGCTTGTCGGAACCCGGGTAGATCCGGGTCGCCTTGTCGAACGTAACTGTGGCCATGGTGAATGGGCCCCCTTCTACCGGCAGGAACGTGCCGGACGATCCGTTGTAGGAAGGCGGAGCCACGACGGGTCATTCCGTTGTGGTGTAGTCCACACGCGTGAACTGGCTCAGGACGGTACCTGGCGTTCACCTGTTCTGTCAGTACCCGTGGGGCTGTGAACTTCGCCGGAACTCTCGGCCCCGCCCACGGCGCGCACAACGCCGTGGCCCGGGGAAAGGGCTCTGTGTACAGTGGAGCAGCCTCCGCGCGTGCGCGTGCGCGGTGCCTCCTTAGCTCAGCTGGTTAGAGCGCCGCTCTTGTAAAGCGAAGGTCGTCGGTTCGAATCCGACAGGGGGCTCTTCGGCACGGTGACGGCCCCCGCCTGTTGCAGGCGGGGGCCGTTTGTGTGGTCGGGGTCATCTCAGCAGGCGGGCGATCTGGAGTTGTTCCGGCTCCAGGGGGTCGCCGTCCTCCACGTTCCACAGGGTGTTCTGGAGGACGCGGGCGAGGGTCCAGGCCCGGGCGCGGTCGCGGTCCAGGGCCAGGGCGTCCGTCAGGGCGTCGAAGCGCCAGTGGACCTCGGCGGGGTCGTAGCGGTTGTCGATGGCGGGCAGGAGGTCGAAGCCCGGGTCGCCGGCGAGGGGTTTGGGGTCGATGGCGAGCCAGGGGGCGCGGTCGGAGGCCAGGACGTTCTCGTAGTGGAGGTCCCAGTGCAGGAGGCGGTCGCCGGGTTCGTCCACGACCTCGCGCAGCGCGGCGGCGCAGTCGGCGATCAGGGCGCGGTGGGCCGGGTCGGGGATGCGGGGCAGCGCCCGGGGGGTCCGGTCGAGCATGGCGTGGGCGATGTCGCCGAGGCGGCGCATGCCGGGCGGGGCGGGGGTGGCGGTGAGGTGCGCGAGCAGGCGGGCGATGACCGAGACGGCCTCGCGGGAGTCCTCGACGTGGCTGAGCATGCGGGTCGGGTCGAGGCGTTCGAGGAGCATCGTGCCGGTCGGCGGGTCGTGGTCGAGGAGGCGTACGGCGCCGTCGCCGTCCCAGATGCGCAGGGCGGTCGGTTCGGCCTCGGTCTCCTCGTCCAGGATCTGGAGTTTGAGAGCGGCGGGGGTGCCGTCGCAGCGGCGGACCACGGGCAGGACGAGCGCCGCCCAGCCGTGCATGGCGGGCCCGTCGAGGCGGAGGTCCCAGCGGTCGAGGTGCTCGGCCGCGAGGGCGGGCAGGGCGGCGATGAAGGCGCGGCCGGCGTCTCCGTTGTACTTCGCCTGGGCGGCGGCGAGGGCGTCCGGGATGTCGATCACGTGGTGTGACGGTACGGGGGCGGCGGGGTCGGCGCATGCGGATATCCGGCGCCGGGCGGCGGGGGTCGGCGCAGGCGGATGTCCGGTGCCGGGCGGGGGCGGAAGTCCACGGATTCCGTAGCAGACAGGCGGTGCCGGCGCGGGTTAACGTCCCGGTCATGAGCAGCTCGACCAGCGGTGTCGTGAACGGTGGCATTTCGTTCTGGTACGTGGACGACGGTCTTCCGGCGGTGCGGGAGCCGCTCGGCGGGGACGCGTCGGCGGACGTGGTGATCGTCGGGGGCGGGTACACCGGCCTGTGGACGGCGTACTACCTGAAGAAGGCGGCGCCGTTCCTGCGGGTGACGGTGCTGGAGCAGAAGTTCTGCGGGTACGGGGCCTCGGGGCGCAACGGGGGCTGGCTGTACAACGGGATCGCGGGGCGGGACCGGTACGCCAAGCTGCACGGCCGTGAGGCGGCGGTGCGGTTGCAGCGGGCGATGAACGCCACCGTGGACGAGGTGATCCGGGTCGTCGAGGCCGAGGGGTTCGACGCCGGTGTGCACAAGGGCGGGGTGCTGGAAGTGGCGCGTACGCCCGCGCAGTTGGCGCGGCTGCGGGCGTTCCACGAGACGGAGCTGGCGTTCGGGGAGGAGGACCGGGAGCTGTACGGCGCCCGGGAGACGGCCGAGCGGATCAGGGTGGCGGGCGCGGTGGGCTCGTCGTGGACGCCGCACGGGGCGCGGGTGCATCCGGTGAAGCTGGTGAAGGGGCTGGCCGCGGCGGCCGAGGCGCTCGGGGTGACGATCCACGAGTCCACGCCGGTGACGGAGATCCGGCAGGGGCGGGCGGTGACGCCGTACGGGACGGTGCGGGCGCCGTACGTGCTGCGCTGCACGGAGGGGTTCACGGCGGCGCTGAAGGGGCAGCGGCGGACGTGGCTGCCGATGAACTCCTCGATGATCGCGACCGAGCCGCTGTCCGGGGAGCAGTGGGCCGCCATCGGCTGGGAGGGGCGCCAGACGCTGGGCGACATGGCGCACGCGTACATGTACGCGCAGCGCACGGCGGACGGCCGGATCGCGCTGGGCGGGCGCGGGGTGCCGTACCGCTTCGGGTCGCGGACGGACAACGACGGCGGTACGCAGGCGGCGACGGTGGAGGCGCTGCGGGAGATCCTGGTGGGCTTCTTCCCGTCGCTGGCGGGGGTGCGGATCGAGCACGCCTGGTCGGGGGTGCTGGGAGTGCCGCGGGACTGGTGCGCGACGGTCACCCTGGACCGGTCGACGGGGCTGGGCTGGGCCGGCGGATACGTCGGTTCCGGGGTGGCGACGGCGAATCTGGCGGCGCGGACGCTGTGCGACCTGGTGCAGCAGGCCTCGGGGCAGGCGGGGCGCACGGAGCTGACGGAGCTGCCGTGGGTGGGGCACCGGGTGCGGCGCTGGGAGCCGGAGCCGCTGCGCTGGCTGGGGGTGCAGGGGATGTACGCCGCGTACCGGGCGGCGGACCGCCGGGAGACGGTGACGCACAGCGCCGGGTCGTCGCGGCTGGCCCGGGTGGCGGACCGGGTGGCGGGGCGGGGCTGACGGGCGCGCCGGCCCCGGTGGCGCGAGCGGGTGGGCACGGGCGGGTGCGGGGCGGCTCGGGGTGGGTCGGGGTGTGCGGGGGGTGCCTGCGGCTTGCGGTTCTGTGTCGGGTGCGGCTCGCGGTCTGTCTCGGGTGCGGCTGTGCTGGGGTGGCGGGTTGTGCGGTGCGGCCTGCGGCCTGCGGCCTGCGGCCTGCGGCCTGCGGCCTGCGGCCTGCGGCCTGCGGCCTGCGGCCTGCGGCCTGCGGCCTGCGGCCTGCGGCCAATGGGCTGCGGCTGCGTCGGGGTGTCGGTGCCCAGGCCCGTCCCGGGGCCCAGCACAGCGCGGGCAGGGTCTCGGGTCAGGGTTCCAGGACCACCTTGCCGGTCGTGCCGCGGGTCTCGAGGGCCCGGTGCGCGGCGGCGGCCTCGGCGAGCGGGAAGCGCTGGACGGCGGGGGTGAGGCGGCCCTCGGCGGCCTCGGTGAGCGCGCGCAGTTCGAGGGTGCGCATCGGGTCGGGCCCGCCGGCCCTCTCCAGCATCACCGGGCCGAGAACCTGCTCGGAGACGCCGTCGACGAGGTAGGGCCCGCCGTCGCGCAGGCCCTCGCCGGACCAGCCGAAGACCAGGTGCCGGCCGCCGGGACCGAGGAGGGCCACCGCCTCGCGGGCGACGGTGCCGCCGACGCCGTCGAGGACGAGGGTGGCGGAACGTCCGCCCAGGTGGGCGCGGACCTTGCCGGGCCAGTCGGCCGCCTTGTAGTCGACGGCGAGGTCGGCGCCGTTGGCCTCGACGCGGGCCACCTTCTCCGGGCCGCCGGCGAGGCCGATCACCGTGGCGCCGGCGTTCTTCGCGTACTGCACGAGCAGCGTGCCGAGGCCGCCGGCCGCCGCCGGTATCACGGCGACCGCGTCGGGGCCGAGGTCGGCGAACTGCACGATCCCCATCGCCGTACGGCCCGTGCCGATCATGGCGACGGCCGCGGCGAAGTCCAGGCCGCCGGGGATCTCGTGCAGCCGGCCCGCGTCGGTGACGGCCAGCTCGGCGTAGCCTCCGGGCGCGAAGCCGAGGTGGGCGACGACGCGCTTGCCGAGCCAGCCGTCGTCCGTGCCCTCGCCGAGGGCGTCCACCACGCCGGCCACCTCGCGGCCGGGGACGGTGGGCAGGACGGGCGGTTCGGGGGCGGGGCCCCGCATGCCCTCGCGCAGGGCGGTGTCGAGGAGGTGGACCCCGGCCGCCCGGACGGCGACGCGGACCTGGCCGGGGCCCGGCACCGGGTCCTCGACCCGCTCGTGGACGAGGTTCTCGGCCGGGCCGAAGGCGTGCAGACGGATGGCGTGCATGGAAGCCCCCTGTGCTTCTCGGTGTCTGCCGCCACTCAACGACCTCAAGCTTGCTTGAGGTCAAGTTCCCGTCGGCCGAGGGCCAGGGACACGGCGGTCAGCGCGCTGGTGAACGACACCTCCGACAGCACGCCCGGGGCCGCGACCTGGTCGCCCGCCAGATACACGCCGTCGCCGCGGTCGACGGCGGGCCGGTCGCGCCAGGTGGTGCCGGGCGGGTCGACGGCGCCGGTACGGCCGCTCGCCACGGCCTCGCGCCGCCAGGTGACGCGTTCGCGCCAGCCCGGGAAGCCGAGGTCGAGGAGCTGCTCGGCGCGGGCGACGCCGGCCGCCTTCGGCTCGTCGGGGGCGAGGGGGATCTGCCCCTGGACCAGCTGCTCGCCGGCGGGCGCCAGCGACCGGTCCTGTGCGGTGAACCGCTCGATCCAGCCCGGCGCGTCCAGGTCGGAGACGGCGAAGGCGTCACCGCGCCGGGTCCGCACCGCCAGGTCGATCAGGGCGGTGCGCCCGCTGGGCCAGACCAGGGAGGCGTCGCCCAGCAGCCGGCGGGCGGCGTCGAGGGAGGTGGCGACGACGACCGGCGTGTCGGTGGGGAGGGCGTCGACGCGGGACAGGGTCTCCATCCGGACACCGAGGTTCCAGGCGTGGGCGGCCATGCGGTCGATGACGGACCCCCAGCCGCCGCGCGGATAGTGCGCCTCGGGCGGCAGCTTGGCGGTGCGGCGCAGCCGCTCCTGGACGAAGGCCGCCGAGAGGGAGCCGGGGTCGTGGTGGAACAGCGCCACGGCCGTGTAGTGGGCGGCGGCGCGGGCGCCCTCCTCACCGGCGACGCCGGTCGCCCAGGTGCGGAAGTCGACGTCGACGGGTGCCCGGCGGACGCCGGGCCGCAGCAGCTTGAGCATGGCGAACGGCGGGGTGCGGCGCAGGACGCCGCGGTGCCGCAGCCGCAGCCGGGCCGCCTCCAGCGGGGGGATGGGGGCGAGCGGCCCGACGAGGTCGCGCCGCCGGAGCCAGGACCAGTGCGGGCCGCCGTTGTAGAGGGCGTGCGGGCCCTCGTTCGTGCGGTACGGGCCGTCGGCGGTCCGGGCCCGTCCGCCGAGGGTGTGGTGGGCCTCGTGCAGGGTGACTTTGGCGCCGGCCTCGGCGGCGGTGATGGCCGCGGTGAGTCCGGCGAAGCCGCCGCCGATGACGGTGATCCGGTGCATCGGGGAATCTCCCTTGTTCGTCCTACTGCGCTCGTGCCGGTACGACGTCCGCGGGGCTTGGAGATGTGACATCGGGACGGCGGGCGGAGCGTCCGTGCTGGTCGGACGGGTTGTCAGTGGCGGGGTGCAGCATGGGGGCGTGGCGAAAAGAGAGCGGCGGACGGCGGCGGCGGTGGCGGCGTGAGGGGTGCGGGCGGCAGCGGGGGCGCGGGCGGTGGTGGTGGCGCCGGGCGTGCGGGCCGCGCCGGGCGTGCGGGCGGCAGCGGGCGGGCGGCGGTGCGGGCGGCCCGCCGTCCGGAGCTGCGGCTTCCGCCGCTGGAGGCGTACGGCGGCGGGCTGGAGCCGGACGGGGACTACGACGGCCTCGAGTTCGCGGACGCCGACCTCACCGGGCAGGGCGGGGCGGGTGCCCGTTTCCTGGACTGCGCGCTACGGGGGTGCGTGCTGGACGGGACGGTGCTGACCCGTGCCCGGCTGCTCGACTCGGTGCTGACCGGGGTCCGCGGGGTGGGCACCGGGCTGGCCGAGGCCACCCTGCGCGATGTGGAGCTGGTCGACGCCCGGCTCGGCGGGACGCAGCTGCACGGTGCGGTGCTGGAGCGGGTGCGGGTGCGCGGCGGCAAGATCGACTTCTTGAACCTGCGCTCGGCCCGCCTCAAGGACGTCGTCTTCGAGGGCTGCGTCCTGGTCGAGCCGGACTTCGGCGGGGCCCGGCTGGAGCGGGTGGAGTTCGTGGACTGCGCGCTGAAGGGGGCGGACTTCAGCGCGGTCACCTTCGTGGACGCCGATCTGCGGGGCGCCGCCCCGCTGGAGATCGCCCGGGGCGCGGAGCGGCTGGCGGGCGCGGTGATCAGCCCGGCGCAGCTGCTGGACCTGGCGCCGGTGTGGGCGGCGGAGCTGGGCGTGCGGGTGCTGCCCGAGGACACGGGCTCCTAGCGCCTCCGCTACCGGACGCGGCTCACGGCACCCGGGGAAAGCGGGACTGGAGGGTCCAGATCGCCGGGTTGTCCGCCAGGTCCTCGTGCATGTCGGTGAGGTCGGCGATCAGGTCGTGCAGGAAGTCGCGGGCCTCCCGGCGCAGTTCGGCGTGGGAGAAGGACAAGGGGGGCTCGGACGCCGGCAGCCACTCGGCCTCGACGTCGACCCAGCCGAAGCGGCGCTCGAACAGCAGCCGGTCGGTGGACTCGGTGAAGTCCAGTTCGGCCCGCTGGGGCCGGGAGGCGCGGGAGCCGGCCGGGTCCCGGTCGAGGCGCTCGGCGATGTCGCACAACGCCCAGGCGAAGTCGAGCACCGGCACCCATCCCCAGGCTGTGGACAGTTCCCGGTCGGTCTCGGTGTCGGCGAGGTACACGTCCCCGCAGAACAGGTCGTGCCGCAGGGCGCGCACGTCGGCGCCGCGGTAGTCGGTCTGCGGAGGGTCCGGGAAACGGGCGGAGAGGGCGTAGCCGATGTCGAGCACGGGGGTGATGGTGTCATGCCGGGGACGGTCCCCGGCCACGGCCGGTGTCGGGGCAGCCCGGCCCCCGCCGGGTGGCGTCAGGGCAGCAGGCGCTGTTCCTTCGCCACCGCGACCGCGCCCGCCCGGGTGTCGACGCCCAGCTTGTCGTAGATCCGCCGCAGATGGGTCTTGACCGTGGCCTCGCTGATGAACAGGGCGCGGGCGATCTCCCGGTTGCCCAGGCCGCGCGCGAGCTGGGCGAGGATGTCGCGTTCGCGGTCGGTGAGATGGGGCCGCGGGCTGCGCATCTGGGACATGACCCGGCTGGCGACCGGCGGCGAGAGCACCGTACGGCCCTGGGCGGCGGCGTGGATGGCGGCGAACAGCTCGTCGGGGCGCTCGGCCTTCAGCAGATAGCCGGTGGCGCCCGCCTCGATGGCGCGGGTGATGTCGGCGTCGGTGTCGTAGGTGGTCAGGACCAGGACGTACGGCGGCCCGCCGGGGCCGGCCGCCGTGAGGCGGCGGGTGGTCTCCACGCCGTCGATGCCCGCACCGAGCTGGAGGTCCATCAGCACCACGTCCGGCGTCAGCCTGGCGGCCAGGGCGAGCGCCTCCTCCCCGGTGCCCGCCTCGCCCACCACCTCGATACCGGGGGCGCTGTCGAGCAGGGCGAGCAGCCCGGCGCGCACGACGACGTGGTCGTCGCAGACCAGGATGCGTACGGAGGAGGGGGTGGCCGCGTCGGTCATCGGGGGCTCTCCAGGGGGACGGCGGCGGACAGGACGGTGCCCTCGCCGGGCGCGGACTCCACGGTCAGGGTGCCGCCGAGCTGCCGCAGCCGGGCCCGCATGGCGGGCAGCCCGTGCCCGCGCACGCCCGCCGGGGAGGCGGGGAGGGCGGCGGGGTCGAAGCCGTGGCCGTCGTCGGTGACGTCCAGCAGGACCTGGTCGTCGAGGACGGTGAGGGTGACCGCGGCGGAGGCCGCCTCGGCGTGCTCGCGGACGTTGGCCAGGGCTCCCTGCGCGATCCGCAGCAGCGCCGACTGGACCCGGTCGGGCAGCAGGGGCGAGCGCCCGCCGTCGTCCACCTGGACCCGTACGGTGAGCCGCGGGCCGGACTCCCGCTCGGCCAGGGTGTGCAGCGCCGCCGCGAGGCCGCCGCCGCGGGCCAGGTCGGCGGGGGTGAGGTCGTGCACGAAGCGCCGGGCCTCGGCGAGATTGTGCTCGGCGACGGACGCGGCGGCCCGCACATGGCCGCGCGCCTTGTCCGGGTCGGCCGACCACACCCGCTCCGCGGCCTGGAGCAGCATCCGCTGGCTGGACAGCCCCTGGGCGAGGGTGTCGTGGATCTCCATGGACAGCCGCTGGCGTTCGGCGAGCGTGCCTTCCCGGCGCTCGGAGGCGGCGAGTTCGCGGCGGGTGCGCAGCAGGTCGTCGATCAGGGCGCGCTGCCGGGCGGTCTGCCGCTCGGCCCGCAGGAACACGGCGGCGGCGACGGCGGCGACGGCGGGCGTCGCGAGCAGCAGATTGGGGTCGAAGCCCTCGGTGAGCCGCCACTGAGCCGCGACCACGAACACCGTCAGCACGGCCACCAGGGCGAGTGCCGCGCGCGTCGGCAGGGTGCGCAGGCCGGTGTAGAAGAGCGGGACCGCGCACCAGGAGAAGCTGGGTGCGAGGACGACGAGCACCATCCACGCCACGACGACCGCGCCGAGCCAGGCCGGGTGCCGCCAGGCGGGCGCCGCGTCCCCGGCGAGCACGGGCCCGAGCAGGTGCAGCAGCGCCAGGACGACGGACAGGGCGATGATCCACGGGGTGACCGGATCGCCCGGGTGCCGGATGAGGAAGCGGGCCAGGGCGCCGCCGAGCAGCAGGAAGAACGCCACGTGCATCACGGCACCGAGCCAGCGGGCGTCCGGGTCGTCCGGCTTCGGCATCGGGCGCACCTCCTCTTGCGGGTCCCGGTCGGCGCGTCCTTCACGGAACCGCGCCACCGGCTCGGCCACCGAGCCGAACTGGCCAAGCCCCATCACTGGCAAACCCCATCACTGGGCAAACCCCGTCACCGGGCAAACACCCTCATTGTCACCGCCGGGCGGGCCGGCGCGGGTCAGCCGATCGGATGACCCCGCCGTCGCCCGATGCGCGCCCGGTGAGCAGCCGGAACACCGACCGGCGGGCGCGGTGCGCGGGGCGAGGGTGGAGTGCAGACGGGCAGCCGGACCGCAGTGGCCGCCCGGCCGACTCCAAGGAGCAGACGAGCATGAAGAAGAACCGCAGGACCCTCTCCCGGCGCGCCCGGATCGCCACCGGCGGCGCCGTCCTGGCCGCCGTCGCCGCCGGGACCTTCGGCACGGTGGCCGCGAACGCCGCCCCGGAGGCTGCTCCGGCCGCCGCCCGCACGGCCTCCGTCGACCGCGGCGACACCACCACCTCCACCCACCTGACCATCGAGGCCGCCACCGAGGCGGCGCAGGCGGTACTCAAGGCGGCGAAGAAGGAGAACCAGCGGATCACCGTGGCCGTCGTCGACCGCAACGGCAACACGATCCTCACGATGCGCGGCGACGGCGCGGGACCGCAGTCCTACGAGTCCGCCGAGCGCAAGGCCTTCACCGCCGTCTCCTGGAACGCGCCCACCTCCGAGCTGGCCGAGCGGCTGGAGCAGGCCCCCAACCTCAAGGACATCCCGGGCACCCTCTTCCTCGGCGGCGGCGTGCCCGTCACCGCGCAGAACGCGCCGATCGCCGGCATCGGCGTTGCCGGCGCCCCCTCCGGCGCCCTGGACGAGAAGTTCGCCCGCGCGGGCGCGCAGGCGCTGGCCGACTAGCGGGGACCGGTGCCCGCGGCCGGGGGCGGCCCCGTGCCCCCGGCCAACAGGCGTTTCACGTGAAACCGCCCATAGGATCACGGTGTGCGCATCCCCCGTTCGCTCGCCCTGGTGACCGCCGCCGCCGTCACCCTCGTGGCGTGCGGCGGCGTCGACGGCGCCCCCGGCGGCTCCGGCGTGCGCGACCCGTACTTCCCGAAGGCGGGCAACGACGGCTACGACGTCACCCACTACGACCTCGACCTGGCCTACGACCCCGGCGACCAGCGCCTCTCCGGGACGGCGACCGTCACCGCCCGCGCCACCGAGGATCTGTCCGCGTTCAACCTGGACCTCAAGGGCCTGCACGTCTCCCGGGTCACCGTCGACGACCGGCAGGCCCGGTTCAACCACACCGGCCAGGAGCTGACCGTCCGTCCGCCCGCCGACCTCGACAAGGGCGCGAGATTCCGTGTCACCGTCCGCTACGCCGGCTCCCCCGAGACGATCACCGACCCCGACGGCTCCCAGGAGGGCTGGCTGCGCACCGCCGACGGAGCGCTCGCGCTCGGACAGCCGACGGGGTCGATGGCGTGGTTCCCCGGCAATCACCACCCCTCCGACAAGGCGTCGTACGACCTGACGGTGACCGTGCCCAAGGGCCTGGCGGCCATCTCCAACGGTGAGCTGACCGGTGAGCGCACGTCCGGCGGGCGGACGACGTACACCTGGCGCACCGCCGAACCGATGGCCAGTTATCTGGCCACGGTGGCGATCGGCACGTGGGAGGTGAGCCGCTCCAGGACCCCGGACGGCCTTCCGGTCCTCACCGCCGTCGACCCCCGGCAGGAGCGGGCGAGCCGTCCGGTGCTGAAGAGGATCCCCGACGTCATCGCCTGGGCGGAGGACCGCTTCGGCCCGTACCCGTTCTCCTCCACGGGCGCCATCGTCGACCGCCCCCACGACATCGGGTACGCCCTGGAGACCCAGACCCGGCCGGTCTTCCCCGGCGCGCCCGACATCGTGCTGCTCGTGCACGAGCTGGCCCACCAGTGGTACGGCGACTCCGTCTCCCCGAAGACCTGGCGGGACATGTGGCTCAACGAGGGCTTCGCGACGTACGCCGAGTGGCTGTGGCAGGAGGACCACGGCGGCGACAGCGCCGAGGAGATCTTCGACGCGCTGTACGCCGGCCGCTACTTCGCCGGGGCGGACGCGAACGCGGCGATCTGGGCGTTCCCGCCGGCCGAGCCGCCCGACGCGGCGCACATCTCCGCCGCACCGGTCTACCAGCGCGGTGCGATGGTCCTGCACAAGATCCGCCAGAAGGTCGGCGACGACGCCTTCCAGGACCTGCTGAAGGGCTGGGCGTCCGCCCACCGGCACGGCAACGCGGACACCGACGACTTCACGGCCTACGTCGAACGCAGCGCGCCGGACGAGGACTTCACCGGGATCTGGGACGCCTGGCTCTACGGCGAGGGCAAACCGGACCGCCCGTGAGGCCCGCCGCCGGCGGCGGGCGCGGGTCCGGCAGCACAGACGGAGCAGGCCCCCGGCGCAGTCGCGCGGGGGCCTGCTCGTCGTGTCGGCGGGAGCCTCAGACGTTGACGCCGAAGTCCTGGGCGATGCCGACCAGGCCCGAGGCGTAGCCCTGGCCGACGGCGCGGAACTTCCACTCCGCGCCGTTGCGGTACAGCTCGCCGAAGACCATGGCCGTCTCCGTCGCCGCGTCCTCGGACAGGTCGTAGCGGGCGATCTCGGTGCCGCCGGCCTGGTTGATGATGCGGATGTAGGCGTTGCGGACCTGGCCGAAGTTCTGCGAGCGGTTCTCCGCGTCGTAGATGGAGACCGGGAAGACGACCTTCTCGATGTCGGCCGGGAGGGCGGCGAGGTTGACGTTGATCGCCTCGTCGTCGCCCGCGCCCTCGCCGGTGCGGTTGTCACCGGTGTGGACGATGGTGTTGTCCGGGGTCTGCTTGTTGTTGAAGAAGACGAAGTGGGCGTCCGAGTAGACCCTGCCCTGCCCGTTGACCGCGATCGCCGACGCGTCGAGGTCGAAGTCCGTCCCCGTGGTGGTGCGGACGTCCCAGCCGAGGCCCACGGTGACGGCCGTCAGGCCCGGAGCCTCCTTGGTGAGCGAGACGTTGCCACCCTTGGACAGGCTTACAGCCATTGTTGGGAGTCCCTTCCCTCGTGTGCGTACGGCAGTAGCTGTACCGGAAGAAAGCTACAGCTACCCCTAGGAACGACGCGGGACGCCCGCAAGGTTCCAGGTCTCTTTACTTTCTTTACCCGGGTTATTCGAGTGACGTGGACCGGTCACGGGCGGGAACATGGACGGCATGTCCGGCCCCTACGTCATCCGCGGCTCCGTCTCCCTCCCGGAGGCCGAGCTGATGTGGCGTTTCTCCCGGTCGTCCGGGCCCGGCGGGCAGCACGTCAACACCACCGACTCGCAGGTGGAGCTGCGCTTCGACCTGGCCCGCACCGAGGCCCTGCCCGAGGTGTGGAAGCAGCGCGCGCTGCGGCGGCTGGCCGGGCGGCTGGCCGACGGCGTCGTCAGCGTCCGCGCCTCCGAGCACCGCTCCCAGTGGCGCAACCGCGAGGCCGCCGCCGTACGCCTGGCCGCGCTGCTGGCCGAGGCGACCGCGCCCCCGCCCAAGCCCCGCAAGCCCACCCGCGTCCCGCGCGGCATCAACGAACGCCGGCTGCGGGAGAAGAAGCAGCGCTCGGAGACCAAGCGGGGCCGCTCCCCCAAGAACTGGAACTGAGACGACAGAGCTGAAACCGAGACGACAGGACGGGAACCGGGACGGCGGCCGGCTCAGCCGAGCTGGCGGTAGCGGCCGCGGAAGTACAGCAGGGGCCGGCCGTCCGCGCTGGGGAGCCGGGCGGTGAGCACCCGGCCGATCACCAGGGTGTGGTCGCCGGCCCGCACCCGCTGCTCGGTGCGGCACTCCAGCGTCGCCAGCGCCCCGCCCACCAGCGCCGCCCCGGACGCCTCGCCGCGCACGTAGGGGATGTCCTCGAACAGGAGCCGGTCGCTGACCCGGCCCTTCATGGCGAAGCGCCCCGCGATGTGCCGCTGGCTCTCGGTGAGGACGGACACCGCCCACAGCGGCTGCTCGGCGAGCAGATCGTCCATGCGCGCCCCGTCCCGCAGGCTGACCAGCACCAACGGCGGGTCCAGCGAGACCGAGACGAACGCCGTCGCCGTCATGCCGACGTCCTCGCCGCGCGGTGCGCCGGGGTCGTCCGGGTCGAGCGGCGGCTCCTGCGCGGTCACCAGGACCACGCCCGAGGCCAGCCGGGACATGGCGGCACGGAACTCGTCGTTGCTCACCCCCTCAGCATGCCCGGCCGCCGGGGACGGGAACGGGGAGGCGGGCGGAGTGGCGGTCGAGGCGGTGGTGGGAGTGTTCGGCACCCCGCCACGCTAATCGCCGCTCCCGCCGCCCCGCATCGGGCCCCGGTCCCAGCCGGGACCTAGGACCGGGGAACGAGCGGACCCGCCACGCTGCGTTCGGTGGACGGACCGGAAAAACGCAGAGACTCGACTCAAGTGTTCACCTTTTGATGTGACTTGAGTCACAAGCGCCAGGAATTGTTGACCCTGTGTACCGAGTGGGCAGCGCGCTGTGATTCAGTGGCGGGGAAGCCGAGAGACACCACCGAAGACAAGGCGCCGAAGACATCCCTGATTCGCAACGAGGTCTCGGGGGGAGGGCGAGCATGGAGACCGAGTCGGAGCCGTACGTCCGCCTTGCGTCCCTGCGGCAACTGCACCAGGTCATGGCCGACATGAACACGGCCCGCAGCCTCGCCGACACCCTTCAGACCGTCGCCGACGGCGCCGTCCACGCCCTCGGGTACGAGCTGGCGTGCGTCAATCTCGTCCGCCCCGACGGCGACCTCGTCGTCGCCGCGTTCTCCGGCAACCAGGCCGCCGAGGCCCTGATCACCGGCCGGGTGGGCTCCCGCGAGTCCTGGGAGCGGCGGCTGAACATGGGCGAGCAGTGGGGCGACCTGGTCTTCATACCCCACACCGAGGGCTGGATCCTCGACGACGACGACGTCCCGCAGTGGTACACCGACGGCCCCGCGCCCCGCTTCGACGACGAGTGGCACCCGGCCGACCGCCTCTTCGCCCCGATGTACGCGCCCGGCCCGCAGGGCGGCGGCAACAGCGGCGAGCTGATCGGCGTCCTGTCCGTCGACCGCCCGCGCAACGGCCGGCGGCCCGGCGCCTGGGGCCGCGAGGCGCTCCAGATGTACGCCTTCCAGGCCGCCATCGCCATCAGCAACGCCCGGCTCCGCTCCAACATGCAGCGCGCCCTGGTCCGCCTGGAGCGCGAGCAGCAGGCCCTGCGGGCCAGCGAGGAGAGCTTCCGGCAGGCCTTCGAGTACGCCCCCTCCGGCATGGCCATCGCCGAAATGGGCGGCGACCAGCACGGCCGCATCCTGCGCACCAACGACGCCCTGTGCCGGCTGCTCGGCCGCCCCGCCTCCGCGATGCGCCGCTATTCCTTCTCCGACCTCGTCCACCCCGAGGACATAGGCACCTTGCTGCGCACCTCCGCCGAGGGCGGCCGGGCCGAGCTGCGCCTCGGGCGACGCGACGGCAGCTACGTCTGGGTCAGCCTCCGCAACAGCGTCGTCGCCGACGCCGCCGACGGCCCCCGCTTCCTCCTCACCCACGTCGAGGACATCGAGGAACGCAAGCGCCGCGAGCTCCAGCTCGCCCACCGCGCCTCCCACGACTCCCTCACCGGCCTGCCGAACTCCGCCGAGCTGCGCGCCCGGCTCGCCGCCCGCCTGTGCCAGCGCCCCCAGTCCGCGCACCCCGCCGGGCTGGACGCCATGGACGCCGCCTACGGCAGCGCCGTCTACGACTCCGGCGGCCACCGCTTCGACTTCCCGCCCGGTCCGGCAGGCGCCGCGCCGTACGACGCCTACGACCACCACGTGCACACCGTCGCCCCCGAGAGCGGCCGGGACGACGGCACCAAGGGGCTCGCGGTGCTCTTCTGCGACCTCGACGGCTTCAAGTCGATCAATGACCGGTTCGGGCACAACGCGGGCGACGCGGTCCTGATCGAGGTCGCCCGGCGGCTGTCCGGCGGCGTACGGGACGGGGACACGGTCGCCCGGCTCGGCGGTGACGAGTTCGTCATCCTCGCCGACGGGCTCGGCCGGGCCGACGCACAGGACCTCGCCGTGCGGCTGCGCAACGAGATCATCCAGCCCATCCGGGCCGAGGGCCGGGCCGTCCGGGTGGGCGCCAGCTTCGGCATCGGGTGGGCCCACTGCGGGATGACGGCCGACGAGGTGTTGAAATCCGCTGACGAACGGATGTACGTCGAGAAACGATCTCGTCCCAAACAACATCGCCGCGCCGGATGACCCCCAGGTCAGCGGTGTGATGCGGTCCGAGTCACCCGTTCGGGTCACCGGAAGCAGGTAGGCTCGCCCTCTCACGACTCGTATCGCACATGCACCGCACCTGGTTAGGAGACCTAGGGATGACGCCCGGCAACAACGGCGCGAGCACGCCCGAGGACGACGACCCGTTCGGCTACCTGTACGCCGACGGTCAGGCCAACGGGGCCCAGCCGCCGTCCGGTGGCTACGGCTACCCCAACTCGGTCAACCGGGTGCGGACGGTCGGCTCGCGGCAGTACGGCCAGCAGGCCCCGGCCGCCCCGCAGGCCGCCCCGCCGCAGCAGGGCGCCTACGGTCGTCCCCACCCGCACTACGCCGCGCCGGAGACGTTCCCCGGCGGCGGGGGCTCCGCCACCACCGTCCAGCACCAGTCGGGGCACGGCGGCGGGGGCGGCGGTCGCCGCGGACCCAACACCAAGGGCCTGCTGATCGGCGCGATCGCGGTGGTCGCCGCGGTCGTCGTCGGCATCGGCGTGGCGATGGCCGGCGGCGATTCCGAGGGCGACAAGAACGGCGACCAGGCCGCCCCGGCCCCGACCCAGTCCCAGAGCAGCAAGCCGAGCCCGTCGGCGAGCAACAGCGCCGAGGAGCAGGTGGAGCTGCCCCGGATAGAGGCGAAGGCGCTGCGCCTGTCCGGCGGCGCGACCGTGGCCTCGGACATCGAGGGGGCGAAGGCGGACGGCGGGGTGTACGTCACCGGGCTCAACCAGCCCGGCTCGTCGGTCACCTGGACCGTCGACGGCATCCCCGAAGACGGCGTCTACACCCTCTTCACCGGCTACAGCGCGGCCGGCGAGGACCAGTCGATGACGGTGACCGTCAACGGCAAGACCTTCGGCAGCAAGATCAACCTGGGCAACTTCGCCCATGCCAAGGACGGCGACTTCGCCAAGGGCTGGACCGAGACCTACGTGTGGCCCACCCTCAACAAGGGCACCAACACGATCACGCTGTCCTGCCAGGACGGCGACAAGTGCAACGTCCTGCTGGACCAGTTCTGGCTGAAGAAGGGCCAGGTCAAGCGCTAGGGCCCGCCGTCCGGATCAGGCCGCCGTCGCCTCCGTCGTCACCGACACCCGGCCGAGCAGGTCCTCGTACGCCCCCCGGTCGAACTCGCCCGCCGTCGGCGCCAGTACCGTCGCCGCCGACAGGGCGACCGCGCGGGTCAGGCGCTCCGGCCAGGGGAGGCGCTCCACCAGGCCCGACAGCAGGCCCGCGACCGCCGAGTCGCCGGCGCCCGTCGGGTTGCCGTGGACGCGGTCGGGTGGCGCGGCCCGCCAGTGGCCCTCCGGGGTCAGCGCGAGCAGGCCGTCGGCGCCGAGCGAGGCGACCACCGAGCGGGCGCCCCGGCGCCGGGCGTCCTGCGTGGCCCGCAGCGGCTCGTGGGCGCCGGTCAGCTCGGCCAGCTCCTCGGCGTTCGGCTTGATCAGATCAGGGCGGGCGGCGACCGCCCGGCGCAGCGGCTCACCGCTGGTGTCCAGCAGTACGGGAACGCCGGCCGCCCGAGCCGTGCGGACCAGCCCGGCGTAGGCGCCCACCGGCACGCCCGGCGGCAGGCTGCCGCACAGGGCGACCGCGTCGGCGCCGGCGAGCAGATCCCCGTACGCCTCCTGGAAGGCGCTCCACTCGGCGGGGGCGATGGCCGGGCCCGGCTCGTTGAGCTGGGTGGTGTCGCCGGTCAGCTCGTCGACCACGGCGATGGTGCGCCGGGTCGTGCCCGCCACCGGCAGCAGCGCGTCCACCACGCCGCGTACGTCCGTGAGCAGCTCCTGCACGGACCGCCCCGTGGCGCCGCCCGCGAATCCGGTGACCGTCACCTCGTGGCCGAGGGCCGCCAGTACCCGGGCCACGTTCAGGCCCTTGCCGCCGGGGCGCTCGACGGCCTCGGCGACCCGGTTGGAGGCGTGCGGGCGCAGCCCTCGGACGCGATAGGTGATGTCGAGAGCGGTGTTCAGCGTGACCGTGAGGATCACGTGGGCCGACCTCCCCCGATTGCCTGCGAGTGCCTGTTGCCGAGGGCACGTGTCAGGCACGGGCCCCAAGGACACGATCATGCCAAACGGACGGCTGTCGGCCCAGCCCCGTGTCGGCCACCGTGCGGCCGGCTCGCGGGCACGGATCAGCCCCGTCGGGGATCGACCACCCAGGCGCCCCGGCGCATCACGCCCACCACGTCGAAACCGGCGTCCAGGACCACCAGGTCGGCGTCCTTGCCGGGCTCCAGGGAGCCGATCCGGTCGGCGAGCCCGAGCAGCCGGGCCGGGTTGGCGGACAGCGCCGCCACCGCGTCCTCGACCGGGATTCCGTCCACCGTCACCGCCCGCTTCAGGGCGCGGTCGAGGGTGAGCGTCGAACCGGCGATGGAGCCGCCCTCGACCAGCCGGGCCACACCGCCCGCGACCTCGACCTCCAGCGTGCCCAGCATGTAGCGGCCGTCGCCGAAGCCGGCCGCGTCCATCGCGTCGGTGATGAAGGCGACCCGCGAGGCGCCCGCGTGGTGGAAGGCCAGCTGGAGCGCGGCCGGGTGCAGATGGACGCCGTCGTTGATCAGCTCGACGGTGACCCGCTCGTCCTCCAGCAGCGCGGTGATCGGGCCGGGGGCGCGGTGGCCGACCGGCGGCATCGCGTTGAACAGGTGGGTGGCGACCGTGGCGCCGGCGTCGATGGCCTCGACGGTCTGCTCGTAGGTGGCGTCGGTGTGCCCGACCGCGGCGATCACGCCGTGCTCGGCGAGCAGCCGCACGGAGTCCAGGCCGCCCGGCAGCTCGGTGGCCAGCGTCATCATCTTCGCGTGGCCGTGCGTGGCGTCGATCAGCTTGCGGACCTCGGCCGGGTCCGGGTCGCGCAGCAGCCCCTCGTCGTGCGCGCCCTTGCGGCAGGGGGAGATGAACGGCCCCTCGAAGTGGATACCGGCGATGTCGCCCTGTTCGGCCAGTTCGGCGAGCATCCCGGCCTGCCGGGCGAGGAGGTCCAGGTCGCCGGTGACGGTGGAGGCGACCACCGTGGTGGTGCCGTGCCGGCGGTGGGTCTCGACGCCCTTGAGGACGTCCTCGGCGGTGCCGCCGGTGAAGGAGGCGCCGCCGCCGCCGTGGTTGTGGAGGTCGACGAACCCGGGGACCACCCAGTGGCCGGTCAGATCGACGGTCTCCGTGCCCGGGGGCGCCGTGTCCGTGATCCGGGTGCCGTCGACGATCACACGGCCGTCGTCCACGGTCCCGGTGGGCAGGACCACCCGGGCTCCGGCGAGAACCTTGCTGGGGGCCATCAGGCGGTTACCTCCGGGGAAGTCGCAGTCGTCGCGGCGGTGGTGGTCGCGGTGGTCGCGGCGGTGGTGGTCGCGGTGCGTGCGGCGGGCGTGGCGGGCGCGGGCCCGCGGCCCGCGTGGAGCAGGTCCCAGGCCAGCAGGCCGGCACCGAGGCAGCCGGCGGTGTCGCCGAGGGCCGCGGGGACGATGTCCGGCAGTTTCTGGAACGTGACCCGCCGTCCCACGGCGTCCCGCAGCGGTGTGAACAAGGTTTCCCCCGCCTCGGCCAGCCCGCCACCGATGATCAGGGTGCGCGGGTCCAGCAGGGTGAGCGCGGTGACCAGCCCGTCGGCGAGCGCGTCCACCGCCTCCTGCCACACCCGCGTGGCCCGTGCGTCCCCGGACCCGACGGCCTCGGCGCAGTCGGCGGCGTCCGCGTCGGGGTCCCCGCAGGCCTCGGCCCAGGCCTGGCTGACCGCCGCCGCGGACGCGAACCGCTCCAGACAGCCGCGCTGCCCGCACGGGCACGGCGCGCCACCGGGCCGTACGACGATGTGGCCGATCTCGCCCGCGAAGCCGTGGGCGCCCGCCTCCACGCGGCCGTCGATGCCGATGGCGCCCGCGATGCCGGTGCCCAGCGGGACGAACAGGAACCGGTCGGTGCCGCGGCCCGCCCCGATCCGGCCCTCGGCCAGGCCGCCGGTGCGCACGTCGTGGCCGAGGGCGACCGGCACCCCGCCGAGCCGCTCGGCCAGCAGCGCCCGCAGGGGTACGTCGCGCCAGCCGAGGTTGGCGGCGTAGAC
Source organism: Streptomyces sp. NPDC031049 (assembly GCF_055571015.1). Classification (NCBI taxonomy): domain Bacteria; kingdom Bacillati; phylum Actinomycetota; class Actinomycetes; order Kitasatosporales; family Streptomycetaceae; genus Streptomyces; species Streptomyces sp. NPDC031049. The sequence continues at coordinate 120,620 of NZ_JBVIGC010000008.1, forward strand.
GGCGGTGCCGTGCTCCTCGTCGACGATGCCGGGCACCGCGACACCGGCGGCGACGGCGGGCTCGCCGAACCGGTCGGCGCCGTGCGCGCGCAGGTCGGCGGCGAAGTCCAGGATGCCCGCGACGACCGCCTCGGGGCCGCGGTCGCGGCCGGTGGCCCGGCGGGCCTGGTGCAGCAGCTCGCCGTCCGCCCCGACCAGGGCGGCCTTCATCCCGGTGCCGCCCACATCGAGGGCGATGACGTGTCTCACGGGGACAGTGTGGCCCGTACACCCGCGAGAGGTCTAGTCCACTCGCGTGGTGTAGACCTTAATCCGGTAAACGGACGATCGGTCGGCATGGTTGGGGCAGGGATCAGTGCAGCGGCGTAGGACAGGAACGATCGCGGTGGTGTCCGCACTGGGCATGACGGCGGTCCTCGGTGGCTGCGGGATCACCGGAGACGCGGACGAGGTGACCCTGAAGCTGGTCGCCGCCGACTACGGCGACAGCAAGGCCAACAGCTCGCAGAAGTACTGGGACGAACTGGTCGAGGCCTACGAGGCCGAGCACCCCGGCGTGCGCGTCGACGTCACCGTGTACTCGTGGAACGACGTCGACCGCAAGGTCCGTGAGATGGTCCGGGCGGGCGAGGCGCCCGACATGGCCCAGATCGGCGCCTACTCCGACTACGCGGCCGACGACCTGCTCTACCGGGCCGACGACCTGCTCTCCATCCAGACGCAGGCCGACTTCGTCTCCCAGCTCGCCACCGCGGGGCAGGTCAACGGCGTGCAGTACGGGATGCCGTTCGCGGCCTCCACGCGCGTGCTGTTCTACAACAAGACCCTCTTCGACAAGGCCGGCGTCACCCCGCCCGAGAGCTGGGAGGACCTCGCCGAGGCCGCCGAGGCGCTCAAGGCGGAGGGCGTGAAGTACCCCTACGCGCTGCCGCTGGGCCCGGAGGAGGCACCGGCCGAGACCCTTCAGTGGCTGCTCAGCGGCGGGGGCGGCTACACCGACACCGTCGGCACCTACAGCATCGACTCCGTCCGCAACGTCGGCACCTTCACCTGGCTCAAGGAGGAGCTGGTCGGCAAGGACCTCACCGGTCCCGTGGCGCCGGGCGAGCTCAACCGCGCGGACGCGTTCGCCGCGTTCGCCGCCGGTGACGTCGGCATGCTCAACGGGCACCCCACGCTGATGAAGATGGCCGCCGACAAGGGCGTGAAGTTCGGCATGGTGCCCACGCCCGGCATCGACGGCCCGAGCCGGCGCACGCTGGGCGTCGCCGACTGGATGACGGCCTTCAAGGAGAACGGCCACAAGGAGGAGATCGGGGACTTCCTCGACTTCGTCTACGACGAGCAGAACGTCCTGGACTTCTCCCGCCGCTACGACCTGCTGCCGGTCACCACCTCCGCCTCGGAGACGATGAGCACGGCGAAGGAGGACGAGGACCTCGGGCCGTTCCTGAAGGAGCTGGTGCTCTCGGAGCTGTACCCGGTCGGCAAGACCTCCTGGGCGGCGGTCAGCGCCGACATCAAGAAGCGGATCGGCAAGGCGGTCGGCCCCGACGGCGACCCGAAGTCGGTGCTCGGGCTGCTCCAGTCGACGGCGGTCCGCACGGAGAGCGCGGAGTAGCGGAGCAGGGCCGGGCGAGCCGGGCGAGGCCGGGGCAGGGGCTGTTGTCAGTGCCGGGCGTTACGTTCTTGGACATGGACGAACGGCAGGAGCTGGGACAGCGGGAGCGGGACATCCTCGCGCTGGAGCGCCGAGGCTTCCCCGGCCCCGGCGCGAAGGAACGTGCGATACGCGAGGAGCTGGGCCTCGCCCCGGTCCGCTACTACCAGCTGCTCAACGCCCTCCTGGACGACCCGAGGGCGCCGGCGGCGGACCCGGTGACGGTCAACCGCCTCAGACGCGTCCGGGAGCGGCGCCGGGCGGAACGCTGACCGGCGGGCGCTGACCGGCTGGGCTGCACGTCAGGGGCTGCCGCCCGTCAGGGAGCTGCTCGGCAGGGAGGCGGCAGGGCGGCCGGGTGGCCGGGCGAGGCGTGACCGTCGCCGGCGCGGGATAGGTTCGCGTCATGAGCAGCCACCAGGACTCCTCAGCCGCGTTCAGCACCCCCCTCCCGGAACCGGCCACGCAGGCCGGGCAGGACGGTATGGACGCCGTCCTCACGCACCCCGGCCGCGCGGTCGTCGCGCTCGACTTCGACGGCACGCTCGCCCCGATCGTCGCCGACCCCGAACAGGCCCGCGCCCACCCGGACGCCGTCCCGGTGCTGGTCGCGCTCGCCCCGAAGATCGCCTCCGTCGCGGTGATCACCGGCCGTCCCGCCGACGTCGCCGTCCGCCACGGCGGCTTCGCGGGCGTGGCCGGCCTGGAACACCTCGTCGTCCTCGGGCACTACGGCGCCGAGCGCTGGGACGCGGCCACGGGTGCCGTCACCGCGCCCGAGCCCCACCCCGGTGTCGCCGCCGTCCGCGCCGAACTGCCCGGACTGCTGGAGCGGGCCGGGGCGACGGGCCGGGGCACCCGGGTCGAGGAGAAGGGCCGCTCGGTCGCCGTCCACACCCGGCGCGCCGACGATCCGCAGGCCGCCTTCGAGGCTCTGCGCGCCCCGCTCACCGACCTGGCCGGCCTGCACGGCCTGATCGTCGAGCCCGGCCGGATGGTCCTGGAACTCCGCCCGCCGGGCATGGACAAGGGCGTCGCCCTGCGGGAGCACGTCCGGGCCGTCGGCGCCGGGTCGGTCCTCTACGCGGGCGACGACCTAGGCGACCTCCCGGCCTACGCCGCCGTCGAGGAACTCCGCGCCGACGGCATCCCCGGCGTGCTGGTGTGCAGCGGCAGCGACGAGGTCACGGAACTGCGGGACCGCGCGGACGTCGTGGTGGACGGGCCGGCGGGGGTGGTGGGGCTGTTGCGGGGGCTGGCGGAGGCGATCGCGTAGGAGCGCGCCCCGAGGGCGGTTCCCCGCGCCCCTTCCGGGGCGCGTCAGGCGCGCAGGGCCTCCAGCTGGTCCAGGAACCAGCGGGCCGGGGGGAGGGCGGTCGCCGCCGCCGTCAGGCGCTTGGTCCGTTCCGCGCGCTCCGCCGCCGGGACGGACAGCGCCTCGTGCAGGGCCCGCGCCGTCTGCACCACGTCGTACGGGTTGACGGTGACCGCGTCCTCGCCCAGCTCCTCGTGGGCCCCCGCCTCGCGCGACAGGACCAGGACGCACCCCTCGTCGGAGACGACCGGCACCTCCTTGGCGACCAGGTTCATGCCGTCCCGCACCGGGTTCACCAGGGCCACGTCCGCGAGCCGGTACGCCGCCAGGGAGCGGGCGAAGTCGTCCTTGACGTGCAGCACCACCGGGGTCCAGCCCGCCGTGCCGAACTCCGCGTTGATCTGCTCGGCCACCCGCTGCACCTCGGCCGTGTAGTCCCGGTACACCGCGAGGTCCTGCCGCGAGGGGTAGGCGAAGGCGACGTGCGCGACCCGCTCGCGCCACTCGGGGTGGTCCACGAGCAGCTGCCGGTACGCCAGCAGGCCCCGCACGATGTTCTTGGACAGCTCCGTCCGGTCCACCCGGACGATCGTCCGGCGGGCGCTGCCGTCCGGGCCGGTGCCGATCTCCTCCCGGAGCGCGGCCATCCGCTCGTCCACGTCCGGCTCGTGCGACCGCTGCCGCAGGAAGTCCGCGTCCGCGCCCAGGCCGTGCACACCGATCCGCGTGTCGCCGAGCCCCCCGGCCAGCGCCTCGCAGCACCCGGTGAACGCCTCCGCCCAGCGCCGCGTCAGGAACCCGAGCCGGTCCGCGCCCAGCATGCCGCGCAGCACCCGCTCGGCGATGTCGTCGGGCAGCATCCGGAAGTACTCCACCGGCGCCCACGGCGTGTGCGAGAAATGGCCGATGCGCAGGTCCGGGCGGAGTTCGCGGAGCATGCCCGGCACCAGCGTCAGGTGGTAGTCCTGCACCATCACGGCCGCGCCCTCGGCGGCCTCCTCCGCCAGCGCCTCGGCGAAGGCGCGGTTGTACGCCTCGTACGAGGCCCACTGCCGGCGGAACTCCGCGTCGAAGACCGGCTCCAGCGGCGTCTGGTACAGCATGTGGTGCACGAACCACAGCACGGAGTTGGCGATCCCGTTGTACGCGTCGGCGTGCACGTCGGCCGGGATGTCCAGCATCCGTACGCCGTCCTCGCCGGCCCCGCGCCGCACGGCCTCCCGGTCGCCGTCGCCGAGCGCCGAGCACACCCACAGGGCCCCGGCCTCCGGGCCGATCGCCGAGAGGCCGGAGACCAGGCCCCCGCCCCCGCGTTTGGCCCGCAGCGAGCCGTCCTCCCGCACCTCGTACGAGACCGGCCCCCGGTTGGAGGCCACCAGTACCTGAGCAGCACCGAACGTCGAAGCCATAAGCCTCAACCTAGCCCGGCCCCGAAACGCTCAAACGTTCCCCCGGGCCGAACCCGGCGCCAATTCGGTCAGATGACTTGTGGGGGAGGTGTGAACGGAATGAGGATGCGCGGTGCACGTTGCGCCTTTCTGGTGCACGTTTCACCTTCCTGGGGGGTGGGTTCATGCCCGATGTCATGCCTATACGCACCGGCCGCGACCGCGGAGGCCCCCGGGCGGGGCGGGTCCGCCGGATCACCGGCACCGCCGCGCTGATCGCCGCCTCGGCGCTGGTCCTGGCCGGCTGCGGCGACGGCGGCGGCCCCGCGACGGCGACGGACGAGCGGCCCGCGACGGCCGCCGCCGAGGCCACCGCCGGTGAGAGCGCCTCCCCGACGCCGTCCCCCACCCCGACGCCCACCCCGCCCCCCACACCCACCGCCGTCACCCTGGACGACCACACCGGGTCCACCATCGGCAAGGCCGTCGCCGCCGCCGAGCGGGCCGGGCTGGACTACGCCGTCCGGCTCCAGGGCACCGGCGGACAGCGGGCCTCGTCCTGGTCCGCCGGCGAGGAGGTCTGCGCGCAGAGCGACGACCCGGGCGGTTCCCACGACGTGGCGTTCACCGTCCCGCGCAACGGCCACGACTGCTCCGGCGACCCGCTCCACACCCCGGAACCGGAGCCGGCCCGCACGACCGGCTCCGGGAGCGGTTCGACCGGCGGGTCCACGGGCGGTTCCACCGGCGGCTCGACCGGGGGCGGCACCGGCGCCTGTGAACTGACCAGCCCGGCCGGCAACTGCTACGCCGACGGCCAGTTCTGCGCCGCCAGGCACCGCGGCCTGAGCACCCACGGCCGCGGCGGCGAGTACCTGACCTGCCGCCAGGACGACGCCGGGCGCTGGCGCTGGTCGGACGGCGTCCCCGGCTGACCCGGCCGCACGCCGGCCGCCGCGGCGCTCAGGCCACCCTCCGCGACGCGTACTCCGGGACCTCCGCCATCGGCGGGCGCTCCTCGGTGTCCACGGAGTACGTGCGCGGCTCGAAACCGTCCTCCGCGCGTTCGAACTGGGTGAGGGACGGGCGGACCAGGTGGCCCCGGGCCAGCCGGAGCTGGGCGGTGCGGTAGATCGCGGCGGCCATCCGGCCGAGCGCCTGGCCGTCCTGGTGGCGGTGCTTGCGGACGCCGACGTCCACCTGGGCGAGGGCGTCCAGGCCGACCAGGTGCAGGGCGTCGACCAGCATGCCCAGCTCCACGCCGTAGCCGACGGGGAACGGCAGCTGCTCCAGCAGCGAGCGGCGGGCCGCGTACTCGCCGCCGAGCGGCTGCACGAACCCCGCCAGCTGCGGCCAGTGCATGTTCAGCAGCGGGCGGGCCATCAGCTCGGTGACCCGGCCGCCCTCACCGGGCGCGCCGCCGAGCGGGCGGTCGTACATGGCCTTCACCAGGGCCACGTCCGGATCGGTGAGCAGCGGACCGACGATCCCGGAGACGAAGTCGGAGGAGAAGTCGCGCAGGTCGGCGTCGACGAAGCAGACGATGTCGCCGCCGGTGACCAGCAGCGAGCGCCACAGCACCTCGCCCTTGCCGGGCACGGCCGGGACGCGGGGCAGGATCGTGTCGCGGTGCACGACCCGGGCGCCCGCCGCGGCGGCCACCTGAGCCGTGCGGTCCGTCGAACCGGAGTCCACGACCACGATCTCGTCGACCAGCGGCACCTGCTCCACGAGGTCGTGCCGGACCACCGCGACGATGTCGCCGACGGTCTCCTCCTCGTTGAGCGCGGGGAGCACCACGCTGACCGACTGGCCGCCGGCCCGCTTCGCCGCCATGATCTGGTGCAGCGGCCGGTCGGCCGCGGACCAGGAGCGCGCGATCAGCCAGCGCTCGACTTCCTCCAGCACGGTCCGCGGCTCCTCCCTGTGCTCTCGCCTGCGGTCCCAGCGATCTCAGCGATCTCTGTGATCCATCTCGCGGTTCGGACGACTGTCTCAACGGTCGTGGCCTTCGGTTACAGTCTTGAACAACGCGGATGACCGTCGCATGTCGGGGTCGCCGCGTCCCACAACTTCATACAGCTCATCCAGAGGGGCAGAGGGATACGGCCCGATGAAGCCCCGGCAACCCTCCAGTCGGTTCTCGTGAAGGTGCGAGGCTCCCGGCTAGGGAAGGTGCCAAATCCGTCTCACGGCGAGATGCGTCGTGAGGAAGATGAGGAGAAAGGGCCTCGCCTCACATGGCTGTGCAGACTGTCGCAAGCAGCACCGACTCCGCCACCTCCACGGGTTCCGTCGACCTCGGTCCGGCCACGGCGCTCTCCTGCCGCGAATGCGGCCACCGCGTACCGCTCGGCCCGTTCTTCGCCTGCGAGGAGTGTTTCGGCCCGCTGGAGATCGCCTACGACTTCTCGGCCTACGACGCCGAAGAACTCTGCAAGCGCATCGAAGCGGGCCCCGCGAACATCTGGCGCTACGCGCCGCTGCTCCCCGTCCCGGCCGACGTGGCCGGCAGGCCCAACCTGAACCCGGGCTGGACCAAGCTGGTCAAGGCCGACAACCTCGCCCGCGAGCTGGGCGTCACCGGCGGGCTGTACGTCAAGGACGACTCCGGCAACCCCACCCACTCCTTCAAGGACCGCGTCGTCGCGCAGGCCCTGGAGGCCGCCCGCGTCTTCGGCTTCACCACCCTGTCCTGCTCCTCCACCGGCAACCTGGCCGGCGCCGTCGGCGCCGCCGCCGCCCGCGCCGGCTTCCGCTCCTGCGTGTTCATCCCGCACGACCTGGAGCAGGGCAAGGTCGTCATGGCCGCCGTCTACGGCGGTGAGCTCGTCGGCATCGAGGGCAACTACGACGACGTGAACCGCTTCTGCTCCGAGCTGATCGGCGACCCCGCCGGCGAGGGCTGGGGCTTCGTCAACGTCAACCTGCGGCCCTACTACGCGGAGGGCTCCAAGACCCTGGCGTACGAGATCTGCGAGCAGCTCGGGTGGCGGCTGCCGGACCAGATCGTTGTCCCCATCGCCTCCGGCTCCCAGCTCACGAAGATCGACAAGGGCCTTCAGGAGCTGATCAAGCTGGGTCTGGTCGAGGACAGGCCGTACAAGATCTTCGGTGCCCAGGCCGAGGGCTGCTCGCCGGTGTCCACCGCCTTCAAGGCCGGGCACGACGTCGTGCGCCCGCAGAAGCCGGACACCATCGCCAAGTCGCTGGCCATCGGCAACCCGGCCGACGGGCCCTACGTCCTGGACATCGCCCGGCGCACCGGCGGTGCGGTGGAGGACGTGACGGACGAGCAGGTCGTGGACGCGATCAAGCTGCTGGCCCGCACCGAGGGCATCTTCGCCGAGACGGCCGGCGGGGTGACGGTCGGCGTGACGAGGAAGCTCGTCGAGAGCGGCGTGCTCGACCCGGCCAAGACGACCGTCGTCCTCAACACCGGCGACGGACTCAAGACGCTGGACGCGGTGGCCGGCACCGGCCTCACCGCCACCATCCGCCCGAACCTGGACTCCTTCCGAGAGGCTGGCCTCGCATGAGCGTGACCGTTCGCATCCCGACCATCCTGCGCACCTACACCGGCGGCCAGGCAGAGGTGAGCGCCGAGGGGGCCACCCTCGCCGAGGTCATCTCCGATCTGGAGAAGAACCACACCGGCATCGCCGCGCGCGTCCTGGACGACCAGGGCAAGCTGCGCCGGTTCGTCAACGTCTACGTCAACGACGACGACGTCCGCTTCGAGCAGGGCCTCGAGACCGCGACCCCGGACGGGGCCGGCGTGTCCATCATCCCGGCGGTCGCCGGCGGCTGACCCGAAAGAGCCGTTACCGACGGTAATGTTGGTGACATAGGGTTTCCCCTATTGCCCCCTCCGTGAGAGATCCGGAGGGGGCAATTCCGCGTGATTGAGCGCGGTACAGTTGGGGAACGCGCTCCTGATCCGCGGATCGGGAACCCTGAATTCCTGCCGTACGCCCGACAAGATGCAGCCAAACTGTGGGTGTCGTTCGCGGCTTTTGCTCCCTTTGCCCGGCCCGACTTGCCCTGGAATCGCGCGAATTCTCGCCACATTCCGGACCGGGTCCGTCCAGAATTCTCGTCCGATTGACCTGTTGCAGACGGCAGTTGGACAGATACATTCAGCCGCGGTCGACGCGTTCCGGCGCACGCCCCCAACCGTTGGGGGGTGAGGTCTGACCCGGATCCGCGAAGTGTGGATCTGTGCAAGGGCCAGTAATAGGGGAGTTAGGCATGGCTCAGGGCACCGTCAAGTGGTTCAACGCGGAGAAGGGGTACGGCTTCATCGCGGTCGACGGTGGTGCGGATGTTTTCGTCCACTACAGCGCGATCCAGATGGACGGCTACCGCACCCTGGAAGAGGGCCAGCGGGTCGAGTTCGAGATCTCGCAGGGCCAGAAGGGCCCGCAGGCCGACATGGTTCGCGTCACCGCCTGATACGCGCGGTCGACCACAGCGAACGGTCTTCATCGCAGGGCCCGCACCCGGCAGGGTGCGGGCCCTGCGGCATGTCCGGGGCGGGCCCCGGTGCGTCCGGAGCGGTCCCGCTTCGCGGGCGCACCTTGCACTCGGACCGGGCGAGTGCTAATCATTGGCGTTAGCACTCTGAAGGTGAGAGTGACAGCGAAGGACCGGGTCGGTGAGGCCCGCGGGCCGGGTGGGGCAAGGAACCACGAGGCCTGCGAGCCGTCCGTCGCGGGCGCGGGCGCGGTCCGAAGGAATCACCCCCAGTCCTGGAGGGACCACTTCACATGGCCAAGATCATCGCGTTCGACGAGGAGGCGCGGCGCGGCCTCGAGCGCGGCATGAACCAGCTCGCGGACGCCGTGAAGGTGACGCTCGGCCCCAAGGGCCGCAACGTCGTCCTCGAGAAGAAGTGGGGCGCGCCCACGATCACCAACGACGGCGTGTCCATCGCCAAGGAGATCGAGCTCGAGGACCCGTACGAGAAGATCGGCGCCGAGCTGGTCAAGGAAGTCGCCAAGAAGACGGACGACGTCGCCGGTGACGGTACGACCACGGCGACCGTCCTCGCCCAGGCCCTGGTCAAGGAAGGCCTGCGCAACGTCGCGGCCGGCGCCAACCCGATGGCCCTGAAGCGCGGCATCGAGAAGGCCGTCGAGGCCGTCTCCGCCGCCCTGCTGGAGCAGGCGAAGGACGTCGAGACCAAGGAGCAGATCGCCTCCACGGCCTCCATCTCCGCCGCCGACACCCAGATCGGCGAGCTGATCGCCGAGGCCATGGACAAGGTCGGCAAGGAAGGCGTCATCACCGTCGAGGAGTCCCAGACCTTCGGTCTGGAGCTGGAGCTCACCGAGGGTATGCGCTTCGACAAGGGCTACATCTCGGCGTACTTCGCCACCGACATGGAGCGTATGGAGGCCGTCCTCGACGACCCGTACATCCTGATCGCCAACTCCAAGATCTCCAACGTCAAGGACCTGCTCCCGCTCCTGGAGAAGGTCATGCAGTCGGGCAAGCCGCTGCTGATCATCGCCGAGGACGTCGAGGGCGAGGCCCTGTCGACCCTGGTCGTCAACAAGATCCGCGGCACCTTCAAGTCCGTCGCAGTCAAGGCCCCGGGCTTCGGCGACCGCCGCAAGGCCATGCTCGGCGACATCGCCATCCTCACGGGCGGCGAGGTCATCTCCGAGGAGGTCGGCCTCAAGCTGGAGAACGCGACCCTGGACCTCCTGGGCCGCGCCCGCAAGGTCGTCATCACCAAGGACGAGACCACCATCGTCGACGGCGCCGGCTCGACCGACCAGGTCAACGGCCGCGTCAACCAGATCCGCGCCGAGATCGAGAACAGCGACTCGGACTACGACCGCGAGAAGCTCCAGGAGCGCCTGGCGAAGCTGGCCGGCGGCGTGGCCGTCATCAAGGCCGGTGCCGCCACCGAGGTCGAGCTCAAGGAGCGCAAGCACCGCATCGAGGACGCCGTCCGCAACGCGAAGGCGGCCGTCGAGGAGGGCATCGTCGCCGGTGGTGGCGTGGCCCTGCTCCAGGCCTCCCAGGTCTTCGAGAAGCTGGAGCTCGAGGGTGACGAGGCGACCGGCGCCAACGCCGTGAAGCTCGCCCTGGAGGCCCCGCTGAAGCAGATCGCCGTCAACGGTGGTCTCGAGGGCGGCGTCGTCGTGGAGAAGGTCCGCAACCTCCAGGTCGGCCACGGCCTGAACGCCGCGACCGGCGAGTACGTCGACATGATCGCCGAGGGCATCATCGACCCGGCGAAGGTGACCCGTTCCGCGCTGCAGAACGCCGCCTCCATCGCCGCGCTGTTCCTCACCACCGAGGCCGTCATCGCCGACAAGCCGGAGAAGGCCGCGGCCCCGGCCGGCGGCGGCATGCCGGGCGGTGACATGGACTTCTGATCCTCTCGGGGATCGGTACCGTCCTTCCGTGCCGAGGGCGGCACTCCCGGCAGCAGCCGGGGGTGCCGCCCTCGGGCGTGTCCGGGGCCGGTCAGTAGCGCTCGCACGCGCCGTCGCTCACGTCCACGGTGAGGTTCGACCAGGTCTCGTCCACCGGCACCTCGGTGACGTGCAGGCAGAAGGCGGCGTCCGTGCCCCCGCCGGTGACGGTGTAGTCGTCCGTGTAGTCGTCCGAGGTGCCCTCGCGGCTCACCAGCGCCCCGTAGGAGGGGCCCTCGCCGGTCTTTTCGATCGCGTCGTCGATCTGCATGTCCAGGCCCCGCCACTCGTCCACGATCCGCGGGCCGGCCTCCAGCCGGCCGGCCGCCTCGTGGACGGCGCTGCGCAGTTCGTCCTCGCTCCATTCGCCCTCGTCGTGCATCCACAGGAGCATGCCGGCGGTGAGGGCGAGCGAGAGGAAGATCAGGGCCATGCCGACGGGGTTCCTCGGGTTGTAGACGTACCGCGCCGTCCCCCACTTGCTCTTGATGAACACCGGTTCGGTCATGAGCGCCATTCTCCGCCACGCCCGCCGACGCCGGCCGGGGCCCCCGGGACGCCCGGCCGGGGTGAGTGTGACCTCGGTCACCGGTGTGCCGTCGGCCGGAATGCCGGGGCGGACGGGCCGGTTGCCCGGGGAGACATGGTGCATGCGCGTGCACATACCGACCGGTTCTCATGAGGAGTCCACCCGTGACCGTCACCGTTGCCGAAGGCGCCCGGCGCGCGGCGCAGATCCTGGGCCGCCCGGCCGTCATCAACGGCCTCACCGTCCCCAACCGCATCGCCATGGCGCCGATGACCCGGATGTTCTCCCCGGGCGGCATCCCCGGCGAGGACGTGGTCTCCTACTACGCCCGCCGTGCCGCCGCCGGCGTCGGACTGATCGTCACCGAGGGGACCTACGTCGGGCACGACTCCGCCGGGCAGAGCGACCGGGTGCCGCGGTTCCACGGCGAGGAGCAGCTCGCCGGGTGGGCGAAGGTCGCCGAGGCGGTGCACGCGGCGGGCGGCACGATCGTGCCGCAGCTGTGGCACATCGGGATGGTGCGCGGCCAGGGGGAGCCGCCGTTCCCCGAGGCGCCCGCCGTCGGGCCCTCCGGGCTGCGGATCGGTGAGGACACCGTCACCGGCCGGGCGATGACCCGGCGGGACATCGACGACGTCGTCGCCGCCTTCGCGCAGGCCGCCGCGGACGCCGAGCGCATCGGCTTCGACGGTGTGGAGATCCACGGCGCCCACGGCTACCTCGTCGACCAGTTCCTGTGGGCGGGCACCAACCGCCGTACGGACGCCTACGGCGGCGACCCCGTCTCCCGCACCCGGTTCGCGGCGGACCTCGTCACCGCCGTCCGGGAGCGGGTGTCGGCCGGCTTCCCGGTCGTCTTCCGGTACTCCCAGTGGAAGCAGGAGGCCTACGACGCCCGCCTCGCCGAGACGCCGCAGGAGCTGGAGGCCGTCCTGGCCCCGCTCGCCGCGGCCGGGGTCGACGCGTTCCACGCCTCCACCCGCCGCTACTGGGTCCCGGAGTTCGACGGCTCCGAGCTCAACCTCGCCGGCTGGACGAAGAAGCTCACCGGCAAGCCCGCCATCACCGTCGGCTCGGTCGGCCTGAACGGCGACTTCATCAAGGCCTTCCAGGGCCAGGGCGCCGAACTGGGCAGCCTCGACAACCTCCTGGACCGGCTGGAGCGCGAGGAGTTCGACCTCGTCGCCGTCGGCCGCGCACTGCTCCAGGACCCGCGGTGGGCCGAGAAGGTGCTCGCCGGGCGCACCGAGGAGCTGGCGCCCTACGACCCCGCCGCCCTGAAGACCCTGAGCTGAGCGAGCGCTCAGCGACGGGCTAGTGTCCGGTGCATGACGAACCCTGAACCCGTGGCAACGGCCGGACCCGTGGTGCGTACCGCCGCCGGTGCGGTGCGCGGACGGCGGGAGGGCGGCCTGGCCGTCTTCCGCGGCATACCGTTCGCGCAGGCACCGGTCGGCGCAGCCCGGTTCGCGGCCCCGCGCCCGCCCCGCCCCTGGGACGGCACCCGCGACGCGTACGTCTTCGGCCCGCCGGCCCCGCAGGAGGCGGGCGCGCTGGGCCGCGCGGCCACCCAGGCCCTCCCGGCGGGCGACGAGTGGCTGACGGTCAACGTGTGGACGCCCGACCCCGATCCGGCCGCCCGCCGGCCGGTGATGGTCTGGATCCACGGCGGCGCGTACAAGATCGGCCACTCCGGCAGCCCCGGCTACGACTCCCGGCTGATCGCCACGGCCGGCGACGTCGTGGTCGTCACCCTCAACTACCGCCTCGGCATCGAGGGGTTCGCCCGCATCGAGGGCGCGCCCGCCAACCGGGGCCTGCTCGACCAGGTGGCCGCCCTGGAGTGGGTGCGGGACAACATCGCGGCGTTCGGCGGCGACCCCGGCCAGGTCACCGTCTTCGGCGAGTCGGCGGGCGCCGGTTCGGTCGCGGCGCTGCTCGCCATGCCGAGGGCGGCCGGCCTGTTCCGGCGGGCCATCGCCCAGAGCGCCCCCAGCCCCTTCTTCTCCGACGACCTCGCCCGCGACATGGCCACGGCCCTGGCCGCCGAGGCCGGTCTGCCCCCGACGGCCGCCGCCCTGTCGGAGACCGACCCGCGCGAACTCCCGGCGGCGGGCGAGGCCCTGGCCGCCAAGATGGCCCAGTACACCGACCGCTGGGGTCAGGCCGCGCCCACCCGCACCCCCTTCGCGCCCGTCGTCGACGGCGACGTCCTGCCGACCACCCCGTGGCGGGCACTGGCCGCCGGGGCGGGGCGGGACGTCGAGCTGGTCGTCGGGCACAACCGCGACGAGTTCCGCCTGTTCACCGCCATGGCCGGACGCCTCGGGCAGGCCACCGAGGAGCAGGCGGCGAGGACCCTGCGCCTGTACGCGCCGTCGGCGCAGGGAGCGCAGGGAGCGCAGGGAGCGCAGGGAGCGCAGGGCGCGGACGGCGAGGCCGCGTACCGGGCGGCGTTCCCGGACGCGACGCCGGGCGAGCTGCACGAACGCGTGCAGACGGACTGGCTGTTCGCCATCCCGTCCCTGCGCCTGGCCGAGGCGCAGGTGACCGGCGGCGGCCGGGCCCACCTCTACGTGCTGACCCTCCCGGCCCCCGCCGACCCCGCCCTGGGCGCCTGCCACGCCCTGGACATCCCGCTGCTCTTCGGCACCTTCGGCGCCGACCTCGGTCCGCTGTTCTTCGCGGGCGCGGAGCCCGCGCCGGAGGTCAGGGCGCTGTCCGACCTCGTCCGCCGCGCCTGGACGACGTTCGCCGCGACCGGCGATCCCGGCTGGCCGGCGTACGACCCCCGGCAGCGGCCGGTGCAGATCCTCGACGCGGACCCGAGGGTCGCGCCCTACCCGCAGGAGACGTCCCGCCGGCTGTGGGAGGGCACGGAGTTCGACGCCCTGCCGCTCCTGGGCTGACCGCCCGGGCGAGGCGGCTACGGCATCGGCTCGGGGTCCGTGCGCAGCGGGGTGCCCCAGACGTGCAGGACCTCGTAGTCGGTGAACTCGTGGACCAGGCGGTAGGCGGGGGCCGGGTGCGGGCCGCGCCGCTGGGCCGCGAGATACAGCTCGGCCTCGCGACGGTCCCTGCGGGGGGTGCCGCACAGCTGCCACTCCTGGCCGTTCCACAGCTCCGGCAGCCAGCGCTGCTGGGGCTGGGGGCGGTCGCCGCGCACCCCGTAGCGGGACTGGGCGCGCTCGGTGGGCTGCGGGCGGGCCGCCGGGCCGGTGAACTCCGCGCGCCGGGCGGCCCGGCGGCGGGTCTCGCACAGCAGGCACAGGTCCGGTGCGCTCTCGTCCACCGGGCCGGTCGGGTGCTCCGGGCAGCGGGTCGACGGGGGCGCCGTCGTGACGCTGTCCTCCAGCAGGTCCAGGGCGCGCTTCAGGTCCGCCCCGACCTCGTGCAGCCGGGCGTCGGGGGTGTCGGCGGTCAGGGCCTCGCCGTGCTCACCGAGGAGACGCAGGGCGCGGCCCAGGGCGGTCAGCTGGGCGTGGTTCATGGTCCTCAGAATCGCATACGCCACTGACACCCCCGAGCCCGAAGAAGTACGTGGCCGCGAAGCCGACCGCGTACCCCGTCAGCAGTCCGCCCCCGTACACCGCCGCCGTCGCCGCCCAGCCGCCGCCGCCCGCCAGCAGCGGGAACAGGGCCCAGCCCGACGGGCCGATCGCCGTCGCGCCGGTCTCCGTGCCGAGCATCGCGAACGCACCGACGAAGCCGCCGCCCGCCGCGCCGCCCACACAGGCCGTGAGGAAGGGGCGGCCGAGGGGGAGCGAGACGCCGTAGATGAGGGGCTCGCCCACGCCCAGCAGGCCCGCGGGGAGCGCCGATCTGATCGTCGTGCGGAGGGAGGTGTCGTGGCGCAGCCGGACGTACACGGCCGCCGCCGCGCCGACCTGGCCGGCGCCGGCCATGGCGAGGACGGGCAGCAGGACGGTGTGGCCCTGCTGGTCGATGAGGGTGGTGTGGATCGGGATCAGGGCCTGGTGCAGGCCCAGCATCACCAGGGGGAGGAAGAGGCCGCCGAGCAGCAGGCCGGCCAGGGCGCCCGTCGTCGTGAGCAGCCAGTTCGCCGCCGCGCCGATGGCCGAGGAGACCGCGCCGGCCGTGGCCATCAGGACGTACAGGGTGATCAGGCCGCAGACGAGGACCGTCACGGTGGGCGTGAGGAGGACGTCCAGCGTGCCGGGGAGCCGGGCGCGGCACCACTTCTCCACGTACGTGCCGAGGAAGGCCGCGGCGAGGGCGCCGAGGACGCCGCCCTGGCCGGGGGTGAGCGCCGTGCCGAACACCGTGACCTGGGCGACCCCGGGGTAGACCACCACGGCGGCGACCGCGCCGCCGAGCACCGGGGTACCGCCGAACTCCTTGGCCGTGTTGTGCCCGACGAAGACCGCGATCAGGGCCATGAAGGCGGAGGAGAGGGCGGTGAGCGCCGGGGTGAGGCCGGGCAGCCAGCCCGCGTTGCGCAGCAGGCCGGCGACGCCGGCCAGGATGCCGCAGCCGATCAGGGCGGGGATGAGCGGGACGAAGACGCCCGCCACCCGGCGCAGGGCCGTCTTCAGCGGGGTGCTGTTGCGCTGCCCGCGTCCCGCCCGCAACCGCTCCCCGCGACGGGCCAGTTGCTCCGCGGCCGTCGGTGCCGCGCCGCGTTCCGCCGCCGCCCGCGGCTCCGCGGCCGTCGGTGCCGCCAGCAGGCGCTCGAACTCCTCCGTGACCCGCCCCACCACCCCGGGCCCCAGCACGACCTGGTACGACTCCCCGTCCTCGACGACGCCCAGCACCCCGGGCAGGGCCCGCAGCTCGGCGTCGTGCACCCGGGAGCGGTCGGCGAGGCCCAGGCGGAGGCGGGTGATGCAGTGGGCGACGGAGACGATGTTCGCGGGGCCGCCCACCAGGGGCAGGAGCGCGGCGGCCGTGGAGCGGGGGTCGTGGGGCACCCCCCGAGCGTGCGGTCAGCGGGCCGCCGCCGCCAGCGCGGCGCGCAGATGCCCGCCGGAGTCCTCCAGAAGGCGGGCGGCCGTCGGGCCGTCCACGTCGGCCAGCAGGGTCAGGATGGCGTTCTTCACCTCGCCGTCGGTGGCGGCGAGCGCGCGCTCGACGTCGGCGTCGTCGGCACCGGTGGCGAGCGCGACGATCCGCCGCGACCGGGCGCGCAGCTTGTCGTTGGAGGCGCGGACGTCGACCATCAGGTTCCCGTACGTCTTGCCGAGCCGGATCATCGTGATCGTCGACAGCATGTTGAGGACCAGCTTCTGCGCGGTGCCCGCCTTCAGCCGGGTGGAGCCGGTGATCAGCTCGGGGCCGGTGACGACCTCGATGCCGTGGTCGGCGGCGGCGGCCAGGGCGCTGCCGCCGTTGCACGCCAGGCCGACGGTCAGGGCGCCCCGGGCCCGGGCGTGCTCCACCGCCGCGATCGCGTACGGGGTGCGGCCGGAGGCGGAGACGCCGACCACCGCGTCCTCGGCGGTGAGCGCGAGCGCGTCCAGGTCGGCGCGGGCCAGCTCGGCGGAGTCCTCGGCGCCCTCCACGGAGGTCACCATGGCCTCGGAGCCGCCCGCGATCAGGCCGACGACCTGGCCGGGCGCGGTGTTGAAGGTCGGCGGGCACTCGGAGGCGTCCAGCACACCGAGCCGGCCGGCGGTGCCCGCGCCCGCGTAGACCAGCCGTCCGCCGCGGGCCATCCGGGCGGCCACGGCGTCGACGGCGGCGGCGATCTGCGGCAGCCGCTCGGCGACCGCGGCGGGCACCCCGGCGTCCTCGCCGTTCATCAGCCGTGCGATGTCCAGCGTGGGCAGCCGGTCGATGTCGGCCAGTTCGGGCCGGAAGGCCTCGGTGGTGAGGTGCTCCAACTGGGAGCGGAGGTCGGGGTGACGGGGGGTGGCAGTCATGGCGGAGCGGCTCTCTTCGGCTTCCGTGTGTGTCTGGGCCCCGAGGGACCGGGGGCTTCTGTCGCTGTGCGGCTCCGCCGCGCGGCCACGACCGCCACGGACGGCCCGCGGCCGGTCGTGGCGCTGCGGCCCTACGGTCTGCCGCGCGGCCCTCCGTGCCGGTGGGCGAGCGCCTCGTACGACGCGGAGAGCGCCGGCGCCGCCACGTCGTACGTCCGCTGCGCCACCCCCACGAACAGGCAGTCCACGATCAGCAGCTGACTGGTCCGGGACGACATCGCCGCAGGCCGCAGCTCGCTCTCCCGCGAGGTGGACGTGGTCAACACGTGGTCGGCGTACTGCGTGATCGCGCTGTCGGGGCGGCCGGTGACGGCGATCGTCGTCGCGCCGTGCTCGAAGGCCACCCGCAGCGGCTCGATCACGTCCCCGGTCGAACCGGAGTGGGTGATGGCGATGGCGACGTCCCCGGACCGCAGCTGCACCGCGTTGGTGACGGCGAGGTGCGGGTCGCCCGGCGCGTGGGCTATCAGGCCTATGCGCAGCAGTTTCTGGGTGAGGTCCTGGGCGACCAGGCCGGAGGCGCCGATGCCGTACACATCGGTGCGGCGGGCGGCGGCCAGGGCGGTGACGGCGGCGCCGAGCTGCGCGGTGTCCAGTCCGGCGGCCGTGTCGGCGAGGGTCTGCTGCTCCTCGTAGGCGAGCTTGGCCACCACGTCGGCGATCGGGTCGTCCACCGCGATGTCGGTGGTGATGGCGGGGGCGCGGCCGGACTGCTGCTGGGCGGCGAGGCCGGCGAGGGCCAGGCGCAGATCGCGGTAACCGGGGTAGCCGAGCAGGCGGGCGGTGCGCACGACGGTCGCCTCGCTGGTGCCGGTCAGTTCGGCGAGGCCGGTGACGGTGAGGGCGGCGCAGCCCGCCGGGTCGCTCGCGACGGCCTCGGCGACGCGCTGCATGGAGCGGGTCATCGACGGCGCCAGCGTGCGCACCTTGGCCGCGAGGGCGGCGGGCGCGGGCGCGGGGGCCGGGGCGCCGCCCGCGGCGGACGCCCGTCCCGCCGGTGCGGGCCCGTCGCCGTCGGCGGACGCCCGTGCGAAAGTTTCCTTCACTTCCTCGGTCACCTGTGAAAGATATTTTCGGATCGGGGGCCCGTCAAGAGTGCGGGCGGCGTGCGCACAATGGGTGCATGGATCCCGTCAGCCCCTTGGAGCAGGCCCTGCACGCCGCGCGCGCCCTCGTCCTTGCCGACCTGGTGGCGGGGGACGTGGCCGAGGCGGACGTCGTCTCGCTCGTCGAGGAGTCCGTCGTGCAGCGGCGGTGGTGGGTCGAGCAGTGGCCCGAGGGCGCCGAGTTCGTGGCCGGGCTGGTCGCGCAGGACGTGCAGGACGCGCTGCTGGAGCGGTACGGCCGCTGGCCGCTGTGCCCCGTGTGCGGCTCCGGCGACCCGCACGCGCTGGACGTCGAGCCGGAGTTGGGCCCCGACCCGCACTGGGTGTGCGGCAAGGCGGGCGTGAAGGTGGCGGCGGTCGGCTCGCTGGGCCGCGCCCTCGGGGCGCCGGACTCGTGACCGTCTACATCGACCCGCCGACCTGGCCCGGCCACGGACGGCTCTGGTCGCACCTGGTCAGCGACGTCTCCTACGACGAACTGCACGCGTTCGCCGCCCGGCTGGGCGTGCCCCGGCGCGCTTTCGAACGCGACCACTACGACATCCCCGCCCACCGGTACGCGGACGCGGTGGCCGCCGGGGCGGTGCGGGTCGGCAGCCGCGAGGTGGTGCGGCTGCTGCACGGGGCGGGCCTCAGGCGCCGCAAGGGCGGGAGCCGGCCGCGCAGTTCGTAGGCGGACCACTCCTCTCGTAGGCGAACCACTCGTCGCCCTCGGAGACCCGAGTGAAGCCGGCGCGGTCGAGGACCCGCTGGGAAGCGGTGTTGGCGGGCTCCGTCCGCGCGTGCACGCACGTCACCTCCTCCCGCTCCAGCGCCCACGCCGTGAGGGTGCGCAGCGCCTCCGTCGCGTACCCGTGGCCGCGCGCCGCCTCCACGAGGTCGTAGCCGACCTCCACCCGGCCGTCCTCGTCCGGGGGGCCGTGGAAGCCCATCGCGCCGACCGCCAGCCCGTCGTCCCGGCGGACCAGCACGAACATGCCCCACTCGGGGCGGTGCGCGCCCTCCTCGTAGGCCTTCGCCAGCAGCCCGGCGCCCTCCCGGGTGCCCTCGACCGGCCCGCCCTGGAGCCACCGGAAGCCGCCGTCGCCGCACAGGCCGAGATCCTGGGCGGCGGCCGGGGTGACGCCCTCGAGCGTGAGCCGCTCGGCGGGCAGGACCAGGTTGTTGTACCAGCGCCACCCGGTCACCCGGGCCCGGCCGGGCAGCTCGCCGCGGCCGGTGGCCCACAGCAGCGTGCGCCAGGGGTCGGCGGCCGGCCGGACGTGCGGGAAGATCCGGGTCAGCACGTACGTACAGACCTCGGCGGGCGGCGTGAAGTCCACGCCCAGCCCCTCGGCCATGTCGTGGGTGTGCAGCAGCACCTCGGCGATGCCCATGGCGGCGAAGCCCTCGCGGTTCGCGCTGCGGAAGGGGTAGGGGTGGAAGGCGCGGACCTCCCGGGGCGTGGTGCGGACGGTGGCGGCGAGCAGGCCGCCCATCGCCTCGACCACCCGCAGCGTGCCCTCGTTGCCGGTGCCCTCCTCGAGGCCGATCTCGAAGGGGACGTAGGCGTCGCCCGCCCGTCCGGTGAGCTGTGCCGCGTACCCGACGAGGCACTCGGCGACGTGCGTGGCCGTCGCCCGCACGCTCCAGTCCAGGCCGCCCGCCGCCACCTCCTCCCAGTCCCGGTCCGTCGCCGCCCGCAGCGCCTCCACGGCGCAGCCGACGGCCTCCGTCACGCGTTCCCCGCCCATGTTCCGCATGCCGCGCAGGCTACGGCGCCGGGTCCTCGGGGGACGACAGCATTTCCAGCTCGGCGGCGAGGTTGTAGCGGGCCGTCGGCTCCCACTCCCGCCGCCCGTGCGGGGTGTGGAACAGCCGGGGCAGGTCCAGCAGCCGGCGCAGGATCGCGGCGCGGCCGGTGCGGAAGGCGTCGTTGGGCACGAAGTGGTACTCCTCGCGCACGGCCGCGGTGTAGGCGGCGTACGCCGACGGCGGCGCGGCCAGGACCGCCAGGTCGGCGTCGCACAGCACCTGGCCGTTGCGGTCGTCGTCGGCGGGGTCGTGCGCGACGGTGAGCCGGACCAGGCGGGCCACCTCGGCGGTCGTCGCCTCCGGCACGCCGGCCTCGGGCAGGGCCCGCTCGGCGAGCCGGGCGGACCGCTCCTCGTTCTCGGAGCGGTCGGGCAGGTAGACGGCGTCGTGGAACCAGGCGGCGAGGCGTACGGCGTCCGGGTCGGCGGCGTGCTCCTGGAGCAGGTCGACGTGGCCGAGGACGGCGGTGAGGTGGGCGAGGGTGTGGTAGCGGCGCTGCGGCTCCTGCCAGCGGGCGAGCAGGTTGTCGGCGTAGGGCGCGGGGTCGGGACGGGGGGCCGGGGACGGGGCTGAGGGCTCCGTCGCGGAACGGCGGGCTCCGTCCAGGGCACGGGCGAAACGGGTGCGCAGCGCGTCGAGATCGGCCATGCGCCCATTCTCGGCCCCCGTCCGCCCCTAGCGTGGAGTCATGACGACACCTGCTGACGTGCACGACGTACGCGACCCGGAGCTGCCGGGGCGGCTGCTGGCCACCGAGCGGGACGCACTGGTGCCGCTGCTGCGGTCGCGGAAGGACGAGGACTTCGCGCTGCCGGTGGTGGCGTGCCCGGGCTGGACGGTGCGGGACGTGGTGGCGCACTGCTCCTCCGCGCTGATCCGGGTGGTGGAGAAGCGTTTCGAGGAGGGCGTCTACTCGCCCGAGTCCAACGACCGGGACATCGCCGAGCGCGCCGACTGGACCAACCAGCAGATCGTGGACGAGCTGGAGCGGGGCATGACCGAGGCCGGGCCGCGGATCGGCCGGGCGGGCGGCGTCCTGGACGGGATCGCGCTGGGCGAGTGGGTGCACGCCGGTGATGTGCGCGTGGCGCTCGGGGAGCCGGGGGCGTACGCCGGGCCCGGTCTGCCGGACGCGCTGGCGCTGCTGGCCACGGTCACCCGCGCGTGGGGGAAGCCGGCGCTGCACGCCGACCTCGACGACGTGGACCAGCCGCTGAAGCTGGGCGAGGCGAGCGGGGACCGGCCGCCGGGCCGGTTCATCGGCGACGCCCCGACGCTCATCCGGCTCTACGCGGGGCGGCCGGTGGACGGGGCCACGTTCGAGCTGGCCGGAGTGGAACAGGCGGAGCTGAACATCTTCGGCGGCTGACCGGGGCCGTCGGCGGGGACACAGGGCGTAGTCTTAGATTGGACTAGACCTCTAGCGCCACCACCCGTAGCCGTCGACGAATGGGGTCCCATGAGCAAGCGTGCAGTCCTGGAGGTGATCGCCCTCGACGTCGAGGACGCGGTCGCCGCCCAGGCCGGAGGCGCGGACCGCCTCGAACTGGTCACCGACATGGCGGCCGACGGGCTCACCCCGTCGGCCGCGACCGTCGCCGCGATCCGCGCGGCCGTCGACATCGACGTCCGGGTGATGCTGCGGCTGGCGGACGGGTTCGCGGCCGGGGACGTCGAGCGGCTCGCACGGGTCGCGGGTCAGATGCGGCAGGCGGGGGCGGAGCAGTTCGTGCTGGGCTTCCTCGATCCGCACGGCGGGGTGGACCTGCCGGCGGTGGAGCGGGTCGCCGGGGTGCTGGAGGGCTGCCGGTGGACGTTCCACCGGGCGATCGACCGGGCCGCCGACCGGGACGCGCTGCGCAAGCAGCTCGGGGAGCTGCCCGGGCTGGACACGTATCTGACGGCCGGGGCGGCCGGCGGCGTCGACGAGGGGATGCCGACGCTGCTCGCCGAGGCGCGGCGGCGGGGTGAGCCGGGGTACGAGCAGCAGCTGCTCGTCGGGGGCGGGCTGCGGCTGGATCATGTGCCGGCGCTGCTGGAGGCCGGGATCGACGCCTTTCACATCGGGGGTGCGGCGCGGCCCGCCGGGTGGGGCGGGCCGGTTTCCGCGGAGGCCGTCGCGGAGTGGCGGCGGGTGCTCGGGGGTTGATGCGCGGGGGTGTTTTCGCGGGCCCGGCGTTGTGGCTGTGGGCGGCTATGCCGTCAGTTGGGGCGGCAGGTCGGTGGCGTGGGTGACGAGCAGGCCCGAGACCGCTCGGGTCAGGCATACGTACAGGCGGCGCAGGCCGGTGCGTTCGTCCGGTTCGCCGTCGACGATCGCGCCGGGCTCGTCGAGGACCACGTAGTCGTATTCCAGGCCCTTCGCCAGCGAGGCCGGGACCAGCGCGAGGCGGGTGTCCCGCGTCGTCTCCTCGCCGGGGGCGAGGTGGGCGATGCCCTCCGCCGTGAGGGCCGCCGCCAGGTCCGGGACGCGGGCGTCGGCGGCGATCAGCCCGACCGAGCCCTCGTTGCGCAGCAGTTCCCGGCAGGCCGCCACGACGTCCGCGATGCCGGCGGCGGCCTTGCGGATCTCGAAGAAGCCCGGGTTCTCCCGGATGGACGCCACCGGCGTCAGGCCCGGCGCGATGTGCGGCAGCAGCCGGGAGGCGTAGGCGATGACGTCCGTCGGCACGCGGAAGCCGGCCGTCAGCTCCTCGATCACGGCCGTGTCCTTGCCGAGGTGGCCGAGGGCCTCCTGCCAGCTCCGGGTCGCCCAGGGGGTGGTGCCCTGCGCCAGGTCGCCGAGGACGGTGGCGCTGCCGGTGGTGCAGCGGCGGCCGACCGCGCGGTACTGCATCGGGGAGAGGTCCTGGGCCTCGTCCAGGACGACGTGGCCGAGGGAGTGCGTGCGCTCGATCAGGTCGGTGGCCTCGTCGATCAGGACGGCGTCCGCGGGCGACCACCTGGCGGACTTCACCGACCGGGCCGGCCGCGTCCACAGGACCGCCTTCTGCTCGTCCTCGGTCAGGAGGCCGTCGGCGTGCTCGGCGAGGAACCCGGCGTCCGACAGCAGGCGCAGCACCAGCTTCGCCGGGTCGACGGCCGGCCAGACCGCCTTCACGGCCGCCTTGACCGCCGCGTTGCGCGCCACCGCGTTCTGCACCCGGTCGTCCGGGGCCTCCCCGGCCCGCTCCATCTGCACCAGCACGGCGTGCGCGATGCGCTGCGGCAGGGCCTCGCGTGCGGCGCTGTAGCGGATGTCGCGGTCGAGCAACTCGCGGACGATCCCCTCCAGTTCGTACGCCGGCACCCGCCAGCGGCGTGAGCCGCGCACCACGACCACCGGCTCCGTGGGCGGGGTGACGTGCGCGTACAGCGCCCGGCGCAGCACCTCGGCCATCCGCGCGTCGCCCTTGATCACCGCCGTCGCGGCCTCGTCCGTGCCGCGCACCTCCACGTGCGCGACCAGGTCGTCCACCGTGGCCTGGCGGACCGTCAGCTCACCGAGGGCGGGCAGCACCTGCTCGATGTAGTGCAGGAAGGATCTGTTCGGGCCGATGACCAGGGTGCCGGTGCGTGCCAGGCGCTCGCGGTGGGCGTAGAGGAGGTAGGCGACCCGGTGCAGGCCGACGGCGGTCTTCCCGGTCCCGGGCCCGCCCTGCACGCACACGGTGCCGCCGAGACCGGCCCGCACGATCTCGTCCTGCTCGGGCTGGATGGTCGCCACGATGTCGCGCATCGGGCCGACGCGGGGCCGTTCGATCTCCTGCTGGAGCAGCTTGCTGGTGGCCGCCGCCTCGGCGGGGTCCGACAGGTGCTCGTCCTCGTACGCCGTCAGCTCGCCGCCGGTGTAGCCGAAGCGGCGGCGCAGCCCGATGTCCATGGGGTCCTTCTTGGACGCCCGGTAGAAGGGCTGCGAGACCGGCGCCCGCCAGTCGATGACCATGGGGTCGCCGTCGGCGTCGTGCACGTGCCGCCGCCCGATGTAGAACCTCTCGCCCCCGGCGCCCTCCGCCTGCTCGGCACCGGGAGCGTGCAGGTAGTCCAGCCGGCCGAAGAACAGCGGGGTGTCGCTGAGGTCGGCCAGGGCCTTGATGCGGTCCTCGATCTGCCGCTCGAGGACGGCGGCGTTGACCCAGTTCGCGGTGACGTCGGTGATGTCGAGGGACTCGACGTCCTCCCGCATGGCGCGCAGCGCGGAGCGGGACGCGGCCAGGTGGGAGCGCTCTCGGGCGAGGGGGTCGGCGGTCGTGTCGTCGTGGACGGGCGTGGACAAGGCGGTGCCTCCGGAAGACCTGCTGCGTGGCGGGGTGCGCGAGGCGCGCGGGGGTACGCGAGGTGCGTGATGCCGGCCGGTTTCCGTCCGGGCGGCGGCTCTCCGTGGGGAGGCGGGCAAGAGCGGAGAGTGTAGGGGAGCGCGTCAGCGGGGCGCCAACGGTTTTCTCCCCCCGGCTCCCCGGGGTCCGCGCGTTCCCGGTCCACGTGCGCGGGCGCGCCCCGACCCCTAGGGGGCGCCCCCTCCCTGCCGGGGGGCACGCGTCGGTCCGCAGGCGTACGGAACGGGCCGCGAGGTTCGGTCCGAAGACCGACGCCAGGCTTATGTCCGCAATCGCACCATGGAGACATGAGCGCAGTAACCATCTCCCCCGCCCCGGCGCCGGGCCGCCCGTCCGGCGCCACGCCCGTGGCCGGCAGCCACCGGCACTGGCTCGGTGACGCCCTGCGCGCCGTCCGGGTCTTCGCAGGCGCCGCCTTCGACGTGGTCATCCTCGGTGAGTACGGGGAGGAGGCGGGCGTCCGCCGCCGCTGACCGGCGGTCTCTCTCCCTCCGCCCGCCTCCTCTCTCCCGAGGGGTCGACCGCCCCCCGAGGGGGGCTGCCGCCCTCCCGAGAGGGCTCCCGCCGGGACCGCCCCGCCGGGCCGCCTCAGCCGGCCAGGATCTCGTCCGCGTCCACGATCCGGTAGGCGTACCCCTGCTCCGCCAGGAAGCGCTGGCGGTGAGCGGCGAAGTCCTGGTCGATCGTGTCCCGGGCGACCACCGAGTAGAAGTGGGCCTGGTGCCCGTCCGACTTGGGCCGCAGCACCCGCCCCAGCCGCTGCGCCTCCTCCTGCCGCGACCCGAAGGTGCCCGAGACCTGGACGGCCACCGTGGCCTCCGGCAGATCGATGGAGAAGTTCGCGACCTTGGAGACGACGAGCACGCTGATCTCGCCCTGCCGGAAGGCCTCGAAGAGCTTCTCCCGCTGGGCGTTGGACGTCTCGCCCTTGATCACCGGCGCGCCCAGGTGTTCGCCCAGCTCGTCGAGCTGGTCGATGTACTGCCCGATGACCAGGATCTGCTGCCCGGCGAACCGGCGCACGATCGCCTCCGTCACCTTCCGCTTGGTCGCGGTCGTCGCGCAGAAGCGGTACTTCTCCTCCGTCTCGGCCGTGGCGTACGCCAGCCGCTCGGAGTCGGTGAGGCTGACCCGCACCTCCACGCAGTCGGCGGGCGCGATGTAGCCCTGCGCCTCGATCTCCTTCCAGGGGGCGTCGAAGCGCTTGGGCCCGATGAGGGAGAAGACGTCCGACTCGCGGCCGTCCTCGCGGACGAGCGTCGCCGTCAGGCCGAGCCGCCGCCGCGCCTGGAGGTCCGCCGTGAACTTGAAGACCGGCGCCGGCAGCAGGTGCACCTCGTCGTAGACGATCAGGCCCCAGTCCCGGGAGTCGAACAGCTCCAGGTGCGGGTAGACGCCCTTCCGCCGGGTCGTCAGCACCTGGTACGTGGCGATGGTGACCGGCCGGATCTCCTTCTTCGTCCCGCTGTACTCGCCGATCTCGTCCTCGGTCAGCGAGGTCCGCCTGACCAGCTCGTGTTTCCACTGCCGGGCGGAGACGGTGTTGGTCACCAGGATCAGCGTCGTCGACTTCGCCTGGGCCATGGCGCCCGCCCCGACCAGCGTCTTGCCCGCGCCGCACGGCAGCACGACGACACCGCTGCCGCCGTGCCAGAAGTTCTCCACCGCCTGCTTCTGGTACGGGCGCAGCGCCCAGCCGTCCTCGGCCAGCTCGATCGGGTGCGCCTCGCCGTCGACGTACCCGGCGAGGTCCTCGGCCGGCCAGCCCAGCTTCAGCAGCGTCTGCTTGATCTGCCCGCGCTCGGAGGGGTGCACGGCCACGGTGTCGGGGTCGATGCGGGCGCCGACCAGCGGCGTGATCCGCTTCGACTTCAGCACCTCCTCCAGCACCGGCCGGTCGGTGGTGGTCAGGACCAGGCCGTGCGCCGGGTGCTTGCTCAGGGTGAGCCGGCCGTAGCGGTCCATCGTCTCGGCGATGTCGACCAGCAGCGCGTGCGGCACGGGGTAGCGGCTGTACTCGACCAGCGCGTCCACGACCTGCTCGGCGTCGTGGCCGGCCGCGCGCGCGTTCCACAGGCCCAGCGGCGTGACCCGGTAGGTGTGGATGTGCTCCGGCGCCCGCTCCAGCTCGGCGAAGGGCGCGATGGCCCGGCGGCAGTCGTCGGCCAGCTCGTGGTCGACTTCCAGGAGCAGGGTCTTGTCGGACTGGACGATCAGCGGACCATTCACGGGCGGCACCCCTTCGCGTACGGCCGGACGGCTCGGCCAAACGTCCAGTTTGCCTGATCCTCGGGCGCCGCTAGCGCAGAGTGAGGTTGTTCACGAGCGGTCCCTCCACCGAGACACCCTCGGTGACCAGGCGCTCGACGCCGGCCGACGGCAGCGGCAGCGGCAGGGCGGACGCCCTCGGGGCGAGGGCGCCGAGCAGGGCGGCGCCGGTGATCAGGGCGGCGACGGAGACGGCGACGGCGGCACGGGCGGGGGAGGGACCTTCGGAACCGGGGTGCATGGCGTTCTGCCTGCCTTTCGTGGACGGGGGCGGGGGAGCGGGCCGGCCCAGCGGACTGGGCCGGCCCGGACCGGGGGCGGCAGGGGATCAGAAGGTCGCGCCTCCGGTGAGATCGATGCCGATGGCCGCGGCCTCGGCGGCGAACGCCCCGAGCAGAGCGACGGTGGAGGTCAGGACGGCGGCGGCACGACGGAGTGAACGCATCGGGAGCTTCCTTTCGCTTCGGTGGTGGGACACCCGGTGGCTGCCCCGCCGCCCGCCGCCCGATGCGGAAGATGAAGGAACATGAGAAAAGCTCGCTCCGGGGTGGGAAATCCCCGGCGTGGCGTGCATGAACGCCTGTGTACACCCGAAAGTGAGCAAGAAAGCGGAGGCCAGGACGTGGCCGCGTGAAGCCGGGGGGTCAACCGGCGTCGTCGGCCAGTTCCGCGACGCCGGTGATGCGGTGGAGCGGATACGTGCGCACCTCGTCGGCCGTGTGGTCGTACGCCGTCACGAAGCCGCCCTCCACCCGGATCGGGGCGAGGACCCGCTGGCTCGCGGCGCCGTCGGCGTTCACATAGCCGATCCACAGCGCCTCGCCGGTCAGCACGGCGGCCTGCATGGTGGCGAGGGTCTCCGCGGCGGAGGTGCGCGGCAGCTCGCCGGGGGACCCGGCGTCCGGGGACGGCTTGCGCGGCGCCGTGGAGGCCAGGTCACCGGCCCGGACGGCGCGGATCGCGGCCGCCAGCAGCGTGTCGTCCGGCACCGGCGGGCCGTCCGGCACCGGCTCGGGCGGTGTGCGCGGCGGGGTGCGGTGGGCGTCGGCGCGGGTGATCAGGACATCGCCCTCGGCGGACTCCGCGGCGGGCGCGAACCCCATGCCCCGCAGCCCCTCCAGCAGCGCCGCCGGGCCCGCCTGCGCGGCCAGCACGGTCGGGGCCAGCCGGCGCAGCCCGAGGCCCGCGGCCCGTTTGTCGGCCAGGATCTCGTTGAGCATGGCGTCGTCGTCGCAGCGCACGTACGCCGACGCCGCGCCCACCCGCAGGTGTCCGTGCCGGCGTGCCACGTCGTCGATCAGGTACGCCAGCGGCTGCGGCACCGGGGTGCGGGAGTGCGCGGCGAGGAAGGCGTGCAGGTCGGCGGCGGTCCGCCCGGCGTCCAGGGCGCGCCGCACCGAGCCGGGCGTGAACCGGTAGACGGTCGCGCCGCCCTTGGACTCCACGTCCGCCAGGACGCCCAGCATGTCCGCGAGCGGCCGCTCCAGCGGCCCCGGCGCCACCGCCGTGAGGTCCGCCTGGAGCAGCACGTGGTCCAGCGGCTCGGGCAGCAGCGGCGCGAGCAGCCGCGCGGCGGCGGCACAGGCGACGGCCTGCTCGGCGGGGGACAGGGGGAGGGGGTGCGGCCGGGCGGCGTGGGGCGGGGCCGTGGGCTCCGCCGCCGGGTGCGCGGCGGCGTGCGGCGCAGCGCCGGACCCGGCAGCCGCGCGCGCCGGCACCGGCCGGCGATGGTGGACGGGCAGCTTGTCCCCCGGCCCCCCGGACGACTCCGGCTCCCGTCCCGCCCCGGCCCCGGAGTCCACCGCCGCCCTGGAGTCCGCCGCCACTCCGGTGTCCGCCGCCGGTCCGCCCCCGGCCCGGGACGACGACGGCTCCGTCTCCGCCGGGGCGGACGACGCTTCCGCCTGCGCCGCGGACGCCGACGGTCGTGCCGGGGACGCCGACGGCCCCGCCGGGCCAGTCGTCGTCGACGGTCGTGCCGCGGACGCCGACGATCCCGCCGGGCCGGACGACGCCGACGGTCCGGCCGCGGACGCCGACGGTCCCGGTCCCGACGGCGGTCCTGCGTCCGCCCGGGACGGCGAGGGCTCCGCCGGGGACGGCTCCGGCGCCCCGATCAGGGCCCGTCCCGGGGACGACAGGGCGCCGCGTCCGGTCACGCCCAGCAGCTCCGCCTCCGACAGCGTCCACCGGGCGAGCCGGGCGCGCAGGTCGTCCTCCCGGCGCTGCGGACGCTCCCAGTGCAGCCGGGCCAGCACCGGCTCCGCCTCCGGCGCGGCACCCGGCCCCAGCTCCGCCAGCAGCCACAGCACCCGGTGCCGTACCTCCGGCGCCGCCGAACGGTCCAGCCCGGGGCCCAGCGCCGACAGCGTCCGGTCCTTGGCGTCCCGCCCGCCGACCAGCCCCGGCGTGCGCGTCGCCGTCAGCCACGCCCCGGCCAGCCGCGCCCAGCGCTCGGCGGCGGGCAGCTCGCGCCACTCGTCGTACGCCGGGGTGGCCGCGTACCGCTCGTCGGCCTCCCCGTCGGAGGCCAGCAGCCCGGCGGCGTAGGCCAGCTCCACCCAGAACGCGGCGACCGGCTCGGGCACGTCCAGGGCGACCGCCGTCCGCTTCAGATCGCGCACGCTCAGCCCGCCCGCCCGCAGCACCGCCGGGCCGCCCTCGTCCCAGTCCTTCAGCAGTTCCTCGACGGTGTTCAGCGCCGCCAGGGCCTGCCCGGCGGCGGTGGCGTCCACCAGCCGCGGCCGGTGCGTGGCGGCGGCCGGCACCGGCGGCGGCACCGGCTCGGGTGTGCGGTGCGCGCGGCCGGCCCGCAGATGCAGGGCGGCCTCGCGGGGCAGGACGACCGTGCCGGGCGCGGTCGGCAGCAGCAGCCCCCGGTCGAGCAGTCGGCGCAGCCGGGGCGCGGGATCGGCGGTGACCTGCCCGTAGGGCGGGCCCCAGACCAGGCGGTCCAGCACCTCGCGGGAGTCGTCGGGCACCTCGGCGAGCAGAGCCGCCATCCGCGCCCGGTCGGTGAACAGACCGGTGAGCGCGGTCACCGCGGACACCGGGTCGTGGGTGGAGGGCAGTCCGACGGCGCCGAGGATCTCCTGGATGCGGCCGGGGGACATCCCGGCGGTGGCCTCCTGCACGGTGGGCCCGAGACCGGTCGGGGACGGGTGCTGCGGGGAGGGCGCGAGCAGTTCGCGGGCCGTGCGCACCAGCCGCAGCCGGTCGTCGCCGCCCCACACCAGCGCCTGTTCGCGCAGCGTGCCCAGGGCGCGGGGCAGCGCGGCGACGACGGCCGCATCGCGCTCGTCGCCGGCCATGAGCCCGAGCACCTCGTCGTACGACGCCGGGTCCGCGGCCACGGCCAGCGCCTCCGCCGTCTGGAGCGCGAACCGGTCCAGCCGCTCCAGGGCGCGCACCACCGAGGCGCGGGTGCCCGCGCGGGTGGCGAGCTGCGTGAGGTCCGTGGGCACGGGAGTGACCAGGTCGGGACGGCTGCGCAGGAGGGCGGCCAGGGAGGCGTCGTCCCAGGCGCGGAGCGCTTCCGCGAGGGACCGGGGGGCCGCGGGCTTCTCCTCGGTGCTCATCCGCCCCACGGTAGCGGGTGGGTACGACGCGGGGGCATGCGTCGCGGTGCGCGCTGCGCCGCGGAACAGGGGGTACCGTCGTCCAACGGGGCATCAACACCGCACCGCCCCGGAGGGGTTCGTGGGGATCGAGAGCGATCAGGTCGTCTACGAGTATCTGAGCCGCGTCGGCGACGTGGCGCAGCAGCGGCAGCTGTCGTCGGCCACGCGCATGCGGCTGGTGGCCGAGCTGCGCGAGGAGATCGACAGACGCCGCTCGAAGGCGGCCGTCGACTCGCCCGCCGCGGTCCGCCGCATCCTGGACCGGCTCGGCAGCCCGGACGAGGTCGTCGAGGCGGCCGGCGACACCCGTACCGGCACCGGCGCCGGTACGGCGGGGGAGGAGCCGGCCGCCGTGCCGGTGCAGCCCGACGGGCGGTCGGCGTGGAAGGAGCGCCGCAAGGTCCTGCGCCATGTCGCCCCCCGTCCGCGCCCGTCCGAACCGCCACGCCCGGCCGCGTCGGGGACCGGTCCGGCCGCCGCGTCCGGCACGGTGTCCCCGCCCCATCTGGCCGCCGCGCACGAACTCGGCGGCAGCGTCCGGCAGCCCGACTGGTGGCGGGTGGAGAACAGCCCCTTCGACGCCGGTGACGCCGTGCCGGGGTTCGTCGGCGGCGTGGAGATCCCGGAACTGCTGAGGCCCCCGCCGGGCGAGGCCGGGGCGCGAGCGGCCGCCGGCCCGGCCGCGACGCCGGCCACGCCGGGCGAGTCCGCCGGCGTGGCCGAGAGCGGTCGGCCCGGCGAGGCCGTCGAGGCCGCCGTCCCCGCCCGCCGCCGGCTGCCCCGGCTGTGGCCCGAGGGCGGCTGGAACAACCCGTTGCTGCTGCTCGCCGCCGCCCTGCTGGCCGTCGGCGCGGTGCTGGGCAACCTGTTGCCGCTGGCCCTGGGCTGGCTGATCACCTTCCTGTCCCGCCGGCTGACGCCCGCCCAGGCCAAGTGGGCGGTGCTGGGACTGCCGGGGCTGGTCGCCGCGAGCGGGATCGTCTGGCTGTGGGGCCGCACGGACGGCCGCTGGGGCGACCCGATCGCCGACGGCCAGATGAGCGCCGCGGTCGCCGAGACCTGGCCGTGGGTCCTGCGGGGCGCGGCCCTCGCCTCGGCCCTCTACCTCCTCTGGCGCTCCCGCCGCACCACCTGACCCCTCGCCGGAGGGCCCGCTGTCCCCGCCCGCCCGGCCGCCCTCCCTACCGGGCACGGGCCCGCCGCCCGGGCCACGGGTGCCGTCGGCCACGGGCGCCGTCGGCCACGGGCGCCGTCGGCCACGGGCGCCGTCGGCCACGGGCGCCGTCGGCCACGGGCGCCGTCCGGTACGGCTGCCGGGACCGGCACAATGGCAGCCATGGCCCTCGCGACCCGCCCCGCACCGACCGTCGGCTTCGACCTCGACATGACGCTGATCGACTCCCGCCCCGGCATCCGCGCCTGCTACCTGGCGCTGTCCGAGCGGACGGGGACGTACGTCGACGCCGACCTGGCGATCACCCGGCTCGGGCCGCCGCTGGAGCAGGAGCTGGCGAACTGGTTCCCGGCGGAGCGGGTGCCGGCCACCGCCGACCTGTACCGGTCGCTGTATCCGGCGCACGCCATCGCCGCCACGCCCGCGCTGCCCGGGGCCGCCGAGGCGATCGCGGCCGTCCGGGAGGCCGGCGGGCGGGCGATCGTGGTCACCGCCAAGTACGAGCCCAACGCCAAGCTGCACCTGGAGCACCTGGGCATCGAACCGGACGCGGTGATCGGCGACCTGTGGGCGGAGCAGAAGGCGGTGGCCCTGCGCGAGCACGGCGCGGACGTGTACGTCGGGGACCACCTGGGCGACATACGCGGCGCCCGCACCGCCGGTGCGTACTCCGTGGCCGTCGCCACCGGCCCGTACGCGGCCGGGGAACTGCGCGCGGCCGGGGCGGACACCGTCCTGGCGGACCTGACCGAGTTCCCGGCGTGGCTGGCGGCCTACCGGGAGGAGCCGCCGGCCTCCGCCGCCCGCGCCTGACGGCGTCCCGCCGCGACCGACTGGAGCACGCCGGCGCCCGCCATGGCGAATCCGACCCCCATCAGCATGCTCAGGACGAACATGTAGGTGGGAAAGGGCGTCGTTCCCAGGAACAGCGGGGCGACCGTGACCATGGTGGCCACGGCGCCGAGGAAGAAGACGATCGCACCGGCACGGATCAGCCGGTCACCGGGCGCGGCGGAATTCATTCGAGTTTTGTCACGCACCCGACCAGGGTAGTTCCCAGCGCAAAGGAACAACCGGGGGACGTCTTGTCACCGGGTGGAAGACCATTAGCCTTGGTACCGGCGGGTCCTGGACGGCCCGCCCAAGTGCTATCAAGAGCCGTTTCCGAGCAGTTTTCCGACGAGTACGAGGACGAGGACAGACGTGCCTACCGGCAAGGTCAAGTGGTTCAACAGCGAGAAGGGCTTCGGCTTTCTCTCCCGGGACGACGGCGGTGACGTCTTCGTCCATTCCTCGGTCCTCCCCGCCGGAGTCGAGACACTGAAGCCGGGACAGCGCGTGGAGTTCGGCGTGGTCGCCGGGCAGCGCGGCGACCAGGCCCTGTCCCTCACCCTGCTGGACCCGGCCCCGTCGGTCGCCGCCGCCCAGCGCAAGAAGCCGGACGAGCTGGCCTCCATCGTCCAGGACCTGACGACCCTGCTGGAGAACATCACGCCGATGCTGGAGCGGGGCCGCTACCCCGACAAGGCCGCCGGCAAGAAGATCGCCGGCCTGCTGCGGGCGGTCGCCGACCAGCTGGACGTCTGACCGCCCGGCTCAGGGGAACCGCAGCGCGTCCGGGCCGAGGGGCGGTACCAGCCCCTCGGCCGCGGCGCGGGTGAGCAGCCCGCGGACCGCCGCGTAGCCGTCCTCACCGAGGCCGGCGGTGAACTCGTTGACGTACAGCCCGATGTGCTGGTCGGCGACGGCCGGGTCCATCTCCTGGGCGTGCTCCATCACGTACGGGCGACTGGCCTCGGGGTCGTCCCAGGCCGCGCGCACCGACAGCCGGACCGACTCCGCCAGCCGGGTCAGCTCCGGTGCGCCCAGCGACCGCCTGGCGATGATCGCGCCCAGCGGGATCGGCAGCCCGGTGGTGTGCTCCCAGTGCTCGCCCATGTCGGCGAGCTTGTGCAGCCCGTAGTTCTGGTACGTGAACCGTGCCTCGTGGATCACCAGCCCCGCGTCGACCCTCCCGTCCCGCACGGCCGGCATGATCTCGTGGAACGGCATCACCACGGTCTCGCCTACGCCCCCGGGCACGGTGTCCGCCGCCCACAGCCGGAAGAGCAGGTACGCCGTCGACCTCTCGCTCGGCACCGCGACCGTGCGGCCCCGCAGGCCGACGCCGGGCTCGCGGGTGAGCACCAGCGGGCCGCAGCCCCGGCCCAGCGCGCCGCCGCAGGGCAGCAGGGCGTACCGGTCGAGGACGTACGGCAGCACCGCGTACGACACCTTCAGCACGTCGAACTCGCCGCGTTCGGCCATGCCGTTGGTGATGTCGATGTCCGCGAACGTCACGTCCAGGGCGGGGGCGCCGGGGACGCGGCCGTGGGCCAGGGCGTCGAAGACGAAGGTGTCGTTGGGGCAGGGGGAGTAGGCGATCTGCAACGGCTCAGTGCTCATGTGGGGTCCAACTCTCCAGGACGGGCGCGAGCTTCCCGAAGGCGTCCGTGAGGGCGGCGAGCGCGTCGGGGATGCGCCAGGCGTCGCGGTCGCGCGGGCCGACCGCGTTGGAGACCGCGCGCAGCTCCAGCACGTCCGCGCCGTGTGCGGCGGCGGCCTCGGCGACGCCGAAGCCCTCCATGGCCTCGGCCAGCGCCCGCGGGTGGCGGGCGCGCAGCTCGTCGGCGCGCGCGGCGGTGCCCGTCACCGTGGACCCGGTCAGCACGGTGCCGGCGCGGGCGCCGGTCGCGGCGGCGACCGCGCGGACGAGCGCGGCGGGCGGGTGGTGGGTGACCGTGCCGAAGCCCAGGGCGGTGACCGGCACGAAACCGTCGGCCGTCTCCGCGCCCAGGTCGGCCGCGGTGATCTCGTCCGCGACGACGAGCGAGCCGACCGGCGCGTCGGGCGGGAAACCGCCGGCGATGCCCGCCGAGACGACCAGGCCGTAGGGGGCGCCGTCCAGGGCGGCGGAGGCCAGCGCCGAGGCGGTGGACGCGGCGGCCAGGGCGGGGCCGACGCCGGCGGCCAGCAGGTCGTAGCGGCCGCCCGGCACCTGGAGGAGGGTCACGCCGGGGCGGGAGATGGTGCCGGGCGGTCCCGGGAACGCCTGGGCCACCGCGTCCCGTTCGACGGGGACCGCGGTGGCCACGAGGACACGCGTCCGGGACGCCGGGGGCGCCGTCAGTTGTCCTTCTTCAGCTCGAAGACCCACAGTCCGGTGATGGACTGGCTGTTCTCCTTGCCGTCGCGGGCGGCGACGGCCACGCTCGTGGTGTCGCCCTGGGCGCCGTACTGGGCGTTGAAGAACACGCTGCCCGGGACCGTGCGGTAGGTCTTGCCGCTGTCCTCGACCAGCTGCTGACCGTTCATCAGGATGGTCCAGCGCTGGTCGGCGATCTCCGGGTCGACACCGAGGCGCAGGGTCTCGTCCGGGTCGACGGTGATGGTCTTGGCGTCCTTGTCGCGGAGGCACTCGTTGATCTCGGCCTCCTTCAGCACCTCGCCCTCGCCGCCGCAGGTGGCCTCGGCGCTGACGGAGGAGCTGCCGACGGTGACGGTCGCCATGGGAGTCGGCTTGTCACAGGCCGACAGGACGAGCAGTCCGGCGGATACGGCGCCGGCGGCGGCGACGGCGCGGCGGCGTCGCACTACGGATTGCAACGTGGTCATGGGCGAAGGCTATCTGGCACCTCCGGGCCGCCACCCACCTGGGTACGGCGTGCCGTGCGTCACGCCACCCGCGGCCGGGGCGTGCCGCCGTGCCGCGCCGAGCCGATCAGCCCGCGCACCGTGGACAGCCAGCCGGCCCCGACGATCGCCGCGCCCACCGCCAGGCCCAGCGTGCCGTTGAGCGGCAGCGCGATGCCGATGGCCCCGCCGAGCACCCACGACATCTGCAACAGCGTCTCGGACCGGGCGAACGCCGAGGTGCGCACCAGCTCCGGCACGTCCCGCTGGATCAGCGCGTCCAGGGACAGCTTGGCCAGCGCCTGCGCGAACCCGGCGACCGCGGC
Organism: Streptomyces sp. NPDC031049; assembly: GCF_055571015.1. NCBI lineage: Bacteria > Bacillati > Actinomycetota > Actinomycetes > Kitasatosporales > Streptomycetaceae > Streptomyces > Streptomyces sp. NPDC031049. The sequence goes on from NZ_JBVIGC010000008.1 coordinate 156,161, forward strand.
CAGGGCCGCCACCACGACCGGGCTGAACAGCACGGCGGCGGTGATCGCCGCGCCCAGCACGCAGGCCACCACCGTCACGATGATGATCTCCGGCGCCCGGGAGCGGAGCCAGGCCCCGACCGCCGTGCCCAGCGCGTTGCCCGTACCGGCCGCCACGCCCACGATGCCCAGGGACACCGCCGCGCTCTGCCCGCTCATCGGGTGCTCGCGCAGCAGGAACGCCAGGAAGAAGATCAGGAAGCCGGAGAGCCCTCGGATGGCGGCGTTGGCGCCGAGCGCGTGCGTCACCGCCCGGCCGACCGTGCGCAGCCCGGGGCGCCTGACGGGCTTCAGGTGCGGTCCGTGCAGATGGTGCTCGTCGGCGGCGAGCAGCGCCCCCTCCTCGCCGCGGGCCGAGTCGACCTTCGGGGGCAGGGTGAACGACAGGAACGTTCCGGCGACGAAGATCGCGAAGGCGCCGTACAGCGGCCAGCGCGGCCCGATCTGCTGGAGCCCCACGCCGACCGGCGCCGCGACCCCGGTCGCCAGCAGCCCGCACAGCGTCACCCGCGAGTTCGCCTTCACCAGGGAGAAGCCGGGCGGCAGCAGCCTGGGCACGACGGCGCTCCTGACCACGCCGTACGCCTTGGACGCCACCAGCACCCCGAGCGCGGCCGGGTACAGCTCGATGCCGCCGGTGATCACCGCTCCCGACAGCACCAGCGCGAGCAGCGCCCGCGCCAGCATCGCGCCCGCCATCGCCGCGCGCCGCCCGTGCGGGACGCGGTCCAGCAGCGGGCCGATCACCGGGGCGAGCAGCGTGAAGGGGGCCATGGTGATCGCCAGGTACAGCGCGACCCGGCCCCTCGCCTCGTCCGTCGGCACCGAGAAGAACACGGTCGAGGCGAGCGCGACCGTGATCATGACGTCGCCGGCGCCGTTCACCCCGTGCAGTTCGATCAGCTTGCCCAGGCCCGACTCGCCGGCCCCGTGCGCGTGCGTCGCCCTGCGGATGCCGCGCGCGGTGCCCGTCACCGGCAGCCGCAGCGCGCGGCCCACCGCGCGGAAACGCCCGGAGCCCTGGCTCCGGCCCCCGCCCTTGTCGAATTCCGTCCGTGCGGCTGCCACCCCGTCATAGTGCCCCGACGGACGGGGTTGTAGCGCCGCCGCGGCACGGATGGAGCTGATCGGGTCGGGTGAGCCGGGCACCGGGCCGCGCGGGGAAACTCCCGTCGGTGTAGGCCCAGCGCAGTCGAGCAGGTAGCGTGCGTAGCGCGCCGTGGCGAACGTTCTCGGCCGCGCGCCGTACGGCCATCCCGCAGAATGGATGACGTAGGTGCGCCCGAGCGCGATCGGGCGCGGACGTCGACGCGGTCCCCGGGTCCGCTCCGTCCGCCCTCCGCTGACAGGCGCACTCGTGAGACGGCGTATGGAGAGAAGCGATACCTGTGAGCGCAGCGACAACGCGAAGCCGCACCCCTGACCGCCTGTGCGCCGAGGCCGTCGACCTCGCCCGGGCCGCGGCCGAGGAGGCCGCCGCGCCCGGTGTCGTCGGCGAGCACGAGGGGATGGTGTCGGAGGGCGACCGCGTCGTCACGCACTTCTTCGCCTGCAAGGAACTCGGGTACCGCGGCTGGCGCTGGGCCGTGACCGTGGCCCGCGCCTCCCGCGCCAAGGTCGTCACGGTGGACGAGGCGGCCCTGCTGCCCGGCCCCGACGCCGTCCTCGCCCCGGAGTGGGTGCCGTGGAGCGAGCGGCTGCGCCCCGGCGACATGGGCCCCGGCGACCTGCTGCCCACCGACGCCGACGACCTGCGCCTGGAGCCGGGCTGGTCCGGCGAGGACGAGCCGCCGCCGAACTCCGCCGTCTCCCACGAGATGGCCGACCTCGTCGAGGCCGAGGACGCCGAGGTCACCTCCGGCCCGCCCGCCGAGCTGCCCACGGCCCCCTCCCGCGGCTCGATCACGGCGGTCGCCGAGGAACTGGGCATGCGCCGCGCCCGCGTCCTGTCCCGCTACGGGCTGCACACCGCCGCCGACCGCTGGGAGGAGGCGTACGGACCGAAGACGGCGATGGCCCAGGCCGCCCCCGCGGCCTGTGTCTCCTGCGGCTTCCTCGTTCCCGTCGGCGGCTCGCTCGGCCAGGCCTTCGGGGTGTGCGCCAACGAGTTCTCCCCCGCGGACGGCCGCGTGGTCTCCCTGGGCTACGGCTGCGGCGGCCACTCCGAGGCGGCGGTCATGCCCAAGCCGCCGCAGCCGGCTCCGCCGGTGATCGACGAGACGCGGGTGGACCCGTTCCCGCTGCGCCCGGCGGCCGACTCCGGGTCGGTCCCGGCGGTGGAGGACGAGTCGTCGGCGGAACTGGGGCATTCGTAGTCTCCGACGGGCCTGTGGCGGTCGATGCCGGGTCCTTCGCCGGCCCGTCCGGCGTTTGAGGACGAGGCCGTCCAGGCCGATGGGGGTCCGGGGCGCAGCCCCCGGGGACGCGGGCCACGGTGAACCGGCACTCGGCGCCGTCGCCGCACCGCGCGGTACCTTCGACCTCACGCCGATCAGGGCCGATGAGGAGAGTGTGAACGTGAGCAAGTTCGTGCGGCCCGCAGCCGAGGGCGCCGACCCCTTCGGCACCGCCCGCCTCAGGCGAGGCGTCCTCGACGCCTGGGCCACCAGCCCCGCCCGGTTCCGTGAGGACGCCAACGCCGAGGAGGACCTCGTCCTCGGCGGCTACCGGGACCGGCTGGTCGTCGAGCTGGCGCAGAACGCCGCCGACGCCGCCGCCCGCGCGGGCGTGCCCGGCCGGCTCCGGCTCACCCTGCGCGACGGCGTCCTGGTCGCCGCCAACACCGGCGCACCGCTGGACGCGGCCGGCGTCGAGTCGCTGTCCACGCTGCGCGCCTCCGCCAAGCGGGAGTCCGGCACCGCGTCGGTCGGCCGGTTCGGCGTCGGCTTCGCCGCCGTCCTGGCCGTCACCGACGAGCCCGCCGTCGTCGGCCGGCACGGCGGCGTGCGCTGGTCGCTGGCCGAGGCCCGCGACCTGGCCGCCGACACCGCCCGGCACAGCCCCGGCCTGGGCGACGAGATCCGCCGCCGCGACGGGCACGTACCACTGCTGCGCCTGCCGTACGCCGCCGAGGGCACCGCCCCCGACCCGTACGACACCGCCGTCATCCTCCCGCTGCGCGACACACCCGCCGCCGACCTCGCCGAGCGGCTCCTGAACGCCGTCGACGACGCCCTGCTCCTCGCCCTGCCCGGCCTGGAGGAGGTGGTCGTCGAGACGGACGGCCTGCGCACCCTGCGCCGCCGTACCGAGGGCGGGCTGACCGTGGTGGAGGATTCCCGGGAGGGCACCACCCGGTGGCGCACCTCCACCGCGCACGGACCGCTCACCCCCGACCTGCTCGCCGACCGGCCGGTGGAGGAGCGGCTGCGCCCCCACTGGTCCGTCACCTGGGCCGTGCCGGTCGACGCCGACGGCGCCCCGCGGCGGCCGCGGACCAGCCCCGTCGTGCACGCCCCCACCCCCAGCGACGAGCCGCTCGGTGTCCCCGCCCTGCTCATCGCGTCCTTCCCGCTGGACTCCACCCGCCGGCACACCGCCCCCGGGCCGCTCACCGACTTCCTGGTCCAGCGCGCCGCCGACGCCTACGCCGGGCTGCTCGCCGACTGGCAGCCGGTGACCGCCGGGATCATCGACCTCGTGCCGGGACCGCTCGGCAAGGGGGAACTGGACGGCGCGCTGCGGCAGGCCGTCCTCGAACGGCTGCCGCGCACCTCCTTCCTGCCGCCCGCCGCCGCACCGCGCGGCGACGACGACTCCGACCTGCCGGCGTCGCTCCGCCCGCGCGACGCCGAGGTGCTGGAGGGCGCCGGCGCCGACACCGTGGCCGTCCTCGCCGAGGTGCTGCCCACCCTGCTGCCGGCCGGCCTGGAGCGGCGGGTGGAACTGCGCACCCTCGGCGTCGCCCGGGTCTCGCTGACCGACGCCGTCGACCGGCTGGCCGGGCTGGAGAAGGCACCGCAGTGGTGGTGGCGGCTGTACGACAGCCTGGCCGGCGTCGACCCCGACCGGCTGACCGGGCTGCCGGTGCCGCTGGCCGGGGGAGCGGCCCGGACGTTCGGCTCCGGCGGCGGCCGTACCACCATCGGCCCCCGGCAGGTCCTGCTGCCCACCCCGGACGCGACCGCCCTCGACCCGGAGATCCTCGCCCGGCTCGGGCTGAAGGTCGTCCACCCGGACGCCGCCCACCCGCTGCTGGAGAAGCTCGGCGCGCTCCCGGCGACCCCGCGCGCCGTGCTCACCACCCCCCAGGTCCGCGCCGCCGTCGCCGCCTCGCTCGAGGACGACGGCGGGCCGAGCTGGGAGGAGGACGCCCTCGACGCCGAGGAACTGGCCGACACGGTCCTCGGGCTGGTCCGCGACGCCGGGCTCGACCCCGGCGAGGAGCCCTGGCTCGGCGCGCTCGCGCTGACCGACGAGGACGGCGAGCTGTCCCCGGCCGGCGAACTCGTCTTCCCCGGCGGGCCCTTCGCCGAGGTCATGCGCGAGGGCGAACTCGCCGCCGTCGACGCCGAACTGGCCGACAGGTGGGGGCCGGAGCCGCTCGCCGCCTGCGGTGTCCTGGTCGACTTCGCCCTGGTCCGCGCCACCGACGTCGTCCTCGACCCCGACGAACTGGAGCCCCGCGAGGGCGACTTCGCGCAGCCGGACGACGCGGGCCTGCTGGACGCCGTCGACGTGTGGTGCGAGGACGTCCTCGACCGCTTCCCGGACACGCCGGTTCCGCCGGTCGCCACGGAGATCGTCGCCGTCCGCGACCTGGACCTGGTGGACGACGACAAGTGGGCCCGGGCGCTCGCCCTGCTGTCCCGGCCCCCGCTGCGCGACGCCCTCGTCCAGCCCGTGCGCGTCCTGCTGCCCGACGGCACCCACGAGGTCGTCCGGCCGTACACCGCCTGGTGGCTGCGCGGGCACCCGGTGCTCGACGGCCGCCGCCCCGCCGGGCTGCGCGCCGCCGGCGGCGACCCGCTGCTGCGCGGCCTGTACGACGAGGCCGACGCCGCCGGCTTCGACGACGAGCAGGTGCTGCGCGCCCTCGGGGTGCGCACCTCGGTGGCCGCCCTTTTGGACGAGCCGGGCGGCGCCGCCGAGCTGCTGGACCGCCTCGCCGATCCCGCCCGGCCGGTGACCGCCGCCCAGCTGCACGCCCTGTACGGCGCGCTGGCCGACCTCGACCCGGAGCAGGTGACGCTGCCGGAGGAGCTGCGCGCGGTCGTCGACGGCCGCGTCGAGGTGGTGGACGCCGCCGACGCGGTGGTCGTGGACTCGCCCGACCTGCTGCCCTTCACCGCCGGAGTACCGCTGCTGCCGGTCCGCCCGACGCGGGCCGCCGAACTGGCGGAGCTGTTCCAGGTGCGGCGGCTGAGCGAGTCGGTCACCGGCGAGGTCGGCTCCGAGGGCACGGAGCACGCGGTGCCCGAGCCGGTGCGGGTGCTGCTCGGCCCCCGGACCCCGGCGTCGTACGTCGAGCACGAGGAGCTGGTGGTCGACGGCGTGGAGATCGACTGGCGGCACACCGACGACGGTGTCCTGCACGCCGCGACCCTGGAGGGCGTCGCGGCCGGCCTGGCCTGGGCGGCGGGCCAGTGGCCCCGCCGCTTCGAGGTGGCGGCGCTGCTGGAGGACCCGTCCCGGACGGAGGAACTGGCCAGGGACCGCTGGTTCGACTGAGCCGCCGGCAGCGCCTCAGACGCCTTCGCGGCGCGCCCGCATCCAGCGCCCGACGGTGGCGGGCAGCAGGTAGAAGGCGCCGAGCGAGCCCAGCATCAGGAACAGCTCCAGGGAGCCCAGCGCCGTGCCGGCCAGCTCCTGGAACGGGGACGGCCGCTGCCGGACGCGTACCTCCAAAAGGTCGCCGTCGTACGCGCCTGCCGCGAACCAGGTCTGCAGGGTCAGCAACGCCACGACGGTCCAGTAGGCCTGGGCGGCGCGGAACCAGCGCCCGGTGTCCGCGCGGCTGCCGGGCGTCGCCAGCAGGCATGCCAGGCCCGCCAGACCCACCGCCAGCAGCAGCCGGAGCCAGCCGAAGAAGGTGGGCAGGGCCAGGGCGATCAGCAGCGAGGCGAGGGTGACGGGCGCCAGCCACGCCAGCCCGATGAGAGGGCGTCCGAGGATGCCGTCGTGCACCCAGTCCGCGGGCCGCCGAGACGGCTCCGGCTCCGGGCCGGTGCCCGGCGGCGTCCAGGGGCGCCCGGGCGGAGGGGGAGTGCTCCGGGGCGGCGGGGGTGCGGTCCCGGCCGGGGGAGGGGTGCTCCCCGGCGGTGGAGGCGTGGGCCCCGGGGGCGGGGGTGCCGTCCGGGGCGGTGGGGGTGCCGCGGGGCCGGGGTTTCGCTCGCCCGGGCCTTGGGTGGGCGCGTCGTGGAACGCGGGGCCGGAGCCGTACGCGGCGGCCGGGTCGGGTTCGGTGGGCGGCGGCGCCTGCCCCTGGCGGGGGTCCGCGTCGCCGTCCCGCTCCGCCTCCAGGTTCAGCAGTTCCTCCGAGCGGCGCGCGATGAGGGACACCACGGGCGCGGGAAGCCAGGCGTCGGTGGTGGTGTCGCGCGCGGCGGCCTGCACCACCAGCTGGGCCGCGTCCGGCCTGCGGGCGGGGTCGGCGTCCAGGCAGTGCCGGACCAGCATGGCCAGCGCCGGTTCGGCGGGGAGCTGACCGGACAGCGTGCCGCGGTGCGGCACCTCGCCGCCGGCCGCGAAGGCCAGGGTCAGCCCGAAGCTGTAGACGTCGCTGGCGGGTGTGACGGGCTCCCCGTACGCCTGCTCGGGCGACATGTAGACCGGCGTGCCGATGCGGGCGCCGCTGGCCGTGAGCGCGGTGTCCAGGGCCGCGTGGACGACGCCGAAGTCGATGAGCCGGGGCCCCGCCGCCGAGAGCAGCACGTTCGAGGGCTTGAGGTCCCGGTGGACCAGGCCGTGCCGGTGCACGTGCTCCAGCGTCCGGGCCAGGTCGGCCGCGAACCGCCAGAGCGCCTCGGGCGGCAGCGGGCCGAAGGTGTCGACGGCCTCCTGCAACGAGGGGCCCGGCACGTACTCCGCCGCGTACCAGGGATGCCGTTCGTCGACGCCCGCGTCCACCACCGGCACGGTTCCGGCGCCGCCGATCCGCCGGACGACCTCCACCTCGCGCCGGAACCGGTCCCGGAAGCCGGGAACGGCCGCCATGTCGGGGTGGATGAACTTCAGCGCCACGGAGCGCCCGCCGGGGTTCCGCGCGAAGTAGACGCGGCCCATCCCACCTTCACCGAGCCGCCCGAGAACGCGGTACCGGCCCACCCGGCGTGGGTCCCGCGCGTCCAGTGCCTCCATCGACCCGTCCCCCGCTCCGTGCCGGTCATGAACAACTCGGCATTGTCGCAAGCCGGTTGCCCGGCGGGCGTACCCGCCCCCGTTCCCGGTGGACGGTCAGGCGGGGAACCGGCGGTCGACCCACCGCCAGAGCAGCTCCAGCGTGCCCGCCGCCAGTGCCGCGATGCCGACCCCGATCCACGGCATCGTCGCCCCGACCAGCTTCAGCGCGAAGAAGTCCTGGAGCCACGGCACCGCCAGTACCACCAGGAAGGCCGCCCCCATCGTCGCGACCAGCCCGACGCGCCACCACGTGTAGGGGCGGGCGATGATCGCCAGCACCCACAGGGAGATCAGGAACAGCGTCAGCGTCGCCACGCTGGTCTCCGCGTCCAGCGCCCCGGGCCCGCTGTAGTGGCCGCGTGCCACCAGGTACGTCACGAAGGTCGCCGTCGCGGCGACCACCCCGCCGGGGACGGCGTACCGCATCACGCGCCGCACGAAGTGCGGTTTCGCCCGCTCCTTGTTGGGCGCGAGGGCGAGGAAGAAGGCCGGGACCCCGATCGTCAGCGTCGACAGCAGGGTCAGGTGCCGGGGCAGGAACGGGTACTCCACCTGCGAGCAGACGACCAGGATCGCCAGCAGCACCGAGTACACGGTCTTCACCAGGAACAGCGTCGCCACGCGCGTGATGTTGCCGATGACCCGGCGGCCCTCGGCGACCACGGACGGCAGCGTCGCGAAACTGTTGTTCAGCAGCACGATCTGCGCCACCGCGCGCGTCGCCTCCGAGCCGGAGCCCATCGCCACGCCGATGTCGGCGTCCTTCAGCGCCAGGACGTCGTTGACGCCGTCGCCGGTCATCGCCACCGTGTGCCCGCGCGACTGGAGCGCGCCCACCATCTCCCGCTTCTGCTGCGGGGTGACCCGCCCGAACACCGTGGCGCCGTCCAGCGCGGCGGCCATCTCGTCCGGTTCCGCGGGCAGCCGCCGCGCGTCCACCGTCCCGCCGTCCAGTCCGAGCTTGGCGGCCACCGCGCCGACCGAGACGGCGTTGTCACCGGAGATGACCTTGGCGCGGACGTCCTGGTCGGCGAAGTAGCGCAGGGTGTCGGCGGCGTCGGGCCGCAGCCGCTGCTCCAGGACGACCAGCGCGGCCGGCTCGGCGCCCTCGGCGACCCGCGGGTCGTCCAGCTCGCGGGTGACCCGGGCGAGCAGCAGCACCCGCAGGCCCTGTTCGTTGAGCCGCCCGGTCTCGGCGAGGGCCGGGTCGTCCTCGGCGAGCAGCACGTCCGGTGCCCCCAGCAGCCAGGTGCCGGTCCGGCCGTCGTCCTCGCCGAGGGCGGCGCCGCTGTACTTGCGGGCGGAGGAGAAGGGCAGGGACTCGGTGCAGCGCCAGCCGTCGGGGGCCGGGCAGGCCTCGATGACCGCCTGGAGGGAGGCGTTGGGCCGCGGGTCGGCCTCGCCGAGCGCGCCGAGCACCCGCCGTACGTACCCCTCGTCGACGCCGTTCAGCGGGCGCAGCTCGGTGACGTCCATGCCGCCCTCGGTCAGCGTGCCGGTCTTGTCCAGGCACACCGTGTCGACGCGGGCCAGGCCCTCGATGGCGGGCAGCTCCTGGACCAGGCACTGCTTGCGGCCGAGCCGGATCACACCGATCGCGAAGGCGACGGACGTCAGCAGGACCAGGCCCTCGGGGACCATGGGCACGATGCCGCCGACGGTGCGGGCGATGGAGCCCTTCAGCTCGTTCTCCTTGACGACGAGCTGGCTGATGATCAGGCCGATCGCGGTCGGGACCATCATCCACGTGACGTACTTCAGGATCGTGGAGATGCCGGAGCGCAGCTCGGAGTGGACGAGCGTGAACCGGGACGCCTCCTCGGCGAGCTGCGCCGCGTACGCCTCGCGCCCGACCTTCGTGGCCTGGAACGCGCCGCCCCCGGCCACGACGAAGCTGCCGGACATCACCTGGTCCCCCGGCCGCTTCACCACCGGATCGGCCTCGCCGGTCAGCAGCGACTCGTCGATCTCCAGGCCGTCCGTCTCCACGCACACCCCGTCGACCACCACCTTGTCGCCGGGCCCGATCTCGATGACGTCGTCCAGCACGATCTCGGCGGTGCCGACCTGGGCGGCCGTGCCGTCCCGGCGCACCGTCGGGCGGACCTCGCCGATCAGGGCGAGCGAGTCCAGGGTCTTCTTCGCCCGCCACTCCTGGACGATGCCGATGCCGGTGTTGGCGAGGATCACGAAGCCGAACAGGCTGTCCTGGATCGGCGCGACGATCAGCATGATCACCCAGAGGACGCCGATGATCGCGTTGAACCGGGTGAAGACGTTGGCGCGGACGATGTCCGCCATCGACCGGCTGCTGCGCAACGGGACGTCGTTGACCTGGCCGCGCGCGACCCGCTCGGCGACCTGGGCGGAGGTCAGCCCGGTCACGGGGGAGGGGGCCGGTCCGGGGTGGACGGGGTCGAGCGAGGCGCCCGCGTCGAGGTGCGTCATGTCCTCGACGGTACGTGCGGACCGGGGGCCGCACCCGCCGGACGGGTGGAAGATCCGACCTGGGGAGGAGGGGTGCCCGGCGGGCGTGCTGCCGGGGTACGGCGGATGTGGTGCCGTGGTACTACGCCTCGCGGGGCTGTGCCTCCTGGGGCTCCGACTCCCCGCGGGAGCGCTTGATCGCGGCGTCGCGCCTGCGGACGTACCAGATGCCGATCAGGCCGAGCCCGCCGCCGGCCAGACAGGTCCACAGCCACCAGGTGTGCCCGTGGTCCTCGAACCAGCCGTAGAAGGGCAGCTGTGCCAGGAAGAGGACGAACCACACGAGGGTGCCGCCGGTGATGGTGGCGACCACGGGCCCCTCCAGGGGCTCCGGCGCCTCGTGCCTTGGGGTCCACTTCGCCATGGCCACAGCTTACAAACGGGTCGGGCCCCGCGGACACGGCCGCTCTACGCGCGGAGATGGCATTCCCTCGCTCATACGTTCATACTGAATCCGTTTGTCTCTGACCACTTCTGTTCGTAGAAAACACCAAAGGGCCGTGGGGGAGCCTGCTGGTGATGAGGACTCGCATGCCCACCTCGGCCTCCGCCAAGGTCCCCGCCCCCGAGCACCCCGGTGACCGCCCGCCGTACGGCGCGCTCGACCGCTACTTCAAGATCTCCGAGCGGGGCAGCTCCGTCGCCCGCGAGATCCGCGGCGGCTTCGCCACGTTCTTCGCGATGGCCTACATCATCGTGCTGAACCCGATCATCCTCGGCAGCGCCAAGGACATGTACGGCAACCAGCTCGACAACGGGCAGCTGGTCACCGCGACGGCCCTGACGGCCGCGTTCACCACCCTGCTGATGGGCGTCATCGGCAACGTGCCGATCGCGCTCGCCGCCGGCCTCGGCGTCAACTCCGTCGTCGCGCTCCAGCTCGCGCCCCAGATGTCCTGGCCGGACGCCATGGGCATGGTCGTGCTGGCCGGTTTCGTGGTGATGCTGCTGGTCGCCACGGGCCTGCGCGAGCGCGTGATGAACGCCGTGCCCTACAGCCTGCGCAAGGCCATCGCCATCGGCATCGGCCTGTTCATCATGCTGATCGGTCTGGTCGACTCCGGCTTCGTCTCCCGCATCCCGGACGCCGCCCAGACCACCGTGCCGCTCCAGCTCGGCGCCGACGGCCACCTGGGCGGCTGGCCGGTGCTGGTCTTCGTGCTCGGCGTGCTGCTGACGCTGGCGCTGCTGGTGCGCCGGACGCCCGGCGCCATCCTGATCTCGATCGTGGTGATGACGGTCGTCGCCGTGGTCGTCCACGCCGTCGCCGACGTGCCCTCCTGGGGCCTGACCACGCCCGAGTGGCCCGGCAACCCGGTCGCCAGCCCGGACTTCTCGCTGGTCGGCCAGGTCAGCCTGTTCGGCGGCTTCGGGAAGGTCGGTCTGCTCACCGGTGTGCTGTTCGTCTTCACCGTGCTGCTGTCGTGCTTCTTCGACGCGATGGGCACGATCATGGGTGTCAGCGACGAGGCCAAGCTGACCGACGCCCAGGGGCAGATGCCCGGCATCAACAAGGTCCTGTTCGTGGACGGCGTCGCGGTCGCGGCGGGCGGTGCCAGCTCCGCGTCGGCCACCACCTGCTTCGTGGAGTCCACGGCCGGCGTCGGCGAGGGCGCCCGCACCGGTCTGGCCAACGTCGTCACCGGCGGTCTGTTCGCCGTGGCGCTGTTCCTGACGCCGGTCGCCACGATGGTGCCGTCGCAGGCGGCCACCCCGGCGCTGGTCGCGGTCGGCTTCCTGATCCTGTCCCACGCGATCAAGGAGATCGACTGGGCGGACTACACGCTGGCCATCCCGGCCTTCGTGACGATGCTGATGATGCCGTTCACCTACTCGATCACCAACGGCATCGGCATGGGCTTCATCACCTTCTCGCTGCTGCGGCTGGCGGCCGGCCGGGGCCGCGAGGTGCCGGTGGCGATGTACGCGGTGTCGGCGGTGTTCGCCTTCTACTACCTGATGCCGGCCCTGGGCCTGACCTGAGCGGCGGGCGGGCGGTCGCCCGGGGGGCTCAGGTGACCCCGTAGAACCGTTCCGTCTCCTCGACGGCGGCCTGGAACCGCTCGTCGAAGTCATCACGGATGAGCGTCCGGACGACATAGTCCTGGACGCTCATTCCTCTTTTCGCCGCATGGTGCCGGAGCCGTTCGAGCAGCTCCCCGTCTATCCGCAGGCTGAGCACGCTGGTCCCCATGGACACGAGGGTCACCTCGGCGGACCGGGTGACGCTCCAGTTTCCGGACATGACTCACTCGTACGGGTGATGTGAGGGTTCGGTGGCCGGGCTCACGGGAACGGAGCCCTGATCCCAGTGGTCCTTCGGCAGTCTAATGAGTTACGCTAAGGAGATGCCGGACCTCAGCCATGGCGACGACGCTGCCGCCGTGAACGCCCTTCGATCCGCAGTGATGCGGCTGTCCCGTCGGCTCAAGCACCAGCGGGTCGACGAGTCGCTCAGCCCCACCGAGATGTCGGTGCTCGGCACCCTCTCCAACTGCGGCAGCGCCACCCCGGGCGAACTCGCCCGCAAGGAACACGTCCAGCCGCCGTCGATGACCCGCATCGTGGCGCTGCTGGAGGCCAAGGGCCTGGTCCGGCTGGAGCCGCACCCGGAGGACCGGCGCCAGAAGGTCGTGACGCCGACCGAGCAGGCCGTGGTGATGCTCGAGGAGAGCCGCCGCAAGCGGAACGCGTTCCTGGCCTCCCTGGTCGAGGAACTGGACGAGGACGAGTGGGCGAAACTGCGCGCCGCCGCCCCCGTGCTGGAGAAGCTCGCGCATCTGTAGAACAGCACCGACGAGGAGGCGACCCTGTTGAGTACGGGACCCGGAGCAGCTTCCGTCCCCGCACCGCACACCCCCGACACCCCCGACCGGCCGCGCCGGACCTCGATGTTCGCCTCCCTGAAGGTCAGGAACTACCGCCTGTTCTTCATCGGCCAGGTCGTCTCCAACATCGGCACCTGGATGCAGCGCATCGCCCAGGACTGGCTGGTGCTCACCCTCACCGGCTCCTCGGCCGCCGTCGGCATCACCACCGCCCTCCAGTTCCTGCCGATGCTCCTGTTCGGCCTGTACGGCGGCGTCCTCGTCGACCGTCTGCGCAAGCGCCCCACGCTGCTGGTCACCCAGTCGGCGATGGCCGTGAGCGCGCTCTTCCTCGCCGTCCTCACCCTCACCGGCCACGTCCAGGTCTGGCACGTGTACGTCGCCGCCTTCGCGATGGGCCTGGCGACGGTCGTGGACAACCCCGCCCGGCAGTCCTTCGTCTCCGAGCTGGTCGGCCGGGAGCAGTTGCAGAACGCGGTCAGCCTGAACTCGGCCAACTTCCAGTCCGCCCGCCTGGTCGGCCCGGCCGTCGCCGGCCTGATGATCACCGGGGTGGGCACCGGCTGGGCGTTCCTCGTCAACGGCCTGTCCTTCGTCGCGCCGCTGACCGGCCTGCTCCTGATGCGCGCCCGCGAACTGCACGCCGTCGAGCGCGCCCCGCGCGCCAAGGGCCAGCTCCGCGAGGGCCTGCGCTATGTCGCCGGGCGCCCCGAACTGCTCGGCACCATCGCCCTGGTCGGCTTCATCGGCACCTTCGGCTTCAACTTCCCGGTCTTCCTGTCGGCGTTCGCCGACGACGTCTTCGCCGCGGGCGCCGGCGAGTACAGCCTCTTCAACACCCTCATGGCCGTCGGCTCGCTCGCCGGCGCCCTGCTCGCCGCGCGCCGCGGCACGGCCCGTATGCGGGTGCTGCTCGCGGCGGGGCTGGGCTTCGGCCTGCTGGAGATCGTGGCCGCGACCGCCCCCGAGCTGTGGCTGTTCGCCCTGCTGATGGTCCCGATCGGCGTCTTCAGCATGACGGTGAACGTCACCGCCAACACCAGCATCCAGATGTCCACCGACCCGGCCATGCGGGGCCGCGTGATGGCGCTGTACATGATGGTCTTCCTCGGCGGCTCCCCGGTCGGCGCCCCGATCGTCGGCTGGATCACCGACACCTACGGCGCCCGGGCCGGCTTCGCCGTGGGCGGCGCCGTCGCCGCCACCGCCGCCGTGGTCATCGCCCTGGTCCTGGCCCGGGTGGGCGGCGTCCGGCTGGCGCTGGGCTGGCACCACGGCCACCCCAGGGTCCGGTTCGTGCCCCGCGAGGAGGGCAAGGAGCTGGCACGCGCGGCGTGAACGCCGGGCGCCGGGCGCCGGGCGGGCAGACTGGGACCCCATGAGACTCTTCGCCGCCGTACTGCCCCCCGAGGACGCGCTGCGGGAACTCGCCGCCGCGGTGGACCGGCTGCACCGGCTGCCCGGCGCGGACCGGCTGCGCTGGACCGGGCGCCCCGGCTGGCACTTCACGCTCGCCTTCTACGGCGAGGTCGACGACGCCCTCGTGCCCGGGCTGTCGGCCCGTCTGGAGCGGGCGGCCCGGCGCACCGAGCCCTTCGAGCTGGCGCTGCGCGGCGGCGGCCAGTTCGGCCACGGCCGGGCGCTGTGGGCCGGGGCCGCCGGTGACACCGCCGCGCTGCGCCTGCTGGCCGACCGCGCCGGGTCGGCGGCGCGCAAGGCGGGCCTGGAGACGGCCGAGCACCGCCGCTACAGGCCCCACCTCACGGTGGCCCGCGGCCGGGACCCCTACGACGTACGGGAGTACGTGCGCACCCTGGACGCCTTCACCGGCCGCACCTGGACGGTGGGCGAGCTGTGCCTGGTCCGCAGCAACCTGCCGAGGTCCGGCGTGCCGGGGGAGCAGCCGCGTTACGAGACGGTCGCCCGCTGGCCGCTCGGCGGCGCCGGTTAGGCTCGACGGCGTGGACCCGAAAACCCGGAACCGGATCATGGCCGGTGTGCTTGTGCTGATGTTCGCGGTGGTGGCGGTGGCGGCGGCCCTCGGAAGGTGACCGTGGCCGCCGCCCCGCGGTCACGACTGCCGGGACCTCACCAGGCGAACGCCTCCGGGGACGGCCCCGGACCCGGGAAGATCTCGTCCAGGCCGTCCAGCAGCTCCTGCGGCAGCTCGAGCTCGACGGCGCGCAGTGCGGACGCCAGCTGATCGGCGGTGCGCGGCCCGACGATCGGCCCGGTCACGCCCGGCCGGGTGAGCAGCCAGGCCAGCGCGGCCTCGCCGGGCTCGATCCCGTGCTTGTCGAGCAGATCCTCGTACGCCTGGACCTGCGCGCGCACGGCCGGGTTCGCGAGCGCCTCGGCGGACCGCCCGGAGGCGCGCCGCCGCCCCTCCGCCTCCTTCCTGAGGACCCCGCCGAGCAGCCCGCCGTGCAGCGGCGACCAGGGGATCACCCCGAGGCCGTAGTCCTGCGCGGCCGGGATGACCTCCATCTCGGCCCGCCGCTCGGCGAGGTTGTACAGGCACTGCTCGCTGACCAGCCCGATGGTGCCGCCGCGCCGGGCGGCGGTCTCGTTGGCCTGGGCGATCTTGTACCCGGGGAAGTTCGACGATCCGGCGTAGAGCACCTTGCCCTGCTGGACCAGGACGTCGATCGCCTGCCAGATCTCCTCGAAGGGGGTGGCGCGGTCGATGTGGTGGAACTGGTAGAGGTCGATGTGATCGGTCTGGAGCCGCTTGAGGCTGGCGTCGACGGCCCGCCGGATGTTCACCGCGGACAGCTTGTCGTGGTTGGGCCAGACGGGGCCGCCGTCCAGGCCCATGTTCCCGTACACCTTGGTCGCCAGCACGACCTTGTCCCGCCGGCCGCCGCCCTTGGCGAACCAGTTGCCGATGATGGTCTCGGTACGGCCCTTGTTCTCGCCCCAGCCGTAGACGTTGGCGGTGTCGAAGAAGTTGATCCCGGCGTCCAGCGCCGCGTCCATGATCGCGTGACTGTCCGCCTCGTCGGTCTGCGGACCGAAGTTCATGGTCCCGAGAACGATCCGGCCGACCTTGAGTCCCGTGCGTCCGAGCTGCGTGTACTCCATGGTCCCCAAGCCAACGGCTTGGAGTGGACTATAGGCAAGGACCGCTCAGTCGCGGGGGAACGGGCCGGTGTCGAGGGTGAGACCGAGGAGCGTGTGGGTCAGGTCGATCCGCTCGCCGAAGTCGAACCGGGAGACGGAGCGGTAGTCGCCGTCCTTGGGGTCGGTGAAGACGTGGCAGCGGCCCTGGTACGGGTCCGCGATGAGGTAGACGGGAACTCCGGCCTCCGCGTACGCGGCCTTCTTCGGGCCGTAGTCGTTCATTCCGGTCCCACGGGAGATGACCTCGGCGACGAACTCGACGTCCTCGTGGCACCAGCCGCGCTCCGGATCGCGCTTCGCCCCGTCGCGCAGCTTCATCACGTCGGGGCAGAAGCCGTTCTGGAACCCGGGGAAGTCGATGCGCACGTCCGACCTCACCAGGACGTCCATCCCGAAGCCGTCCTCCAGCGCCCGGATGATCCTGCGAGTGATCTCGAAGTGTGTGTCCCGCTGCGGCACCATGTGGACGGCCCCCTCGACGACCTCGACCTTGTAACCCTCGGGGACCATCCGCTCAATCAGCTCGAACCACTGGTCGAGGCGCTGGGCGTTGTCGTCGGCCATCTCGATCCTGTCGGTGTCTACGACGGTCATCGTGGCGCTCCTCCCCGGCTGCTCGAAGGACGAGTGCAGCCGCGCGGTACAACGATACGCACGGTGACACGACACGGAAGGCGGCCGCGGGCGGCGACGCCTACGCCCGTGCCTCGTGAGGCTACGCCCGTGCCTCGTAGGGGCCGCCCAGGTCCCAGCCCTCGTGCATCGCCGCCGCGAAGGCGCCCGCGATGCGGTGCTCGCCGGCCGCGTTGGGGTGGGTGCCGTCGTAGGTGTCGGTGTGGATGTCGTACCCGGGCGGCGGTGAGGCCAGCAGGATCGGGGAGCGGGGCTCGTCCAGGTCGGCGGCGGTCTTGGCGAGGAGTTCGTTGAAGCGGGTGACCTGCTCGCCGAAGGGCGGGTCGGTCAGCGCCCGGATGTTGGGGATCACCGGCAGGACGACCAGGCGGATGCGCGGGTCGGCCTCCCGGGCGGCGGCGACGAAGGCCCGGACGTTCTCCGCCGTCTGGTCGGCGTCGGTGTAGAAGCCCAGGTCGATCAGGCCCAGGGAGACCAGGAGCACGTCCGCGCGGCACGTCCGCACCGCATCGCCGATCAGCGGCGCCATGTGCAGCCAGCCCTCGCCCCAGCCGGCCAGGTGGGCCCGCGGGAAGCCGGGGTCGGCGTAGGCGAGGGACGTCGGAGCGTCCGCCGCCTTGTCGTACAGCGTCTCGCGCGGGCCGACCAGCGTGAAGGGGCCGCCGTACTCCGTGCACAGGTGCTGCCACAGCCGGTAGCGCCAGGTGTGTTCGCCCGCGCTCCCGATGGTCATGGAGTCGCCGACGGGCATGAACCTGAGCATCCGATCATCATGGACGATCGGTGCGGCGCCCGCGATGTGAGCCCTGCCACCCGACGCGAACCGCCCCTGGCGGTGGCAGGCTTGGGGCATGCGCCGACCCTTCGCCCTCCTCGCCGCGGCCCTCCTCACGGGCGCCGTCTCCGTGCCCGCCTCCGCCGCCGACGGGGACGAGGGGTTCACCATCCGCGACCCGAGGATCACCGAGTCCAGCGGGCTGGCCGCCTCGCGGCTCCACCCGGGCGTCTACTGGACGCACAACGACCAGGACGACGGGCCCTACCTGTACGCCGTGGACGGCGCGACCGGGGAGACCGTCGCCAGGATCGCCCTCAGCGGTGTCGGGACGCCGCGCGACATCGAGGCGATCGCGATCGGGCCCGGCAACCGGATCTTCGTCGGTGACATCGGGGACAACTTCGGCGGCCGGTGGCCGCACGTGTGGATCTACGAGCTGCCCGAGCCCGAGGAGTTGCGGGACCGGACCGTCAGGGCCACGCAGTACGTGGTGAAGTACGCGGACGGGCCGCGCGACGCCGAGTCGATGGTGGTGCACCCCGGGACCGGGCGGGTGTACATCATCGACAAGCAGGAGGACGGCGGGCATCTCTACGAGGGCCCCGCCGAGCTGTCCGCCGCCGGCGACAACGTCTTCCGGCCCACCGCCGCCGTCGACCTGTGGGCCACCGACGCCGCCCTCTCGCCCGACGGCGAACAGCTCGCCGTGCGCGGCTACTTCGGAGGCGTCTGGTACGACTGGAACGGCGGGCGGATCGAGCGCGGGGGGCGGCTCGACGTGCCGCTCCAGGGGCAGGGGGAGTCCGTCACCTACACCGCCGACGGCACGAAGCTGCTGTTCGGGACCGAGGGGACCGGCTCCCCGGTGCAGGCCGAGGACGTGCCCGGGGGCGGCGGTTCGCCGTCGGAGGGCGGGGGCTCGGCGTCCTCGGACGGCGGTGGCGGTGACGACGGGAGCGCGGCCGACGGCAGCCTCAGGACCGGCGCGCTGGCCGCCGCCGTCGCGGTGCTCGCCGTCCTGGGGCTACGACGGCTCTTCAGGCGCCGCTGATCCGTCCGCCGCCGCTGACCCGTCCGGTCCCGCCGGTCCCGTCGGTCCGTCCGGTCCCGGCGGTCCGTCCGGCTCGGTCCGTGCGCGCCGGGCGTCCACGAACACCTCCAGCCCGTCCAGGATCCGCTGGAGCCCGAACTCGAAGTGGTCGAAGTCCGGGCTCCAGGTGTCCTCGGACAGGGACATCAGGACCGGATAGCGCCCCGACGTCATGACCCGTTCCAGCACCGGGCCCTGCGCCTCGAAGAACTCCGCCGTCGTCAGGCCGGACCTGCGCTCCGCCTCCTCCTGGTAGACCTGCGTGCGCGCGGCGCCGACGACGTACCCGTCGACGAGGAGGAGCGCCGAGACCAGTTCGGGGTCGCTCAGGCCCATCGGCTTGATGCGGGCCATCACCCGCTCCATGCCGTCGAGCGCGCCGGGGCCGAGGATCGGGCGGGACTGGTTGACCTGGAGCAGCCAGGGGTGGCGCCGGTAGAGGGCGAGGGTCTCGCGGGCCAGGGTCTCCAGGGCCGAGCGCCAGGTGCCGTCGCCGAGGCCGGCGTGCGGCTCGCCGGAGGGGCGCTGGACCCGGTCCAGCATGAGGTCGAGCAGCTCGGCCTTGCCGGGGACGTAGCGGTACAGGGACATCGCGCCGGTGCCCAGATCGGTGGCGACGCGGCGCATGGACACCGCCTCCAGGCCCTCGGTGTCCGCGACGTGGACGGCTGCTTCCACGATCCGGTCCAGGGTCAGGCCCGGCTTGGGGCCCCGGCTGGGCCGGGGGCCGGCGTCCCACAGCAGTTCCAGCGTGCGGGTGATGTCGCCGCTGCCGCTGGTCTCCGTGCCGGTCCTGCCGCCGCCGGTGCCGGTCCGTCCGCCGTCCTTGCCCCTTGTCATACGGCTCAGCTTAGATCCTTCCGAAAAAACTGGGTACGGCGTACGCGCAATCGGGTACGCTGTACCCAGTTCTTGGAAGGGGGACCCATGAGTGACGGCTACGCGGTCCGGGCCGAGGGCCTGGAGAAGCGCTACGGCGACAAGCGCGCCCTCGACGGCTTCGACCTCACCGTCCGCGAGGGCACCGTGCACGGCCTGCTCGGGCCGAACGGCGCGGGCAAGACGACCGCCGTGCGCATCCTGTCCACGCTGGTGAAGCTGGACGGCGGGCGGGCGCGGGTGGCGGGCCTGGACGTCGCCCGGCAGCCGCGCGAGGTACGCGCCCGCATCGGGCTCACCGGGCAGTACGCGGCGGTGGACGAGGTGCTGACCGGCCGGCAGAACCTGGAGATGTTCGGGCGGCTGTTCCACCTGGGCGGACGCCGGGCCCGGTTGCGGGCCGGCGAGCTGCTGGAGCAGTTCGACCTGACCGACGCCGCCGACAAGGGCGTCGGCAAGTACAGCGGCGGCATGCGGCGCCGCCTCGACCTCGCCGCGTCGATGATCCTCGCCCCGGCCGTGCTGTTCCTGGACGAGCCGACGACGGGGCTCGACCCCCGCAGCCGCGGCGAGGTCTGGGAGTCGGTGCGGGCGCTGGTGGCGAGCGGCACGACCGTGCTGCTGACCACCCAGTATCTGGAGGAGGCCGACAAGCTGGCCTCCCGGATCACCGTCATCGACCAGGGCCGGGCCATCGCCGACGACACCCCGGACGGGCTGAAGAACCTCGTCGGCGGCGACCGTGTCGAGGTCGTGCTCGCCGAGCGCACCGACATCCCCCGGGCGGTGAAGGTGGTCGCCCGCGTCTCCGACGGCGAACCCGAGACCGACGAGACCGAACTGCGCGTCCACGCCCCGGTCACCGACCGGGTCACCGCCCTGACCGAGGTGGCCCGCACCCTCCAGGACGAGGGCGTGCGGGTGGAGGACATCGGACTGCGCAGGCCGAGCCTCGACGACGTCTTCCTGCGCCTGACCGGACACCGCACGGACAAGGAGGCGGCGGCATGAGCGCCCTGGACCTGACCGTACCCGGCAGCCGGGGCCGGGTGTACTGGCTGCTGGCCGACTGCGGCAACATCGTCCGCCGCGGCCTGCTGCACTACCGGCGCCAGCCGGTCAACATCGCCTGGCAGCTCGGCTTCCCGATCCTGTCCGTGCTGCTGTACGGCTATGTCTTCGGCAGCGCCATGAAGGTGCCCGGCGGCGGGGACTACAAGGACTTCCTGATGCCGGGCATGTTCGTGATGACCATGGCCTTCGGCTTCATCAACACCGCGACCCTCGTCGTCTACGACTCCACCAAGGGCGT
This sequence comes from Streptomyces sp. NPDC031049, assembly GCF_055571015.1. NCBI lineage: Bacteria > Bacillati > Actinomycetota > Actinomycetes > Kitasatosporales > Streptomycetaceae > Streptomyces > Streptomyces sp. NPDC031049. Next base: position 176,671 of record NZ_JBVIGC010000008.1, read on the forward strand.
CATCGACCGGTTCCGGTCCATGCCGATGGCGTCGTCCGCGGTGGTCGCCGGACGCGGGGTCACCGATCTCGTCGTCGCCTGCGCCGAGTTGGGCATCATGATGCTGACGGCGATGGCCATGGGCTGGAGGCCGGACGGCGGCCTCGGCTTCGTCGCCGCGTTCGGGCTGCTGCTGTGGCTGCGGTTCGCGCTGATCTGGATCGGGGTGTGGCTCGGGCTGCTGGTGCCCAACCCGGAGGCGGCCGGCGGGCTGTTCGCGGTGGCGTTCCCGCTGACGATGATCTCCAGCATCTTCGTCGCCCCGCAGCTCATGCCCGACTGGCTGGGCTGGGTGGCCGCCTGGAACCCCATCTCCTCCACGGCGGCGGCGACCCGCGAGCTGTTCGGCACGCCGGTCGGCGGTGGCGACTCCTGGGTCGAGCAGCACGCGATGCTGATGGCGGGCGTGTGGCCGCTGATCCTGACGGCGATCTTCCTGCCGCTGGCGGTGCGCCGCTTCCAGAGGCTCAGCCGCTGACCCTGCCGGGGCACGGAGGCGGAGAGGGGCGCCCGGTGATCACCGGGCGCCCCTCGTCGTCGTACGGCCGTGGAGGCCCTCGCCGTACGACCGCGGAGTCATCGCCGTACGGGCGTGGAGGTCAGAGCCGCTCGATGACGTAGTCCACGCACTTCGTCAGCGCCTCGACGTCCGCCGGGTCGATCGCCGGGAACATCGCGACGCGCAGCTGGTTGCGGCCGAGCTTGCGGTAGGGCTCGGTGTCGACGACGCCGTTGGCACGCAGCACCTTGGCGACGGCGGCGGCGTCGACCTCGTCGGTGAAGTCGATCGTGCCGATGACCGCCGACCGCTTGGCCGGGTCGGTGACGAACGGGTTGGCGTACTTGATGTCCTCGGCCCAGCCGTACAGGGTGCGGGCGGAGGTGGCCGTGCGGCGGACCGCCCAGTCCAGGCCGCCCTGGCCGTTGATCCACTCCAGCTGCTGGTTCAGCAGGAAGAGGGTGGCGAGCGCCGGGGTGTTGTACGTCTGGTTCTTGCGGGAGTTGTCGATCGCCGTCGGCAGCGAGAAGAACTCCGGGACGTGCCGCCCGGAGGCGTGCACGCGCTCGGCGCGCTCCAGCGCGGCCGGGGAGAACACGCCGATCCACAGGCCGCCGTCGGAGGCGAAGGACTTCTGCGGCGCGAAGTAGTACACGTCGGTCTCGGCCACGTCGACCGGCAGGCCGCCGGCGCCGGAGGTCGCGTCGACCAGCACCAGCGCGCCCTCGTCGGCACCCGCCACGCGCTTGATGGGCATGGCGACGCCGGTGGAGGTCTCGTTGTGGGTGAAGGCGTACACGTCCACGCCCGCCTCGGCGACCGGCTCGGGGTGGGTGCCGGGGTCCGCGGAGACGACCGTCGGCTCGGCCAGCCAGGGGGCGAGCCTCGCGGCCTTGGCGAACTTGGAGGAGAACTCGCCGAAGGAGAGGTGCTGCGACTTGTTCTCGATCAGACCGTGGGTCGCGATGTCCCAGAACGCGGTCGAGCCGCCGTTGCCGAGGACGACCTCGTAGCCGTCGGGCAGTTGGAACAGCTCGGAGATGCCCTCGCGCACCTTGCCCACCAGGTTCTTGACCGGGGCCTGGCGGTGGGAGGTGCCCATCAGGGACGCACCGGTCGCGGCCAGCGCGTCCAGCGCCTCCGTCCGCACCTTGGAGGGACCCGCGCCGAAACGGCCGTCGGCGGGCTTGATGTCAGCAGGAATCTGGATCTCAGCCACGGGGCGAGCCTAGCCGTTCCCGCAAACCGGACGGCACCGCCGTCCGCCGGATGAGACGCAGTTCCACCGGCGGACGGGACGGGACGGCCCGGGAGAGCCGCCCGGGCTGGTTTCCTGGAGGTATGGCGGATCTGGAGGCGGAACTGCGCAGGAACGTCCGGGGCGAGGTCGGATTCGGCGTCACCGCACGGGCGTTGACGACGATGGACGCGTCCAACTACCGGCGGGTGCCGCTCGGGGTGGTCGCCCCGCGGGACGCCGACGACGTGGCGGCCGTGCTGGCGCTGTGCCGGGAGCACGGCGTGCGGGTCGTGGCGCGCGGCGCCGGCACCTCGATCGCGGGGCAGGCGACCGGCACGGGCGTCGTCCTGGACTTCACCCGGCACATGAACCGGCTGCTCTCCCTGGACCCCGGGACGCGCACGGCGGTGGTGCAGCCGGGGCTGGTCCTGGACCGGCTCCAGGAGGCCGCGGCCCCGCACGGTCTGCGTTTCGGCCCCGACCCCTCCACGCACAGCCGGTGCACCCTCGGCGGCATGATCGGCAACAACTCGTGCGGCTCCCACTCGGTGGCCTGGGGCACCACGGCGGACAGCGTGCGCGAGCTGGAGGTGCTCACCGCGCGCGGGCGGCGGCTGCGCCTCGGGCGGGACTGGGCCGGGGCACCGGAGGGCCTGCGGGAGCTGGTGGACGGGGAGCTGGCACGGCTGCGCACCGGCTTCCCGGAGCTGCCCCGCCGTATCTCCGGCTACGCCCTGGACGCGCTGCTGCCGGAGCGGGGCGCCGATGTCGCACGCTCCTTCTGCGGCTCGGAGGGCACGCTGGGCGTGCTGACGGAGGCGGTCGTCGCGCTGGTCGAGGCGCCACACGCGCGTGCGCTCGCCGTGCTGGGCTACGCCGACGAGAGCGCGGCGGCGGAGGCGGCGGCGGGACTGCTCTCGCACGGCCCGCTGACGGTGGAGGGCATGGCGGCCGACCTGGTGCCCTCGCCGGACGGGCTGCCGCGCGGCGGGGCGTGGCTGTTCGTGGAGACGGGCGGGGAGTCGCCGGACGAGGCACGCGCGCGTGCGGAGGCGATCGTACGGGCGGCGGACGTCCTCGACGCGCGGGTGGTGACGGACCCGGCCGGGCAGCGGACGCTGTGGCGCATCCGGGAGGACGCCTCCGGCACGGCGACCCGGATGCCGGACGGCTCGGAGGCGTGGCCCGGCTGGGAGGACTGCGCGGTGCCGCCGGCCCGGCTCGGCGCGTACCTGCGGGACTTCCGGACCCTGCTGTCCTCCCACAACCTCCGGGGGACGCCGTACGGGCACTTCGGCGACGGCTGCATCCACGTCCGCATCGACTTCGACCTGCTGACCGAGCCGGGGATCGCCGCCTTCCGCCGCTTCTCGGAGGAGCTGGCCGACCTGGTGGTGGCGCACGGCGGCTCGCTGTCCGGCGAGCACGGCGACGGACAGGCCCGCGCGGAGCTGCTGCCGCGGATGTACGGCGCGGAGACGGTCGCGCTGTTCGAGCGTGCGAAGGCCGTCTGGGACCCCGACGACCTGCTCAACCCGGGCATGCTGGTCCGCCCGGCACCCCTGGACGCCAACCTCCGCTTCGCGCCCCTGCCGCGCGGCCCGGTCGACGTCGCCTTCGGCTACCCGTCCGACGCCGGTGACTTCTCGGCGGCGGTCCGCCGCTGCGTGGGCGTCGCCAAGTGCCGTACGGAGTCGGTGTCGGGGCCGGCGGTGATGTGCCCGTCCTTCCGGGCGACCGGCGAGGAGGAGCACTCCACGCGGGGCCGCGCCCGGCTGCTGCACGAGATGCTCGCCGGGGAGCTGGTGACGGACGGCTGGCGGTCGACGGAGGTCCGCGACGCGCTGGATCTGTGCCTGTCCTGCAAGGGGTGCCGCTCCGACTGCCCGGTCGAGGTCGACATGGCCACGTACAAGGCGGAGTTCCTGCACCACCACTACGCGGGGCGCCGCCGTCCCGCCGCCCACTACTCGATGGGCCGGCTGCCGCGCTGGCTGCGGGCGGTGTCCCGCACCCGCACGGCACGGCTGGTCAACGCGCTGACCCGGGTACGGCCGCTGGCCTGGGCGGCGAAACGACTGGGCGGCATCGCGCCCGAACGGGACATCCCGAAGCTGGCGCCGGTGCCGTTCACCCGCTGGTGGGACCGGCAGCGCGGAACGGCCACCGAGGGTACCGGCCCCCTGGTCGTCCTCTGGCCGGACACCTTCACCGAGCACCTCTCGCCGTCCGTCGGGCAGGCGGCCGTACGCGTGCTGAGGGCGGCCGGGCTGCGGGTGGCGCTCCCGCCGACCGTGCGCCTGACCAAGGCGCGGGTGGGCGACGGCGTGTCGGTCGCCCTCGACCCCCTCTCCCTTCTCCGCGGCCGGTCCCGCGTCTGCTGCGGCCTCACCTACGTCTCCACCGGCCAGCTCGCCCAGGCCCGTACGGTCATGCGCCGCACCCTCGACCTGATGGAACCGGTCCTCGACACCGACGCCCCGGTGGTGGTCCTGGAACCGAGCTGCGCCGCAGCGCTCCGCACCGACCTGCCCGAACTCCTCCACGACGACCCGCGAGCGCCCCGCCTGGCCTCCCGGGTCCTCACCTTCGCCGAGACCCTGGAACGCCACGCCCCCGACTGGACCCCGCCCGCCCTGGACCGCCCGGTCACCGGCCAGACCCACTGCCACCAGCACGCGGTCCTCGGCGACGGAGCCGACCGCCGCCTGCGCGCCGCCGCGGGCCTCACCGGCGACCTGACCGGCGGCTGCTGCGGCCTGGCCGGCAACTTCGGCTTCGAGAAGGGCCACTACGAGGTCTCGGCCGCCTGCGCCGAGGACCAGCTCCTCCCAGCGGTCCGCGAGGCCCTGCCCGAGGCGGTGGTCCTGGCGGACGGCTTCTCGTGCCGGACGCAGCTGGAGCAGGTGGCGGGGGTGAGGGGGTGGCATGTGGCGGAGGTTTTGGCGCAGGGGCTGAATGAAAGCCGAACGACTTCATGAAAGCTTGAGCAACACCTGAGCCGGAAGTATGGCTTCCATCACTGTGCGTGATCCGTGCGGCGGGTGTGATGGTCGACAGACACACCACATCAATCGCTGCGACGCGGGGAAACCTCTGCCGCTGCATAACCTGGCACGGACGGCCACCGAACGGTCAGTACCACCGACTCTTCCTCCGCGAACCACGAGTGATCGACTCCGCGCCCCCACACGACGTAATCCCCCTGCTCCTGCAGAAGAACGCTGCCGCCGGGCAGTTCGACGCGGAAGCGGCCGCTGATGAGGACCAGGAGAGTTGTGCGCTCCTCGCCCCTCACCCAATGCGATCTCCTGTCGGCACAGGGATGGACGCCCCATTTGATCTCTACGGACTCGCTGTGGCGTGGGTCGCCGACGTCCTTGAAGTGACCGAGGAGCCAGCCTCGGTCCAGTGCTGCATCCTTGCCCGCATTGCCCACGTAGACGCTGTCGTTCACGTGGCCGAACGCTAACAACCGGTCCGCACTCGCTGTCAGAGCCTCCGACACCACCGCAGGAACGACTCTCGCCATGCCTCACCTCCGGACCACCGCGTTCGCCGTCACCATCGTCACGCTGGCCGCTTCCCTCGGATGCACCAGCGCGAGCCAGGGGACCCGGAAGACACCGTCTCCCGCGCCCAGCGTGTCACCCCCTGCCTCACCGGCCGGCCTCACGGCACCGGAGCTGCGGCCGGGGCACCGCCGGCTCGCGGCCGGAGGCCCCCGGCGCGGCGACTGGGACCTGGGCAGCGTCCGGCTCCCGGCGGGTGTCTCCTGGGTCAACGCCAACTGCGTCGCCGACACCGGGACGGGCATGCTCAGGGTGGCGATCGACAGCGAGGTCGAAGTCACCGTCGACTGCCCCAGCACCGGCGTCCGTACCAGCGTCAACCAGCTCGACTTGGCCGAAGGCGGCAAGGGGCGCTTCCGGGTCGAGACCTCCGACGTCGTCCGATGGACGGCGGACGTTCAGGTCCCCGGCTGATCACGCACCGCCTGCCTCGGCTACGCCCGGGGAGTGCCGTCCCAGCGCCATGCCGTGAGGCGAGGGTGTCCGGGTAGGGCGGTGCGTCCGGTGGCCCACAGGAGGGTGGGCCAGGGGTCCGTGGACGACGGGGCGTCCGGGAACAGCCGGGCGAGTACCCGCGAGCACAGATCGGCCGGCGGGTTCCAGACGAGGCCGAGCCCTTGCGTCAGGTCGTACGTGTGCACCAACGTCTCCACGATCCCCATGGCGGCGAAGCCCTCCGGGTCCGAGACGCCGAAGACGTGGTGAGCCCGGGTCTGCGGGGGCGCCGTGCGCACCATGGCGACCAGCAGCGCGCCGCTCGCCTCGAGAACCTGCAACAGGCCGGCGGGGCCAGCCTCGCGGTCCGCGTGGATGGCGTTCGCCGGGCCGCCGGACCGTCGGCTCTCCCAGACGAACGGCACCTCGCCGTCCAGAGGCGGTGCTTTCGGGCCCATCTGCGCGGCGTAGGCGAAGAGGTCGTCGCTGAGGTGCTCGACCGTCTCCCAGCAGTCCCACTCCAGGGAACCGGCCCTGCCCTCCCAGGCGGCCGACGGCGCCTCGCGCAGGACCGCCACGGCGAGCTGCACGGCGAGGTCGAGATCGTCCGCGGTGACGGGGGACCGGAGTTCACCTTCGACTGATGGGAGCATGGCAGGACCGTACCCCGACCGGGAGCGGCCCCCTAGCGAGATCCGCGCCTTCCGGCTCTCGGCCACCCGCAGCGCGTCCGCGAGGGCCTCGGTGAGGCGTTCGGCGAGGTAACGGAGTTCGCCGCACGGGGTGTCGGGGAGCAGCCTGCGGGCGTGGGCGAGGAGTTCGGTGCCCATGGTCAGTTGCGTGGCCTCGGTGGCGTCGGCGAGCCGGGAGACGGGGCCGCCTGCGTCGTCGGTGATCAGGTAGCAGGGCTTGCCCTCGGGGCTGGACCAGGGGAGCAGGCGTGGCTCGCGCGGTGCGCTCATGCCGCTTCCCGCATCTGGTACGGCCGGTGCTCTGCGACGTACGGGCGTACGGCCACGGTCTCGGCGCCGTCGAGGAGGGTGGGCAGGCCGTAGGGGCTGCGGTGGGCGGGGAGAGGGACGGTGTCGGTCGCGGGTGGCGGGGGAGGCAGGGGGAGATGCATGGGGCGGGGGCCGGTGCGGCGGTGGGTGCCACGGGGGAGGACTAAAACGCCCACCCACGTCATGAGGCAGCGGATAAGGTCGGTCATGTCATCGGCTCCGGTCTGTGTTCGGCTGGTGGCCACGCCCCCGGACGGCTCCACCCGTCGCGGGGGTCTGACACGCTCAGAGTAGCCTAGGCATACTAGGCATGCTAAGTATTCCAGGTATCGCCTATAGCGCTAGGCGTGCTCATGCTGATGCGGTGATCGAGTTTGCTCCCGACATCCCCCGCTGGCGTCAGGTCGCGGACGTGGTGCGTGGCCGTATAGCTGACGGCACCTATCCGCCACGTACGCGTGTCCCGTCCGTCGTGCAGCTCACCGCGGAGTTCGGCATCGCCAACGCGACAGCGCACAAGGTTCTCCGTGCGCTGCGCGAGGAGGGGCTGACGTACACGGAGCCCGGCCTCGGCTCCTTCGTCGCGCGGAAGCCGGATGAGGCGCCGCCCTCTTGATGCCCTCACCGCGCGCTGGTTCCATGCGCGGCACCGCGAACACCGAAGCCCCCGGAGGTTCCCGTGCTGCTGCGAACGACGCTCATGGCGGGGGCGGTTGCCGCCGCGCTGCTCGTCCCCGCCGCCTTACCGGCCACTGCCGTACCTGTGGTGCCCGCCCTCGCCGAGCGTGCCGCCGGTGACGGCATACCGGATCTCACCGACCGGCACGGCCGCGTGCTCACCCTGCGGGGCTGGAACGTGGAGGACAAGGTCAACCGGGGCGAGCAGGCGCTGTCCGCCGTCACCGAGCGGCACTTCCGGGACATGCGGGCCCAGGGCTTCAACTTCGCCCGGCTGCTGGTCTTCTGGGACGACCTGGAGCCCGAGCCCGGCCGGTACAGCGAGCGCTATCTGCGGCGGATCGACCGGATCCTGGACTGGGCGGAGCGGTACGACGTCCAGGTGCTGGTCGATGCCCACCAGGACGTCTTCGGGCCCGCCTTCGGGCATCGCGGCATCCCCGAGTGGGCCACCAGGACCGACGGTCTGCCCTTCACCCCGCACCCGGACGACTGGTTCTCCGAGTACTTCGAACCGGCCGTGCAGCGCGCCTTCACCCACCTCTACGAGGACCCCGACCTGCGCGCCGCCCAGGCCCGGATGTGGCGCGTGCTCGCCGGCCGCTTCGCCCACCACCCGGCGGTCCTCGGCTACGACCTGATCAACGAGCCGATGGGAGAGCTGCGGCCGGGGGAGGACCTGGCGGCGGCCGCGCGCCGGATCGAGCGGGAGCAGCTCACGCCGATGTACAACCGGCTGGCGGACGCGGTCCGCTCGGTGGACCGGGACGCGTGGGTCTTCGTGGAGCCGACCCCGATCGTCGGCGAGGGCGTGCCGACCGGGCTCGGGCGGATCGACGACCCGAAGGTGGTCTACGCCCCGCACTTCTACAACACCGCCATGGAGGCGGGCGCCGACTACGACCCCGGCGCGGGCTGGATCGAGGCGTACGAGCGGGCCGTCACCCGGTACCCGCGGGAGTACGGGGTCCCGGTCGTGGTCGGCGAGTGGGGGCCGCTCAACCACGCCCTGCCGAACATGCGGCGCTTCTACGGGGACGCGATGGCCTCCCTGGGGCGTTACGGCTCCGGCTGGGCGGGCTACGTGTGGTGCTACGGCGGGGGCTACTGCGCGGTCGACGGGTCGGGTGCCTTCCGCACCAACAAGGAGCTGACCGCCGAGCCGTACGCGGAGGCGGTGGCGGGCCGGGTCCGCTCCGCCGCGTACGACGCGGAGGGCGGCGTGTTCCGGCTGGCCTACCGGGCGGCGCGGCACGGCTCCCGGGTGACCGAGCTGTCCCTGCCGGCCGGTTCCTGGCGCGTCGCGGCGGACGGCGGGGCGCTCGTGGTGCGCAGGGCCGCGGGCACGGCGTGGGTGCGGGCCGCGCCGGGCGCGGAGGTGACGGTCACCGTGCGGCGCGGCTGACCGGCCGGCACCGGCGCCGGGGGCGCCCGCGCCGACGGCTACGGTTACGGCACCGTCTCGCCCCGGACCAAGGGGTGGCAGACCGGCTGGACGTCCGGCGGCAGGTCGTCCGGGTGGCACCAGCGGGCCTCGAGGATCTCGAACGGGTCGAGGCGCAGGTCGCCGCCGAGCAGGCGGGCCTCGTACGCCACCTCCAGGCGGGTGCGGAGGCCGCTGTTCAGCATGACCAGGCGGCCCGCCTCCACGTCCAGGCCGGTCTCCTCCTTGACCTCGCGCACCACCGTGCGCCGGAAGTCCTCGCCCTTGCGCGCGAAGCCGCTCGGCAGGCCCCACTGGCGGCCCGGCGGCCACATCCGGTGCCGCAGCAGCAGCACCCGCCCCTCGTCGTCGCGGACGACGCCCGTCACGCCGACCACGAACTTCGCGTTCAGCAGCCACATGACGCGGCTCTGCACCGGACGCAGCAGACGCCAGACGCGGGTGAGGGCTCGTCTCACGGGGCCTCCGGGGTACGGGAGTCGGGGAGAGTACGGGAGTACAGGGATCCAGGGGTTCGGGGTGAGTACAGGATCGGCGGTCGTGACGCTGCGGACCGTACCCCGTGGGCGCGGCACGCCGTCCGTGGGCCCCCGTCCACTCCGCGGAAACGCGTTGACAGCCCACCCCCGGACCGCGACAGTCGCATGACAGGGTTACACACCTGTCCCGGTCCACTACCCTGGACCGGGACGTACAGCAGCATGGACGAAACCGGCCATTAGGCCGCCCGCAGACCGCCCGGAGCCCCACGTGAGCACCCCCAGCGCCGCCCCCGGCACCCCGACCCCGGCCGCCGCCGCCACCTCCACGGCCGCGCCGTCCACCGGGCCCGTCCCCGCACCGGGCCGCTGGGGCTCGCTGGGCCCCGTCGGACTGGTCCTCGCCGGCGGCCTGTCCGTGCAGTTCGGCGCCGCCCTCGCGGTGAGCCTGATGCCCCGCGCCGGCGCGCTCGGCATCGTCACGCTGCGACTGGTGGCGGCCGCCGTCATCCTGCTGCTGATCTGCCGCCCCAGGCTGCGCGGCCACTCCCGCGCCGACTGGGGCACGGTGATCGTCTTCGGCGTCACCATGGCCGGCATGAACGGCCTCTTCTACCAGGCCGTCGACCGCATCCCGCTCGGCCCCGCCGTCACCCTGGAGGTGCTCGGCCCGCTCGCCCTGTCCGTCCTGGCCTCCCGGCGTCTGATCAACCTGGTCTGGGCCGCGCTCGCCCTCGCCGGCGTCTTCCTGCTGGGCGGCGGCGGGTTCGACGGCCTCGATCCGGTCGGCGCCGCCTTCGCGCTGGGCGCGGGCGCGATGTGGGCGGCGTACATCGTCTTCAGCGCCCGCACCGGCCGCCGGTTCCCGCAGGCCGACGGGCTGGCGCTGGCCATGGCGGTCGGGGCGCTGCTGTTCCTGCCGCTGGGCATCGCCGAGGCGGGGGCGAAGCTCGTCGACCCGGTGACGCTCGGGCTCGGCGCCGCCGTGGCCGTGCTCTCCTCCGTGCTGCCGTACACCCTCGAACTCCTCGCCCTGCGCCGCCTGCCCGCCTCCACCTTCGCCGTCCTGATGAGCCTGGAACCGGCCATCGCCGCCGCGGCCGGCTTCCTCGTCCTGAACCAGGCCCTGAGCGCGGCCCAGGCCGCCGCCATCGCGCTGGTCGTCGCGGCGAGCATGGGCGCGGTGCGCACGCAGACGCGACGGCGCGCCCGCGAGGCGGCGCCGGCCGCCCAGGAGTGAGGTACCCGCGGCCGGACAGCGCCGGCCGCGTGAGAGTCGGACCCCGGTGACGTCGGTGCGGGGCCGGGCCGCCGATGGCCCGGCCCCGCACCGACGTCTGCGCCCAATCGCCCGTGTGTCACGGCACCGGGCTCTTCCCGAGCAAGTATTTGAACTATGGTACAAGTAGTACGCAGGTTCAAATATCTCGTCGGGGAGGCCTGATGGACGCGGGACGTTCCGTACGTGCCGGGTGGCGGGAATGGAGCGGTCTCGCGCTGCTGGCGTTGCCGACCATGCTGCTGGGGTTGGATGTCACGGCGCTCTACCTCGTGGTCCCGAACCTGGCCGCCGATCTGCGGCCGACGGCGACGGAGACTCTGTGGATCATGGACGCCTACGGCTTCCTCATCGCCGGATTCCTGATCACCATGGGGACGCTGGGCGATCGGATCGGCCGCCGACGCCTGCTGATGATCGGCGTGGCGGCGTTCGGCGCGGCCTCGGTGTTCGCCGCGTTCGTCCCCAGCGCCCCATTGCTGATCGTGGCGCGGGCGCTGCTGGGAATCGCGGGGGCGACGATGATGCCCTCGACGCTGTCGCTGATCAGCAACATGTTCACTGACGCCCGGCAGCGGGCGCTGGCCATCGGAGTCTGGGCGACGGCGTTCGCCCTCGGCATGGCTGCCGGGCCGGTCGTGGGCGGCGCGCTGGTGACGGGCCTGTGGTGGGGCGCGGCCTTCCTCGTCGCCGTACCCGTCGCCGTCCTCGTGCTGGCGGGGGCTCCGGCGCTGCTGCCCGAGTTCCGGGCCCCCGCCGGCCGGCTCGACCTGCTGAGCGTCGGCCTGTCCCTGGCGGCGATGCTGCCCCTCGTCTACGCGATCAAGCACGCGTCCGCGCACGGCGTCGACGGCCGGGCCTGGGGTGCCGCCCTCCTCGGCGGCGTCTCGGCGGTCGCCTTCGTCCGGCGTCAGCGGCGCCTGGAGCAGCCGCTGCTGGATCTGAGGCTCTTCACGGACCGGACCTTCTCCGTGGCGCTGACCGTTCTGCTGATCGGCCTGGTCGGCTTCGGCGGGGTGATGTTCCTGGTCACCCAGTACCTCCAACTCGTCGAGGACCTCTCACCCACGACGGCCGGGCTGTGGATGGGCCCGCCGGCCCTCGCCATGCTCCTCGGCGCCGTCGGTGCGCCCCTGCTGGCCGCACGTGTGTCACCGGGCGTCGTCATGTCGGCCACCCTGGCGCTGTCCGTGTCCGGGTACGCCCTGCTCGCGCTGGCGGGCACCGACAGCAGGGCGAGCGTGGTCGGTGGGTTCGCGTGTGTCTACCTCGGGCTCGGGGTGATCGCCGCTCTGGGCACCGACATCGTCGTGGGCGCGGCACCGCCGGAGAGGGCCGGTTCGGCCGCCGCGCTGTCGGAGACGGTCCAGGAACTCGGCATCGCGGCCGGAGTCGCGGTCCTGGGCAGTCTCACCACGGCGATCTACCGCGGCCGGGCCGAGGCGCCGTCGGAGCTGCCGCCGTCCGCGGCCGGGACCTACGGCGACAGCCTCTCCGGCGCGTCGTCCCTCGCTGACCAGCTGACCGGCGGGGGCCTGGAGGCCGCTCGTGCCGCATTCACCGGCGGACTCAACACCGCCGCCGCGGCGGCGGGCGTCGCGGTGGCCGCGGCCTCCCTGGTGTGTTTCGCGACGCTGCGGCACATCCGCCCCCTCGGCGACGCGCCGACCGAGGCAGCCGGTAGCCTCGAGCCGGGAGCACGGCGATGACTGGTGAGACGATGGCGGCTGAAGAAGACACGGTCGACGGGCGGAAACTGCGCGGCCGACGCCGCCGGGCCCAGATCATCGAGGCGACGCTCACGATCGTGCGCCGCGACGGTGCCAGCGGCGTCACCCACCGGACGGTCGCCAAGGAAGCCGGGATCACCACCAGCCTGACGCTCTACTACTTCGCCACCCTGGACGACCTGCTGGTGGCCGCGCTGACCAGCGTCACCGACGCCTACACCCACCGCATCCGTGAGCTCGTCGACTCCGACGACGACCCCCTCGACGGCCTCGCCCGCCTCATCGCGGAATCCGCCGGCCCGGGCCGTGAGCGCGCGCTCGCCGAACGCGAGCTGTCGACCCTGGCGGCCCGCCGGCCCGCCCTGCGGCCGGTGGCGCGGCGCTGGCGGGAGAACGTCGCGGAACTGGCCCGGACGCAGACCGGCGACCCGGACGCGATCGAGGCCTTCGTCGCCCTCACCGACGGTCTGTGCGCGTCGATCCTTCTCGACGACCGCGAGGCCGATCCCGGCCACATCCGCGCGGTCCTCGCCAGGGCACTCTGCGGAACCCCCCAGCCCTGACGGCGTGACCGGCGGCGTCCCGACCGGCGCTCCCGATGCCCGCCCCGCGCCGGCTAGCGGTCGAAAGCGGGCAGCGCGAACCGCGCCACCAGCGGGAAGCCGTCCTCGCGGGCGCTCTTGGCGTTCACCGAGTACACCACCGTCCGCGACAGGTCGCGGGTCGCCGCCACCACCGTGTGGTAGCCGGGCCGGGACCCGGTCTTGCCCCAGATCACCCTGCCGTCGTGGACGTAGCGCTGCCAGGCCATGCCGTAGGACGCGCCCTCGACGCGGGGGACGGTGAGCATCTGGTCCACCAGCCGCTCGGGGATCACCCGGCCCTGGGACAGGGCCACCACGAAGCGCTCCAGGTCGGCGGTGGTGGAGATCATGTTGCCCACCGCCCAGCGTCGCGCGCGGCTCCGACCTCGTGGAATCGCCGAGGGTGCTCCGCGCTCACCGATTTTCATGCAAGCACGCTTGATTGTTTTTCCCTCCGCTGCCATGCTCCTCACCACACCGCGCCGCACGCCGCCGTGCCCGAGGGGAGCGCCCCGTGTCCGACCCGACGCCCGTCATCGACGACCTGCGTGAGGAGAGCGAGGAACTCGACGCGCTGGTCGCCCGGCTGAGTCCCGAGCGGTGGCGGCTCGCCACCCCGGCCCCCGGCTGGACCGTCGCCCACCAGATCGCGCACCTGGCCTGGACGGACCGCTCCGCCCTGCTGGCCGTCACCGACGCCGACCGGTTCGGCGAGCTGGTCGAGCGCGCCCTCGCCGCGCCCGGCACCTTCGTCGACGAGGGCGCCGAGGAGGGCGCCGCCCTGCCGCCGGCCGAGCTGCTGGCGAACTGGCGGTCCGGGCGCCAAGCCCTGGACGCGGCACTGCGCGACGCCCCGCCGGGCGCCCGCTTCCCCTGGTACGGGCCGTCCATGTCGGCCGCCTCCATGGCCACCGGACGCCTGATGGAGACCTGGGCGCACGGCCTGGACGTCGCCGACGCCCTCGGCGCGACCCGCCCGCCCACCGACCGGCTCCGGCACGTGGCCCGCATCGGCGTACGGGCCCGGAACAACGCCTTCGCCGCCCACGGACTCACCCCGCCCGCCGAGGAGTTCCGCGTCGAACTCACCGGGCCCGGCGGCGACCTGTGGACGTACGGCCCCGAGGACGCGGCCCAGCGGGTCACCGGACCCGCCCTGGACTTCTGCCTGCTGGCCACCCAGCGGGCCCACCGCGCCGACCTCGCCCTGCGCGCCGAGGGCGCCGACGCCGACCGCTGGCTCGACATCGCCCAGGCCTTCGCCGGCCCACCCGGAGCGGGCCGGAAGCCGCAGGGGGACGCGCGGTGACCGGGGCAGACACCGGCAGCACGGCAGGGGCGCCGGGGGCGACGCCGCCCCGCGCGGGCCGGTCCCCGGACCGCACGGGCACGGCACCCGTCCCGCCCTCGGACCGCGCGGGTACGGCCCCCGCCCCGGCCCCGCACCCCCCGGGCACCGCCCCCGCCCCGGAACCGCCCCGCCCCCTCCGCGTCGGCAACGCCTCCGGTTTCTACGGCGACCGCTTCGACGCCCTGCGCGAGATGCTCACCGGCGGCCCGCTGGACGTCCTCACCGGGGACTACCTCGCCGAGCTGACCATGCTCATCCTGGGCCGGGACCGGCTCAAGGACCCCGGCGCCGGATACGCCCGCACCTTCCTGCGGCAGCTGGAGGAGTGTCTCGGCCTCGCCCACGAGCGAGGCGTGCGGATCGTCAGCAACGCCGGCGGGCTCAACCCGGCCGGGCTCGCCGACGCCGTCCGCGCGCTCGCCGAGCGGCTCGGCATCCCCGTCCGCGTCGCCCACGTCGAGGGCGACGACCTCACCGCCGGCCACCCCGGCACCCTCGCCGCCCACGCCTACCTCGGCGGCTTCGGCATCGCCGAGTGCCTGCGGGCCGGCGCCGACGTCGTCGTCACCGGGCGGGTCACCGACGCCGCCCTCGTCACCGGGCCCGCCGCCGCGCACTTCGGCTGGGCCCCGACGGAGTACGACCGGCTCGCCGGCGCGGTCGTCGCCGGGCACGTGCTGGAGTGCGGGACCCAGGCCACCGGCGGCAACTACGCCTTCTTCCGCGACTTCCTCCAGGACGGCGCCGCCCGGCACCCCGGATTCCCGCTCGCCGAACTGCACGCCGACGGCTCCTCGGTCGTCACCAAGCACGACGGCACCGGCGGTCGCGTCGACACCGGCACCGTCACCGCCCAACTGCTGTACGAGACCGGCGGCGCCCGGTACGCGGGACCCGATGTCACCGCCCGGCTGGACACCGTACGGCTCCGGCAGGACGGCCCGGACCGGGTCGGGATCGACGGGGTGCGCGGCGAGCCCCCGCCGCCCACCCTCAAGGTCGGACGCAACCGCCTCGGCGGCTTCCGCAACGAGGTCACCTTCGTCCTCACCGGCCTGGACATCGAGGCCAAGGCCGCCCTCGTGCGGGAGCAGCTCGCGCCCGCCCTGGAGAAGGTCACCGACGTGCGCTGGGACCTGGTGCGCACCGACCGCCCCGACGCGGCGACCGAGGAGACCGCCAGCGCCCTGCTGCGGCTCGTCGTCCGCGACCCCGACCAGGAGGCCGTCGGACGGGCGCTGTCCGGCGCCGCCGTGGAGCTGGCCCTCGCCAGCTACCCCGGCTTCCACGTGCTCGCCCCGCCCGGCAAGGGCGCCCCCTACGGCGTCTTCGAGGCCGCGTACGTCCCCCAGGACGCCGTCGACCACGTCGCCGTACTCCACGACGGGCGCCGGATCGCCGTGCCCCCGCCACGGGACACCGCCGCCCTCACGGACGTACCGGAGCCGCCCCTCCCGCATCCGCTGCCGCCGGGGCCCGTCAGACGCGCCCCGCTCGGCCGCGTCGCCGGCGCCCGCAGCGGCGACAAGGGCGGCGACGCCAACGTCGGCGTGTGGGCCCGCGACGAGGACGCCTGGCGGTGGCTCGCCCACGAGCTGACCGCCGACCGCTTCCGGGAGCTGATCCCCGAGGCCCGCGACCTGCCCGTCACCCGCCACGTGCTGCCCGGCCTGCGCGCCGTCAACTTCGTCGTCGAACGCATCCTCGGCGAGGGCGTCGCCGCACAGGCCCGGTTCGACCCGCAGGCCAAGGCGCTAGGCGAATGGCTGCGCTCCC
This sequence comes from Streptomyces sp. NPDC031049, assembly GCF_055571015.1. Classification (NCBI taxonomy): domain Bacteria; kingdom Bacillati; phylum Actinomycetota; class Actinomycetes; order Kitasatosporales; family Streptomycetaceae; genus Streptomyces; species Streptomyces sp. NPDC031049. The sequence goes on from NZ_JBVIGC010000008.1 coordinate 192,778, forward strand.
GCCACCTGGACATCCCGGAGGTACTGCTGTGACGGTCCTGTCCTCCGCCCTGGACACCACCGACCCCGGCTACCGGGCCAACCGCGAGGCCATGCTCGCCAAGCTCACCGACCTGGACGCCGAGCACGCCAAGGCCCTCGCGGGCGGCGGCGAGAAGTACGTCGCCCGGCACCGGAAACGCGGCAAGCTGCTCGCCCGCGAGCGCGTCGAGCTGCTCCTCGACCCCGACACCCCGTTCCTGGAACTGTCGCCGCTGGCCGCCTGGGGCAGCGAGTACACCGTCGGCGGCTCGCTCGTCACCGGCATCGGGGTCATCGAGGGCGTCGAGTGCCTGATCACCGCCAACGACCCGACCGTGCGCGGCGGCGCCTCCAACCCCTGGTCGCTGAAGAAGGCCCTGCGCGCCAACGACATCGCGCTCGCCAACCGGCTGCCCTGCGTCAGCCTGGTCGAGTCCGGCGGCGCCGACCTGCCCTCCCAGAAGGAGATCTTCATCCCCGGCGGCGGCATCTTCCGCGACCTCACCCGGCTGTCCGCCGCCGGCATCCCCACCGTCGCCGTCGTCTTCGGCAACTCCACCGCCGGGGGCGCCTACATCCCCGGCATGTCCGACCACGTGATCATGGTCAAGGAGCGGGCCAAGGTGTTCCTCGGCGGCCCGCCGCTGGTGAAGATGGCCACCGGCGAGGAGAGCGACGACGAATCCCTCGGCGGCGCCGAGATGCACGCCCGCACCTCCGGACTCGCCGACCACTTCGCCGTGGACGAACCGGACGCGCTCCGCCAGGCCCGCCGCGTCGTCGCCCGCCTCAACCACCGCAAGGCGCACCCCGACCCGCCGCCCGCCGAGCCCCCGAAGCACGACCCGGAGGAACTGCTCGGCATCGTCCCCGAGGACCTCAAGACCCCCTTCGACCCGCGCGAGGTCATCGCCCGGATCGTCGACGCCTCCGACTTCGACGAGTTCAAACCGCTGTACGGCACCAGCCTGACGACCGGCTGGGCCGCCCTGCACGGCTACCCCGTCGGCATCCTCGCCAACGCCCGGGGGGTCCTCTTCAGCGAGGAGTCGCAGAAGGCCGCCCAGTTCATCCAGCTCGCCAACCAGCGCGACATCCCGCTGCTGTTCCTGCACAACACCACCGGCTACATGGTCGGCAAGGAGTACGAGCAGGGCGGCATCATCAAACACGGCGCCATGATGATCAACGCCGTCTCCAACTCCCGCGTCCCCCACCTGTCCGTCCTCATGGGCGCCTCCTACGGCGCCGGGCACTACGGCATGTGCGGCCGGGCCTACGACCCCCGCTTCCTGTTCGCCTGGCCCAGCGCCAAGTCCGCCGTCATGGGCCCGCAGCAGCTCGCCGGCGTGCTGTCCATCGTCGCCCGCCAGTCCGCCGCCGCGAAGGGACAGGCCTACGACGAGGAGGGCGACGCGGCGCTGCGCGCCATGGTGGAGCAGCAGATCGAGGCCGAGTCGCTGCCGATGTTCCTGTCCGGGCGGCTGTACGACGACGGCGTCATCGACCCGCGCGACACCCGCACCGTCCTCGGCCTGTGCCTGTCCGCGATCCATACCGCGCCCTACCAGGGAGCGCGGGGCGGCTTCGGCGTCTTCCGGATGTGAGGGACCCCGTGATTACTTCCGTTCTTGTCGCCAACCGGGGCGAGATCGCCTGCCGCGTCTTCCGCACCTGCCGGAACGCGGGCATCCGGACCGTCGCCGTCTTCTCCGACGCCGACGACGGCGCCCTGCACACGCGCGTGGCCGACACCGCGGTACGGCTGCCCGGCGCGGCACCCGCCGAGACGTACCTGCGCGGCGAGGCGATCGTGAAGGCCGCGCTCACCGCCGGCGCCGACGCCGTCCACCCCGGCTACGGGTTCCTGTCCGAGAACGCCGCCTTCGCCCGCGCCGTCCTCGACGCCGGACTGGTGTGGATCGGGCCGCCGCCCGAGGCCATCGAGGCGATGGCGTCCAAGACCCGCGCCAAGGAACTGATGGGCATCGCGCCCCTCTCCGAGGTCACCGAGGCCGACCTGCCGGTGCTGGTCAAGGCCGCGGCCGGCGGCGGCGGACGCGGCATGCGCGTCGTCCGCCGGCTCGCCGACCTCGACGCCGAGCTGACCGCCGCCCGCGCCGAGGCCGCGAGCGCCTTCGGCGACGGCGAGGTCTTCGTCGAGCCCTACGTCGAGCACGGCCGGCACGTCGAGGTGCAGATCCTCGCCGACACCCACGGCACCGTCTGGCCGCTCGGCACCCGCGACTGCTCCCTCCAGCGCCGCCACCAGAAGGTGATCGAGGAGGCCCCGGCACCGGACCTGCCCGAGAAGCTCACCGAGGAACTGCACGCACTCGCCGTACGCGCCGCCCGGGCCGTCTCCTACGTCGGCGCCGGCACCGTCGAGTTCCTGGTCGCCGACGGGCGGGCGCACTTCCTGGAGATGAACACCCGCCTCCAGGTGGAACACCCCGTCACCGAGGCCGTGTTCGGGCTCGACCTGGTCGCCGAGCAGATCCGGGTGGCCGAGGGCCACGCCCTGGCCGGCGAGCCGCCCCGCGCCCACGGCCACGCGATCGAGGCCCGCCTCTACGCCGAGGACCCCGCCCGCGACTGGGCGCCGCAGACCGGCCGCCTGCACCGCCTCGCCGTCCCCGACGGCGTCCGCCTGGACACCGGCTACACCGACGGCGACGACATCGGCGTCCACTACGACCCGCTGATCGCCAAGGCCGTCGCCCACGCGCCCACCCGGGCCGAGGCCGTCCGCCGCCTCGCCGGAGCACTGGAGCGGGCCGCTATCCACGGCCCGGTCACCAACCGCGACCTCCTCGTCCGCTCCCTGCGCCACGAGGAGTTCACGTCCGGCCGCATGGACACCGGCTTCTACGACCGCCACCTCGCCGCGCTCACCGGGCCCGCCGCCGACCCGCTGGCCCCGCTCGCCGCCGCCCTCGCCGACGCCTGCGGCCGGTCCCGCTTCGGCGGCTGGCGCAACCTGCCCTCGCAGCCGCAGGTCAAGCGGTACGCCATGGCGGGCGAGGAGCACGAGGTCCGCTACCGGCACACCCGGGGCGGGCTCGCCGCCGACGGCGTACGCGTCGTGACGGCCGCACCCGGCCTGGTCGTCCTCGACGTGGACGGCGTCCGACGGCGCCTGGAGGTGGCGGCGTACGGCCCGGAGGTCTTCGTCGACGACACCCGCCTCACCGCCCTGCCCCGCTTCCCCGACCCCACCGCCCAGCACGCCCCCGGCTCCCTCCTCGCGCCCATGCCGGGCACGGTCGTCCGCGTCGCGGAGGGCCTGACGGAGGGCTCCGCCGTGCGGGCCGGCCAGCCCCTCCTCTGGCTGGAGGCCATGAAGATGGAACACAGGATCACCGCCCCGGCCACCGGAGTGATCACCGGGCTGTTCGCCGAGCCCGGCAGGCAGGTCGAGGTCGGCGCCCTCCTGGCCGTAGTGGAGAGGAACGCCGAGTAGGGGCGCGGGGCCGTATCGATGTGCGGCCGCCGCCGCGTGAGCGCGACCAGCCACGACGTACTCGCACCCGGAAGGAGCCCCATGCCCATGCCCACCACCTTCGAATCCGAAGAACACAACGCCCTACGCGAAGCCGTCTCCGCCTTCGCCAGGAGCACACCCCAGGACACCACCGACACCACCGCCCTCTGGCAAAGGGCCGCCAAGCTCGGCTACATAGGCGTCAACCTGCCGGAGGCATACGGCGGCGGAGGTGGCGGCATCGCCGAACTCTCCCTGGTCCTCGAGGAGATGGGTGCCGCCGGGAACCCGATGCTGATGATGATCGTCTCCCCGGCGATCTGCGGCACCGTCCTCGCCCGCTTCGGCACCGAGGAGCAGAAACGCGCATGGCTCCCGGCCCTCGCCGACGGCACCCGCCTGATGGCCTTCGGCATCACCGAACCCGACGCCGGCTCCAACAGCCACCGCATCACCACCACCGCCCGCCGCGACGGCGCCGACTGGCTGCTCACCGGCCGCAAGGTCTTCGTCAGCGGCGTCGACATCGCCGACGCCACCCTCGTCGTCGGCCGCACCGAGGACGCCCGCACCGGCAGGCTCAAACCCTGCCTGTTCATCGTCCCCCGGGACGCCCCGGGCTTCGAGCGCCGCCCGATCGACATGGAACTCGACGCCGTGGAGAAGCAGTTCGAGCTGACCCTCGACGACGTACGGCTGCCCGCCGACGCCCTCGTGGGCGACGAGGACGCCGGGCTGCTCCAGCTCTTCGCCGGACTCAACCCCGAGCGCATCATGACCGCCGCCTTCGCCATCGGCATGGGCCGGTACGCCGTCGGCAAGGCCGTCGAGTACGCCCGCGAGCGCACCGTCTGGAAGACCCCCATCGGCGCCCACCAGGCCATCGCCCACCCCCTCGCCCAGGCCCACATCGACCTGGAACTGGCCCGCCTGATGATGCAGAAGGCGGCCCGCCTCTACGACGCGGGCGACGACGTGGGCGCCGGCGAGGCCGCCAACATGGCCAAGTACGCGGCCGGTGAGGCCTGCGTCAGGGCCGTCGACCAGGCCGTGCACACCCTCGGCGGCAACGGCCTGACCCGCGAGTTCGGACTGGCCCGCCTCATCACGGCCGCGCGCGTGGCTCGCATCGCCCCCGTCAGCCGGGAGATGATTCTCAACTACGTCTCCCACCAGACCCTCGGCCTGCCCAAGTCGTACTGATCCGGCACAGCGTCGTGCGAGGAGGAACCATGTTCCGCAGCGAGTACGCAGACGTCCCGCCCGTCGACCTCCCCATCCACGAGGCCGTCCTCGGCCGGGCCGCCGAGTTCGGCGACACCCCGGCGCTGATCGACGGCACCGACGGCACCACGCTCACCTACGAACAGGTGGACCGGTTCCACCGGCGCATCGCCGCCGCCCTCGCCGAGGCCGGGGTCCGCAAGGGCGACGTCCTCGCCCTGCACAGCCCCAACACCGTCTCCTTCCCCCTCGCCTTCTACGCCGCCACGCGCGCCGGTGCCACGGTCACCACCGCCCACCCGCTCGCCACGGCCGAGGAGTTCGCGGGACAGCTCGCCGACGCGCGGGCCCGCTGGATCGTCACCGTCTCACCCCTGCTGGACACCGCACGGCGGGCCGCCGAACTCGCCGGCGGCGTCCAGGAGATCTTCGTGTGCGACAGCGCACCCGGCCACCGCTCCCTGATCGACATGCTCGCCTCGACCGCACCCGAACCCCGGGCCCCGATCCACCCGGCCGAGGACGTCGCCGCCCTGCCCTACTCGTCCGGCACCACCGGCGTCCCCAAGGGCGTGATGCTCACCCACCGGCAGATCGCCACCAACCTCGCCCAGCTTCACCCGGCCATGCCGGCCGGCCCCGGCGACCGCATCCTCGCCGTCCTGCCGTTCTTCCACATCTACGGGCTCACCGCCCTGATGAACGCCCCCCTGCGCCAGGGCGCCACCGTCGTCGTCCTGCCCCGCTTCGACCTCGAACAGTTCCTCGCGGCCATCCAGAACCACCGCATCACCGGCCTGTACGTCGCCCCGCCCATCGTCCTGGCCCTCGCCAAACACCCCCTCGTCGCCGACTACGACCTGTCCAGCCTGAAGTACGTCGTCAGCGCCGCCGCCCCGCTGGACGCCGCCCTCGCCGCCGCCTGCTCCCGGCGCCTGGGCCTGCCACCCGTCGGCCAGGCCTACGGCATGACCGAACTCTCCCCGGGCACCCACGTCGTCCCCCTGGACGCCATGGCCGACGCCCCGCCCGGCACCGTAGGCAAGCTCATCGCCGGCACCGAGATGCGGATCGTCTCCCTGGACGACCCCGGCAAGGACCTCGTCCCCGGCGAGTCCGGCGAGATCCTCATCCGCGGCCCCCAGGTGATGAAGGGCTACCTGGGCCGCCCCGACGCCACCGCCGCCCTGATCGACGCCGACGGCTGGCTGCACACCGGAGACGTCGGACACGTCGACACCGACGGGTGGCTCTACGTCGTCGACCGGGTCAAGGAACTCATCAAGTACAAGGGCTTCCAGGTCGCCCCCGCCGAACTGGAGGCCCTCCTGCTCACCCACCCCGGCATCGCCGACGCCGCCGTCGTCGGCGCCCACGACGACGACGGCAACGAGATCCCGCACGCCCACGTCGTCCGCCGGACGGACGCCGCCGCCCTGACCGAGAACGAGGTCATGATGTACGTCGCCGAACGCGTCGCCCCCTACAAACGCGTCCGCCGCGTCACCTTCATCGACGGCGTGCCCCGCGCCGCCTCCGGCAAGATCCTGCGCCGCCGGCTCCGGGAGCGCCCATGACGCCCCTGGTCACCCGCACACGCACCCGCGGAGTCGAGACCCTCACCCTCGACTCCCCGCACAACCGCAACGCCCTGTCCGCCGCCCTCGTCGGCGACCTGGCCGACGCCCTCACCGAGGCCGGGGCGGACACCGGCGTCCGCGCCGTCCTCCTCGCCCACACCGGCAACACCTTCAGCGCCGGCGCCGACCTGCGCGACCCGCCCGACCCGGACGCACTGGTCGGCCTGCTCCGGCAGATCGTCGAGCTGCCCAAACCCGTCCTCGCCCGCGTCACCGGACACGTCCGCGCCGGCGGCCTGGGCCTGCTCGCGGCCTGCGACGTCGCGGCGGCCTCCAGACAGGCCACCTTCGCCTTCACCGAGGTCCGCATCGGCGTCGCACCCGCCGTCATCTCCCTCCCCCTCCTGCCCCGCACCGACCCCCGCGCGCTGGCCCGCTACTACCTCACCGGCGAACGCCTCGACACCGCCGAAGCCACCCGGATCGGCCTGCTCACGGCGGCCGGCGACGACGTCGACGCCGTACTGGAACCCGTCCTGGACGGTGTGCGCCGCGCCTCACCTCAGGCCCTGGCCGAGACGAAACGGCTGCTCACGGCTAGGGTGCTGGAAAACTTCGACCGGGACGCGGCCGACCTGACCGCGCTCTCGGCCCGGCTGTTCTCCTCACCGCAGGCCCGCGAGGGGATGACGGCCTTCCTCGAACGACGGGATCCGGAATGGGTGGTGTGAACGGTGCCGTGAGCGCGGTCGACCGCGCGGAGCGCGTCCCCAAGCAGGACCGCAGCCGGGTCACCCGGCAGCGGCTCCTCCAGGCCGCCGTGGCCTGCCTCGCCGAACACGGCTGGGCGGGCTCCACGGTCTCCGTCGTAGCCGAGCGCGCCGGCGTCTCGAGGGGTGCCGCCCAGCACCACTTCCCGACCCGCGAGGACCTGTTCACCGCCGCCGTCGAGTACGTCGCCGAGGAACGCTCCACCGCCCTGCGCGCCCTCTTCCCCGAGGGCGCCGGGCCCGCCGACCGCCGCGCCGTCGTCACCGCCCTCGTCGACCTCTACACCGGCCCCCTCTTCCGCGCCGCCCTCCACCTGTGGGTGGCCGCCTCCAACGAGGACCAGCTGCGCGGCCGGGTCACCGAGCTGGAGGCCCGCGTCGGCCGCGAGACCCACCGCATCGCCGTCGACCTCCTCGGCGCCGACGAGACCCGCCCCGGCGTCCGCGAAACCGTCCAGGGCCTGCTCGACATGGCCCGCGGCCTGGGCCTCGCCAACCTCCTCACCGACGACACGGGCCGCCGCGAACGGGTGGTGGACCAGTGGGCCGACCTGCTGGGCGCGGTCCTGGACTGACCGGGACCGCCCGGCCCCCGCCCGGCCCTCAGGGACCGAGCCGCTCCACCCGCCAGCCCCCGTCCGGCTCCGCCACGTACCGCAGCCGGTCGTGCAGCCGGTTCTCCCGGCCCTGCCAGAACTCCACCGCCTCCGGCACCACCCGGTACCCGCCCCAGTGCGGCGGCACCGGCACCTGCTCACCCTCCGGATAGCGCGCCGCCAGCTCCGCGTACGCGGCGTCCAGGTCGGCCCGCGAGCCCACCACCGACGACTGGGCACTCGCCCACGCCCCCAGCTGGGAACCGTGCGGCCGGGTCCGGAAGTACGCCGCCGTCTCGTCCCGCCCGGTGCGCCGCGCCACCCCCGTGACGATCACCTGCCGGGCCATCGGATGCCACGGGAAGAGCAGCGACACGTACGGATTCGCCGCCAGCTCGCGCGCCTTGCGGGAGCCGTAGTTGGTGTAGAAGACGAAGCCCTCGGCGTCGAAGTGCTTCAGCAGCACCGTCCGCGAACTGGGCCGCCCCGCCGCGTCCGCCGTCGACACCACCATGGCGTTGGGCTCGAACAGCCCGCCGTCCACCGCGGCCTGCCGGAACCAGCGCGCGAACTGCTCGACGGGCGTCGCGGCCAGCTCGCCCTCGGCGAGCCCCTCGGCCCGGTACTGCTTGCGCATCGAGGCCAGATCGAAGGGAACGCCGGAGGCGGAACGGGCGGCGGAGTCGGCGGAGGCGGCGTCTCGGTCGGTCACGCCGTCATCCTGCCGCATACCGCCCGCGATCCGGCCGGCACGGTGTCCTTCGTCACGCCATGGCACTGAGTGCCGTAGCCACTCCCCAAGGGTGGCACTCGGGGATATCGTGCTGTGACCGTCCCGTCCGGATGACCGCCGGCGGTACGGGGCATCACAGGGGTGACCGCCAGGACCGCGAGTCGGGCACGACGGACCGTGGATCCGGGGCGGAGGCGACCACGACGCACCCGCACGTGCGCGTGCCGCCACACATCACGATCACGACCACGAGGAGCCGCCTGATGTCCGACTTCGTACCCGGACTCGAAGGAGTCGTCGCGTTCGAGACGGAGATCGCCGAACCGGACAAGGAGGGCGGTGCCCTGCGCTACCGGGGCGTCGACATCGAGGACCTGGTCGGGCACGTCTCCTTCGGCAACGTCTGGGGCCTGCTCGTCGACGGCGCCTTCAACCCCGGCCTGCCGCCCGCGGAGCCCTTCCCCATCCCCGTCCACTCCGGCGACATCCGCGTCGACGTCCAGTCGGCCCTGGCGATGCTCGCCCCCGTCTGGGGCCTGAAACCCCTCCTCGACATCGACGCCGGGCAGGCCCGCGAGGACCTCGCCCGCGCCGCCGTCATGGCCCTGTCCTACGTCGCCCAGTCCGCCCGCGGCCAGGGCCTGCCCATGGTCCCGCAGCGCGAGATCGACAAGGCCGGCTCCGTCGTCGAACGCTTCATGATCCGCTGGCGCGGCGAGCCCGACCCCAAGCACGTCAAGGCCGTCGACGCCTACTGGACCTCGGCCGCCGAGCACGGTATGAACGCCTCCACCTTCACCGCCCGCGTCATCGCCTCCACCGGCGCGGACGTGGCCGCCGCCCTGTCCGGCGCCGTCGGCGCCATGTCCGGCCCGCTGCACGGCGGCGCCCCCTCCCGCGTCCTCGGCATGATCGAGGAGATCGAGCGCACCGGCGACGCCGAGGCGTACGTCAAGAAGGCCCTGGACCAGGGCGAACGCCTGATGGGCTTCGGCCACCGCGTCTACCGCGCCGAGGACCCCCGCGCCCGCGTCCTGCGCCGCACCGCCCGCGAACTGGGCGCCCCCCGCTTCGAGGTCGCCGAGGCCCTGGAGAAGGCGGCCCTGGAGGAACTCCACAACCGCCGCCCGGACCGCGTCCTGGCCACCAACGTCGAGTTCTGGGCGGCCATCGTCCTGGACTTCGCGGAGGTCCCGGCGCACATGTTCACGTCCATGTTCACCTGCGCCCGCACGGCCGGCTGGTCGGCCCACATCCTCGAACAGAAGCGCACCGGCCGCCTGGTCCGCCCCTCCGCCCGCTACGTCGGCCCGGGCCCCCGCGACCCGCGCGAGATCGAGGGCTACGCCGACATCAAGGGCTGACCCGCGGCCCCTCGCCGCAGACGCAGACGACCCGCGAGTCTGGTTCCTCCGTGGAGGAGCCGGCCGGACGTACCGGCGACTCGCGGGTCGGGTGACTGCTTGGGATTGGGCCGGCTGCACGCGTCGCTCACGTGCTGGTCCGGCACCGCACTGGATGTGGTGACGGACCGCTAGCCCGCAGCCACCTCACGCGTCCGGATTCGATACATTCGCCGGATCACCTCCTTTCAGTGTGGGTCACACATTAGGAACCGGTGGCCCCCGGTTCAACTGGTTTTCCGGAGACTTTCGCCCCTGCCTCGGGCCGCATGCCGTACTCGTATCCGTCGCCCCGTTGCAGCAGGCGGAGATGGCGGTGCGACACGTCGATCCGGCCCGCCGGCGTCGTGACGCCGTGCTGCCCTCTGGCACGCACCGAGACCCGGCCGGTCCATGTGCCGGCCCATCTGCCCGACGGCACGACGGCACGTACGAGGTCTCCGGTGACGTATCCGAAGTGCTGCTTCTCCCGGCGACGCGATCCCCGTCCTCGTGATCGAGCGGACCGACCGACAGGGCATCGAGCGTATGCGTCTTGGTCAGGCCGGTTCTGTCGCGGTTCCCCTTGGTGAGCCCGCCCGACCAGGTGTGCACGGGTCTGCCGAGGGTCGCCAGGGCTGTGCCGAGGGGTTCGATCGTCGCGTTCATGGCAGCGGCGTCGTCCCGGGGACTCGTCACCTGCTGGAGGATGCTCCTGAGCCGATCGGGGCGATGCGCCAAAAAGACGTGCAGCGGTGTGCTGCCCTTGGCTCGGTTGCACGCCTCACAGGCAAGAACCAGGTTGGACAGGCGGTCCGATCCCCCGCGACACCGGGGCACGAGATGCTCGACGTTCAAAGGCCCCTGCGTGGTCCCGCAGTACGCGCAGGCGGCGTCCCACGTGGCCCGGAGCAGAGCCCGGACGTTCGTCCCGGCCAGAGGCCCCTTCTCCGGCGGGGACCGGAAGCCCGCGCGCTCCACGTGGATCTCGGTGACCGGGGCGCTCCGGCAGAGCCGGGCGGCCATCGAGACGACGGTGTCGACCCGGTGGCGCAGCGCAGGGGGCAGCCATCCGGCCGGCCGGGTGCGGTTCCGCGAGCGTGGTGCGCGGTATCGGCAATTCGCCGATCGTCTGCGTCGCCGGTATCCGGCACGCTGTTGCATCCGGACACGGATCCGGTCGCCGCGGTGGTGCAGTTCGACGGCCACCAAACCGCCGGACGGTGACCACGGAGCCCGGGGCACCGGCTTCCGCCTTCTCGTCGGTGAGCGCCAGCCCGGTGGCCGTGGAACCGGGGTCGATGCGCAGCCGCACGCCGCCGACCGCGGACTCGGCACGTGTCCGGTCCCTCAGCCGGATGGTGAAGGGCACGCGGCGGGCTACCACGGCGCGCCCCCGCCGCAGCAACTCACGTGCGCGGGCCGGGTGACAGGGCATGAGGGCGCTGCCGTCCCGGGAGAGCACGAAGACTCTCGTCGCGCCGATCCCTCCTTCGTACGTCCGACGACGGGCAGGAGCGTCACCGCTCCCGTTCTCTGCCGCCTGCTCCGCCCGAGCGGAGCCCTTGGCGTGACGCCGACGAGCGGCGGTGCCTGGCTCGTCGGTCTCCCCTCGCCCATGTTCCCCGCCGGTGCACGGCGCGTCGCCGAGATGTCCGTGAGCCGTTTCGTCCCTGCTCCCGGGGGGTGTCTGCTCCCACGGATTCCAGAGCAGGCTGCTGAGGAAGCACAGCCTGGTGGGTCTGCTCGCCTGCGGGAAACGTAGTCATCGGGGGGCACCTCCCTGATCCACCGGATCGCGATGACTGGGGCTGGTCACTCGGCAACGGGAGCGAGTGACCTCCCTTCTTCGGTGGCTCCGACGCTAGGGGGCCGGTGCTCGCCCTGGAGCCGGCCCGACCGCGAAGCGCTCCTTCGCGCGAATCATCGGCATCTCCTCGAGCAGGGGCCGAACTGCCTGCTAGGGGGCCGGGGGCGGGAACTCGTTCGACGGCACGGGGGCCTTCACCTACCGTGCGGCCATGACGCAGCGACGGGCGATCGTCAGTGGTTCGGTGTTCGAGGAGCGGATCGGGTATGCGCGGGCCGTCGTCGACGGGGACTGGGTGCACGTGTCGGGGACGACCGGGTACGACTACGCGAGCATGACGATCTCCGACGACGTGGTGGAGCAGGCCGAGCAGTGTCTGCGCAACGTCGGGGCGGCGCTGGCGGAGGCCGGGTGCACGTTCGCGGACGTGGTGCGGGTGCGGTATCTGCTGCCCGAGCGGGAGGACTTCGAGCCGTGCTGGCCCGTGCTGCGGCGGACGTTCGGCCAGGTGCGGCCGGCGGCGACCATGATGGTGTGCGGGCTCGCCGACGAGCGGATGCGGATCGAGATCGAGGTGTACGCGCGCCGGGGCGCCGTGTCCGGGGGGCTGCGGGTCGAGGTGGCGGAAGGGGACGAGGCGCTGCGCGACTGGCGGCGCGTCCACGACGCGATCGTGCCGCTCGCCGCGATGTCCCTGGACGAGGTGCGTGAGCGCGGTGGGCGGTACCGGCTGGAGAACGCCTATCTCGGGGACGTCCTGGTGGGCTGTTCGACCGTCCGGCCGCCCGAGGGGGAGGAACGGGTGGCGACCGTGATCGCCCGCGTGCTGCCCGCCTTCCGGGGGCGGGGGATCGGCACGGCCCTGTACGAGCGGGGGCTGCGGCACGCGCGGGCGCAGGGGGCCGGGGCGATCGAGACGGTGGTGCCGGCGGCCGACGCCGACGGGCTGCGGTTCGCCGCGGCGCGCGGGTTCGCCGAACGGGAGCGGTACGTGCTCGACGGGGCGGGCGACGAGTGGGTCGGTCATCGGCTGGTGGCCGGGGAGGCGTGCGCGGCCCGGGCGGACCCGGACGGGCGGCGGTTTTCCGGCTGGTGACAGGGGCGTATGCCGGGTCTCCGGCGTACAACGATTCCGCAATCTTGCGGGAAACAGATGTGTGCTGCATCACGTTCGAGTTGAATGAAGGCCAGTGAGGATACCGACGTGCCGTACGGCGGACACAGCCTGCAGGGGGTCCAGGTGAGTGCTTCCCGGCGCAGGGGGACCACGGACGAGCTGGGACCGGACGAGCCGGAACGGCCCGATCCGGGCCGGCCGGAGCCCGAGAGCGAGCGCGAGGGCGCGGATCTGCTGGCCGCGCTCCTCGACGGGATGGACGCGGCCCTGTGCGCGTTCGACGCGGACGGCGTGGTCACCCACTGGAACCGCGAGGCCGAGCGCATTCTGGGCTGGACGGCGGCCGAGGCGGTGGGCCGGCAGGGGTTCGCCGGGTGGGCCGTGCGCAGCGCGGACGCCGAGGAGGTCGAGGGACGGCTGCTGTCGGCGATGCGGTCGCCGGGGCGGCAGGTGCACGAGTTCGCGCTGCTGACCAAGGACGGCGGTCGGGTGCTGGTGCGCACCCAGTCGGCGGCGGTGCGCGGCCCGGACGGTGAGCCCGCCGGCCTGTACTGCGCGTTCAGCGAGGTCCACGCGCAGATCGACCTGGAGCGCTCCATCGCGTTGAGCGAGGCCCTGTTCGAGGACGCGAGCTGGGGTGTGGTCCTGGTCGACGCCGATCTGCGGCCCGCGGTCGTCAACGCGCACGCGGCACGGGCGCTGGGCCGGGGGCGTACGGCGGTCCTGGGCCGGCCGCTGGGCGAGCTGCTGTCCCACGGGGTGGAGGAGCTGGAGAGCGCGCTGACGCATGTGCTGGCCGAGGGTGCCCCGCCCGCGCCCGCCGAGATCTGGGTGGGGGTGCGCAGCCCCGAGGGCGACCGGCGGCGCTGCTGGCGCAGCGGTTTCCTGCGGCTGGCCTCGCCGCTGGCGGAGGAGCCGGTGCCGCTCGGTGTGGGCTGGCTGTTCCAGGACGTCACGGAGCTGAAGCAGGGGGAGCAGGAGGCGTCGCTGCTGCGGTTCCGTACCAATCAGTTGCACCGGGCGGTGCGTGTGGCGGCCGAGTGCGAGGACCCGGCGGAGGCGGCCACGGTGCACCTGGACTTCGCGCTGGCCGGGTTCGCCGACCATGCGCTGATCGACCGGGTGGCGGGCGGCGCGGTCGCCGACGGCGCAGGGGCCGAGGGTGCGGCGCCGGTGCGGCTGGTCCGGGTGGCCGGTACGCCGTCCGGGGCGCCGGGGCCGAGCCTGACGTCCGACGCGGCCGGGCTGCCGGTGCGGTACGGCGAGGGGCATCCGGCGGTGCAGTGCGCGGAGCGCGCCGGGTCGGTGCGGGCGAGCGCCGGGGCGATGGCGGCGGACCGGGCGCGGGAGTGGGCGCTGGCGCGGCAGTGGCCCGGGGACGCGGTGCACGCGCTGTGCGCGGTCCTGCGCAGCCGGGGGCGGACGCTGGGTGTCGTGACGTTTCTGCGGTTCGCCGGGCGGAGCGCGTTCGAGCGGTCCGACGCGGCGTACGCGGAGGACGTGGCGGCCCGGATCGCGGCGGCGCTGGACCTGGCCGGGGCGCTGGGGGAGCGGTAGCGGGCGCCCGGCGTTCAGTGGCGGTAGAAGATCCGGTCCCGGTACTGCTCCAGCACGCGCCCGTTCCACTCGTGGCCGCCGTCGACGTTGCCCGAGCGCAGCAGCGGGGGCTCGATGCCGCGGTCGGCGAGGGTGGCGGCGGTGGTGGCCGTCACGGCTTGCAGGAGGGCCGTGGTGACGACCGTCGAGGCGGGCGCGAAGGGCGCCGGGACGGTGTCCAGGCTCAGTTCCGCGTCCCCGACGGCGATCTTGGAGTCGAGGACGATGTCGCAGTGGTCCTTCAGGAACGTCTCCGAGACGTGCCGCGACTTCGTCTGCGTGGCGTACGCCACCGAGGTCACGCCGATGACCTTGACGCCCAGGGCGCGGGCGTTCATGGCCATCTCCACGGGGAGGGCGTTGCGGCCGGAGAGGGAGATGATCACCAGGGCGTCGCCCTCGCGGACGGGGGAGGAGTCCAGGACGGCGCTCGCGAGCCCGTCGACGCGCTCCAGGGCGGAGCCGAGCGTGGCGGGCATCACGTCGACGCCGACGGCGCCGGGGACGGCGAGCAGGTTCATCAGGGCCAGGCCGCCGGCGCGGTAGACGATGTCCTGGGCGGCGAGGGAGGAGTGACCGGCGCCGAAGGCGAAGAGCCGGCCGCCGCTCTCGACGGTGTCGGCGAGCAGGGTGCCGGCCGCCTCGATGCTGCCGGCCTCCTCGTCGCGGACCCGGTGCAGCAGCTCGATCGCCGCGTCGAGGAACTGGCCGGCCGGCCTGCGGTCGCTCATGCGGTCCCCTTCGGAGTGGCGGTGTCGCGGATCACGGTGCGGTCTGGACCAACGCCGTGTCAATACGGTGTGTCTGCCGACGGCTGGGCGGGTGCCTACGGGGGTGGGGGTGCGGCTTCGAGGGCGGGTGCGGGTGGTCGGTGGCCGGTCGCGCAGTTCCCCGCGCCCCTTGAGGTACGCGCAGTGAGCGCCCCTGAAAGGGGCGCGGGGAACTGCGCGAGCAACCACACACCACCCGCACCCGCCCGACGACCTCCCTCGGCACCCCCTGACGCACACCCCGCCCCGCCCCGCAGGGCCCCCGTTTTCAAGGCGCCGCACGGTTGTCAGCGGTATGCGTCAGAATTGAGTGCAGGGCCAGCGCACACGCCGGGGGCCGACCAGCCCGCGGCAGATCTCATCGAGGGGCACGTATGTCCGGACTGATCGACACCACGGAGATGTATCTCCGCACCATCCTCGAGCTGGAGGAGGAAGGTGTGGTCCCCATGCGCGCCCGGATCGCCGAACGGCTCGACCAGAGCGGGCCGACGGTCAGCCAGACGGTGGCGCGGATGGAGCGTGACGGCCTGGTGTCCGTCGCCAGCGACCGGCATCTGGAGCTCACCGACGAGGGCCGCCGGCTGGCCACGCGCGTGATGCGCAAGCACCGGCTCGCCGAGTGCCTGCTCGTGGACGTGATCGGCCTGGAGTGGGAGCAGGTGCACGCCGAGGCCTGCCGCTGGGAGCACGTGATGAGCGAGGCCGTCGAGCGCCGTGTGCTGGAGCTGCTGCGGCACCCGACCGAGTCGCCGTACGGCAATCCGATCCCGGGCCTGGAGGAGCTGGGCGAGAAGGACGGCGCCGACCCCTTCCTGGACGAGGGCATGGTGTCGCTCGCCGACCTCGACCCCGGCCCGGAGGGCAAGACCGTGGTGGTGCGCCGCATCGGCGAGCCGATCCAGACGGACGCGCAGCTGATGTACACGCTGCGCCGGGCCGGTGTGCAGCCCGGCTCGGTGGTGAGCGTGACGGAGTCGGCCGGCGGCGTGCTGGTGGGCAGCGGCGGCGAGGCGGCCGAGCTGGTCTCCGACGTCGCCTCCCACGTGTTCGTCGCCAAGCGCTGAGCCCGGCCCCCGGAGGGGCGAACGCCTCGTCGCGCGGGCGTCGTTGCCGCGTCGTTTCGTTCGCGTCGAATCCGTGGTTCAGTGAGCCGAATCGCAGCGCCCGGACGCTCGGCGTGGAAGGCTGTCGCGCGGGGCATATGACGTGAACGGCTCCCGGGTCGTGGCCCGGCAGCGATGTCGTCGCCGTGGTCCGACAGCGATGTCATCCGGCCCCGCCGGGCCGGGAGGGGGCCACGACGAGGGGGTGGATGTGCCGTGAGGACGACAGAGGGCCCCGGCGCTGAGCGGCGCCGGGGCCTGTCCTCCCCTGTGCTGACCCGGAGCCCCGAGCTCTCAGGGTCATTCCCCTCGGACCGGTTTCCCCGAGCGGTCCGCCTCCCGTTGAAGATCTCCCCTCGGTGGCCGCGGTCAATCCCCGGGGGCTGTCACTCGAATGAGGGGTGTTGCCCGCCGAGGCAGCATTTTCGAATAGGGGTTCGATAGTCTGCGGGTGGGCGGTCGGATCGACGAAGGGTGTTCGCCAGGTCGGACGACGGCTGGACGGGGGCAGGCCGGCGGCCGACGTGACGGCACGACCGCACGAAGCCACACTGAGCAACACGGAGAAACACCACCGCACAAACGGCAGCACGGCCGCAGCCGCACCAGGAACGGCGGCAGCACGGCAGGACACGGTTCAGGACCGCCGGCCCGAGCGGTGGCGGTCGGTCCGAGCGGAGCTTTGGGGGGTGCCAGGACCATGGCGCGACGCATCGACGTGATCGGGGCGGGCGGCGTACGCCTCGCCGCCTGGGAGTTCGGCGACCCGCCCAAGACCGACCCGGCCGCGGAGCCGGCCGCCGGAACCGGGGACGGCGCCCCCGGCGTGCTGTTACTGCACGGACTGATGGGCCGTGCCTCGCACTGGGCGGCCACCGCCCGCTGGCTCTCCGCCCGCTACCGCGCCGTCGCACTGGACCAGCGCGGTCACGGCCGCAGCGACAAGCCGCAGGACCCCGCCGCCTACACCCGCGACGCCTATGTAGAGGATGCCGAGGCCGCGCTCGAACAGCTGGTCCTCGGCCCGGCCGTGCTCATCGGGCACGCGATGGGCGCCCTCACCGCCTGGCAGCTCGCCGCCAAACGCCCCGACCTGGTCCGCGGACTGGTGATCTGCGACATGCGGGCCTCCGCCCTCGGCGCCGCCTCCCAGCGCGAGTGGGCCGAGTGGTTCCGCGCCTGGCCCGTCCCCTTCGCCACGCTCGCCGACGTCCGCAAGTGGTTCGGCGAGGACGACCCGTGGATGGAGCGGCCCAGCCCGTCCCGGGGAGAGTTCTACGCCGAGGTGATGGCCGAGTCCCCGGACGGCTGGCGGCCGGTCTTCTCGCCCGAGCAGATGCTCGCCTCCCGCGAGGCGTGGGTCTACGACGCGCACTGGGAGGAGCTGGCCCAGGTGCGCTGCCCCACCCTGGTGATGCGGGGCCTGGACGGCGAGCTGGGCCGCGCGGAGTCGCAGGAGATGGTCCGCGTCCTGCCGCACGGCCAGTACGCGGAGATCGCCGACGCCGGCCACCTGGTCCACTACGACCAGCCGGACGCCTGGCGCGCGGCCGTCGAGCCGTTCCTCGACACCCTCGGCTCACGGCCCGCCGGCTGACCCCCGTCCGCACGCGACCCGGCCGACCATCGGACCCGGCCGACCCGGCTGACCGGCCGGCCGCCCGTGCTCAGCCCTTGCTGACCGCCGTCAGGATCTCCGGCAGCCGCCGGGCCGTCTGCGGCGCGGCGAGCCGCAGACCGAGCAGGGTCAGGACCGCCCCGTAGGCCGTGCCCGCGGGCAGCAGCAGCCACGCCCAGTCGTCGCCGCCCGCGCTCACGTTCAGCCAGATCGTGAGCGCGATGACCGGGGCGCACAGCAGGGCGGCGGCGACCATCCCGCCGAAGATCGAGATCCAGGCGAGCCCCACCTGCCCGGGGGCGACGTTCTTGTAGCCCTCCTGCGGAATGGAGTACGGGAAGCGGGCGGAGGTCCAGGCACCGGTCGCCAGCATCGCGCCGAGCAGTGCGAAGGACAGTCCGAGGGCCTCGGGCAGCGTCCGCCAGTCGCCGAGCATGGCCGTCGTCAGGACGGTGACGAAGGCGGCGTACGGCAGGGTGATCAGCAGCAGGGCGAGCGCGCGGGCGCGCAGCTCCACGTAGGCGTCCCGGGTCGAGGAGATGGTCATCGCGACCATCCAGAACGCGGAGGTGTCCTGTCCGAACTGGTTGTACATCTGGATGCCGAGCATCCCGGCGGCGAAGCAGGCGAAGTAGACCGAGCCGGTGCCCTGCCAGGCGTTGAACACCGGCACGATCAGGCCGATCGCCAGCGAGGTCACCCAGGCCGCCTTGGTCTTCGGGTCGCGCCACACATAGCGCAGGGTCCGCTCCATGGCGGTGCCGGTGCGGCCCGCCGGGAGCAGCCGGGACAGACCCGTGGAGGTCCGCTCGCGCTCCGGCCGGCCGCCGGTCTGGAGGGTGGAGCCGTCCGGCGCGGTCATCAGCCGGGTCAGATGCCGCGCCCACACCCACAGCAGCGCGCCGAGCACCGCCGCGGTCAGCGCGAGCTGGGCGGCGGCGACGCCGTACCTGCCCTCGCTCACCGCGTCCACGGCGCCGATCGCCGACGCGGGCGGCACCCAGCGCAGCACGTCGGCCGCCGGGTCGAGCTGGCCCAGTCCGGAGGTGCCCAGCCGCTGCGCGCCGAAGTTGACCACCTGCGCCCCGACCGCGACGACCAGCCCGCTCAGCACGGCCAGGTCCCGTCCCTTGCGGCTGGTCAGCAGCCGCACGTTGGCGGCGGCGACGGCCCGCGCGAGCGCCACGCACACCAGCAGCACCAGGACGACGGCGACGGCGCCGACGGCGAACGCGGCCCCGCCGCGGGCGACGGCGATCACCGAACCGACGGCCATGCACAGCGTGAACAGCGGCCCGATCCCGACCAGCGAGGCCACGAGCAGGGCCCGTACCAAGGGCTGGGGGCGCAGCGGCAGCATCACCAGCCGGGTCGGGTCCAGGGTCTCGTCCCCGCCGGGGAAGAACAGCGGCATCACCGCCCAGCCGAGCCCCAGCACCGCCACCAGCAGCACGATCAGGGAGTCGGCGTGGGCGTGCCCGCGCAGGGCGATCAGACCGATGAGCTGGAGCGCGGTGAAGAGCAGGACGACGACCGCGGACGCGATGTAGGCGGCCCGCCGCCCGCCGGACTGCCGCAGCCCGTTGCGCAGCAGCGACAGCTTCAGCCGTACGAAGACGGAGGTGACGGAGTCGGCGGGTGCGTCCGGTGTGACGGAGGTGGCCGTGGCGGTGCTCATCGGGCGGCCCCGCCCAGCCAGTCGAGCCCGGCGGCGGTGTCCCGGCCGCCCGCGCCGACGAGTTCGAGGAACGCCTGCTGCAAGGAGGCCGCCTCGCCGCGCACCTCGGCGAGCGTGCCGGTGGCGCGGATACGGCCGGCGGCCAGCACGGCCACCCAGTCGCACAGCGACTCGACCAGTTCCATCACGTGGGAGGAGAACACCACGGTGGCGCCGGAGGCGGTGTACCGCTCCAGGACGCCCCGGATGGTCTGCGCGGACACCGGGTCGACGCCCTCGAACGGCTCGTCCAGGAACAGCACTTCGGGGTTGTGCAGCAGCGCCGCCGCGAGCCCGATCTTCTTCCGCATGCCGGTCGAGTAGTCGACGACCAGCTTGTGCTGGGCGCCGGCCAGGTCGAGGAGGTCGAGGAGCTGGGTGGCCCGCTTGTCGACCTCGGCGCCGGGCAGTCCGCGCAGCCGGCCGGTGTAGGCGAGCAGTTCGCGCCCCGAGAGCCGCTCGAACAGCCGCAGCCCCTCCGGCAGCACCCCGATCCGGGCCTTCACCTCGGCCGGGTCGCGCCACACGTCGTACCCGACGACCTCGACGGTCCCCTGGTCCGGCCGGAGCAGGCCGGTCACCATCGACAGGGTGGTGGTCTTCCCGGCGCCGTTCGGCCCGACGAGGCCGATGAACTTGCCCGCCGGCAGATCGAGATCGATCCCTCCGACGGCCACCTGCTGCCCGAACCGCTTCCAGAGCCCTCGAACCCGTACCGCGTCAGTGCTCACCACGTCTCCCTCCGTCTCCATGAACCCTACGGGGGAGTAGTGCCGGTGCGGGGGTGCGGGACTACCGGTCCCGCCCGCACGCGTAGGCCAGCGGCGAGATCAGCTCCTCCGCGTCCGGCAGCCACCGGTTCGTCGCCGTGGGCGGGCAGGCCCACTGCACGGCCCCGCGCGTCCCGTACCGCGTCGGCGGCGCGGCGACGTACTCGCCCTCGCCGAGCGTGGTCAGATCGAGGGAGACGGGCGACCAGCCGAGCTTGCGCACCAGGTCCGGCACCTTCGCGGCGGCCCCGGGAAGGACGAAGAACCGCATCCGCCGGTCCGGGGCCAGCGTCACCGGACCGAGCGTCAGCTCCATCCGCCGCATCCGCGCCAGCGCCAGGAACCCGGCCGTCTCCGGCACGTCGATCGCGTCGAACGTCCGCCCCGTGGGCAGCAGGATCGATGCCGTCGGCCGCTGCTGCCACATCCGGCGGGCCACGGTCGCGCTGCCGGTGGCCTGGGCCGGCCAGTCCGCCGTCGCCGGGTGCGCGCCCGGGGCGGCGCACGCGGGGGCACCGCAGGAGCAGCGCTGCACCCCGTCGACGGCTTCCAGCCAGGTGCCGGGAAACACGTCCCAGTGGCGCTCCTCGGCGTAGCGAACGGCGGTCTCCAGCAGCGATGTCCCGCGCTGCTGGGGGATCTGTGCGGCTTCCGTGCCGGGGATCGTCTCTTCCACGTGGATCTCAACTCCCCTGCCCACCCCGGGTTACGGCCCGCGCACGCGCGGGGGAGGAGCACCACGCCGGTTCCCGGGGCGCATGGGTGCACAGGTGGGGGCGCGCGGGAGGAACCGGCGTGGGAGATGGGTAGCCAGGTCTGGGGCCGGCATCAGCCGTTACCCCGGCAATCCTCGCAAACCCCGCATCACCGGCACTTCGGCGGGGCATTGATCTTCACGGCCGGTTCCTTTCGCCCGGTTCGGACGCCGGAGCGCGGGGAGCCGCCCGCGGAAGACACGTCAACTCGGTGCGTGGGCAGGCACCCGAGCCATGAAGCAGGGGGTACGCCATGGCCGCAAGGCCTCTCGTCGCGCGGCAGCCGAACGAACGGTTGCAGGCGCTCATCCAGGAAGCGGGCTGCTCGAACGCGGGCCTGGCCCGCCGGGTCAACATGTGCGGCGCCGAGCACGGTCTCGATCTGCGCTACGACAAGACGTCCGTGGCCCGCTGGCTGCGCGGACAGCAGCCCCGGGGACGGGCGCCGGCGATCATCGCCGAGGCGCTGGGGCGGAAACTGGGCCGCACGGTCACGATCGACGAGATCGGCATGGCCAACGGCAAGAACCTCGCCTCCGGTGTCGGCCTCCAGTTCTCGCCGACGGTACTGGGAGCCATCGAGCAGGTGTGTGAGCTGTGGCGCAGCGACGTGGGGCGCCGGGACTTCCTGGCCGGCTCCTCCGTCGCCGCCTCCGCGCTGGTCGAGCCCAGCCGGGACTGGCTGATCTCGACGCCCGACGCGCAGGTGGCGCGCTCCGCCGGGCCCCGGGTGGGCCAGTCCGACGTCACGGCCGTGCGGGCCATGACCCAGGCGCTGGTCGACCTGGACCACCAGTACGGCAGCGGGCACGTCCGGCCGGTGGTGGTGCACTACCTCAACAGCGTCGTCTCCGGGCTGCTCGCCGGCTCCTACCGGGAGGCGGTGGGGCGCGACCTGTTCGCCGCCGTGGCCCGGCTGACCGAACTCGCCGGGTACATGGCCGTGGACACCGGCCAGCCGGGGCTGGCCCAGCGGTACTACATCCAGGCGCTGCGTCTGGCCCAGGCGGCGGGCGACCGGGGCTACGGCGGCTATGTGCTGGCGGCGTCCATGAGCCACCTCGCCGCGCAGCTCGGAAACCCGCGGGAGATCGCGCAGTTGGCGCGGGCGGCGCAGGAAGGGGCGCGCGGCCGGGTGACACCGCGCGCGGAGGCGATGTTCCACGCGGCCGAGGCGCGCGGGCACGCGCTGATGGGCGACGTCCGCGCGGCACAGTCGGCGGCGGGGCGCGCGATCGGCGCGCTGGAGTCGGCCGACGCCGCCTCCGGGGACGACCCGGCGTGGATCGCGCACTTCGACCAGGCCTACCTGGCCGACGAGTTGGCGCACTGCCACCGGGACCTGGGCCAGGCGGAGGCGGCGGCGCGGTGCGCCCAGCAGTCCCTGGCCGGGCATCCCGAGACCCGGGCGCGCAGGCGGGCCATCGGCTATGTGCTGCTGGCCACGGCGCAGGTGCAGCAGCGGGAGATCGAGGAGGCGTGCAGCACCGGTCTGAAGGCCGTGGAACTGCTGCGGAGTCTGCGCTCGGACCGGGGCGCCGAGTATCTGGAGGACTTCCAGCAGCGGCTGGAGCCGTACCGGGAGGAGGCGGTGGTACGGGAGTTCGGGGCGCGGCTCGACCTCCAGGCGGCGGCGTGAACGCCCGTCCGTCGGCGGCGTGAACACGGGGAGAACACACGCCGGATGAGACGCAGGCGACATCAACAGCGCGCCACGGCCTGGTTTTGTTACTGCCGTCACAGGGAAAGAGGTCACGTCCTGTGGGGCGTGGCAGCGGGCTCAGGGGACCCGGTAGCGTTTAGCCGACGTTGACGAAGGTCCCCCATTCGTAGGAGTCCCGGTGACGCAGAGTGGACAGGGCGAGGAGCCCTCGCGGCGCCCCGCGCGCGAAGGCATCGTGCTGCCCTCCGACGGCGGCGAGCCCCTGCTGCCGGGCCCGGCGGGCGGCCCCGCCGGTCACCCGGCCGGCGGGCCCGCGCCCTCCTCCGCGCCCGCCTCGGCACCGGCCGGCGGCCAGGCCTGGGACCAGCCCTGGGGACCGGACCGCCGGCCGGGCGCCGGCCCGGCCCCCGGCCAGGAGTGGGGCGCCGCGGCCGACCAGCCCTGGGACGCCCACCCGGCCCCGCAGCAGCCCCCGGCCGCCCAGCCGCCGTCGGGCGGGCCGGACGCCTGGTCCGCGCCGGGACAGGGGCGGCACGCGGCCGGCGGCGCCGCGTCCGGTCCGGGCCCGCTGCCCCCTGAGGGCGCCCCGCCCGCGTCGTACGGGACCCAGCAGCCGCAGTACGGAACCCAGCAGCCGCAGTACGGAACCCCGCAGCCGCAGTACGGGGCGGAGCAGCCGCCCTACGGCCGGCCCGACGCGGCCCACGGCGACCCGCACGGGACGTACGGCGGGAACGGAGCGCACGGGCAGCCGTCCGCGCCCCTGCCGCCCCCCGCGGACGAGGGCGCCACCCAGTACATACCGCCCGTGGCGGCTGCCGCCGACGAGGAAGCGACCCGTTACATACCGCCGGTGCCGGCGCCCGCGGACGAGGGCGCGACGCAGTACCTGCCGCCCGTCGCGCCGGGCGCGCTGCCGCCGGAGAACCCCGCCGGGGCCTCCTCGGAGGACACCCGGATGCTGCGCAGGCCCGCACAGCCCGGCCAGGGGCCCGCACCGATGCCGCCGGCCTCCGGGCCCGACGCCGAGGCCACCCAGTACATCGCGCCCGTGCCCGGACAGCCCGCGGGGGCGGCGTACGGTGCCGCGCCCGGCGCGGACGCCGCACGGCAGCCGCCCGCCGAGTTCGACAACCTCTTCCGCAGCGGGCCGGCCGGTGACGGAGCGGCCTCCGCCACCCAGCAGCTGCCCCGCTTCGACGAGCCGGGACCGCCCCACGCGGCCGGCCGGCCCGACCACGCCCCGCAGGGCCCCGGCGGCGGTGGCGGCCGGCGGCACGGCGGCCCGGACGGTGACGGCGGCGGCCGGGGCGGTCGCGGCGGGCGGACCGGCTCGCGGGTGCCGCTGCTCGCGGCCGTCGGCGTCGGCATCGCCGTCGTCGGGATCGGCGCGGGCGCGCTGCTCGGCGGCGGAGGCGGCCAGGAACAGGCCGACGACGCCAAGGAACCCCTGTCCGCCACGGCCCCCGCGCCGCAGGAATCCGCCTCCCCGTCGCCGAGCGTGGACCCGGCCGAACAGCAGGCGGCCGAGCTGGACAAGCTGCTCGCGGACAGCGGCGACAGCCGGACGATGGTGATCAACGCCGTGGCCGACGTGAAGTCCTGCGACAACCTCTCCCAGGCCGCCAAGGACCTGCGCGCCGCGGCCAAGCAGCGCACGGCACTGGTCACGCGCCTGAAGGGGATCGAGGTCGACAAGCTGCCGAACCACACGGCGCTGACCGCCCACCTCACCAAGGCCTGGCAGGCCTCCGCGTCGGCGGACAACCACTACGCGGCCTGGGCCGACCAGACGGCGGGCAAGAAGGGCTGCAAGAAGGGCAAGGCCCGCACCACCGACCAGACGCGGGCCGGCAACCGGGCCAGCGGCGTCGCCACCACCGAGAAGGGCAAGGCCGCCGGGCTCTGGAACGAGATCGCCCGCACGTACGGCCTGACCGAGCGGCAGCCGACCCAGCTGTGACGGGCGGCCCCGCGGGCCCTCGTGGGTCCCCGGGGCCGGCCGCCCCCGGGCCGGTGCGCGTCAGTGCACGTCGGCCTGGCGCAGCGTCTCCGTGGTGTCGAGCGAGTCCTTGCGGGCCGCCACCAGCCGCCCGTCCCGGACGACCTGGACGGTGACGTCGGTGTTGACCAGGCGCGGGAAGCCGACGGACGACAGCTTGTTGTCGAAGTGCCACTGGAGGGTC
Organism: Streptomyces sp. NPDC031049; assembly: GCF_055571015.1. Lineage (NCBI taxonomy): Bacteria > Bacillati > Actinomycetota > Actinomycetes > Kitasatosporales > Streptomycetaceae > Streptomyces > Streptomyces sp. NPDC031049. The sequence continues at coordinate 217,675 of NZ_JBVIGC010000008.1, forward strand.
GGGGTGAGCCCGCCCGTGCCGACCTCGAGCCCGTCGTCCAGGGCCCGGGTGAGTGACCCGGCGCTCACCTCGCGGTCGCCGAGGGCCTCGACGATCTCCTTGAACGCGGTGTAGGCGATCCAGGTGGTCTGCACACCGGCGTCCGCCGGGTCGATGCGGTTGTCGCCGAAGGCCTCCTGCTGGATGACCTTCTTCATCGGCTCCCAGCGCGGATCGGTCGACACCGGGTACCAGCCGGTGACGTACGACCCCTCGTACGGGCTGGAGGAACCGCCGGTGGCGTTGATCGTCGACTGGTCGACGCTGCCCAGCACGGTGCCGGTGCGCACCCCGGGGTAGTCCTCGCGGGCCCGGCGGAAGGAGTCCATGAAGGTGCCGGTGCGGTCGCCGAGCACCGGGACCACACAGCCCTCCTTCCCGGCGCCGGCCGTGGCGTGCCGCAGCGCCTGCTCGGACTGGCCGCTGTACTCGGTGGCGTCCTCCGGCGCCCGCTGGTCGGCGGCGCGCTCGTGCCCGCCCGCCTGGAGACCGGAGTCGAGCATCCCGGCCAGCTGGTCGCCGGCGATGGTGTCGGGGCGGACGAGGGTGACGGGCCCGCAGTTCTGGGCGAGCGCGCTGCCGAGGCCGGACAGCAGCGTGGGCTGGCCGCCGTTGACCGGGTAGGACAGCGGGCTGGTGAACTCGGCGTTGGTGATGCCGTACCCGCCTATGTACGGGATGCCGGCGCCCTCCAGGACGGGGAAGAAGGAGTCGGCGTGCTGGCTGTAGGAGCCGACGACGGCGACCGCGCCCTCCTCGACGGCCTGCCGGGCGCACTTGGCGGCGGCGATGCTGTCGTTGTGCTCGTTGCAGGTCAGCACGGTCAGCTCGTGGCCGTTGATGCCGCCCTGCTTGTTGATCCAGCGGGCGTAGGCCTGGGCGAACGCGGGCATGCCGGGCTTGTTGGTGGCGCCGGTGTCCTGGGGAGCCCAGGTCATCACGGTGATCGGGGCGTCCCCGGCGCCCCCCGTGACGCCGGGGACGACCCCGCAGCCGGCGGCGAGCGAGGCGCAGGCCGCCACGGCGCCCGCGGTCAGGGCGCGTTTGCCGGCGGGTCGGAGGAGGCGGGAGAAGAGGGTGCGGGGGGTGCGAGGCCTGCCGGTCATGGTTCCGCACGATTCCGCCACACCGCTAACCTGGGAGTGACCTCCGGTCAACGAGGAGTGACACGGAGGTGAATTGCGGGGGCCGGTGGGGCGCGGCTGGAGGGGAACGTACGATCGATGACCGTGCAAGGTTCGGAGAACTCTTCCCGTCGCGGCCGTCGCTCCTCCACCATGGGCGGCATGCCCCTGAACGACATGCCGTGGTGGCGCTGGCGCAGCAACGTGCGCTCGGCGCTGCACATGCTCTCCGACCCCGCCTTCCAGCGGGACGTCTGGCTGGCCGGCGTGGACGGCTACGGCGACGTCACCGACGCGGTGTACCGGCTGGTCGAGGACACCTGGCTGGACCACTGGTCCGCCGAGAAGTACGTCGGCACGATCTTCCGTGACTCCCAGGAGGCGGCGCTCGTCGACACCGCCGTGCTGCGGGTGCTGCGGATCATGCACCAGGTGGGCCCGGACGCCCCCGTCGCCACGTACCTCGAGCACCCCGCGTGGCCGGAGGCGGTGCGGGCGGCCCGGGACGCGCACGTGCGGCTGGCGAGCAGCGACGGGGAGGACCCGGACACGGCGCCGCGCTCGCTGGAGGTGCTGAGCATCCTGACGCGGTCCGCGTAGCAGCCGACCGGGCGGGGCCGGTGCCGGTGCGGGCGGGTCCGGGTGGCGGGACGGACGCCGGGCGGGGCCTCGGATATGGGACCCTGTCCTGCATGAACGAGCAGTCCGCCTCCGCCGTGGTCCCCGCCGACCAGTACGTCCTCACGCTCGCCTGCCCGGACAAGCAGGGCATCGTGCACGCCGTGTCGAGCTACCTGTTCATGACCGGCTGCAACATCGAGGACAGCCAGCAGTTCGGCGACCACGACACGGGTCTGTTCTTCATGCGCGTCCACTTCTCGGCCGAGGCTCCGGTGACGGTGGCCAAGCTGCGCGCCAGCTTCGCGGCGATCGGCGACTCCTTCCAGATGGACTGGCAGATCCACCGGGCCGACGAGAAGATGCGCATCGTCCTGATGGTCAGCAAGTTCGGCCACTGCCTGAACGACCTGCTCTTCCGCGCCCGGATCGGTGCGCTGCCGGTGGAGATCGCCGCGGTGGTGTCCAATCACACCGACTTCGCCGAGCTGGTGGGGTCCTATGACATCCCCTTCCACCACATCCCCGTGACGAAGGACACCAAGCCGGAGGCGGAGGCGCGGCTGCTGGAGATCGTCCGCGAGGAGAACGTCGAGCTGGTGGTGCTGGCCCGCTACATGCAGGTCCTCTCCGACGACCTGTGCAAGCAGCTGGCCGGGCGGATCATCAACATCCACCACTCCTTCCTGCCGAGCTTCAAGGGCGCCAAGCCGTACCACCAGGCGCATGCGCGGGGCGTGAAGCTGATCGGCGCGACCGCGCACTACGTGACGGCCGACCTGGACGAGGGGCCGATCATCGAGCAGGAGGTCGAGCGCGTCGGCCACGACGTCACGCCGGACCAGCTGGTCGCGATCGGGCGGGACGTCGAGTGCCAGGCGCTGGCGCGGGCCGTGAAGTGGCACGCGGAGCGGCGGATTCTGCTGAACGGCCGGCGGACGGTCGTATTCGCCTAGGGGGCTGGGGGTTCGGGTTCGGGGGCGGCTGCGGGTGGTTCGTAGCTGGTCGCGCAGTTCCCCGCGCCCCTTTCAGGGGCGTCCACTGCACGTACCTCAAGAACTGCGCGAGCAACCACGACATACCCGCAGCCGCGCCCGAACCCGCCACCACCCCCTACATTCTGCTCAGGCTCGCCGCCGCGAACAGGACGTCCCTGATGGCGTCCCGGTCCCCGACCTGCCCCGCCGCGGCCTCCGCCGGCGGCACATGGCCGGCGGCCAGCCGGCAGAACTCCACCCCGTCCAGCGCGACGTGCGCCACCTCGTGCTCGGCGGAGGCCACCGCCGCGGGGGAGTCCAGCGGGATGAACCACTCGCCGCCGCCGGAGCCCTCGATCTCCAGCCGCAGACTGCGGCCCGGCTCTCCGGCCGCCACCAGGTGCCGGTGCGCGGCGGCCGAGGCGAGCCCGGACCGCCGGCGGGCGGCGAGCATGCCGGGCAGCATCCGGGCCGCGAGGTCGATCATGCGGTTCAGATGGCGTGGCGACGGCGGATCGTACGGGTAGTCCACGGCGTCCGCGATGTCCTCGGCGTGCACCCAGCACTCGAACGCCCGGTCCAGCAGCGCGTCGCGCAGCGGCAGCTCGAAGTCGCCGTAGGAGACCGGCAGTCCGCCCGAGGAGCTGCCGGTGAAGGCCGCCGTGCGGACGACGGCGTGGACCTGCTCCCGCCAGGGCGCCCGCACCGTGCGGGTGGGCGGGAAGTGCGAGGCGCGCCAGTACGCCTCGGTGCGGCTCGCGGGCGCCGGGGACCGCGCGGCGATCTCGCCGAGCGGGTCGTCCAGGCCGAGGGCGACGGCCACCAGCCCGTCGACGGTCAGCAGATGCGCGATGACCCCGGCGACGGTGGTCCGGCGGCTGGCGGTGCCGTCGCCCTCGAACCAGCGCAGCCGTACCGGGGCGTGCCACTCGGCGTCGCCGAAGTCCTGAAGCAGGGCGTCGAGCCGCGCCGTCTCGGCGTCGTACGGGACGGCCCACTCGGGCACCGGGATGCGTGGCGGGCGCCGCTCCAGGCAGCTCTCCAGGACGCGGGTGCGCAGGGCCGGGTCCAAGTCCAGGGTCTCCGCGCGCTGGAGCAGCCCGACGGCGTCGCGCAGCCGCAGCGCCTCCTCGGCGCAGGCGCCGCACAGGCCGAGGTGCTCCTCGACGGCCTCGGCCTCCGCCGGGGAACAGGCGGCCAGCGCCCAGGCCCCGAGGAGCGACTTCAGGACGTCGTGTTCCAGCACCAGCGGTCCGTTCCGTTCCGCGTCCTCGATGACCTGCGAGGGAGGGGGCAGCGGCACCGGCGAGTCCTCGACGGCGGCACGCGGCAGCGGGATCCGGGGCGGCCCGTGCCCCGCACCACCGGGGCCGCCCACGGCCCCGGAGCCGTCATTGCTGCCGGAGCCGTCACCGCTGCCAGACCCCCCACCGCCCGGGGAGCCGTCACCGGTGCCGGGCCTGCCGCCGGTGCCGGACCTGTCACCGGTCCCGGGCCTGCCGCCGGTGCCGGGGCGGTCACTGCTCCAGGAGCCGTCACCGGCCCCGAGCCTGCCACCGCCTTCGGACCCCGGGGCACGCCCGGGCCGGTTCCCGTCGGCGTCCTCCGGGCCTCCGTCGAAGGCCGGCCCGAAGGCGCCCTGGGCGGTGCCCTCCGTGCCGTCGGGTTCCTCGTGCCGTTCCAGCCCGCCGTACTCGCTCATGCCGCGCCCCCGTAGCCGGGCGGTGCCCCGGGCGCTCCCGCGTTGTGGGCCGTGGACAGCAGTTGCAGGCCCAGACGGAGCCGGCGGCGGGCCTCGTCCTCGGTGACCCCGAGGTCGGCGGCGGTCTGGCGGTAGTCGCGGCGCTGGAAGTAGGCCAGCTCCAGGGCGGCGCGCAGCGGAGCCGGCATGGACTGGACGATGTAGTCGGCGCGGGCGGCGACCGAGGCCCGGCGCACCTTGCTCTCCAGTTCCTCGGCGCTGCCGGCGGCGCCGCGCTCGAGGGCGGCGGTCTCCGTCGCGCGCAGCCGCTGGACCGCCAGCCGGTGGGTCAGCGCGGCGACCCAGCTGCGCAGCGGCCCCTGCCGGGGGTCGTAGGCGTCCGGGTGCTCCCAGACGTGTGCGAAGACGTCGCGCGTGATGCCGTCGGCGGCGCGCTCGTCACCGAGCACCCGGTGGGCGAGACCGTGCACGAGCGATGCGAACCGGTCGTAGAGCTCGCCGAGGGCGGCGGCCTCGCCGCGTGCGAGCCGCTGCTGCATCTTGCGGTCCCAGCGCAGCGGTGCGTCCCTTTTCGCCATGCGGCCCCTTCACCCCCTGCTCGTCCCCTCCAGCCTGCGGCCCTCGTCCCCTCGAATGTAGTCGGCACCGCCGACGGCGCACGCCCCTTTGTGACAAAGCGCGCCCCCGGTGGTCCGGTGGGTGGTAGGGCCACGCGGGCCCCTCGTCCCCTCCAGCGTGCGGCCGGATACGATCGAACAGGATCGAAAGCGACTAAAACAAGCCTCTTCCGATCGATGGCCGTTTCCGGCGCCGTGTTTGCGGGCACGGCCGGTGGGCAGGCGCGCGCCCAAGAAGCGTAGGCACTGCTTCCGTTTCGGACGAACCCGGACGAATCGCCGAGTGAAGGGCATGGTGGTGGCGTTCAATGTGACCGGAGCCGAGCAGGGCGAGTGGGCCGTGCTCCAGGTGTCGGGCGAACTGGACCTCGTGACGTCGCCCGTGCTGCGTCAGCGGGTCCACGACGTGGTGGCCGAGGGGCGCCACAGTCTCGTGCTGGACCTCTCCCAGGTGCTCTTCTGCGATTCCAGCGGCGTCGGGGTCCTCATCGCCTCCCGCCGGCTCATACGTTCCTGCCAGGGCAGCCTGCGCCTGATCCTGCCGGCCCGGGGCGCCGCCGACGGCTCCCACGTCAACCGGGTCCTCGGCGCCCTCGGTGTCCGCCGCCTGTTCGACGTCCACCCCGACCTGGCCTCCGCCACCGGCGACGAACCGCGCCCCCTGTCCGCGTAGCGCGTCCGCCCGGAGGGACCCGTCCGACGCGTTCCGGTGTTGTCCCGGAATTCCCCCGGTCTTGGCACAGGCGTCGCCTTCCGGCTCCGCGCCGGCCCCCGGCGTCGTACGCTCCGTGCGAGACGTACCCCATCCACGTGACGTAAAGGCGGCTCGAAAGACATGGTCAGCAGCGAGTACGAGCGCAGGATCGCCGCCCGGTTCGCCACCTTCGACCAGGACGGCAACGGCTACATCAACCGGCAGGACTTCAACGGCGCGGCCAAGGCGCTGCTCGCCGAGTTCGGCACCCCCGCCCGCTCCGACAAGGGGCAGGCCCTCTACGTCGGCGCCGAGGCGTTCTGGCAGGGCATGGCCGGGATCGCGGACCGGGACGGCGACCAGCGCATCACGCGCGAGGAGTTCGTCACCGGCGCGGTCAAGCGGCTGCGCGACAACCCCGACGGGTTCGCCGAGATCGCCCGCCCCTTCCTGCACGCCGCCCTGGACGTCGCCGACACCGACGGCGACGGAGCCGTCACCGTGGCCGACACCGCGCGCGTGCTCACCGTGTTCGGCGTGCCCGAGAACACCGCCAGATCGGCCGCCGCCGCACTCGACACCGACGGCGACGGCAGGATCGGCGAGGACGAGGTCATCCCCGCCTTCGCCCGCTACTTCACCGTTCCGGAATAGCGCCGACAGCGCAGGCCCGAGGCGCCGCAACACGCCCGGCCCCGGGAAAAGTTCGAGCGGCCGCCGGGAACTCCCCGGCGGCCGCTCCCGCATGCGCCGCGACACCGGTGTACGCACACCGGGACCGCCCGCACCGGGGGACCGCCCGCACCCGGCGCTCCCCTGGTCACCACCTGCCGCATCGGACCCACTACGCACGGTGATCCCGCCCTCGCCCCCGATCGCCGCGCCCCCGCCGGCCGCACCGCCCTGTACTGCGGGATCGACACACGACACCCATGGATGTCACGGATCGTGGCACGGCGTTGTCACGGAGCGTCGATGCCGGGTTGTGTCCTACGCGTGACCCGTAACGGGCCGGAGTCGGGGCCGTGCTCCGGTACCTTGTGGGGGATGCGAGTGGTCCCGAGCGCGAACCGTGCCGGTGTTGCCCCTGGGGCGGCTCCGGAACCGGCGGTGCGCACCGCCGCTCGCAGGGCGGATCGGCCGTCGGCCGCCGCCTGTTCGACTCCCCGCAACGAGCGTCGCACAGTATGCCGCACGGGTACTCCTTCGCGCTGGAATATGCCCGAAGCGCTTGTTGGGGTGACTGTACGTCAACCATGCTGTCTCACAGGGGACTCACGTTCCGTGATCCCTGCCCCGGCCGTTGTTCTGGCCATGCAGAAAATGGCTACGATCGTGGCCTTCGTGAGGCGCGAGCCTTTGTGTCCGCCGGTTCGGATGGTGTGAGCGGTGCAGGTGCTTCAAGTGCAGCTGGAGATCCGGCCCGACCCCGCGGAGGTCGGTCGGGCCCGCAGGTGGGCCCGCTCTAGGCTTGCCGGGTCGGGGATAGCGGTCGACGAGCCGCTCGCCGAGACGCTGGTCCTGCTCGTCTCCGAACTGGTCACCAACGCCGTGGTGCACACCGGCTGTCCGGCCGTGCTCCGGCTCTCCCTGCCCCCGTCGGAGGCCGAGGACGCCACCGTGCGCCTGGAGGTGGCCGACAACAGCGAACGCGCCCCGGTGCCCCGGTGCGTGGGCGGCGAGGCGACCGGCGGCCGGGGACTGGCCCTCGTCGACGGGCTCGCCGACCGCTGGGGCTGGAGCCGTGAGGACGGCGGCAAGCAGATCTGGTGCGAACTCGACCGGTGTTCCCAGGCCGCGGAACCGGCGGCACCCTGCGGCGGCACGGTGGCCTACGAAGGGTTCGCCTACGAGGCGGTGTAGCGGCCCGGCGCGGCGGTGCAGAGGTGCACGGGCCCGCCGCCCCGCGAGCGGTGGAGACGGCTGTGCGCCGGTGTGTGCTTCCGTGCGCGTCCGTCGTGAGCACGGTGCCGGTGAGGAATTCCCTGTTGGGTGTTGACGGCTCGTGACCGTTTGATCACGCTTGGGGTCAACGATTCGCCGTGAGGGGACGACGAGGGTTCGGTGACGGGAACCCTCGACGAGTGTGGGTCGTGATCCGGTGTCGCTTCCCGCAGGGCCACGGGAAGCAGGGGTGGGAACGCCGGGTCGGGTCGGCGGCGCGCGGTGCCGCGCTCGGGGCGGACAACGCCGCGCCGCCGGTCGGCCGTTCCCGCGTTGTCCACAGGCTGTGGACAACTATCCGGCGATACCGCTCCGGTCGCGGCCGACCTTTGCGGCGCCTCTGCTGCGGAAGGTGCGACGGTAAGCGGTGGGGGTGACGCCCAGGGCCGACTGGAGGTGTTGGCGCATCGACTGGGCCGTGCCGAAGCCCGCGTCGGCGGCGATCTGGTCGACGGACAGGTCGGTGGACTCCAGCAGGTGCCGGGCGCGTTCGACGCGCTGCTGGGTCAGCCACTGACCGGGGCTGATGCCGACCTCCTCGCGGAAGCGGCGGGTGAAGGTGCGGACCGACATCGCCTCCTGCTCGGCCATGTCCCGCAGCTGGATGGGCTCGTGCAGGCGCTCCAGCGCCCAGGCGCGGGCGCCCGTGGTGGTCGCCTGCTGCGGGTCGGGCACGGGGCGCTCGATGTACTGCGCCTGCCCGCCGTCCCGGTAGGGCGGCACGACCGTGCGGCGGGCCACCTCGTTGGCGACGGCCGTGCCGTGGTCGCGGCGCACGATGTGCACGCACAGGTCGATGCCGGCGGCGACCCCGGCCGAGGTCAGCACGTCCCCGTCGTCGATGAACAGCACGTCCGCGTCGACCCGGACCTTGGGGAACAGCCGCTGGAAGTGCTCGGCGGAGGCCCAGTGCGTGGTCGCCGGGCGGCCGTCGAGGTACCCGGCGGCGGCAAGGACGTAGCCGCCGGTGCAGATGGCGACGAGTCGGGTGCCGGGGTGGACCCGGTCGAGGGCGGCGGCCAGTTCCGGGGTGAGGACGCCGTCCTCGTGGACCGGGCCCAGCTCGTAGGAGGCCGGGACGACGACGGTGTCGGCGGTGGCCAGGGCCTCGGGTCCGTTCTCGACGAGCACCGCGAAGTCGGCGTCGGTGGCCACCGGCCCGGGCGGCCGGACCGAGCAGGTCACGACCTCGTAGAGCCGGCGTCCGGCCGCGTCCCTGGCGAGGCCGAAGATGCGCTGGGGGATGCCCAGTTCGAAGGGGAGCAGGCCGTCGAGGGCGAGGACCACGACGCGGTGCCGGGGGTGTGTCCGCTGCGACGTCATGGCCCGATCCTAGCGAACAGTGACTTCCGGGCCACTCGTCCCGGGCACACCGCGTACCGGAAGCTCTGTGACGTGACCCAGACAACCGACACCGCGGCAGCCGTGGGGCAGCCCGACCCCGCCCGCCCGCGCCGCTCCCGTCCGGGCCGCACCCGGGTGCACCGCGCCTGGTTCGTGGCCGCCGTGACCTTCGTGACGATCATCGGCGCCGCCGCCTTCCGTTCCGTCCCCGGCATCCTCATCGACCCGCTCCACCAGGACTTCGGCTGGTCGCGCGGCACGATCGGCGCCGCGGTCTCCGTCAACCTCGCGCTGTACGGGCTGACCGCCCCCTTCGCGGCGGCGCTGATGGACCGCTTCGGCATCCGGCGGGTGGTCGCCGTCGCCCTGACGCTGATCGCCCTCGGTTCCGGGCTCACCGTGTGGATGGACTCCGCCTGGCAGCTGATCCTGTGCTGGGGCCTGCTGGTCGGCCTGGGGTCGGGATCGATGGCACTGGCGTTCGCGGCCACGGTCACCAACCGCTGGTTCACCGAGCGGCGCGGCCTGGTCAGCGGCATCCTCACCGCCGCCTCCGCGTCCGGGCAGCTGATCTTCCTGCCCCTGCTGTCCTGGATCGTCGACCGGCACGACTGGCGGCCGGCCGCCGTCACGGTCGCGCTCGCCGCGCTCGCCGTCGTCCCCTTCGTCTGGCTGCTGCTGCACGACCACCCGGCCGACGTGGGCCAGAAGCCCTACGGGGCCGCGGAGTTCGTCCCCAAGCCCGCCCCCGTGCCCGGCGCCGCCCGGCGGGCGGTGAAGGTCCTGTTCTCGGCGATGCGCACCGGCCCGTTCTGGCTGCTGGCCGGCACCTTCGCCATCTGCGGCGCCTCGACCAACGGCCTGATCCAGACCCACTTCATCCCCGCCGCGCACGACCACCACATGCCCGTCACGGCGGCCGCCTCGCTGCTCGCCGTCATCGGCGTCTTCGACGTGGTCGGCACGATCGCCTCCGGCTGGTTCACCGACCGCTTCGAACCGCGCCGCCTGCTGGCCGTCTACTACGCCCTGCGCGGCGTCTCGCTCCTGTTCCTGCCGCTGCTTCTGGCCCCGACGGTCGAGATACCGATGGTCTTCTTCATCGTCTTCTACGGCCTCGACTGGGTCGCCACCGTGCCGCCCACCCTGGCCCTGTGCCGGGAGCACTACGGCGACGACAGCGCGATCGTCTTCGGCTGGGTGCTCGCCTCGCACCAGGTCGGTGCCGCGCTGGTCGCGTTCCTCGGCGGCGTCGCCCGCGACGCCTTCGGCTCGTACGACGTGGTCTGGTACGCCTCCGGTGCGCTGTGCGCGGCGGCGGCGCTGATGGCCCTGGTGATCCGCCGCCGCCCGGAGCGGGCGGTGCCCACCGCCCTGGCCTGATCCGTCTATCCGCCCGCCGGCAGCCGGGCGACCCGCTCCCCGCACTGCCCGGCCACGGCGCGGGCGATCCGTGCCGCGTCGAGGCGCAGTTCGCGGAGCATGCCGCTGACGGGGTTGGTGAAGCCGGTGAAGTACAGGCCCGGCGCGTCCTCAGGGGAACGGGCACCGCGCACCACCGGCGCGCCGCGGGCGTCGAGCACTCCGAGGTGACCGACGAGCGGCTCCAGGCCGCGGGCGTAGCCGGTGGCGGCGATCACGGCGTCCGGGACGACGCGGGTGCCGTCGGCGAGGGCCACCTCGCCGTCCTCGAAGCCCTCCACGGCGGCGACGATCCCCACCCGGCCCCGGCGCACGGCGTCGACGATGCCGACGTCCTGCACCGGGATCGCGCCCTCGGCCGCGCGGCTGAAGAGGCCGGAGTCCGGCCGGGGCAGCCCGTGGGCCGACAGATCGGGCACGGTGAGCCCGGTCAGCGGCCGGACGAGACCGTCGGCGAGCCGGACGGGCAGGTGCCGCACGAGGACGCCGGTGTGCTGGGCGGCCCACCAGACCGCCGAACGCCGCACCAGGTGCGGGGCGGTGCGCACCGCGAGCCGCACCCGGGCGGCGCCGCCCTCCACCAGGTCGACGGCGATCTCGGCGCCGGTGTTGCCGGCGCCGACGACCAGGACGTCGCGGCCTGCGTAGGGGCGCGCGTTGCGGTAGGCGGCGGCGTGCAGCAGCTCGCCGGGGTAGGTGTCCCGGCCGGGCCAGTCCGGCAGCCGGGGAGTGTGGTTGTGGCCCGTGGCGACCACCACCGCGGCGCCGGTCAGCTCGCGCCCGCCCGTGGCGCGCAGCAGCCAGCCGGTGCCGTCGGGGGTGCGCTCCACGCGGGAGACCTCGACGCCGGTGACGATCTCCAGGGCGTGGTGCTCGGCGTACGTCTCCAGGTACCGCACCACGTCGTCGCGGGCCGGCCAGCGCCCGAATCCGCGCGGCATCGGCAGTCCGGGCAGGCTCGACAGACGGCGGGTGGTGTGCAGGCGCAGCCGGTCGTAGTGGCCCCGCCAGGAGGCGCCGACCCGGTCGGAACGCTCCAGGACGACGGCGCGCATGCCCCGGGCGCGCGCAGCGCGTACGCGGCGGCGAGGCCGCCGGGGCCGCCGCCGATGACGTACACGGGCCGCGCGGGCGGGTCGGCGGGGGTCTCGCGGTTCCGTGCCGCGGGGGCGGCGGCCGGTTCGGCGGCCACTTCGGCGGGCGGAGCGTGGGACGCTGTGGAGTCGACCATGCGGCGAGCGTAATCGCGGACCAGGTTGATGGGTCTCGGTCAAGACGGAAAGTGATTGCGGATCGGTCACGAGACGGGAGGGGCCGGCCACGGGGAACAGTCGGCCACGGGTGGGCCCGGTCAGGGCCACAGCAGGCGGCGGGTCCAGCCCTGCTCGCCGCGGCGGTAGGTCAGGCGGACGTGGCGGCGGCGTTCGTCGCCCTGGAAGAACTCGACCTCGTCGGGGGACAGGCGGTACAGCGTCCAGGTCGGCACCGGGGCGTCCGGGTCCCGGGCGGCTCGCTCCCACGCCTCCCGCGACGCGTCCGCCAGCTCGTCCAGCGAGCCCAGCGGCCGGCTCTGACGGCCGGTCAGTGCGGCGGCGAGGGCGCCGGTGGAGCGGGCGTGCAGATCGGCTTGGCCCTCGGCGGCCGGCGCGGCGGTGACCGGGCCGCGCACGCGGACCTGGCGGCCCAGGACCGGCCAGTAGAAGACGAGCGCGGCGTAGGGGCGGGCGGCCAGGTGGCCGCCCTTGCGGCTGTCGGCGTGCGTGGCGAAGGACCAGCCGTCGGCGTCCGCGCCGTGCAGCATCACGATGCGCACGTCCGGCAGACCGTCCGCGTCCGCCGTCGCCAGCGACATGGTGTGCGGCTCGGTCTGGCCGGCCGCGACCGCCGCCGCGAACCACTGGGTGAACAGCGGCAGCGGGTCGGCGGGCGCGGACTCCGGATCGAACGGCGCCAGCGTGGTGACGGCGGGGTCCCACACCCGCAGCGACCTCAGCACTTCGGGGAACTCCGATTCCATGCGCCGATTGTCGCCCGTCGGGTCCGGCAGGGCCTCAGACCGTCCCCAGATCGGCCGACAGCCAGCGCTCGGGCCGCATCCGGACGACCGCCTGCTCGCCCTCGCTGTCCGAGAACGACTCGACGTAGCCGTCGACCTTCTCGGCGGGGAGGTAGCGGGCGGAGATCTCCCTGAGCTGCTCGACCGTACCGGTCGCGATGTCGACGACCGGTCCCTCCACCGACACGTACCGCACGGTGGGTTCGAGCCGGTCGACCATCAGCGAGAACCGGCCGGCGGCCTTGATCAGCTCGTATTTGCGGGAGTCGACCCCCGTCATGATCCAGACGTCGCCGCCGGGCTCGTACTGGTACCAGATCGGCACCGTGAGCGGGGCGCGTCCTGGGCCCGCGTCGACCGAGAACGCGGCGATGTGGGGCTCGGCCAGGAACTGTGCACGCTCTTCACGGGTCAGGGCCATTCAGCTCTCCTCAGCAGCGCGGGCGTCACCGACTGACCACTCAACGTCGCCGGACGCGCAGGTGTTCCCGGTTCAGAACGTCGCCAGCCGCTGCGCCAGCAGGAAGGCGCCGATGCCCAGCATCGCCGCCCCGGACGTGCGGGCCACCGCACGGGCCGCCGCCGGGCGGGCGCCCAGGACGGCACGGGCGGCGATCCCCACCGTGAGGTAGACGGCGGCGCAGCACGCCATGTGCAGCAGGCCCAGGGTCACGGTCTGCACCGGCACCGGCAGGTGCCCGCCCCCGGTGGACAGGAACTGCGGCAGGAGGGAGAGGTACAGCAGCAGGCCCTTGGGGTTCAGTCCGCTGATCGTGGCCCCGCGCAGGAAGACCCGGGAGCGGCTCGCCGCGGCCCCCGTGCCGTCGCCGGCCCCCGGCGTGGCCGGCCGGCGCAGGACGCCCCAGCCCAGCCACACGAGGTACGCCGCACCCGCCACGGTCAGCGCGGTGAGCAGCGCCGGCGACCCGGCGACGAGGACCGCGAGCCCGGCCGCCGCCAGCACCGTGTGCAGCGCGTACCCGGCGACCAGCCCGCCCACCGCCCACGTCACGGACCTCTCGCGCAGTCCGGCGGAGATCGCGTACGCCCAGTCCGCGCCCGGCACGCACACCAGCAGCAGGTCCAGGGCGAGGAAGGAGATCAGCGTTCCGGCGTCCATGAGGGGAAGATTAGGCCGATATGGCCCGAAGGTGTTCCCGGAGTTTGCCGCAAGATGCCGTCCAGGTGGAAAGATTTCCTCCATGGATGACGTGGACCGGAAGATTCTTGCCGAGCTCCAGCAGGACGGGCGGCTGACCGTGACCGAGCTGGCCGCCCGGGTGCGGCTGAGCGTCTCCCCGTGTCACCGGCGGCTGCGGGAGCTGGAGCGGTCGGGGGCGATCAGCGGCTACCGGGCGGTGGTGGACCCGGCGTCGGTGGGGCTGACCTTCGAGGCGCTGGTCTTCGTGTCGATGCGGCAGGAGGACCGGGAGACGGTCGCGGAGTTCGAGCGGGCCGTGAGCGAGGTGGCGGAGGTGCTCGAGGCGCAGCGGCTGTTCGGGGAACCGGACTATCTGCTGCGGGTGGTCGCCGCCGACCTCGCCGCCTACCAGCGGCTCTACGACGAGCGGCTGGCCACCCTGCCGGGTGTGCAGCGGCTGACCTCGACGCTGGTGATGAAGCACGTGGTGCACGACCGTCCGCTGCCCGCGTAGGCGGCCGGCCGCGAGGCCGATGCGGACGTAGGCCGATGCCCGCGTGGGCAGTCGCCCGCGCAGGCCGCTGTCCGCCTGGCGGGGCCCGGCCGCCGCGGAACTCCGTGCCGGAACGCGACAGGCGGCGGGCTCACCGGGAGAACCGCCGCCTGGCTGACAGGACTTGCAAGGGGCGGCGTCCGCCGCCTTCGGGCTACTTCGTCGGCTTCCTGCCGGTGATGCCCAGGTGGACCAACAGGGCCAGGTTCGGCTTGAGTTCCGCCTGCTTCACACCAAGGCCCTTCTGGTGCGAGGCGACCGCGGCGAGCATCGCCACCAGGGAACCGGCGATCGCCCCGGGGTTCACGTCCTTGTCGACCTTGCCCTTGGCCTGCAACTCGGCGACGGAGTCGGCCAGGGAGCTGTTCACCGAGTTCAGGATCTTCGTGCGGATCTTGTAGAACCGCTTGTCGCCCTCCGCGGCCCCGAGGTCCACGACGCGCAGGATGGCGTCGTTCTTCTTCCAGAAGTCCAGGAATCCGTCGACCAGTTCCTGCGCGGACTGCCACCCGGCCTTGCCGGTCCACGAGCGGCCCTCGACCAGCTCGGCCAGCCCGGCTCCCTCGGCGGCCATGTGCTCGGCGATCTCCAGGACGGCGCCTTCGACATCCGGGAAGTACTGGTAGAACGTCGCGGGCGAAGTGCCCGCCTTCCTGGCGACATCGATGACCTTGACGTCCCGGTAGGGGGAGGAGCTGAGCATCTCGCTGAGGCAGTCGAGCAGCTTCTGCCGGGTCGCCTGCCCACGTCGGCCGGCCACGCGGCCGTCGACGGTACGCACTTGTCCTGTCATGCCGTCAGCTTACCGACGGGTGATCCTGGCGCGATTTGGCCGACTGCAAATGGGGTGCACGGGTGCTCAGGGGCTGGTGTGCCTGGTCTGCGGGGTGCGGGAGCCGCGGTTACTTTGGCGACATGGCCGAGAACAGCGCATCCGCGTACACCGAGGGCGTCCCCTGCTGGGTGGACGCGCAGCTTCCCGACGTCGAGGCGGGCAAGCGCTTCTACGGCGAGCTTTTCGGGTGGACGTTCCCCGACGCGGCGGACGGTGCGGGGGAGGGCGGCGGGAGCGTCGAGGCCCGGCTGGACGGGGAGCCGGTGGCCGCGCTGGTGCGCAAGACCGACGGGCGGATGCCCACGGTGTGGACGGTGTACTTCCACACCCCGGACGCGCGTGCGCTGGCCGGCCGGATCACGGCCGGCGGCGGCCAGCTCGTCACCGGGCCCGCGACGGTCGGCGACCGCGGCGTCGCCGCCCTGGCAGCCGATCCCCAGGGCGCCGTCTTCGGCCTGTGGCAGCCCGGCGGCCACGCCGGTTTCGGCCGGCGGCACGAGCCGGGCAGCTTCGCCTGGGCCGAGCTGTACACCCGGGACACCGAGGCCGCCAACACCTTCTACGGGGACCTCTTCCACGAAGCCCTGTTCGGGCCCGGCGCCGACCCCGACTTCGGACGCGCCCCGGTCTCCGGCGTCTTCCCGGCCGAGATGCCGCCGCACTTCCTCGTCCACTTCGCCGTGGCCGACCGCGAGGCGGCGCTCGGGGAGGTGGCCCGGCTCGGCGGCCGGGTGCAGGTTCCGCCCTTCGAGACGTCGTACGGCTCGGTGGCCGTGGTCACGGACGACCAGGGGGCGTCGTTCGCGCTGCTCCAGCGCTGAACCCACCCTCTCCAGCCATGCTCTTTGGGGTGGGACACCCCATTTGTCCGAGGGTTCGCCAGCAGCGCTCCGGCCAGGAAGAATCGGGGTGCGTGCCGCCGCGGCGGTGCGGTGGTGAGACGCTGCACTCGGTCGCGTACATAAGTGGGTGACGCGGCTCGTACGGGGAGGTGGCAGGCAAGTGGTGGATCAGCTGACGCAGCACGATCCTCGGCGGATCGGGCCGTTCGAGGTGCTGGGACGGCTGGGGGCCGGCGGCATGGGGCTGGTCTATCTCGCGCGGTCGGCGTCCGGGCGCCGCGTGGCGATCAAGACGGTCCGGACGGAACTCGCCGAGGACCAGCTGTTCCGCGTCCGCTTCACCCGGGAGGTGGAGGCGGCGCGCGCGGTCTCCGGCTTCTACACGGCGGCCGTGGTCGACGCCGATCCCCGCGCGGCCGTGCCCTGGCTGGCCACCGCGTACGTGCCCGCGCCCTCCCTCGAGGAGATAGTGAACGAGTGCGGGCCGCTGCCGGCCCAGGCCGTGCGCTGGCTGGCGGCCGGCGTCGCCGAGGCCCTCCAGTCGATCCACGGTGCGGGGCTGGTCCACCGCGACCTCAAGCCGTCCAACGTCCTGGTCGTCGAGGACGGCCCCCGGGTGATCGACTTCGGTATCGCCTCGGGTGTTTCGAACACCCGTCTGACGATGACCAACGTCGCCGTCGGCACGCCCGCCTACATGTCCCCGGAGCAGGCCAAGGACTCCCGCAGCGTCACCGGCGCCAGCGACGTCTTCTCGCTCGGCTCCACCCTCGTCTTCGCCGCCACCGGGCACGCCCCCTTCCACGGCGCCAACCCCGTCGAGACCGTGTTCATGCTGCTGCGCGAGGGCCCCGACCTGGACGGTCTGCCCGAGGAGCTGCGCCCGCTGATCGAGTCCTGCATGCAGATGGAGGCCGCCGCCCGCCCCAGCCCGGCCGACCTCCAGGCGCAGCTGGCCCCGCACCTGTTCGGCTCCGGCTCCGACGACAGCGGTACGGCGTCGGCGTGGCTGCCCGAGCGGGCGGTGAGCCTGATCGAGGCCCGCCGCAACGGCCGCCCGCCCGCCAAGACCGCCCACGGCGGCGCCCGGAGCGGCGGCAGCGGCGGTCACCGCCCGCCCGCCGTACCGCCCCCGCCGGCGCACGACCCCGTCGTCCCGGCGTCCGCGCAGGATGCCGCGGCGCAGGCCGCGCCGGTGCCCGCGGCGGTCGGCGCCCCCGACACCGGGCCCGTGCGGCTGGCCGGCGCCGCCGTGCCCATCGGCCCCGGCCCCCGGGCCGCCGCCATGCGCGCCGCCGCCGTGCAGGCGCCGCCCCCGGAGGCCGCCCTGGCCGGCTCCTGGTCCAGGCCGCGCCCCGGCGTCAATGGCGCGGACCCCGCCGGCGCCGCCGCCGCACCGCCCGCGCCGCCCGCCCCCGCCGTGCCCCCGGAAGCGGCGGCCACCGGCTGGCGTCCCTGGCGCTTCCGGATGTCCAACGACGTCTGGGGCACCCCGTCCGTCGCCGGCGACCTGGTCTACGTCACCTCCTTCGAGGTGCACGCCCTGGACGTGGCGACCGGCCGCCGCCGCTTCAAGACCCGGGACGTGGCCTGGTCCATGGCGGTCGCGGACGGCCGGGTGCACGCCTCCGACGGCCCCACCCTCTTCGCGCTCGACGCGCGCGAGGGCACGGACCTGTGGCGCCTCCAGACCGATGCCTGGGTCTACTCCCTGAAGGCCGGCCGGGGCACGGTCGTCACCGGCACCCGCGGCGGCGGCGTCCAGGGCTGGGAGGCCGCAGGCGGCCAGAAGCTGTGGGAGATCACCGGCTGCCAGACCGACTTCGAGTCGCCGGAGGCCGGCCCGGTGCTCCACGACGGCACGGTGTACGTCTGGCAGGACGCCCGGCTGCGCGCCCTGGACGCCCGTACGGGCGACGAGCGCTGGTCGTACCCGATCGGCGACGCGGCCTCCTGCGGCGGTGTGCCGGTCCGGGTGGCGCAGGCGCCCGACGGCTACGCGTACGTCTCCGCCGGCACCCGCGTCCTCGCCCTGGACGTGGGCAGCGGCCACGTCAAATGGCACTTCGAGGCACCGGCGGTCTTCCTCTCCCCGCCCGCCTTCGTGCCGGGCCCGGCCGTCGCCGGCGGCGGGGTCTACCTGGCCGACTACCTCGGCACCGTCTACGCCCTCGACGCGTCCGACGGCCGGGACCGCTGGCGCATCGCCACCGAGTCCCGGACCTCGACCGACCCGGTGCTGGTCGCCGCGGGCCACGTCCACGTCGGCAGCGGCAAGGGCCTGTACACGCTCGACGCGGTCACCGGCACGCCCAAGTGGCGCTTCCAGGCCGGCGGGGACATCGTCGGCGCTCCCGCGGTGGCCGAGGGCCGCATCCACTTCGGCTCCACGGACCACCTCCTCTACACGCTCAAGGCGGACGACGGCCGGCTGCGCTGGAAGCTGGCGACCGGCGGGGAGATCACCGGGTCCCCGGTCGTCCGCGACGGGATCGTGTACGCGTGCAGCAAGGACCGGTGCGTGTACGCGCTGGACGCGGAGAAGGGGACGGGCACGGCGCGCACGGCGTGACCGGGGCGCGCGGTTGCCGCGGATACGCGGTTGTGGCGTCACGATGACCTGTCTGTGACAGACCGTCAGTATCGTGGAGGCATGCGCTCATCGAAGGAGGTGAGGTCATGTACGCGATGGTTCGATCGGTGCGGATGACGGGAGCGACCAGGCTGCTGATCCTCACCTCGGACTTCAGTTGCGCGTGATCCCGTGACGAGAGGCGGGGCCCGGAATCATCTCCGGGCCCCGCCTCTTGGCATGCATCGGCCGCGGCGGCTCCCCCTCCGCGCCGCCGCGGCCGACCCCCGCTGGGGAGTGGGTCTACTGACCGTCGCGGTCCAGGGCGGGCGGGGCGGGCATGCTGTTGTCCAGCGTGGTGATGCCCTCGTTCTTGGCAGGCTCGGTCGGCATGCTGTTGTCCTGCGTGGTCGCGCCGCCGTCCTTGGGCGGAGCGGGCATGCTGTTGTCCTGCGTGGTGGCGTCCGTGTCCTTCTTCGCGTCGCTCATGGGTCGGCTTCCTCTGCGTTCGTGACGAGTCGGGAACGCCCGCCCGGAAACTCCCCCGAGGGTCACCGGACGGGCGTTCGGAGCCGCACACTAGCCTGTCGGGCTCCTTCCGGACCGCCTGCCCCCCGACGCGACGGTCCGACTGATTCGAGAGTGCCGGACCGGGATAAACGAATGCTGAACGTCCGCCCCCGACTGCTGGAGCAGTCCGGTCACCCGGCCGGGTCCGGGCTCAACAAGGCGCGCACGGAGGCCGCTTCGACGGCGCCGCTCTGCTCGTAGAGGCGGAGCGCGTCCCGCCAGCACGCCCTGGCCCGGTCGGCCTGTCCCAGCGCGGACAGTGCCCGGCCCAGGAGGGACACGATGTTGCCTCGCATCCTGTCCCCGCCGACACAACCCAACGTGAGCGCCTGATCGGCATGCTGAGCCGCCAGGGCGGGCTCGCCGGCCGCCAAGTGCACCTCCGCGATCCGGAAGTGGGTGTTGCCGACCCAGAGCCGCTGGCGGTGTTCGCTGAAGATGTTCTGGGCGTCCGTGAACTGTCCGAGCGCTTCGTCGTGGCGGCAGGCCTTGGCCAGCGCCAGCCCCAGGGCGAAGTGCGCGCTGGCCCGGCGCATGGGCTTGCCCAGCTCCGAGTGGACGGTCAGGCTGTGCCGTGCGATGGCCACCGCCCTGGAGACGTCGTCCATGCCCAGGTAGGCCCGCGAGAGGTTGGCCAGTGTCACCGCTTCACCGAGTCGGTTGCCCGCGGCCCGATGGCCCTCGATCGCCTGCTTGAACAGCGTTTCGCCGTCTGCGTGGCGTCCCTGGTGCAGGCAGATCAGCCCCCGGTCGTTCGCCACCCAGCTGACCGCGGTCGCGTCCTGTGCCGAGGTCGCGAGCTCCATCGCGCTGTGCGCCTCCTCCTCCGCGTCCTCGATGCGCCCGTAGACGAGCAGGACGTTGGTGAGGGTCGTGCGCGCTCTCCCTTCGGCGCGGACGTCTCCCGCCGCGCGGGTGGCGTCGCACATGGCCCTGGCCGTCGTCTCGTACTGGTGGGAGTTGGCCCCTGACTCCGTCAAGTCCTTGGCCGCCCAGAGCAGATCGACCGCACGCCTGAGGCGGTCCGTGCCCGCCGCCTGCCGTACGCAGGCCAGGACGGGCGCGGCTTCGCTGTAGAGCCAGTCCAGCGCTTCGGAACCGGAGGTGAAACGCATGCCGGGATACCGCGTCGGTTCCAGGTCGTCCACCAGCCGGTCCCCCGGCCGCTCGATGGCGTACACCCGTGCCGCCGTCGCCAGGTAGAAGTCCAGGAGGCGGGAGAGGGCCGCCTCGCGTTCGCCGACGGGGTGTTCGTCGCGTTCGGCGCAGGCACGCGCGTAGAGGCGTACCAGGTCGTGGAAGCGGTAGCGGCCCGGGGCCGCCGATTCCAGGAGGGACGTGTCGACCAGGGACTCCAGCAGGTCCTCCGTCTCCTCCGGCGGGAGGTCCAGGACCGCTGCCGCCGCGGCCAGGGAGATGTCCGGGCCGTCGGCCAGGCCCAGCAGCCGGAAGGCGCGGGCCTGGGCCGGTTCCAGCTGGCCGTAGCCGAGTTCGAAGGTCGCCTTGACCGCCAGGTCGCCGGCCTGGAGTTCGTCCAGTCTGCGGCGCTCGTCCGCCAGTTTGGCCGCCAGGACCGACACCGTCCAGGTGCGGCGCGCCGCCAGGCGGGACGCCGCGATGCGGATCGCCAGCGGCAGGAAGCCGCACGCCGCCACCACGTCCAGGGCCGCCTGCCGCTCCGAGGCCACCCTCTCCTCGCCCACGATCTTCGTGAACAGGGCCAGCGCCTCGTCGGGCGACATCACGTCCAGGTCGACCAGGTGCGCCCCGGCGAGGTCCACCATGCGGACCCGCGACGTCACCAGGCACGCGCAGCCCGCCGTGCCGGGCAGCAGCGGGCGGACCTGGGCCGCGTCGCGGGCGTTGTCCAGCAGGACCAGGACCCGGCGGCCGTCCAGGACCGACCGGTACAGCGCCGCCCGCTCCTGAAGCGTGTCCGGGATCGCCGCGTCCGGTGTGCCCAGGGCGCGGAGGAAGGAGCCGAGGACCGTCTCCGGTTCGGCGGCGCGGGCGCCGGCGCCCTGGAGGTCGACGTACAGCTGCCCGTCGGGGAAGGCGGCCCGCGCGCCGTGGGCCACGTGCACCGCCAGGGTCGTCTTGCCCACGCCGCCGATGCCCGCCAGCGCCGACACCGCCATCACCTGGCCCTCGGCGCCGGTCGCCGACGCCAGGACGTCGCTCAGTTCGCGGACGAAGGAGGCCCGCCCGGTGAAGTCCGGCACGCTCGCCGGGAGCTGGGCCGGGCGGACCGGGGCCGCCGCCGGTTCCGCCGCGGGGGACGACGGTTCCGCCAGGGCCGGGTCCGCGCGCAGCACCCGCTGCTGGAGTTCGCGCAGCGCGGGGCCCGGGTCGACGCCCAGTTCCTCCGCCAGCAGCCGCCGGGTGTCCGCGTACACCGCCAGGGCCTCCGCCTGGCGTCCGCTGCGGTACAGGGCGAGCATCAGCAGTTCGCGCAGGCGCTCGCGGAGCGGGTGTGCCGCCGTCAGCGCCGTGAGTTCCGAGACCGCCTCGGCGTGGCAGCCCTGCTCCAGGTCCATGTCCAGGCGGGACTCCAGGAGTTGCAGGCGCCACTCCTCCAGCCGCACCCGCTGCGCCTCCGCGTACGGGCCGGGGACGCCGGCCAGCGCCTCGCCGTCCCACAGGGCCAGCGCCCGGCGCAGGGTCTCCCGCGCCTGGCACAGGTCACCGGAGCTCCTGGCCTTCTCCGCCCGCGCCGCGAGGTCCTGGGCGACGGCCAGGTCCAGGGCGCCGTCGGCCGGTCCGCGCACGGCGTACCCGCCCGACTCGCTCACCAGCACGCCGGGGTCGAGCACCTTGCGCAGCCGGGACGCGTACGTCCGTACCGCCGCCAGCGCCTGCGACGGTGGCTCCTCGCCCCACAGGGCGTCGATCAGCTCGGCCGCCGTGGCCGTACGGCCCTCGCGCAGCAGCAGGGCGGCCAGCAGTGCGCGCTGCTGGGGGGAGCCGGTGGCCAGCGGTTCCTCGCCGCGCCAGGCACGCACCGGGCCGAGCACACCGAAACGCAGGGGCGCCGCCGGTTCGGGCGAGGTGCCGCCGGCGTGCCGCTGCTCCGGGACCCGCGGTTCACCGTCCATGCCGTCGTCCCCCTAGACATCCTGAGCAACCCTGTCAGTTTGCCCTGCCCATGGCGACCACGTCAGCCGTGCGAGACGCCGATCACAGGCCGAAACGTGACGGGACACATCCCTCTCACAGGCCCTCCCCATCCGGCCGGGACGGCACCGGAAGTGACGGCACGTCAGCGAACCTCCAGATCGATCCGCACCGTCAGCAGCCCGGCCCCCATCACCCGCACCCCCGCGCTGTTCAGCCGGGGCAGCGTCCGCAGCCGGGCCACGGGGTCGTCGTCGGGCAGCAGGTGGGCCGTGCCGCGGTACCAGCGGCCCCGGACCCGCACCCGCACGCGCGGGTCGGCCTGGATGTTGCGCACGTACTGCGAGCGCCCGCCGAACTCCGACACCAGCCAGAAGGAGTCCCCGACCCGGCGCCCGCCCACGGGTGTGCGGCGGGGCAGGCCGGAGACGCGGCCTGTCGTCTCCAGGAGGGTCTGGAAGGGCAGCCGGCGCAGCACCGGGTTGCCGATCCGGCGCTGGAAGGCCGTGACGGCCCGGTACTTGCGTTCGGCGGGGGACGGCGTTCTGGACATGAGGTGTTCACGCTCCCGTCTCGTGTCGCTCCATGTTCTCCGGAAAACCTGCGGGGTAGGGCGAGCGGATACGACGAGAGAGACGACGGAGACGACAGAGACGGGTGGTGCGGGCGTGCGGGTGGTGACCTGGAACCTGTGGTGGCGGTTCGGTCCGTGGGAGGAGCGGCGCAAGGCGATCCTCGCGGTGCTGCGCGACCTGGACCCCGATGTCGTCGGGCTCCAGGAGGTGTGGGAGGCGGGCGGCGAGAACCTCGCCGGGTGGCTGGCCGACGAGCTGGGCCTGCACTGGGCCTGGGCCCCCTCGCCCGCCCCCGGGCGCTGGCAGCGGCGCATCGGCGACGACACCGTCGGCATAGGCAACGCGGTCCTCAGCCGCCGTCCGGTGCTGGAGCAGGCCGTGCTGCGCCTGCCCGCCCCCGCCGACCTGGACGACGGGCGGCTCGCCCTGTACGCCCGGCTGGACGCCCCCGGCCACCCGGTGCCGTTCTTCACCGCCCACCTGACCTCGCCCGTGCACGCCTCGGCGGTGCGCTGCGAGCAGGTCGCCGCACTCGCCCGGTTCGTCGACGCCCACCGGCACGGCACCGGCTTCCCGCCCGTCGTCACCGGCGACTTCAACGCCTGGCCCGACTCCGACGAGATGCGCCTGCTCGGCGGGTACCGCACCGCCCCCGCCGTGCCCGGCCTGGTGCTGCTCGACGCCTGGGAGTACGCCGACCCGGCCGCCCCGTCCGCGACCTGGGACCCGGCCAACCCGTACATCGCCTGCCTCGGGGAGCCGGGTGTGCGGATCGACCAGATCCGCGTCGGACCGCCCGGCCCGGCCGGCCTGGGCCGCGTCCGCGCGGTACGGCGGGCGGGCGCGGCACCCGTCGACGGGGTGTGGCCGTCGGACCACGCGGCGGTCGTCGCCGACCTGGTCCCTTAGAACCCGCGCAGGCGTCAGCGCCGGCCGAGGAAGACCGGGTTGGTGAACGCCGCCAGCGCGCCCGGCAGCGGGCCGGCCGCCGCTTCGTGGCGCACCTCCGCACGGACGTACGCCGCGTAGGAGGCGGTCGTCCGCCACTCGACGACGCCCTCGCCCGACACCGGCAGCGGGGCGCTGGTGAACAGCACGCCCTGGTCGGTGACGAAGCGGACCGTGCAGCGCGGGGCGCCCCTCACCTCCAGGCGGACGGTCACCGGGTCGTCGCCGTCCACCCGCAGCCGCTCCCCGATGCCGGCGTGCCCGCCGCGCCCGCCGGACGCGGTGAACGCCAGCGACACCCGCGCCGACTCGGCGACGTAGGACCGGCCGGCCCGGATGCCGTGCAGGATCGCCTCCCGGGTCAGGTCCTCGGCCAGGACGACGGTCTGGGGCCGCCCGACCACGTCCGGGTCCCGGTGGGCGTCGCTGCTGCCCATCGCCGGGACCCAGCCCCGCCCGTCCCGCACCGACGCGGTCAGCATCCCGTCCCAGTCGGCCAGCGCGACCTCGTCGTCGGGCGTGTACGGCCCGTTCCACACCTCCACCGCGTCGGCCTCGCCGAAGCCGAACTTCCAGTTGCAGCCGATGCAGGTGGCGTGCGGGTGGGCCGGGACCACCAGGCCGCCCGCGCGGCGGATGCGGCGGGCGAAGTGCCCGAAGCGGTTGTCGCGGGCCCGGTAGCGCCAGTCCACGAACGTGCCCGGGTCGGTGCCGAGCGCGACGACGTGCCCGTTCCTGGTGGTCACCTCCTCGCCGAGCAGCACCAGCAGGTCGTCGCCGGCGACGTCCGCCCAGTGGGCGTGGGCGGCGTGCGTGTTGTGCTCGGCGGAGTTGATGAAGTCCAGCCCGGCCGCCCGCGCCAGCGCCCCGATCTCGGCGGGGGTGCGGCGGCCGTCGGAGTACCAGGAGTGCAGGTGGCAGTCGCCCCGGTACCAGGCCCGTCCCCGTCCCGCGGCCCGCTCGGGCGGGTACGCCGGCCGGGGGGTCTCGCCGGGCTCGCCGTGCACCAGCGTGACCGTGATCTCGTACGACAGGCCCTGCGGGGCCACGGTGTACGGGCCGAGGGCGATGTGCCAGGTGCCCGGCCGCACCGGACCCGGCAGGTAGCCGGGCGTCGCGTCGTCTGCCCGGACGAAGAACTCCGAGCGGGCCCCGCCCGACCAGCCGCGGAAGCCCCGGCCGCCCAGCTCGGTGCCGCGCTCGTCGAAGAGGCCGATGTCGAGGGCGTTGCCCTGCGTGCCCGCCGGGACGGCGGGCCGGTCGTAGGTGTAGGAGACCCGGATCTCCCGCACCCCGCGCGGGACGTCGACCGGGACGTACACGAAGTCCGGTGCCCCCGGCGGCAGGGTGCCGCGCAGGGTCCTCGTCTGCCGGTCCCGGCCCTCGGCCGCCGCGAAGCTCACGCTTCCCAACGTAAGCGCGGCGGCGGCCCCCGTCACGAACAGGGCGCGTCTGCCGACTCCGGACGTGTCACCGGCGTGGTGTTCCTCGCACATGCTGCTGCTCCCAAGGCGTCGCGATGACCTGGCATGGGTGGTGCAGGGGTGGTGCGTGCAACCTTGGTATTGAGCCGTGAATCCCCGGGAAAGGCAACGGGGTTGGGCAGGCGTCCGTCCGGCGTCCGTCCGGGGCCGGACCGGGGGCCGGGCCGGGGGGGCGGGGGCGGTGCCGGGACCGGTTGATCACACCGCTCGTATGCTCGAAGGATGACGACTTCCGCGACCTCCGGAACCGGCTCCACCGGCCCCACCGGCCGCCCCACCGAGAACTCCATGCGTCGCGCCCTCAAACGCGCCCGGGACGGCGTCGCCCTCGACGTCTCCGAGGCCGCGGTGCTGCTCCAGGCCCGCGGCGAGCACCTGGACGACCTGGCCGCCTCCGCCGCCCGGGTGCGGGACGCGGGCCTGGAGGCGGCGGGCCGCCCCGGCGTCATCACCTACTCCAAGAGCGTCTTCGTGCCGCTGACCCGGCTGTGCCGGGACAAGTGCCACTACTGCACCTTCGTCACCGTGCCCGGCAAGCTGCGCCGGGCCGGGCACGGGATGTTCATGTCGCCGGACGAGGTCCTGGACATCGCCCGGCGCGGTGCCGCGCTCGGCTGCAAGGAAGCCCTGATCACCCTCGGGGACAAGCCCGAGGACCGCTGGCCCGAGGCGCGCGAGTGGCTCGACGCGCACGGCTACGACGACACCGTCGCCTACGTCCGCGCCGTCTCCGTCCGGATCCTGGAGGAGACCGGCCTGCTGCCGCATCTCAACCCGGGCGTGCTGACCTGGACGGACTTCCAGCGGCTGAAGCCGGTGGCGCCGTCGATGGGGATGATGCTGGAGACGACCGCGACCCGCCTGTGGTCCGAGCCCGGCGGCCCCCACCACGGCTCCCCGGACAAGGAACCGGCGGTGCGGCTGCGGGTCCTGGAGGACGCCGGCCGCTCGTCGGTGCCGTTCACCTCCGGGCTGCTCATCGGCATCGGCGAGACCCACGAGGAGCGCGCGGAGTCCCTGTTCGCGCTGCGGAAGGTCTCCCGCGCCTACCACGGCATCCAGGAACTGATCATCCAGAACTTCCGCGCCAAGCCGGACACCGCGATGCGCGGCATGCCGGACGCGGAGCTGGACGACCTGGTCGCCACGGTGGCCGTCGCCCGGCACATCATGGGCCCCTCGGCCTGCCTCCAGGCGCCGCCGAACCTGGTCGACGCCGAGTACGCGCGCCTGATCGGCGCCGGCATCGACGACTGGGGCGGGGTCTCCCCGCTGACCATCGACCACGTCAACCCCGAGCGCCCCTGGCCGCAGATCGAGGAACTGGCCGCCAAGTCCCGCGCCGCGGGCTTCGAGCTGCGCGAACGCCTCTGCGTCTACCCGGAGTTCGTCCGGCGCGGCGAGCCCTGGCTGGACCCGCGCCTGCGCCCGCACGTCACGGCGCTCGCCGACCCGGAGACGGGCCTCGCCCGCCCGGACGCCGTGGTCGAGGGCCGCCCCTGGCAGGAACCGGACGAGGTGTTCACCGCCACCGGCCGCACCGACCTGCACCGCACCATCGACACCGACGGCCGCACCGGCGACCGCCGCGACGACTTCGACGAGGTGTACGGCGACTGGGGCGCCCTGCGCGAGGCCGCCGCGCCCGGCATGGCACCGGAGCGCATCGACACCGACGTCCGCGCGGCGCTGGCCACGGCCGCCGACGACCCGACCAAGCTCACGGACGACGAGGCCCTCGCCCTGCTGCACGCCGACGGCCCGGCGCTGGACGCCCTGTGCAAGGTGGCGGACGACGTACGCAGGTCCGCGGTCGGCGACGACGTCACCTACATCGTCACCCGCAACATCAACTTCACCAACGTCTGCTACACGGGCTGCCGGTTCTGCGCCTTCGCCCAGCGCCGCACCGACGCCGACGCCTACACCCTCTCCCTGGAACAGGTCGCCGACCGCGCCCAGCAGGCCTGGGACGTCGGCGCGGTGGAGGTGTGCATGCAGGGCGGCATCCACCCCGACCTGCCCGGCACCGCGTACTTCGACATCGCGCGGGCGGTGAAGGAACGCGTCCCCGGCATGCACGTGCACGCCTTCTCCCCGATGGAGGTCGTCAACGGCGCCACCCGCACCAGCCTGTCGATCCGCGAGTGGCTGACCGCGGCCAAGGAAGCCGGCCTGGACTCCATCCCGGGCACGGCGGCCGAGATCCTGGACGACGAGGTCCGCTGGATCCTCACCAAGGGCAAGCTGCCGACGGCGACCTGGATCGAGGTCGTCGAGACGGCCCACGAACTGGGCATCCGCTCGTCCTCGACGATGATGTACGGCCACGTCGACCAGCCCCGGCACTGGCTCGGCCACTTCAGGACGCTGGCGTCGATCCAGCAGCGCACGGGCGGCTTCACGGAGTTCGTCACGCTCCCCTTCATCCACACCAACGCACCCGTCTACCTGGCCGGCATCGCCCGCCCCGGCCCCACGACGCGCGACAACCGCGCGGTCACCGCGATGGCCCGGCTGCTCCTCCACCCCCACATCCCCAACATCCAGACAAGCTGGGTCAAACTGGGCACGGAGGGTGCCGCGGAGATGCTCCGCTCCGGCGCCAACGACCTCGGCGGCACGCTGATGGAGGAGACGATCTCCCGCATGGCGGGCTCCTCCTACGGCTCGTACAAGTCCGTCAAGGACCTGATCGCCGTCGCCGAGGCGGCCGGCCGCCCCGCCAGGCCCCGCACCACCCTCTACGGCGAGGTCCCCGAGGAACGGCGGCGGACGGCGCAGGCGTCGGACGGCCACCTGCCGGAGCTGCTGCCGGTGCTGGACTGAGACGGGCGGGGCCCGAGACGGGCACGGCGCGCACAGTACGATGATCGGACCCCCGGTGTGTCGGGGTTCTTCGTAGCTGAGGAGATGCGTGCCGTGCCTGCCCGACTTCCCTCGTGGGCCTGGGTCTCCGGTCTGACCGTGGGGGCGATCGCGGCGGTGGCGGTCCTGGCCGTCCAGGCCGACCAGGGTCCGCGGCCGGCCCCCGCGGCGGCGGCCCGGCCGAGCGCGTCGGCGTCGGCGCAGCCCACCCCGCGGGAGTCCGCGCCGGCCGCGGTGCCGGACGGCTCCGGCACCGGACGCCGGATCGTCTACTCCCTCGCCCAGGACCGGGTGTGGCTGGTGGACGCCAGTGACGCGGCCCGGCGCAGCTTCGCCGTCTGGCCGGGCACGATCGACCCGGCGCCCGGCACCTACACGATCGGCAGCCGCCGGGAGGCGACGACGGGCTCCGACGGGGTGCAGGTCGAGCACATCGTCTACTTCGCCCTGGCCGACGGGATCTCGGTGGGCTTCTCCAACGCCGTCGACGGCTCCTCGCCCCCGCCCCCCGACCCGGGCGCCAAGACGGGCGGCATCCGGGTGCAGAAGGCGGACGGCGAGGCGCTGTGGGCGTTCGGCACGAAGGGGACGACGGTCACGGTCGTCGAGTGACCTCGCCGCCGGCGGACGGCAGGTGGTCGACGATCAGCACGACACCGCTCAGCAGGAAGATCCGCGTCGCCGCCTCCAGCCCGTTCCAGTTCTCCGACTGCCACATCGCGAACCACTCACCGCCGATCCCGATGAACCCGGCGCCGAACAGCAGCATCACCATCAGCAGCCCGTAGGTGGAGAACCGCCGGGCGCCCGGCACGTCCTTCCGCGCCCACAGCCACGTGCCGTAGAGCAGGACGAGCGCGGCCAGCGTCTCCCACACGATGATCGCGACGTACGCCGCGTCCTGGATCCACTCCGTGGTGATCGCCCGCCACATCAGGTCCTCGTCCTTGAACGTGGTGTCCATCGCGAGCACATGGCGGACGAACTGCTGGTTGGTGCCGAAGTCGGTGATGTTCCCGAAGGCGACGAGCGTCATGTAGAGGGCGACGGTGCCGGTGAGCAGGGTGGCGGCCAGCGGCAGGGGGCGCGGCATCACGGTTCCGTGGTGAGCGTGAGGAACCGGGTCCAACTGGCGGCGGTGAAGGAGAGGTGAGCGCCGTCCCGGATCTTGGAGTCGCGGACGTGGATGGTGGCGGATGGGGTGATGGGGGATATGGCGACTTCCAAGCAGGCCGAGTCGTCGTTGCCGCTGTAGCTGCTCTTGCGCCACTCCAGGCCGGGGGTCATGTCTCTTCTCCCAACACTTTCTCGATGAAGCCCCGTGACTCCCGGGGCGAGAGGGCCTGCGCCCGGATCATGCCATAGCGCATCTCCAGCACCTGGACGTCTCGAGGCTCGCTGATCACGCGGCTGAAGAGTTGGCCCTCCGAGTGCCCCAGGGTCTTGCCGTTCCGGAGTTTCAGCACCCGTAGCGGCCCCATCATTCCCGAGTGTTCCTCCCTGTCGGTCGGCATCACCTGGATCTCGACGTGGCGCAACTCCGCGATCTCCAGCAGGTGTTCGAGCTGGCGTCGAAGGACCATTCTGCCCCCGACGGGCCGCCGCAACGTCACCTCTTCCTGGACGAAGGAGAGGAACGGTGGCGGGGTCCGCTCGAAGACGTGTTGCCGTGCCAAGCGGGCGGCCACGTGACGCTCGATCTCGTCCTCGGTGTACACGGGCTGTCTCATCGCGTACAGGGCCCGCGCGTACTCCGGTGTTTGCAGCAGGCCGTCCATGTTCAGGCCGTCGTAGGCCCCCAGCTCGACGGCCTCGTCCTCCAGCTTCGCCAGGTTCCGTGCGTTCTTCGGGTACCGGGTCCTCTCCACGTCCTCCTTCATGGCGGCGAGCTTGCCTTCCGCTCCCAGCACCTCATCGGCCTTGTCGAGGAAGTCGGGCTGGGGAATCCGTCGTGCCCGTTCCACGGACGAGACCATGTCCTCGCCGTACCCGATCGCGGCGCCGAGCTCCGCCTGCCGTAGTCCGGCGGCCTCACGCCACACCTTGATCTGCCGCCCGACCGCCCTGAGTACGGCCATGGCCTCCTCGTCCTCCACCTCTCACCCCTCCTGACGTACGACCCGTACGACCACGGCGGGCGCACGGACAGTGACGCTCCGTACCGAGGTCTTCGCTGTTCAGAGTAGGGACGGATGGCCACGCTGGGTGACATGAGTCACGAATTGCTCCCCCGGATCACCACGTTCACCGTCCAGTTGTCCGCCACGCGGCGCGGCGCCCGGCTGGCGAGGCTGCTCACGGAACGCCAACTGTGCGCCTGGGGGCTGCCGTTCGAGGAGGCGGTGCAGGTGGTGGCCGAACTGGCCGCCAACGCCGTGCTGCACGGCCGCGTGCCGGGCCGCGACTTCCGGCTGGGCCTGCACCTGATGGACGCCGGGGCCCTCCGTATCGAGGTCACCGACGCCCGGGGCGACCGGGTCCCGTGTCTCCAGGACCCGGTGGAGGGGCGGGAGGGCGGCCGGGGCCTGCACATCGTCGCGGCGTACGCGGACCGCTGGGGCGTGGACCGGACACCCGCCCCCGCCAAGACGGTCTGGGCGGAACTGGCACCGGGTCGCGGCGGGGCGTGACCCGGTCGGGCGCGACGCCAGAAGACCAAAGAACCCCGGGGGCCGAGCCGGGAGTACGTCGCAGGAGGGTAGCCGGACGCGGTGGTACGGAGGTGCAGCGGCTCGCCGCGGAGCCGGCCGTCCCGTCCCCCTGAACCGACCGCGTCCGTTCGATTACAGTGCTGGCGACTGCGGACGGACGGGGCACCGGGAGGTCGGGGTGGGCGGTGGGGCAGCCGGTGCCGTCTGGGGGCGCGCCGAACAGCAGGACTTCCGCAGCCGGGTGCGCGGGACCCTGCTCGGCGTGGCCGTCGGGGACGCGTTCGGGGCGCCCCTCGCCGGGCTGGACCTGGACGCGATCCGGCAGGCGCACGGCGCCGAGGGACTGGCCGACCTCGCCTCCGCCTACGGGCGGCGCGGCGCCGTCACGCACCTCACGCAGCTCACCCTCTTCTCCGTCGACGGGCTGATCCGCGCCCAGGTGCGCCGCGACACCGGCGCCTGGCACCCGCCGACCGACCTGCACCGGGCCTACCGCCGCTGGTTCGCCACCCAGCACGACTGGGGCCCGGACGAGCGCCGCAAGGACGACGGCTGGCTGGCCCGCGAGGAGTGGCTGTACGCCCGGCGGGACCCGGCCCGGGCGTTGCTGCTCGGGCTGGGGGACGAGGTCATGGGCACGCCGGACGTGCCGAAGAACCCCGGCGAGCCCGGACCGGAGGCCGCCGCCCGGTCGGCGCCCTTCGGGCTGCTCGTCGGCTGGGAACCGCAGCTCGTCGCCCAGCTCGCCGTCGAGTGCGCGGCCCAGACCCACGGCCACCCCACGGCCGGTCTGGCGGCGGGGGCGTACGCCGTGATCGTGCACGGGCTGGCCCGGGGGGAGAGCCTCGACGGGGCCGTGCAGCGGGCCCTCGCGCTGCTCGCCGCCCGGCCCGGGCACCAGCCGGTGTCGGAGGCGTTGCAGCACGCGCTCGGTGCCGTGCGGCAGGGGCTGCCCACGCCCGACCGCGTCACCGGGCTGGTCGGCGAGGGCACCGCCGAGGGGGCCGTGGCCGCCGCCGTCTACTGCACCCTCGTCGGCGAGGACGTCCGGCACGGACTGCGCCTGGCCGTCAACCACGGCGGCCCCTCGGCCGTGACCGGAGCCCTCGCGGGCGGACTGCTCGGCGCCCTGCACGGTGAGACGGCCCTCCCGCCGGGCTGGCTGGCCGAGCTGGAGGGCCGGCCGACGATCCTGGAGCTGGCCGACGACTTCGCCATGGAGATGACCCAGGGCCCCGCCCTGCACGGCCCGACCGGGTCGTCACCGGGCTGGCTGGCCCGGTACCCGAGGGCCTAGGGCCTGTCGGACGATTCCCGCCTGCCCCGCGACCTCCGGGCCGGCGACGGGAATCTTCGGACAGGCCCCTGGCCGCGCGGGGACGCGCGCAAATGCGCACGGACGCGCGCGGACGTGTCACGCCGAAGTCCTGATGCCGTCGCGATCGTGTGATGCGGTGCGGATGTGCTGTGGACGCGTCATGCCCGGGGATGTGAAAGTGGATCACCGGCAAGGGGGGCGGCGTGAGACCGACAGGGGGGCGGCATGCTGGCTGAGCTCGACGCGGGAGCACCGCGTCAGGTGGGTCCGTACCGGATTCTCGCCCGGCTCGGCGCCGGCGGCATGGGCGAGGTGTTTCTGGGCGCTGACGTGCGCCCCGATCCGTCCGGCGCCGGGCCGCGGCTGGCCGCCGTCAAGGTGATGCGGGCCGACGTGGGCGGTGACGCCTCCTTCCGGGACCGGTTCCGCCGGGAGATCGAGACCGCGCGCACGGTCGAGGGCCGGTCCACCGCACGGCTGCTGGCCGGGGACGCGGAGGCCGGCCGGCCCTGGATGGCCACCGAGTACGTGGCCGGACCGACGCTGGAGCGCGCCGTCCGGGAGACGGGCCCGCTACCCGTCGGCACCGTGCTCCGCCTGGGGCTCGGCCTCGCCCGTGCGCTGCGCGGCATCCACCACGCCCGGGTCCGGCACCGCGACCTGAAACCGGCGAACGTCCTGCTGGCCGCCGACGGCCCCAGGGTCATCGACTTCGGCATCGCCCGCGACTTCGGCGCCAGCACGATGACGGCGACGGGCGCCATGGTCGGCTCGCCCGGCTTCATGTCGCCCGAGCATGTCCTGGGCGGCCGTCACGTCGTCGCCGCGTCCGACATCTTCTGCCTGGCCACCGTGGTGTGTTACGCGGCGACGGGCGGGACGCCCTTCGGCGACGGCCCGGTGGCCGCCGTCCTGTACCGCATCTCGCAGGCCGACGCCGATCTGAGCGCGGTGCCCGAGCGGGTGCGGGAGCTGGTCGCGGACTGTCTGGACGCCGACCCGTTCGCCCGGCCCGACGCCGTCGCCCTCGAAGCGCGCTTCCGGGCGGCGGTGGACGCGGCGGCGGGCGAGCGGGCCGACGCGGGGCCCGGCGAAAGGGCCGACGCGGCATCGGCGGCGACACCGGCGGACGGGGTCCGCTGGCCGGCGGCCGTGCAGGCCCTGGTCGAGCGGTACGAGGCGGATCTCGCACGCGTCCTGGCCCATGCGGCACCGGCGACGGGCCGGGTCCCCACGATGCCGGGCGCCGCCCCGGTCCACAGCGCCGAGACGGTCACCGGACCGGCGCCCGCACCCCCGCCGGGACCGCCACCGCGCCCGGCCCGCATGCCGAGGCGCACGGTCCTGACGGTGCTCGCCGCCGCCGTGGCGGTCGGCGTGCTCGGGGCGTTCGGGCTGCGCGCGGTGCAGGGCGACGGGGCCCCGGAGGCCGGCGGCGGGAGCCCCTCGCCCGCCGCGTCCGGCTCGGCGCCGGCCTCGGCCGAACCGGAGCGGCCCGTCGGTCTCGACGAGACGGGCGTGGACGGCGACCGGTCCTTCCCCGCCGACCCGTCGGCCCGCCCGGACGGCTGGAAGGCGTGGACCGCGAAACTGCCCGGCCGGCCCACCGGCTGCTCCCTCGGCGCCGAGGTCCTGGTGTGCCGCATGCTGGACGGCGGCATGGCCGCGGTCGGCGCCGCCGACGGCAGGCTCCGCTGGCGGGCGGCGTCCACCGCGCCCGGCTCGAAGGCGCATCAGCACCCCCTCCTGGGCCTGATACTCCCCGGCGTGGCGAAGGAGCCCGTCGTCTACGGCGACCTGGTGGTGTCCTACGCGAGCGGCAAGGTGCGGGGCAGGTCCGCAGCCGACGGCGAAGTCCGCTGGGAGGCGGACATGCCGGAGGCCGAGGGAGCCCCCAGGGCCGACGTGCTCGTGGGGGAGGGGGCCGTGTTCCTCACCGGACAGAGCAACGGCGGGGTCACCGTCCACGCCTTCGACGCGGACACCGGCGAAGCGCTGTGGAAGCGGACGGTTTCCACGCAGAGCGGCATCTCGTCGGTCGGCTCGCACCACATGGCGTGGGACGTCGCGGGCGGCCGGGTCCTGGCCAGCACCGACCGCGGACTGATCGGCTTCGAGGCACGGACCGGCAAGGCCACCCACTACGCCGACGAGGACGGCGGCGGCTGCGAAAGGGTCCGGGCGACCGGCGGCCGGGTGCTGTGCATCACCGGCGACACGACCGTGACGCTGGACGAGAAGACGCTCCGGCCGGTGGACGACGCACCGCCGCCGTCCCCCACCCCGTCGCCGGACGGCGGCCCCCTGCCGGACGAGGCGAGGTACACGGTGACCTCCACCGTCGGCGGCACACCGGTGACCGTGGACAACGAGTACCTGTACACCGAGCCGCGCGGCGGCGGCGACCGCGAGCGCCACCGCATCGAGGACGCCCCCGGGAACGCGCACCGGTTCACGGACGCGGGCTTCGCCCTCGACACGTGGGCGCCGCAGCTCATCTCGCTCGGCGGGGTGCTCTACCTCGCCTTCCACGACGGCACCGTACGGTCCCTCGAACTGCCGAGGGTTTGACCGCCCCGCCGAAGCCCCGGACTGGAGACCCGACGTGCTGCGCCCGCTCGACGCCAACGCCCCCTACGACACCGGCCCCTACCGTCTCCTCGGCGGCCTGGGCTCCGGCGGCATGGGGACGGTGCACCTCGCCCTGCCGCCCGACGGCGGCCCCGACGACCTGGTCGCCCTGAAGACGGTCCGCCGGGACCTGGAGCTGCACCCGGACTTCCGGCTGCGCTTCCGGCGGGAGGCCGAGGCCGCCGGGGCCGTGCGCAGCCCGTACGTGTCCGCGCTGGTCGCGGCCGACCCGGACGCCGAACGTCCGTGGCTGGCCACCGAGTACGTCGCCGGACCGCCCCTCGACGAGGCCGTGGACCGCGTCGGCCCGCTGCCCGCGCCGGTGGTCAGGGAACTCGGCGCCGACCTGGCCCGCGGACTGGCCGCCGTGCACGGGGCGCGGCTGGTGCACCGGGACCTGAAACCGGGCAACGTCGTCCTGGGCGCCCGCGGGCCCCGCCTCATCGACTTCGGCATCGCCCAGGCCTACGACGCCACCGCGCTGACCGCGACGGGCATCATGGTCGGCTCGCCCGGCTTCATGTCGCCCGAACACGTCGCGGGCGACCGGTCGGTGACCGCCGCGTCGGACGTGTTCTGCCTCGGCGCGGTCCTGTGCTTCGCCGCGACCGGCCGGGGTCCCTTCCACGACACCGAACTGGCCGCGATCGTCCACCGCATCGCCCAGGGCCGCCCCGACCTGACGGACGTCCCCGGCGAACTGCGCGACCTCGTCGCCCGCTGCCTCGCACCCGACCCGGCCGCCCGGCCGACGACCACCCAGCTCGTCCGGGACCTGGACCCGGCCGCCGCAAACGCCCGGCCCGGCGTGGCCCCCGCACCGCGCACCGGTGCCTTCCCCTGGCCGGACGGGGTGGCACGGCTGATCGGCGAGTACGAGACGGCGGTGGGCCGGGCCCTGCTGGCACCGCCCGCTCCGCAGCGCCCGCCCGGCCCGGCCGCCGAGACCCCGCCGCCGCACCCGGCCCCCGGGCCCGCGTCCCCGGCCACCGCCCCGCCCCGACCGCGCCGGTCCGCCCGTCTCCGCTGGGCGGCGGGGATCACGGCCGGAGTCCTGGTCGGCGTGGCCACGGCCGTGGTGCTGTCCGTACTCGACGGCGGCGGTGCCGACGGCTCGGGCGGAGGCGGGAACGGTGCCGAGGGACCGGACCGTACCGCCGGGGCGGCGCCGGGTGTGCTCGTCAGCAGCGACATCGGTGACTTCGGGCCCGACGCGCTGGACCGCTCGAAGCTGTCGGGCGACTGGTCCCCCTGGCAGGCCCGGTTCGAGAGCGACGGCGAGCCGCGCGGCTGCCTGCTCAGCGACACCACCCTGGTGTGCCGGCTGCACCAGGAGCAGGGCCGCGTCTCGCTGGAGGCGCGGAACGCCGACGACGGCGCCTTCCTGTGGCGCTACCCGGCCGACGGCACGACGGCCGGGACCGACGTGGCCGAACCGGACGTGGACGGCGCGTACGCCTACGCGTCGTCGCCGGAGCGGGACGGCATCAGCGTGCTGCGTCTGTCCGACGGCGAGCCCGCGGCCACCGTGGGCGCCGCGCAGGGGGACCCGCCGCGGAAGCTCCGCGTCGGCGGGAACCGGCTGTTCGCCGCCCACGGGGACGGCGACGGCACCCTGCTCCGCGCCTACTCCGCCACCGGCGACCGCGAGCAGCTGTGGGAACGCCGCGTCGACGGGGCGGACCCCGGCTCCCTGGAGGCCGCCGACGACCGGGTGCACCTCCACGGCCGCACCACGACCCTCGCCCTCGACCCGGCGACCGGCAGGACGCTCGCCCAGGCCTCCGAGCGGTGCGCGCCCCTGGCCGCCGACACCGCGTACGTGACCTGTCCGTCCGGGGTCCGCGACGGCCGGACGCTGAAGCCGGCCACCCCCGCCGACCTGGCCGGCCGCCCCGTGGCGGTCGGCCGCGACGGCACGCTGCTGTTCACCAGGAGGAGCACCTCGGAGGGCTTCGACGCGGAACTCGCCGCCCGTGACCTCGCCACGGGCCGGGTGCGGTGGGCGGAGCCGTGGTCGGGCGACGGCGTCGCGCGGATGGCCGGGGACAAGGTGGTCACGGCCGACGGGGACGGCGTACGGCTGCTGGAGCTGGCCGACGGCGTCGGCGGCATCCCGTCCACCTTCAGCGGCTGGCCGCAGCGGGACGGCGGGGAGGGCGGCCTGCCGCCCACCAGCGGGCTGGTGCACGGCGGGGCCCTCTTCGTCACCTTCGAGGACGGCACGGTGCTGTCCCTGCTGCTGCCCTAGGCGCGCCGGCCCGCGGGAGCGGGGACCGCCGCCGCGGCTCCCGTCGAGCCGGGGCCGTCGCCGTCGGTGTTGACGCGCTCGATGATCGCCAGCCGCTCCGGGGTGTCCTCCGGCTTCAGGTAGCCGATCAGGACGTAGAGCACCAGCGACACCGCCAGCGGGATCGACACCTGGTACTCCAGCGGTACGCCACCCTCGACGCTCCAGTGGACCGGGTAGTTGACCAGCCAGAACGCGAGCAGACCGGCGGCCCAGCTGGTGAGCGCGGCCGTCGGTCCCGAGCGGCGGAACGGGCGGAGCAGGCCGAGCATCATCGGGATGGCGATCGGGCCCATCAGACCGGCCACCCACTTGATGACGACCGTGATGATGTCCTTGAACGCGGGTGAGTTGACCTGGGTGGCCACCGCCATCGACAGGGCGAGGAAGACGACCGTCGTCAGCCGCGCCGCCAGCAGGCCGGACCGGTCGCTCCAGGCGCGGGCCCGCGCCCACAGCACCGGCGCCACGTCCCGGGTGAACACCGCGGCGATCGCGTTGGCGTCGGAGGAGCACATGGCCATGGTGTGCGAGAAGAAGCCGACGATGACCAGGCCCAGCAGGCCGTGCGGGAGGAGCTGTTCGGTCATCAGGGCGTAGGAGTCGGAGCCGTCCGCCTTCTGCGACTCCACCAGGAGCGGCGACATCCACATGGGGAAGAACAGCACCAGCGGCCAGACCAGCCACAGCACCGCCGACAGCCGCGCCGACCGCTCGGCCTCGCGCGCGGTGGGGGTGGCCATGTAGCGCTGGGCCTGGTTGAGCATGCCGCCGTTGTACTCGAAGAGCTTGATGAACAGGAAGGCGAGCAGGAACACCGTGCCGTAGGGGCCGACCAGCGGCTCGGCGTGGCCCTGGAGTTCCGGTTCGTCCCAGACGCCGAAGAAGCCGCCATGGTCGCCGAGTTCGACCAGGACGGCGAAGAACATCGCCAGCCCGGCCAGCAACTGGATGACGAACTGGCCCAGTTCGGTCAGCGCGTCCGCCCACAGGCCGCCGATCGTGCAGTAGATCCCGGTGACCACGCCGGTGATGAGGATGCCCTGGTTGAGGGAGACGCCGGTGAACACCGACAGCAGCGTGGCGATGGCCGCCCACTTCGCGCCCACGTCCACGATCTTCAGCAGCATGCCGGACCAGGCGAGCGCCTGCTGGGTGGGCAGGTCGTACCGGTTCTTCAGGTACTCCAGCGGGGAGGCCACGTGCAGCCGGGAACGCAGCCGGTTGATGCGCGGCGCGAACAGCTTCGACCCGATGGCGATGCCGAGGGCGATGGGGAACGACCAGGTGACGAACGACGTGACGCCGTAGGTGTAGGCGATGCCCGCGTACCCGGTGAACATCACCGCGCTGTAGCCCGACATGTGGTGCGAGATGCCGGACAGCCACCAGGGCATCTTGCCGCCGGCCGTGAAGAAGTCGCTGACGTCGTCGACGCGTTTGTGCGACCACAGGCCGATGGCGACCATCACGGCGAAGTAGCCGATGAGCACGGCCCAGTCGAGACTGTTCATGTGCCCCCTCCCAGGGTCCGTCATGTGAACAGCCCGCTCATCGTCGGCGCGTCGACGCGGGCACGACAAGCAAGGGGAGGGTCAAGGGCGAGCAAAAATGTTCTGCGAGATGACTACCGTTCAGTGATGTGAACGCCTGCGAGGTGTGATCGTCCCCGCCTCCTCCCCGCGTCGACCAGGGGCGGAGGACTCAGCGCCACTCCTGAGGACTCAGCGCCACTCCTTGGGGCACGGCGTCCCGCGCGGCACGTCGTAGGGCGCCGTCAGCCGGTAGGTGCCCGGCTCCGGGGCGAGCAGCACCGTCCACCGGTCGCCGTGGACGTCCTCCTCCGTCTCCATCAGGCAGCCGTGCACGTTGTCGTACTCCTTCGGCTCCCCCTCCGGACGGTCCTCGGACGCCTCGGTCTCCTGCGGCGGCGGGAGCTTCTCGCCGTCGGCGTCGACCAGGCTCAGCCACGGCGAGTACGGCATGCGCACCAGGATGCGACCCGCCTGCTGCACCCGGATCGTCCACCGCTCCTGCGCCGCCTGCTCCACCACCGCGTGCGGCTCGGCCAGCGGGGAGGGGTCGCGCACCTCGAACAGCTGCCAGTTGGCGTCGCCCCAGATCTGCTTCAGATACGGCAGCCCCCGCTGCACCAGCTCCCGCTCCCGCCGGCCGCCGTCGCCGTCCGGCTCGTCCTTGGGCAGCACCACGTAGTGCACGGCCCAGCGCTTGAGCCACTCGTGGTAGTTCGCCGAGTTGAGCGTGTCGTCGTAGAAGAGCGGGTTGCGCTCCATGTCGGCCTGGCGGTTCCAGCCCCGGGCCAGGTTCACGTACGTGTCGAGCGCCGAGGCCTCGCGGTGCGAGCGGGCCGGGACGACCTCCACCCGGCCGCGCTCGGCGCCGACCTCCTGCAACTCGTTGACCAGCGGCGCCAGCTCACGCGCCCACGAGGCGCGCGGCGTGGTGTGCACGACGTCGTTGACCGACTTGACGCCGATCCACACGAAGAAACCGGCGATCGCCAGCACCAGCGCGAACCACTTGCGCGACCGCGGCACCGTGAACGGCAGCGCCGCCACCAGCGCCGCCCCCGCGAACAGCATCGACAGCCGGGTGATGTTCGAGCCGATCTGCGAGCTGATCAGCCACACCAGCAGCACCGACAGGCCGTACACCGCCGCCGTGATCCGTACCGTCACCCACTCCCGCGGCACGAGCAGCGCCACCAGCGCCGCGTACACCAGCGGCAGGCTCGCCGAACCGAAGGACATCGGCTGGGTCCCGGAGAACGGGAACCACCAGGCCGACAGCGCCACCACGATGCTCGGCGGCACCCCCAGCGTCCAGGCACCCGGCCGTCGCCGGGACAGGAACAGCGCCACCGCCACCAGACCCACGAACAGGCCCGAGACCGGCGAGGCCATGGTGGACAGCGCCGCCAGCGGCGCCGCGCACGCGGCCTTCGCCCACCGCTTGTACCGCCAGCGGTGCGGCCAGCAGAACACCGCGGCGACCGCGCCCAGCGCGAACATGGTGCCGAGTCCGAAGGTCACCCGCCCCGACACCGCGTTGCCCAGCAGCCCGAACAGGCCCGTCAGCGCGGCCGGCAGCACGTTGCGCACCGTCCGGCTGCGCACCAGGACCAGCGTCAGCAGCCCGGCGGAGACCGTGCCGGCGAGCATCATCGTCGTGCGGACACCGAGGACCGACATCAGGTACGGCGACACCACGCTGTACGACACCGGGTGCATGCCGCCGTACCAGGCGAGGTTGTACGCGCTGCCGGGGTTGCGGCCGACGAACTCCGCCCACGCGTCCTGCGCCGCCAGGTCACCGCCGCTGTTCGCGAAGGTGAAGAACCAGACGATGTGCAGCACCCCGGCCAGACCGGTGACGAAGAGCACGGGGTGGCGCACCGCGGCCCACTCGTGCAGCGCCCGCGCTGCGGAGCGGAGCCGGGACGCGGGAGGCGCCGGCGCCCCGCCGTGGTCCCGGCCGCCGCCGTCGCCGTGCTGTATTCGCGGGCGCGCGCCCGGGTCCCGACCGGCGTCGTCGGCGTGTGTCGGCTCCGCAGTGGCCACCTGTAGGCACTCCCCGTGTCCCGTTGTCCGTCCGCCCCCTATTCTCGCCCCGCAGCCGGGCCCGTCAGCCGATGCGGGTCAGCTTGTCCGTGAACCCGGGCTCGGCGAGGTCCCGCTGGAGGGCGACCGGGACCTTCACGGCCCCGCTGGTGCCGCCGTCTCCCACGGTCAGCGTGCCCACCTTCGTGCCCGCGGCGGCGGTGTGCGGCACCTCGTCCGCCGCGAACGTCAGCTTCACCGTCAGGCCCGACCAGCCGACCGCCTTGACGTCCTGCGTGGCCACGACCGGCGTACGGCCGCCCAGGCCGTCGTCCACGTACCCGACGACCTCGCCCTTCTTCAGGATCGTCGCCGACTCCAGCGTGTCCTGCGCGGCGCGGATCAGCTTGTCGGACGAGTCCAGCGCGGCACCGAGGATGGTGTTGTCCCTGCCGCCGGCGGGCTGGCGCACCACGGCACCGATGATGGTCCGGGTCTCGCCGCCGACCTCCTTCTTCGCCGCGAAGACGAGGTTGCCCAGCGCCGAGGTGGTGGTGCCGGTCTTGATGCCGACGACGCCGTTGTGACCGACCAGGTGGTTCCAGTTGGAGTGGTTGACGCCCTTGTAGTCGTCGTACGACATCATCGCCGCGACCTCGCGGAACGCCGGCTCCTTCATCGCGGCCTTGGCCAGCTTCACCTGGTCGACGGCCGTGCTCACCGTCGTGTCGTTCAGCCCCGACGGATCGGTGTACGTCGTGTTGGTCATGCCGAGTTCCTCGGCGGTGGCGTTCATCTTCTCCACGAACGCCTTCTCCGACCCGGCGTCCCAGCGGGCCAGCAGCCGCGCCACGTTGTTCGCGGACGCGATCAGGATGCTCTCCAGGGCCTCGCGCTGCGAGATCGAGTCGCCCGCGTAGACGTTGACGGTCGACTCCTGACCGGCGTCCGACTGGTCCTCGGCG
Source organism: Streptomyces sp. NPDC031049 (assembly GCF_055571015.1). Lineage (NCBI taxonomy): Bacteria > Bacillati > Actinomycetota > Actinomycetes > Kitasatosporales > Streptomycetaceae > Streptomyces > Streptomyces sp. NPDC031049. The sequence goes on from NZ_JBVIGC010000008.1 coordinate 259,129, forward strand.
GCCTGGTCGATCGGGATCTTCGGGCCTTCCTCGCCGCTGCCCAGCTCGTGCTCGCGCAGGATGACGTACGCGGTCATCACCTTGGCGACGCTCGCGATCGGCACGGGCTTCTGCTCGCCCGACGAGCCGAACGAGCCGATGCCCTGCACGTCGAGGGCCGCCTGCCCGGCGGAGGGCCACGGGATCTCGGGCTTGCCGCCCTCGAAGGTGAAGCTCTCCTCGGCCGTCAGGTCGAGCGTGGGCTCCGGCAGCGGGCGCATCCCCTGCACCACCGCGAACACGATGAGCAGCAGCACCACCAGCGGCGTCCAGATCTTGACCCGGCGCACGGCCGTGCGCAGCGGCGTCTCCGGCGGCGGCGGGGTGTTCGTCAGCTCCGCCAGCAGGTCCAGCGGCGGCTTCGGCGGCAGCGGCTGCTGCGTCGTCCGCTCGGGTCCGACCTGCGGGACCGAGGTGGTGGCCTCGGCGGGGACCGCCTTCGGGGACCCGGAGTCCTGCGGGGGCCGGGGGCCCTGCGAGGGCCGCGGCTCCTTCGGGGACCGCGGCTCCTTCGGCGGCTCCGCCGGCCGGGAGGGCTGCGCGGGCCGGTTCACCCGCGGCAGCGCGGTGGTGGCCTCGGCGGCGGGCGGCGGCTTGCGGGTCGACGGATCGTCGAGCGGCTTGAGCGCGACGAACTTGCTGGTGCGCTCGGCGGGGGCCTCGTCGGACCCGGCGGGGGCCTCGTCGGCGGACTCGCCCTCGGCGTCCTTGCCCTCGCCGTCCTTGCCGCCGGGGGCCTTGCCGCCGCCGTCCTTGCTGCCGGGTGCCTTGCCGTCGCCCAGCTTCAGCGTGGTCGTCGGCTGGTCGACGGCGGGCGCGGCGGGGCGTACGGCCTTGAAGACGGCGGTGGGCTGGTCGACGGGGCGGCCGCCGGCCTTGTCGTCCCCGGGGTCCTCGTCGGCTTCGGAGTCCTCGCGGGCATCGCGGGCGTCGTGGGCGTCGTGGTCCTCGTCGTCCTCGTCGCCCTCGTCGCCCTCGTCGTCCTCGTCGTCCTCGTCGTCCTGCGCGGATCGGCTGTCGTCCTTGGCGTCCTGGCCGCCGTCTTCAGGGGCCTCGGCGTCGTCCTCGGCGGCGGGGGCCCCGGCCGGGGCCTCGGGGGCCTCCACGGGCTCGTCGGAGGGCTCCTCGGAGGGCTCCTCACCGGCCTGGGCGGCGTCGGCGGGTTCGTCGTCCTTCGCCGGGCCGTCGTCCGCGGAACGCACCCAGGCGGCCACGGCGTTCCGCAGCCGGTCGTCGCTCTCGGCGGCGGACTCCGTGGTACCGGGGGTGGAGGAGGCCTCCGCGGACTCGGCCGGCCGAGTGGTCCCGGCGTCCCCGGCGTCCCCGGCGGCGTCCGCGGCCTCCCCGTCCCTCTCCGTCTCCGTCTCCGACGCCGAGCCGGCTTCCGGTTCCGTTTCGTCCGCCTTCTCGTCCGCCTCCGCCTCGGTGTCCGCCTCCGCGTCACGGACGGACAGCACCCGTGTGGCCGTGTCGACGCCACCGGCGCCACCGGCGGCAGCGGCGCGCACCGCCGCGACGTCGGTCTCCCGCGTCAGCGCCAGCCGCGGATCGTGCTTCTCGGCCGGTCCGGCCGGCTCGCTCTGCTCGGTCCTCGCCTCGGGAACCGGACCCGGGCTCCCCGACGTCGGTTCTGCCGACGACTCGCGCTGCTTCGACCTGTCGGGGGACTCGCCCGCCACCGATGCCTCCTCCATGCGCCGCACGCACCGCGTGCGCATAACGAACCATGTACCAGTGTCCTGTGTACGGGGAGAACCCCTGCGGTAGACGAGAACGACATACCTACCGGTTCCACTACGAACCGGTCACGCACCCTCGACAGACCAATGTGAGAGGGGTCACCCTGTCATTCATCCACGCGGGGAGGCATGGATGGGCAGGAGCCGCAGAACAATTCCGGAGGAGCTTCTGCTGCTGGCACTGGACCCGGCCACGGGTACCACTGCGCAGCCGCAGTCGCTCGACCTCGGCCTGGCCGGAGCGCAGCTCGTGGAGCTGGCGCTGGCCGGACGGATAGCCCCAGACGGGGATCGTATCGCCGTGGTGGTGCCACGGCCGACTGGAGATCCGACACTGGACTGTGCGTTGGAGCTGCTGCGAAGGCGCGGCGCTCCGGTACGGGCCGTGCACTGGATCGGCGGGCCGCGTCTCGGGCTCCGCCAGACCTATCTCTCACACCTGGAGCGCTGCGGCATGGTCCATGCCGTGGAGGGCCAGATGTGCGGGGTTCTGCCGACGACGCGCTACCAGGCGACGGACACGGCGATCAGCCGGGAGATCAGGGCCCGGCTCGATTCCGCCATCCGTACCGGCGTGCCGCCGGACCCGCGGACGGCGGCGCTGGCGGCGCTCGCCCACGCGGTGGGGCTCGGCAAGCACCTGTACCCGGGCAACGAGGGAAGGTCGTCGCGGTCCCGGCTGCGGGACCTCATCAGGCACGACCCCATGGGCGGCCTCGTGGCGCACGCCGTGATGGACGTCCAGAACGGCGTGGCGGCCCAGCCGCGCCGCAGCCCGGGTCCGGCCGGCCGCCAGGCCGCCGCGGCCAGGCCCGCGCAGGAGCCCGCCCGAGGCGTTCCCGCGCAGCCGCGCCGTGGCTCCATGGCGCGTGCCGTGGCCCACTGAGCCACGGCACGGACGCACCACCACGCCGTACGCACCACGCGATACGCCCCACGCAGTACGCACCACGCACCGGGGCACCACTTCGCACCGACCGCACGCCGAAGCCGCACCCACCGTCCCCGGACCGGTACGGGAGCCGCAGGCCGCGCGGGGTGGCAGGACCGCACGTCCGGACGACGACCCGGTCCCGCCGCCCCGCGCGGTCGCATGTCCGGGGGAGCCCCCGAACTGGCGTGTACGCGGCGCATATCGACCGTTTCCCAGCGGTAGTAAGCACCTTGGTGGCAGTCTGCTCAACAGCAGATACGCAAAGTGGCAAGTTCGAGGCACGCAGCCGGAGGTGCACGTCCCGTGGCGTCCAATGTCAATCCCACCGTCAGGCGGCGCCGGCTGGGGCAGGAGCTGCGCCGGCTCCGCGAGCTGAAGGGCATGACCGCCGAAGAGGTGGCGGAGCGGCTGCTGGTGTCGCAGTCGAAGATCAGCCGGCTGGAGAACGGCCGCCGCAGCATCAGCCAGCGCGACGTCCGCGACCTGTGCGGGGTGTACGAGGTCGAGGACCAGCGGATCGTCGATTCGCTGATGCAGATGGCCAAGGACTCCAGACAGCAGGGCTGGTGGCACGCCTTCGGGGACATCCCGTACAGCGTCTACATCGGCCTGGAGACGGACGCGGAGTCGCTGCGCACGTACGAGCCCCAGATCATCACCGGCCTGCTCCAGACCCGGCAGTACGCCGAGGCGCTCATCCAGGGCGCGCTGCCGGAGACCTCGGTCGCGGACATCGAGAAGCGGGTGCAGGTGCGCATACGGCGCCAGGAGCGCATCACCGCCGACGGCAACCCGCTGCGGCTGTGGGTGGTCCTCGACGAGGCCGCGCTGCGCCGGGTGGTGGGCAGCCCGCAGGTGATGCGCGAGCAGTTGGAGCACGTCGCCGAGATGTCGCAGCAGCCGCACATCACCGTGCAGGTGCTGCCGTTCGACGTCGGGGCGCACCCGGGCATCAACGGGCAGTACTCCATCCTGGAGTTCGCCGACGCCGCCGACTCCAGCGTGGTGTACATCGAGGGCGTGACCAGCGACCTGTACCTGGAGAAGGCGCACGACGTGCAGAAGTACACGGTGATGTACGAGCATCTGCGCGCCCAGGCGCTGAACGTGGAGCAGTCGCGTCAGCTCATCGAGGACGTGGCGAAGAAGTACGCCGAGTACGCCTCCTGACGGGGAGCGCTGGATGCTACACCCCCGGCGGGGAGAACTGGAAGCCTCGCCCGGAATATGCCATCCGGTCGGGTGAATGGCTGCTCCGAAAGAGGAGGGCAGCGAGTAGCGTCGATCACGCCAACGATCACATGACATTGGCGCAAACCGTGCCGCGGGTCCGCCCGGACCCACGGCAGGGCGACAGCAACTCGCTACCGGAGCAAACGGAGCAACCATGGCAATTCTTCAGGGCGCCACGGACACCTGGACCAAGTCCTCCTACTCCGGAGGAAACGGTGCGTGCGTCGAAGTGAAGTCCCCGGCCGAGACGGCGCTCGTCGTCCGTGACTCCAAGGTCCCGGAGGGTCCGACGCTCGCCTTCCCGACGGACGCCTGGACGGCGTTCGTCAGCTCGGTCAAGGCCTGACTCCGGGACCGGACCGTTCGACCGTGTCCGATCCCGTCTGACCGTCTGCCCGTCCGACACGGTCCGACACGGTCCGACACCGTCCGGCACCGTCCGGCACCGTCCGAGACGCTCTGACCCGGTCAGACCCCGTCCGATCCATCCGACGACCATCGTCCGTCCAGCATCGCCAGCAGAGCCCTCTCGACCAGTTTCGCCGTCCTTGCCGAGAGGGCTCGGCGTCTGCTCAGACCGTGGCCGCGCGGGCCGTCCGGGCCGCCCGGCCCACGGGGAACGCCACGTCGCACACCGGGTCCTCCGCGCCCGCCGCGTCCCAGTCGGCGAAGTACACCTCACGGCAGGGCCCGGCCTGCGTCAGCCCCTCGGCGGCGATCCACTCCTCCACCGCCTCGAACGCGGCCAGGATCTGCGGATGCGCCACCTGCGCCTTGCTGATCCGGGTGTAGGCGAGCCGCCTGGCCGGCTCCACCCGCACCCGGGTCTGCCAGGCCCGCCCCCGCTCCTCGGCCCACGCCCGTGCCGCGGCCTCGTCCGCGACCGGCACGCACGCCTCCGCGGGGCCGTCGCTCTCCATCGACACCTCGGCGTGGTAGACGACGAACGGCGCCGCCGTCACCCCTCCGCACGCCCCGGCCGCCTCCACCAGCCGCCCCAGCGACGCGCCGATCCACGCCGGCAGCTCGCCCGCCAGCGTGTGCCGTGTCTCGGTGATCAGCACCTGCTCGGGCACGTCCACCGTCTCCACCACGAACCTGTCGTACATCTCGGAGCTCCTCCCCGACAGTCGTCCACGGAGGTACTCGGCGAGCGTGCGCTGCCCGGCGAGCCGCGCCTCGACACCGCGCCAGTAGGCACCGAGCCGCTCGGCCGCGCCGGCGCCGTCACCCGACTCGCCCGCGTCGACCACCTCGGCGACCGTCGCCAGCGGCATGTCCAGCTGGCGCAGCAGCGCCACGAGCCGGGCGCGTTCGACCTGGCCGGCGCGGTAGTAGCGGTAGCCGGTCACCTCGTCCACGTGCGCCGGCACCAGCAGGCCCAGGCGGTCGTACAGCCGCAGCGCCTTCGCCGAGAGCCGGGCACGGGCGGCGAACGCCCCGATGGTCAGCAGCTCGCCGCCATGGGGATCGTCGGTGAGCCGGTCGTCGTGCACGCCGTCATCCTCCGTCACCGGGCGGCCCCGTGCCGCGTCCTCCGTCACCGGACGGCCCTTGTGCCGCCCGGCGAGAAGGACGCTCGACCCTGCCCCTGGGGGAAGGTCAAGCGGCGGCGAGCTGCCTCTCGACGGCGGCGACGACCTCGGCCGCCTCCGGCTCGGTCTGCGGCGCGAACCGGGCCACGACCTGCCCGTCCCGCCCGATCAGGAACTTCTCGAAGTTCCAGCGGACGTCACCGCTGTGCCCCTCGGCGTCGGCGAAGTCCACCAGCCGCCGGTACAGCGGGTGCCGGCCCTCGCCGTTGACCTCGACCTTCTCCGTCATCGGGAAGGTCACGCCGTACGTCGCCGAGCAGAACTCGGCGATCTCCTCGGCGCTGCCCGGCTCCTGCCCCATGAACTGGTTGCACGGCACGCCGAGCACGGTGAACCCCCGGTCCCGGTACCGCTCGTGCAGCTGCTCCAGACCGGAGTACTGCGGAGTCAGCCCGCACTTGGAGGCGACGTTCACGACGAGCACGACCTGCCCGGCGTACTGCCCGAGGCCGGCCGAGCCGCCCTGGAGGGCGCCGATCTCGACGCCGAGCGGGGAGCCGGCGGTGTGGGATGCGTCAGTAGTCATGGGCGGATGCTAGTTCCGGCGACTGACACCACCATGACCGGGGCGTGACGCTTCGGAGGCCCAGGCCGCCCCGGCCGCCCCGGAGGCCTTGGCCACGTCGGACGCTCCGGAGCCCCTGGCCACCTCGGACGCTCCGGAGCCCTTGGCCACGTCGGACGCTCCGGCCGCGCCGGACGCCTCGACGAGGACCTCTCCCGCGGCCGTGCGCGCGTAGAGCACCGACCGGCCCGCCCGGCGCCGCTCCACCAGTCCCGCGTCCCGCAGCAGCCGCAGGTGCCGCCCGACCGAGCCGAGCCCCTGCCCGGTGACGGCGACCAGCTGGCTGGTGCTCATCGGCGTGCCGAGCAGCACCAGCACGGCCGCCCGAGCCGTCCCGAGCAGGGCGCCGAGACCGGCGGGCACCGCCTCCCGCCCGCCCCCGTCGGCGAGCACGCCCGCGCACGGGTAGACGACCGCGTACCGCTCCGCCTCCTCCCACGACACCCAGCCGTGCCGCTGCGGAGTGACGGGTACGAGGACCAGTTCGGCGCCGGAGATCTCGCGCGGCGGATTGGCGTGCAGGTTGATCTGGAGCCGGTTGCCGCCGAGCCAGCGGGTGCCCGGCCGCAGGGCGTCCAGGACGGACGCCCACCCGCCCCGGCTGACCTGCGCGGTGCGCGCGACGACATCGGCCTCCAGGACGCGGCGCCGCCGGTCCCAGGACGGACGTACGGTCTCGGCCCAGACGTACTCCAGGAGCGCGGCGGCGCGCTCGGGCAGGTCGTCCCGGTCCAGCGCGGCGGGCAGCGGCCCGGCGAGGGAGACGGCGAGGTCGGCGCGGGCCCGCTCGGAGGAGACCGCGCGGACACGGGCGACGCCCTCCTCGAAGGTCTCACCGTCCCGGGGCGTGGGGGTGAGGAAGTCGGCGATCCAGGCCCGTCCGGCCCCGGAGCGGACGAGCAGCCCGGTCACCGGGTTCCGTGCCAGCCGGCGCCGGTAGCCCGGCAGATGGGCGTCCAGCCAGGCCCGCTCACCGGGATGGGCGGCGACGCCCGCGTGGAGCAGCTTCAGACAGGCGAACGTCTCGGCGAGCGGCGAGAGGACGAACCGGCTGCGCGCGAGCGTATCGGCATTGACCTGCCACCATCCCATCCCCGCCCCCTCTCCCAGCCCCTCGCCCGCCCCGTTCCCCGATCCCCGCGCACCACCGCCCCCTCAGCCCGTGCCCGCCCTCCTTCCCCCTCCACCCCGTGCCCACATGCGGCCCTCTGCCCTCTGCTCTGCCCTCTGCCCTCTGCCCTCTGCCCTCTGCCCAGGTACAACCCTCTTCCCCAGCCCAAGCGCCGGCCCCGGGCGCAACCGCCTCTTCCGCATTCTTTCGCACCCGCGCGAAACATTAACCGCCCCGTGAGGCGTCGTCACAGACTCCGCGCATGTCCACCCGTACCTACCGATCCCTCTTCCGCACCCCGGAGTTCACCCCGCTCTTCCTCTCGTCCTCCGCGCACGTCGCCGCGCAGACGGTGAGCGGACTGGCCCTCGGCACGCTGGTGTTCCGGGCGACCGAGTCGCCGCTGCTGTCCGCGCTGAGCATGTTCGGCCCGTCGCTGGCACAGGTGCTGGGCGCGACCCTGCTGCTGTCCGGCGCCGATCGTCTGCCGCCGCGGGCGACGCTGGCGGGCATCTCGCTGACGTTCGCGGTGGCCACCTCGGCACTCGCCCTGCCGGGTCTGCCGCTCGCCGCGATGTTCACGGTGATCATGGCGACGGGCCTGGTCGCGGCGCTGGGCGGCGGGGTCCGCTGGGGGCTGCTGAACGAAATCCTGGCCAAGGACGGCTACCTCCTGGGCCGTTCGGTCTTCAACATGATGAACGGCCTCATGCAGATCGCCGGCTACGCCGCCGGGGGCGTCCTGGTGTTCCTGCTTTCGCCGCGCACCTGCCTGCTGCTCGGCGCCTGCCTGTACGCCGTCGCGGCGGCCGGCCTCCGCCTCGGCCTGACCCGGCGCCCGCCGCGTGCCACGGGCCGCCCGTCGGTGTCGGCGACCTGGCGCGCGAACGCGGCCCTGTGGTCCGCCCGCCCCCGCCGCCACGTCTATCTCGCCCTGTGGATCCCCAACGGCCTGATCGTCGGCTGCGAGTCGCTGTTCGTCTCCTACGACCCCCGGGCCGCGGGCACCCTCTTCGCCTGCGCGGCCCTGGGCATGCTGGCCGGCGACGTACTCGTCGGCCGTGTCCTGCCACCCCGCCGACGCCCCCGCCTGGGCATCCCGCTCCTGCTCCTCCTGGCCGCCCCCTACCTCCTCTACGCCCTCCGCCCACCCCTGCCGGCCGCCGCCGCGCTGGCGGCCCTGGCCTCGGTCGGCTTCGCCGCGAGCCTGGTCCAGCAGGAACGCCTCGTCACCCTCACCCCGGACACCCTCTCCGGCCACGCCCTCGGCCTGCACTCCGCCGGCATGCTCACGATGCAGGGCGTGGGCGCCACCCTGGCCGGCACCCTCGCCCAGGCGACCTCCCCGGCGACGGCGATGACGACCTTGGCACTCGCGTCCCTGGCGACAACCCTGACCCTCACCAAGAGAAGCCGCACGACGACCCCGGACGGCGGCCTCTTCCCACGGCGCTCCCCGGCCCCCGCGGCGGCGGCGCCAGACGCGGGCGACGCGGCCTGAACCGGACGGGCACGACGGCGCGGGCCCCGGGCTTCGATCGGATTACGGACCCGTTCGGTAGACCTGCGAAGGCAGGACGCTTGCATAATCTAAGGGACGGATCCAACGGACCGGGGAGGGGCGTCTGAGGCCCGTGCACGACCGCAGAGGGTGGCCCTTGAGCGCTGCGACGCCGGAGTAGTCATGACCGCGAAGAAGTCGACACCCAGTGCCGTGGCGCTGAACTGGATGCCCGTCGCGACCATGACGGTGGTGGCCGTGGTGGACGTCGTCGCCGGGCCGGACGTCGGCTTCCTGCCGCTGGTGTCGCTGGGGCCGGCGTTCGCCGGGCTGGTCGGCGGCTGGCGGCGTACGGCGCTGATCGGACTGCTCGCCCTGCTGCTGTGCCTCGGACTCGGCGTCTACAACGGCCTGTTCGACAACAGCCGGGGCTTCAGCGCCATGGCGTCGGTGGCGGGCGTGACCGGCGTCGGCATCGCGGCGGCCGTGATGCGCTCGCGCCGGGAGGCGGAGCTGGCCAGCGTCCGGTCGATCGCCGAGGTCGCCCAGCGCGTGCTGCTCCGCCCCGTCCCGCTGACCGCGGGCCCGCTCCAGGCGGCGGTGTCGTACACGTCGGCGGTCGCGGAGGCCCGGATCGGCGGCGACCTGTACGAGCTGGTGGCCTCCCCGCACGGCGTGCGGGTGATCGTGGGCGACGTCCAGGGCAAGGGCCTGGCGGCCGTCGAGACGGCGGCCGTGGTCCTCGGTGCCTTCCGGGAGGCGGCCTACGACGAACCCGACCTGGTGAAACTGGGCGAGCGGCTGGAACGCAGCGTCGCCCGGGACCTGGAGGACGAGAAGTTCGTGACCGCGATCCTCGCGGAGATCGGCACGGAACGCTCGGCCGTCTTCCTCAACTACGGCCACCCCGCCCCGCTGCTCGTCCACCGGGACGGCACCGCCGACTTCCCGCAGCCACCGTCGTACGCCCTGCCGCTCGGCCTGGGCGCCCACAGCGGCGCCGGCCCCGAACCGCACCGCGTCGACTTCACCCCCGGCGACCAACTGCTGCTCTACACCGACGGCGTCACGGAGGCCCGCGACCACGACGGCGGCTTCTACCCGCTGGCCGAGCGCGTCCACCTGCTGAAGGACCCCGACGCCCACCGCGCCCTCGACGCCCTGCGGGAGGACCTGGTCCGCCACGCGGCCGGCCCGCACCACGACGACGCGGCGATGCTGCTGCTGCGCTACCAGGGCCACCACTAGCGCCTCGCCCCCCGCCGCCGCGGAAGCGGCGAGGCCGTTCACACCCCGTCGGACTCCCCCTCGGACTACCCGTCGGACTCCCCGTCGAAGCCTCCGCCGGAGTAGTCGTCGGCCCCCTCCGCCGGCGCCTCGCCCGGCACCACCTCCGCCTCGGCGAGCCGCTCCGCGATGTCGTCGGCCCACTCCTGCGCCCAGCGCCGCAGCCGCGTGACCGCCTCCCCGTCGAGCCCGCAGGCGGCGAACGCGCCGTCGTCGACCCACTCGGCGCCGGTCAGCCGGGACTGGAGGTCGGCGAGATCGAAGGCGTCGAGCGCGTGGCGGCGGCCCAGCTCCTCCAGCTCGGGCCGGCTGCGCAGCCGCGACGCGGCGTGCACATGGACGAGGTCGCGGGCGAGCCCGCGGTCCACCAGCGCCCGCACCCCGGTGCCGATGAAGTCCTCCAGCGACAGCACGGGCCCGAGCTCCGAGCGGACCGGCGGCCCCCACAGCACCTCCTTCACCACGTCCACGACGAAGTCGGTGCCGCTGACCGGTTCCCGTACGACCAGCCGCGCCGCCAGCGGGTCCGTCTCCACGGACGGCACGACCCACCCCCGCTCCTCGAGCCCGTGCCGGACACCGCCGACGACCTCACCCATCTCCGCGGAGGTGTCCGACGCGACGGTGACACCCGGCCCGGCGCGCTCCACCAGCCCGTGCGCCCGCGCCGCGTGACCTCCCGCCAGCAGCAGCCCGTACGGCTCCCCCGCGGCGACGAGATCGGCCGGAAGGGCCTCGGGCGGCTCAGACATGGGCGCGGGGGAGCGGGGAGCGGCGCTGGGGCCGGTGGCGGTGGCGGTGGCGGGGGCGCGCGATCATGCGGCGATTATCGCCCGGGGGAGGACGAGCCGCGACGGAGCGCATGGGCGGAGCGCGTGGGGCGGAGCGCGGAGGGCGAGGCCGGAGGGGGCCCGTCCAGACTTCACCGGCGGTCTGGTCGACGACAAGGACGGCGAGATCCTGTCCAACGGCAGCTACTGACCGGGGCTCGCCGAGGGCCGCCCACCGAGACCGGCGGGCGGCCCGGAGGGAAGCCAGGTCGGGGGGTTTGACGGGGGCCGGCGCCGAGGAGGCGAACGCCATTTGCTGCGCTGCGCCCGCCGTTCCGCCCTGGCCGACGACGATGTGATCCGCCCCCTCGTGACCGCGATCCGAAGCGGACTCGAAAGCCAGACGTCAAAGCCGATGTCAATGCGGACGTCAATGCGGACGCCAAAACCAGACGTTTGTACGGGCGATGACGGTTCACCCGAAGAACCACCACAGCTCTTGCACGACGAGACGGAGAGACGGAGTCAGCTCATGGGAATCATCGCGTGGATCCTCATCGGCCTGCTCGCCGGTGCCATCGCCAAGGCCATCATGCCGGGCAAGGACCCCGGCGGCATCATCATCACCATGCTCATCGGCATCGCCGGCGGTCTGCTCGGCGGCTGGCTCGGCAAGGCGATCTTCGGCGTCGACTCCATCGACGGGTTCTTCCACCTGTCCACGTGGATCGCGGCGATCGTCGGCTCCCTCATCCTGCTCGGCCTGTACCGCCTCGTCGCGGGCAACCGGCACTCGCACCGCCACTCGCACCGCCACGCGTGACCGGCGTCACCCGCTGACGACGCACGCGTGCGACCACCTCCCGACGGCTCCCTCCCGCTCGACGGGACGGGAGCCGTCGGCGTACGCGGCGCCGGCCCCGGAACCCTCGTCAGTCCGCCGCCGCGGGACGCGGCTCGCCGTGGAAGACCTGACGGGTGTGCCAGTCCCGGTGACCGGCGGCGACCGGCCGCGCACCGGGCTGCGGCCCGACGAGCGGCCGGCCCGCGAGGGCCGTGACGTGCTCGCGGGCCGCGGGGCTGTGGCCGACGAAGCGCTGAGAGACCAGGATGCGGTGGTCGTCCCCCACGCCGAGGACGCCCTTGTCGAAGAGCTTGTGGTGCAACGAGCACAGGCACAGCCCGTTCTCGACCTCGTCGGGACCCCCGAACGCCCACCAGCGCACGTGCGCGGCCTCCAGCCCGACCGGCACGGCGCCGATCCGGCCGTCGTACCCGCAGAACGCGCACCGGAACTCGTAGGCGGTCAGCACCAGTTCACGCATCCGCCGGTCCCGCTGCCTGCGTGCCGGTGCGAGCCGCTCGCCGTCGGCCGGTTCCAGCTCCAGTCCGACGGCTTCGCACAACTCGCCGTGCAGGGAGGGCGGGAAGTGCCGGTCGAGCAGCAACCGCGCGATCCGGCCGACGAGCCGCGGCTCCCGTAGCAGCGCCGCTCTCAACTCGGGCGCCAGCCGCCCCGTGGCCCCCGTCTCCCGAAGGTCCCGGACGCCGGTCCCCGGGCTACCGGGCCCCCGGTCGGTGCGCACCTCCCACACACCATCGCTGACCAGGTGGTGGAAGGGATAGGCGGGCGTGGTGCGGTTCGGCGGCCCGTACTCGGCCAGCAGGCGTTGCAGGTCCTCCTCCACGGCGCTGTACCGCAGGCCCCGGTCCGCGTCCTCCTGGAACCGGCCGAGGGCGTACAGGAGAAGCAGCGGTTTGTGCGGAGCCCGTACCCCGCTCCTGGCCCACTGCCTCAGCCCCGCGACCCGCTCCAGCCAGTCCATGCGGGGATCGTAGACGCACCCCGCCACCACCGACTCGGCCGGTACCGACGGCAATTCGCCGTTTCGGGTGTACTTGTGCACAGCGGCCACCGGAGCGGCATGACCGGCCGGAGCGCGGGCATCACGTCTCTGCGGCCGGACGAACTGGGGGCTACGTCCGCTCCCCACCGCACCCCCACGACCCGATCCCCACCACCTGCCCCGCCCCCTCCTGCCCCGCCCCCCTCCTCTCCTCATCCCCACGCCCCGGCCCTGATGGCAGGGGCCTGATGCCCGGAGGTCCCCTTGGCCTGGTATCCCGGCGCGGTCAAGATGGAGCTGCAACCGGAGTCGGACGCTCAGCCGGCGATCCGTCCGACGCAGCTCATCGTCCACAGCATCGTCGCCCCGTGGACGGCCCGCCGCACCTACGAGTACTGGCGTGACTCCACCAACCTGGAATCCCACTTCGGCGTCGACTACCACGGCACCATCGGCCAGTACATCGGCACCGAGACCCGCGCCGACGCCAACGCCGGTGCCAACCGCCGGCCGGACGGCACCGGAGCGATCTCCGTGGAGACGGCGTCGAACACCTCGGCCTCGGACCCGTGGAACGCCAAACAGCTCGAAGACCTGATCGCCATCGGCGTATGGGTGCACCAGCGGCACGGCATCCCCCTGCGGATCTGCCGCCGCCACGACGACCCCGGCTACGGCTACCACTCGATGTTCCCGCAGTGGTCGACGTCCGGCACCGCCTGCCCCGGCAAGGCCCGCATCCGCCAGTTCCGCGAGGTGGTGTTCCCCGGAATCGTCGCCCGCGCCACCAACCCCCAGGAGGACGACATGCCCGACTACCTCTCCCTCGGCATGACCCGCGCTTTCGAGCTGGCGCCCGGCCGGTGGAAGTCCCTGGTGTGGGACACCGAATGGTCCGACGACGCCGGCGTGCACTACCAGGGCGGGCAGACCTTCGCCCACAGGGCCCACTACAACGGCGCCCTCCACGTACGGGCCGGCGGCCTCACCGCGGGCCGCGAGATCCAGGTGCGGCTGGTCGAGGACGACTTAAACGGCAGGACCGTGAAGCACTTCCCGCCCGTCGAGGTCGTCGGCACGAGCGGTGACACCTACGGCTGGGTACCCATCGTCGGCGTCGCCGGCGCCGACCGCCGCGTGAAGGCCCAGATCGCCCACTACGGCAACGCCCCGATCACCATCGAGCGCGCCGAGATCAAGGCCCACGTCTGGCGACGCTGACGCGGCGCACCCTCCTCAGCGGTGCCCGGTGGCTTCCACGGGCGTACGACACCCGGGCGATCCGTCATCACGGCCGGTACGACAGCACCGGGTCCGCCCAGCCCCCCAGCCGACGGGACAGCCCGAAGCGCCGGGGAAGCCACCAACGCCGCCTGACCCGACCGGGGTCGACCGAGGACCACTGAGGGCCGGAGAGGTCTTCCACACCCCACCACGTCTTGACGGCCTTGTTCCCGTGCAGTCTCAGAAGCGGCCACCGCGGGAGGTGCAGGCCCGCGAAGAACATCGATACGTCGTCCCCGCACTTGGTGGTGTAGAAGTAGCGCTCGACGTCCGTGTAGCTGGCTCCCAGGCCGCACTCCAGCCCCATGGTTCCGCCGAGCCAGGTGAGAGCCAGCCTTCCGCCTGCCGGGATCGACGGCACGAGCACGGGGTTGTACCAGACCTCGCCGTCGAGCCCGCGCCTGAGCCCGGTCTTCTCGGCCTGGGCAACCACGATGTTCGTCGCCGGACCCGTCCCCACGTTGACGAGCCACCACTTCGGCTCACTCGAACCCCCCTGTCCGCTTTCCCACATGAACTGCAGGACGGGCATGTGGGACCGCCGGCTGGACGCGTAGGCGACGGCCAGCGAGCCGATGGACACGAGAACGGCCAGGACAGAGATCAGAATGGTCGCCATCGCCCCTCCCCGCACACGAGCGCGGCTTTCCCCTACCCGATGCCCTGTCGGCTGAACACCTCCGGTGACACCTCCGACCGACGAGCGCCACCTCGACGCGGCCAGAAGGACGCCGGACACGACGAAGGGCCGGCCCGGGAGGAAACCCTCCCGGGCCGGCCCTTTCTCTGTGCCCCCGGCAGGATTCGAACCTGCGACACCCGCTTTAGGAGAGCGGTGCTCTATCCCCTGAGCTACGAAGGCCGGTCGTGGTGCACGATGGCGTCGCCGGCGCGGCGGTGCCACCGCCGACAGTGTAGCGGGTGGCGGGTGGGGTGTTCCGGGGGTTCAGGTCAGGGGGACGCGGTGGAAGCGGCCCGCTGCGCGGAGGTCCGTTTCGACGGCGGACGCCGTTCGGGTCAGTTCCGGGAGGATGTCCTCGACGCAGGCCTCGGGGGTGCGGCGGGCCGCGTGCAGGGAGGCGTCGAGGGCGGCGACCACGCGGCCCGTGCGGTCGTGGACCGGGACCGCGATGGAGCGCAGGCCCGGTTCGAGTTCCTCGTCGACCAGGGCGTAGCCCTGCGAGCGGACGTCGGTGAGGGCGGCGGTCAGGCGGGCCGGGGCCGTGATCGTGCGGGGGGTGAGGGGGCGCAGGGGGCCGTACGAGCGTTCCGTGGCCGGGAGGGCCGCGAGGAGGACCCGGCCGAGGGACGTCGCGTACGCCGGCAGGCGGGTGCCGACCGCGATGTCCGTGGTCATCACGCGGCCCGTCGCAGCCCGCGCCGTGTACTGGATCTCCGTACCGGAGTCCGTCAGGACGGCCAGGGAGGTCGTTTCCCGGATCCGCTCGGCCAGTTCCGCCAAGTGGGGCTCGGCGATGCGGGGGAGGGACGTGCGGGAGAGCGGGGGGAAGCCCAGGGACAGGACCCGGGGGGTGAGGTGGAAGGTGCGGCCGTCGGGGGCCGGACGTACCAGGCCCGCGTGTTCGTGCGTGATGAGGGCGCGGCGGGCCGTCGCCCGGGCCAGGCCCGTCGCCTGGGCCACCTGCGTCAGCGTCAGTGCGGAGCGGCCCTCGCCGAAGGCCGTCAGGACCGTCAGGCCGCGGGCCAGGGACTCGACGAAGTCCCGGCCCAGTTCCTGTTTCGACGCCGACGTCCAGGTGGCCAGGCCCGTGGGCGGCGGCGCCGGCTCCGGGGGCGGGGCCGTACGCAGGTCCTCCTCCATCGTGGTCACCGCCGAACGGAGGCGGGGCAGCAGCGTCGACACCAGGTCCTGGGCGGTGTGGCGGCTGGTGTGGCTCACCACGCTGGCCACGCAGGCCACGCGGCCGGTCCCCGGGTGCCGTACCGGTGCCGACACCGCGACCAGGCCCGGTTCGATCAGCTGGTCGTCCACGGCCCAGCCGTCGGCCGCCGCCCGGGCGGTGCGGGCCACGAAGTCCTCGCCGTCGACGTCCTCGCCGGCGACGCCGGGTTCCCGCGGCGGTACGGCCGGGAAACCGTGGTCCCGCGGATCGCGTGCCCTGCGGGAGTGCCAGCGGTGCCAGTCCCGTTCGGTCCACTCCGTGGCGAACAGCGGGCCCGGCGCGGTGCGCTCGGCGGGCAGCAGGTCGCCGATGCGGAAGCTGAGGGACATCGCGCGGCGGCGGGTGGCCTGGTGGATGAAGCGGATGCCGTCCCGGTCGCCCACCGCCAGGGAGACCGATTCGTCCAGTTCGTCGGCCAGGGTGTCGGCCCGCCAGGACAGCAGGGCGGGGAGGCGCAGGGCGGCCAGGTAGGCGTTGCCGAGTTCCATCAGGCGGGGGGCCAGGGTCACGTCGCGGCCGTCCAGGCGGACGTATCCCATGCGGGCGAGCGTCGAGGTGATGCGGTCGACGGTGGAGCGGGCCAGGCCCGTGGTGCGCTCCAGTGCGCTGAGGCTGAGCGTGCCGTCCGCGTCCGTCAGGTGCCGCAGGACGGTGATGCCGCGCAGGAGGGGGGTGACCGCCTCCGCCGGGGCGGGGGCCGCTTCGAACCCCGGGGAGGCCTCGCCGGCCGGGGCCACGGAGGTGGGGGCCTCCGGGGTGGCAGAGGTGTCCGAGGTGTCGGGCGGGGTGTGGGCGGGCATCGTCGGGTCGGTCTCCGGTCGGTCTCCGGGGGCTCCGGGGGGGGGGCTCCGGTCGGTCTCCGGTGGTCTCCGGTGGTCTCCGGTCGGTTCCGGTGGGTGTCCGGTCGGTCCGGGGGCGGCGGTCGAGGCGGGCAGGCCTACCGTAGTCCGCCCCGCGCGGGCACGGCGCGGGGACGGCCCCCGTCGCCGGCACGACCCTCGCCGCCGGCACGCCCCGCTCGGCGGTGGGCGTCCGTCCGCCCGCGCCTCACCTCCGGGTCACCCGGATCTGGTGGTCCCCCTCCAGGTCCGCCCCGGCCACCGTGATCGTCACGCCCGTGCGCGGGTCCTTGAAGGTCTCGCCCGGGATGAACGTCGCGTCGGAGAGTTCGGCGTGGACGTTGGGGGTGCGGGTGCAGCCGCCGCTGTCCCGGCGGGAGTCGTAGACCCGTACCGGTCCCATGCCGGTGTCCACGTCGGCGTCGACCTTGTAGATCAGTACGCCGGGGCGGCACACCGCCTCGTCGTTGCCGTCCCGGGTGCGCAGTTCGACGGCGTAGCCCGAGCGGGCGTTCAGGGGCACGAAGACCAGCTTGGAGCCGCCCTTGTGGGGCAGCGGTGTCAGCTCGTACTCCGTCGTGCCGGGCTTCGACGCGCAGTGCACCTGGTCCGCGTCCAGCCAGCCCAGCTTCCACTTGTGCCAGCCGAGCAGATCGTTGTTGGCGCCCCAGTCCTCGCTCATGATGTCCCAGTGGCCGACCGCACCGCCGCCCTCCGCCGTGTACAGGTCGGGCAGGCCGAAGACGTGGCCGTTCTCGTGGGGCAGGACGCGGTAGCCGGTCCGGTCGTAGGAGCCGGAGCCGTCGTCCTGGCGGGAGTAGACGAAGGACGCGTTGGCCACCGGCACGCCGTCGGCGACCGGTGCCTCGGTGTTGCCGGCGAAGGTGACGGACAGCACCGTGTCCAGGGCCGAGGGGCCCGCGTTAGGGGTGACCAGCACGTTCAGCAGGTCGTACGCCTTGAAGTCCACGTCCGTGTCGGCGGTCGCCACGATGTCCTCGACGAGCTTGCGGTAGCCCGGGTCGAAGGGGGCGCCGCGCTCTATGCCGTACTCGGTGAAGGGCTTCGGCATGCGCAGCCAGTCCCGGACGGGGACGGCGGGGCGGTAGTCGAGGCGGCCGTAGGAGCTGGTGCGGAACCACTCCTCGGTCTGCGGGAAGAACTCGGCGTAGCGGTCCAGGGCCTTGCCCTCGCCGGGGGCGTCCGAGAAGTCGATCATCAGGGTGAGGGCGCGGACGGTGCCGGTGGAGCGGGTGTAGTGCGCGGCGGTCGGGATGCCTTCCGACATCTGGACCTCGGGGCCGCCGGTGATCATGCAGGGGCCGTGCGCCGAGGAGCGGGAGAGGGAGGCGGGACCCGCTCCGGCCGGGGCGGCGCCCGGCGCGAGCTGCCCGGTGCCGGCCGAGGTGCTGACCGCGAGGGTCACCGCGGTGACGGTCGCCAGGCTGACCACGCGGCGCGGGCGTATCCGACGGCGCAGCGGCTGCATGCAGACCTCCCGGGCCACGGCAGCCGCCCGTCTCCGGCTGCTCCCTGGGCTCACCCTCCGACGGGTGCTGCGGGGGCGCGCGCTGGAGGAGACCGATCGTGGGTTTCCCGGCGGTAGCCGCTCGGGAGTTTGTGACGCGGGCGCGTGACGGCCTGTGGCGCGGGTGCGCGACGGCCTGTGGTGCGGGCGTCCGCCGCACACTGGGGGTGTGACGCAGGTCACGGAAAGAGGGGTCGGTGGGGGAAATAACCGGGGACCCTCTCCCCGTTTAGCCAGGTGTCCGAGCGAAACGGGGAGAGGGTCCCCGGATCGCACACCAGTCTCTCCCTCTTCGAGGAGTACGCCGTGCAGACCGCCACCCCCGCGCCGCGCAAGGCGACCCGGCCGCGCGCCGACGCCCTGCGCAACCGGGAGCGGATCGTCGCCGCCGCCCGGGAGATGTTCGTCGAGCACGGCCCCGAGGTACCGCTCGACGAGGTCGCCCGCCGGGCCGGTGTCGGCAACGCCACGGTGTACCGCAACTTTCCCGACCGCGACGCCCTCGTCCGCGAGGTCGTCTGCTCGGTCATGGACCGCACGGTGCGGGCGGCCGAACTGGCGCTCGCGGAGAACGGCGACGCGTTCGGGGCGCTGGAGCGCTTCGTGCACGCCACCGCCGACGAGCGGATCAGCGCGCTGTGTCCGATGGTCTCCAGCACCTTCGACCAGCACCATCCCGACCTGCTGGCGGCGCGGGAGCGCTTCGAGCGGCTCGTCGCCGAGGTCATGGACCGGGCGAAGGCGGCCGGACAGCTCCGTTCCGACGTCGGTGTCGGTGATCTGATGGTCGCCGTGGCCCAGCTCAGCCGGCCCCCGGCCGGTACGGCGTGCCCGAACGGCGACCGTTTCGTCCACCGGCATCTGCAACTGTTCCTGGACGGGCTGCGGGCTCCCGCCCGCTCCGCCCTGCCGGGGACCCCCGCGACCATGGAGGACCTGCGCCGGGCCTGACCTCGCAGCTCAACACCGGGTTCTGAGTGATCCGTTCAGGGCCGGGTGGTCATTCGCCGGTTCAGTGCCGGGTTTGTCCCGGATTCCGTCTTCTCCGTACTTCCATACTTCCGTTCTTCCGTTCCTGCCGTTCCTGCCGTTCCTCCTCCACACCTCCGTCCTTCCTTACTTCCGTCACCTCCGTTCTTCCTTCTTCCTTCTTCCGTCCCGAGTTCCGAAGTGGGTACCCCCATGTCTCAAACAGCCGCCAAGGCCTCGCTGTCCGGCGTTCCTGACGCCGGGCGCTGGAAAGCGCTCGTCTTCATCGCGCTCGCCCAGCTGATGGTCGTCCTCGACGCCACCATCGTGAACATCGCCCTGCCCTCCGCCCAGCAGGACCTCGGGATCTCCGACGGCAACCGGCAGTGGGTCGTCACGGCCTACGCCCTCGCCTTCGGTGGTCTGCTGCTCTTCGGCGGGCGGATAGCCGACCTGTGGGGCCGCAAGCGCACCTTCGTCGTCGGCCTGGCCGGCTTCGCCGTCGCCTCGGCGCTCGGCGGCGCGGCCACCAACGAGGCGATGATGTTCGGCTCCCGCGCCCTCCAGGGCGTCTTCGGCGCACTGCTCGCGCCGGCCGCGCTCTCGCTGCTCGCCGTGATGTTCACGGACGCCAAGGAGCGCGCCAAGGCGTTCGGCATCTACGGTGCGATCGCCGGTGGCGGCGGCGCCGTCGGCCTGATCCTCGGCGGAGTCCTCACCGAGTACCTGAACTGGCGCTGGACCTTCTTCGTCAACATCCCGTTCGCCGTGGTCGCCGCGGCCGGTGCCTGGTTCGTCATCCGTGAGCCGGAGGGCAGCCGCAACCGCTCGCCGCTCGACGTCCCCGGCGTGATCCTCTCCACCCTGGGCCTGGTGGCCCTGGTCTACGGCTTCACCCGCGCCGAGTCCGAGGGCTGGAGCGACGCCCTGACCGTCGGCATGTTCGCCACGTCCGTCGTGCTGCTGCTCGCGTTCGTCGTCGTGGAGGCGAGGGTCAAGGCCCCGCTGCTGCCGCTGCGCGTGGTCACCGAGCGCAACCGCGGCGGTGTCTACCTCTCCCTCGGCCTGGCGATCATCGCGATGTTCGGCCTGTTCCTCTTCCTGACCTACTACCTCCAGGTCGTGAAGGGCTACTCGCCGGTGAAGACCGGCTTCGCCTTCCTGCCGATGATCGCGGGCATGATCACCGGTTCCACCCAGATCGGCACCCGCCTGATGACCCGGGTCGCGCCGCGGCTGCTGATGGGCCCCGGCTTCCTGGTCGCCGCGCTGGGCATGCTGCTGCTGACCCGGATGGAGATCGACTCCTCCTACGCCGCCCTGCTGCTGCCGGCGATGCTGCTGCTCGGCCTCGGCATGGGTACGGCGTTCATGCCGGCCATGTCCCTGGCCACCCAGGGCGTGGAGCCGCGGGACGCGGGTGTCGCCTCCGCGATGGTCAACACCTCGCAGCAGGTGGGCGGCGCGATCGGCACCGCCCTGCTGAACACGATCGCCGCCTCCGCCACCACCTCCTACATCGCCGACCACCTCGGATCGGCGACCTCCGCCTCGCAGCGGCAGCTGGTGCAGTTGCAGGGCATGGTGGACGGCTACACCAGCGCGATCTGGGCCGCCGTCGGCATCCTGGTCGTCGCCGCACTGATCGCGCTGACCTTCGTCAACGCCGGCCGCCCGGGCAGCACGCCGGTCAGCGGCTCCCGCGACGGCGACCCGGCGCAGGCGCAGGCTGAGGACGAGGTGCCGATCCCGGTCGTGGCCCACTGACACCCGGCCCAGCCCCGGTCGTGGCCCACTGACACCGGGCCCGGCGATCCAGGGGGCCGGGCGCCCCTCAGCGCAACCAGGGCAGATCCGCGCCCGCCCCGGCGGGCTGAAGTCCCTCGGCGACGATCCTCATGATCTCGCCGAGGGACTTCTGCTGTTCCGGCGACAGCCGGTCGAAGACGGCCTGGCGCACCGCTGCCACATGGCCCGGCGCGGTCTGCCGCAGCACCTCGTACCCCTCGTCCGTCAGCACCGCGAACTGGCCGCGCTTGTCGCCCGGGCAGTCCTCGCGGCGTACCCAGCCGTTCTTCTCCAGCCGTGCGACGGCATGCGACAACCGGGAGCGGGTGATCTTGGCGGACCGGGCCAGTTCCGTCATCCGCAGCCGCCGGCGCGGCGACTCGGCGAGCTTGACCAGCAGTCCGTAGTAGACGTGCGGCATACCGGCATCACGCTGGAGCTGGCGGTCGAGATGGTCCTCGAGCAGCGTGGCCGCCTCGATGTACGAGCGCCAGACGCGCTGTTCCTCGGCGGTGAGCCAGCGGGGCTCGTCGGCAGGGGCGGAGGTGGATGCCGTGTTCATGTATCCACTGTACGAGGCCACTTCTTGAAGGTTAAACAAACGAGGCGTACGCTCGGACGGAGAGCTTGAAACTTCAAGCAGGTCAGGCCAGATCAGATCGCCGTTCGAGGAGCCGCCCCCATGTCCGCCGTCACCCAGGAGCGCATGCCCGCGCTGTACCTCAGCCACGGCGCCCCGCCGCTGGCCGACGACCCGGTCTGGCCCGGAGAGCTGGCCGCCTGGGCCGCCGCCCTGCCCCGGCCCAAGGCGATCCTCGTGGTCTCCGCCCACTGGGAGGAGGCCCCGCTGGCCCTCGGCGCCACCCGCACCGTCCCGCTCGTCTACGACTTCTGGGGCTTCCCCGAGCACTACTACCGGGTGCGCTACGAGGCGCCGGGCGCACCGGCGCTCGCCGAGTCCGTACGGAAGCTGCTGCGCGGCCCCGGCACGCCCGTGCAGGACGTCCCGGAGCGCGGCCTCGACCACGGCGCCTACGTCCCGCTGGTCGAGATGTACCCGGACGCCGACATCCCCGTCCTCCAGGTCTCCATGCCGACCCTCGACCCGGTCCGGCTGATGGAGATCGGCCGCCGGCTGGCGCCGCTGCGCGACGAGGGTGTGCTGATCGTCGGCTCCGGCTTCTTCACCCACAACCTGGCCGCGCTGCGGCAGGGCGGCGTCCCCGGCTGGTCGGCGGAGTTCGACGACTGGGGCCGGCGGGCGCTGGAGGCCGGCGACGTGGACGCTCTGCTCGACTTCGCCCACACCGCGCCGGCCGGTGCGCTCGCGCATCCGCGCACCGAGCACTTCGCCCCGCTCTTCGTCACGCTGGGCGCGGCGGACGCCGACGGCGGGGTACGGGAACAGAAGTCCGTGATCGACGGGTTCTGGATGGGGCTGGCCAAGCGGTCGGTGCAGTTCGGCTGAAGCCGAAGCCGAAGCCGAAGCCGAAGCCGAAGCCGAAGCGGAGGCGGGGGCGGCGCCTGGCCGCTACGGTCGCCCGGCGACCGTCCGGCGACCGTCCGGCGACCGTCCGGCGACCGTCCGGCGACCGTCCGGCAACCATCCGGTGGCCCGGTTCGTCTTCAGGGTGGGGGAGCGGCCAACGGCGACGCTCTCCCGGGACGACGAGCCGGCGGACCGACGTGACGGGTCTCTCATTCACGTAGTGGCCGCAGTGGCCGGTGAGGGCTCCGAGACGCCCCTCGGCACGGCCTGACCTGCACCTCTGTCCGCCCCGGCAGCAGTGCGCGGCCGCATGTGGCGGCACAGGGTACTGCATGATCAGAAAAATTGCGGGTCGGGTTGGGAATTCTGTCCGGATTCCAGTCGTTGTTTCCATCGGATGCAGGGCACCCGAGGACAGTCCGGGGAGACACGCCAGACGGTGCCGAGCGTCCGAAGGACCGCACCCGCTGACCCACCATCGCAAGGGAGCACGCATGGCAACCCGTGCCGTCGCCCGTCGTCAGTCCGCCACCGGCGAGACGGCCGACGCGGCAACCAGCGTCCGCGCCAACGGCGGCGAGCTCGCCGACCGCGATCTGGTCGGCATGTACCTCGACGAGATCGCGCGGACTCCGCTGCTCGACGCCGCCAAGGAGGTCGAGCTGTCCCAGATCATCGAAGCGGGTGTGTTCGCGCGGCAGATCCTCGACGGGTACGAGGACTCGGAGGTGGCGGCCAGCCGCGAAGAGCTCCAGGCCCTGGTCGACGACGCCGAGCGGGCCAAGGACGTCTTCATCCGTTCCAACCTCCGGCTGGTCGTCGCCGTGGCGCGCCGCTATCCCCGTAGCGGCCTGCCGCTGCTCGACCTGATCCAGGAGGGCAACGCCGGCCTGGTCCGCGCCGTGGAGAAGTTCGACTACCGCAAGGGCTTCAAGTTCTCCACGTACGCGACCTGGTGGATCCGCCAGGCGATCACCCGCTCGATCGCCGACCAGTCGCGGACCATCCGCCTGCCCGTCCACCTGGTGGAGGAGCTGGGCCGGATCCGTCGCGTCCAGCGCGAGTTCAACCGCGAGCACGGACGCGACCCGGAGCCCACCGAGATCGCGGCCGAGCTGGGCTCCACGCCGGAGCGCGTCACCGACGTGCTCGACTGGGCCCGCGACCCCGTCTCGCTCAACATGTCGGTGGACGACGAGGGCGAGACCCAGTTCGGCGACCTGCTGGAGGACACCTCCGCCGTGTCGCCCGAGCAGTCGGTGCTGACGCTGCTGCGCAGCGAGGAGCTCGACGACCTCATCGGCCGACTCGACCCGCGCACGGCCTCCATCATCAAGATGCGGTACGGCATCGAGGACGGCCGGGAGCGCACGCTGACCGAGGTCGGCAAGGAGCACGGCCTGACGCGCGAGCGCATCCGCCAGATCGAGAAGCACGCGCTGCTGGAGCTGAAGAAGCTGGCCCGTGACACCGGCTTCGAGGCGGCCGCGTAGCCGGGCACCCCGCGGTGGCCGGGCACCCCGCGGGGGTGTGCGCCGGGTGGCGAAACCCCGCGCAAACATGGCCGTGGAACGCCGCTTAACCCACCGGGCCCTGGGAACAAGACTTCAGGGCCCAGGAGTTCGGGCCCCGGGGTCGTGTCCCCTCGGCCCCATGAGCCACGTCCCGTCGCACTCCCCCCGGCGCCGGGACTTCCCCGAGCCGGGCTCGGCGTCCCTCCCCCCGGGCGCCTGAGCCCGGCTCGTCTCTGACGAACCGTTTCAGCCGCGCCCCTCCCGGCGACGCGGCCCTTCGGCGCAGCTGGATGGCGGGCCACCCCGGACCTGAACCCCGGGGTGGCCCGCCGGATGGCAGATTCTGCCACATGGGCATAGCCTGCCGAAGTGAGCAGCACCACCTCCCGACCCGGCGGTTCCGCCGGGTCGTCCGGCCGCAGGGCCGCCGTTTCGCTGACCGAGCGCCGCAAGGCCGAGACCCGGATGGAGATCGCCCGGGCCGCCGCCCGGCTCTTCGTGCGCCAGGGCCTGCGGGCCACGCGCGCCGAGGACATCGCCGAGGCCGTCGGCATCGCGCCGCGCACGTTCTACCGCTACTTCGCCACCAAGGAGGAGGCCGTCGCCCCGCTCTACGCGGCGGGCGCCGAGCGCTGGGCGGAGGCCGTGCGGGACGCGCCCTCCGGCCTGGGCCCGCAGCAGGCCCTGGAGTACGCGGTGCGGCACACGCTGACGCCCGGTGCCGGGGTGTCGGCGGCCTCCTGGCAGTGGGTGCGCACCCTGATCCGGCTGGCCCAGGAGAGCCCGGCGCTGCGGAAGGTGTGGGCGGAGGTCTGCCACCGCGCGGAGGAGACGCTGGCGGAGGCCCTCGCCTACCGCGCCGCCGGTGACACCGGTGACGCCGGTGACGCCGGTGACATCGGTGACGCTGGTGGCGCCGGTCACGATGGTGACGATCAGGGCGTTTCCCGTCAGGGTGCCGTCGACGGCGACAACGTTGCCGACCGGACGGGTCACCCTGCGCCGTCGCCCGCACGGTCACCCGCACAGTCGCCCGCGCTGTCGCCCGCTCTGCGCTTCGCCGCCGCCGCGGCCGGGGCCGCCGTACGCGTCGCCGTGGAGCGCTGGGCCGCCGACGACCTGCCGTCGGACGGCCCGCAGGGCCCCGTCGCGCTGGCCCTGCGCAACATGGCTGCGCTGCGGGACTTCCCGTGGGAGGACATCACCGCACCACCCGGGTGACTCACCATGGCCGCCCCGTCGCCGAGCCGCCCGGGTGACCGGCCATGGCCGCGCTGCCCGAGCCCATCGCCGGAGTGCGCGAGCGGGACTCCCCCATGGCCACGGTCCCCCTAGCGCGTCGCGCCCGGGTGTCGCACATCGAGAGTGGCCGCCGGTGTCGCCCGGTCACCCCGGCTCCGCCGCCCGGGTCAGGCGCCGGCCCAACTTCCTCACTCCCCGCACCAGTTCCTCCGGCTGCCGGACCCGGAACTCCAGCCCCAGCATCACCAGCCGCACCGCCAGCCATTCCACCGACTCCGACACCGTCGCCCGCAGGACGCAGGAGGACCCGTCCGCGGACGCCTCCGGTGTGCCGAGCCAGCCCGGCAGGCGCGCCGCGACGACGTCCGCCGGCGCGGCGAAGGCGACCTCCATGTCGTAGGAGTCGCCGCGGCGCCACATGGAGCGCCGCAGGTACTCCGCGGCGCTCCCCGTGGGCAGCTCCCGCGGAGTGAACCGGGCCCCCGTCGCGAACGGCTCGCTCACCCGGTCGACCCGGAAGGTCCGCCAGTCGGCGCGGTCGAGGTCGTAGGCGACGAGGTACCAGCGGCGGCCGGTCGACACCAGTCGGTACGGCTCCGTCAGGCGCCGCGACTCGGTGCCGTCCCCGGCGCGGTAGGCGAACCGCAGCCGCTCGCGGCCGGCCACCGTGGAGGCCATCACGGTCAGCGTCTCCGGCGCGATGCTCGGGCCGTCCCCGCTGGTCAGCGGAGTGGTCGCGGCCTGGAGCGTGGCCACCCGGTGACGCAGCCGGGCCGGCAGCACCTGCTCCAGCTTGGCCAGCGCCCGCACCGACGCCTCGTCCACCCCCTCGACCGCGTGCCCGGCACCCGCCCGGAGCCCGACCGCGATGGCCACCGCCTCCTCGTCGTCCAGCACGAGCGGCGGCATCGCCTTGCCCGCGACCAGCCGGTACCCGCCCTCGGCGCCCATGGTCGCCTGCACCGGGTAGCCCAGCTCCCGCAGCCGGTCGATGTCCCGCCGGACGGTGCGCCGGGACACCCCCAGCCGGTCGGCCAGCTCGCCGCCGGGCCATTCCCGGGGCGTCTGGAGCAGGGAGAGAAGCGTCAGCAGCCGGGCCGGAGTGTCCGTCGTCATGTCTCCCAGGGTGGCGCACGAGTAGGACATGATCTGACCTACTGGCGCCATAGCTTCACGGCATGTCCTTCACCAAAGCCCCCACCGACACCGAGACTCCCGCCGGCACCGGGAGTAGCTCCGGCACCGGCACCGGCACGGATGAGATACGACCGGCCGCCGCGGGCGACCGCCGCCGGTGGTTCGCCCTGGCGATCGTGATGACCGCGGCCTTCATGGACCTCGTCGACGTCACGATCGTCAACATCGCGATCCCGTCCATCCAGCGCGACGAGGGCGCCACGTTCGGCCAGATCCAGTGGATCACCGCCGGCTACGCCCTCGCCTTCGCCGCCGGGCTGATCACCGGCGGCCGGCTCGGCGACATCCACGGCCGCAAACGGCTCTTCCTCATCGGGATCGGCGGCTTCACCGTCGCCTCCGCGCTGTGCGGGCTCGCCGTGAACCCGGAGATGCTGGTCGCCTCCCGCATCCTCCAGGGCGCCATGGCCGCGCTGATGGTGCCGCAGGTGCTGTCGATCGTGCACGCCACCTTCCCGGCGCACGAACGGGGCAAGGTGTTCGGCCTGTTCGGCGCGGTCGTCGGGCTCGGCGCGGTCTCCGGGCCGCTGCTCGGCGCCCTGCTGACCGAGTGGAACCTGTTCGGGCTCGAGTGGCGGCCCATCTTCCTGATCAACCTGCCGGTCGGCATCGCCGGCCTGATCCTCGGCAGCCGCTACATCACCGAGTCCCGCGCCCCGCGCGCCCTCAAGCTGGACCTGGTGGGCGTCGCCCTGGTCACGCTGGGCCTGCTGATGCTGGTCTATCCGCTCACTCGCGGCCACGACCTGGGCTGGCCGCTGTGGGGGCACCTGTGCATGGCCGGGTCGGTCCTCGTCCTGGCGGCGCTGGTGGCGTACGAGCGGCGCAAGAGCGCGCGGGACGGCTCCCCGCTGGTCGAGCTGTCGCTGTTCCGGGTGAAGAGCTTCGCCGCGGGCATCGCCGTACAGACCGTCTTCGGTCTCGCGCTCGGCGTCTTCTTCCTGGTCTGGACGCTCTACCTGCAATTCGGGCTGGGCTGGAGGCCGCTGAAGGCCGGGCTGACGGGCGTGCCGTTCTCGCTCGCGGTGTCGACGGCGGCGGCGGTGTCGGTGCAGAAGCTGGTCCCGCGCTTCGGGCGCAAGGTGCTCCAGACGGGCGCGCTGGTGATGGCCGCGGGCGTGCTGCTCTACCTGTGGGAAGCCGATCGCTACGGGCTCGGCATCGAGCCGTGGCAGATGGCGCTGCCCCTGGTCGTCATGGGCGCCGGCATGGGCCTGATCGTGGCACCGCTGACCGACGCGATCCTGTCCGAGGTGCCGCGCGAGCACGCGGGGGCGGCCTCGGGACTGATCAACACCGTGATGCAGATGGGCAACGCCCTCGGGCTCGGCCTGGTCTCGGTGGTGTTCTTCGGAGTGATCGCCGACGACCTCCCCGCCACCCGGCTCGGCCCGGAGTACGTCGACGCCTTCCAGCACGCGCTGGGCTGGGTGGCCGGGGTGCTCTGCGCCATCTTCCTGCTGATGTTCGCGCTGCCGAAGCGGCCGGCACAGCACCTGGAGGGCGGTGCAGGGGAGCCCGCGGGCGCCGAGGAGAGCGAGACGGCCCTCACCCGCTGAGCGGTCGGCCGCCAGCCCGCCGCCAGCGCCTCCATGCCCGTTCGTGCCCGATCAAGCCCGAACCTGTTTACTTTCTCGAAAACCGGGCGTAGCCTCCCGGTGAAACCACAGGTTCGGGCATCTATGCGGAGGCGAACGGGCATGTACGCACCGGAGCGGCAGCAGGAGATCCTCCGGCTCGCCCGCGAGGGCGGCCGGGTGGACGTGGTGTCGCTCGCCGAGGAGTTCCAGGTCACGGCGGAGACCATCCGCCGTGACCTGAAGGCCCTGGACCGCGCCGGCCTCGTCCGCCGCGTCCACGGGGGCGCGATCCCGGCCGGCCGCCTCGACTTCGAGCCGGACCTCGCCGAGCGCGAGTCCACGGCGGCCGACGAGAAGGACCGCATCGCCAAGGCCGCCCTCGCCGAACTCCCCGCCGACGGCACCGTGATCCTCGACGCCGGCACCACGGTGGCCCGTCTGGCCGCCGCGCTGCCCCTGGAGGCCTCGCTCACCGTCGTCACCCACAGCCTGCCCATCGCGGCCCGCCTCGCCGACCACCCCGGCATCCAGCTCCATCTCGTCGGCGGACGCGTCCGGCACCGTACGCGCGCCGCCGTGGACGCCTGGGCGCTGCGGGCGTACGGCGAGATCCGCGCCGACGTGCTGCTGGTGGCCGCCAACGGTTTCTCGGCCGAACACGGCCTGACCACCCCCGACCTCGCCGAGGCCGCCGTCAAGCGGGCGGCGGTCGCCGCCGCCCGCCGCGTGGTCCTCCTCGCCGACTCCTCCAAGCACGGCCAGGAGCACTTCGCCCGCTTCGGCGACCTCGGCGACGTCGACCTGCTGATCACCGACAGCGGGCTGAGCCCCGAAGACGCCGCCGCCATCGAGCGCGGCGGCACGGAAGTAGTACGCGCATGATCCTCACCGTCACCCCGAACCCGTCCCTCGACCGCACCTACGAGGTCCCCTCCCTCGACCGCGGCGAGGTCGTCCGCGCCACCGGCGAGCGGGTGGACCCGGGCGGCAAGGGGGTGAACGTCTCCCGCGCGGTCACCGCCGCCGGGCGGCGCACGGTCGCGGTCCTGCCCCTCGGCGGCGCGCCCGGCGCCCTCGTCGCCGACCTGCTCGACGCCCAGGGCATCGAGGTCGCCCCGGTACCCGTCGCCGGGGCCACCCGCTCCAACATCGCGCTCGCCGAGGCGGACGGCGTCCTCACGAAGATCAACGCCCCCGGCCCGGAACTGACCGAGGACGAACGGGAACTGCTTCTGGAGACGGTGCGCGAGCAGTCCCGCGACGCCGACTGGATCGCCTGCTGCGGCAGCCTGCCGCGCGGCCTCGCCCCCTCCTGGTACGCCGACCTGGTCGCCCGCGCGCACACCGCGGGGGTCCGGATCGCGCTCGACACCTCCGGACCGGCACTCCTCCAGGCGCTGCGCGAGCGGCCCGACGTGGTCAAGCCCAACGCCGAGGAGCTGGCCGAGGCCGTCGGGCGTCCCCTGGCCACCGTCGGCGACGCGCTGAAGGCAGCCGAGGAACTGCGCGGGCTCGGGGCGCGGGCCGTGCTGGCCAGCCTCGGCGCCGACGGTCAGCTGCTCGTGGAGGACGCCGGCGCCTGGTACGGCAGCGCCCGCGTCGACGCCGTGCGCAGCAACGTCGGCGCAGGTGACGCCTCCCTCGCCGGGTTCCTGATCGCCGGCGGCGCGGGGCCGGACGCGCTCGCCTCCGCCGTCGCCCACGGCGCCGCCGCCGTACAGCTGCCCGGCAGTGTGATGCCGCGGCCGGGGCATCTGGCGCCGGACGCCGTGACGGTCACGGACCGGGTGCCGGTGGACCGCGTCCTGAAGGAGCCGGTGTCATGACCCGCCCCCGCACCTCCCCGTACGTCCCCGCCTCTCTCGCCCCCGTCCCCGTTCCCGTTCCCGTCTTCCTCTCCCTCCCCCTCCCCACCCCCGCCCACCTCACCGACCGGGCGATACGCGAGCTAAGGAGCCCGCGATGAGCGACATGATCACCGCGGACCTGGTCGACCTCGACCTGTCCGCCGACAGCAAGGAAGCGGCGGCCCGCGCCCTGGCCGCACGCATGGTGGCCCTGGGCCGGGTGACAGACCTGGACGGCTTCCTCGCCGACGTGGCCGCCCGCGAGGCGCAGATGCCGACCGGCCTCGACGGCGGCATCGGCATCCCGCACTGCCGCAGCGAGCACGTCACCGAACCGACGCTCGCCTTCGGGCGCAGCGCGCGGGGCATCGACTTCGGCGCGGCGGACGGCCCGGCCGACCTGATCTTCCTGATCGCCGCGCCGGCGGGCGCCGACGACGCCCACCTGACCATCCTGTCCTCCCTGGCCCGGCAGTTGATGAACACGGAGTTCACCGACGCGCTGCGGGCGGTGCGGGACGCGGCCGGAGCGGCGGCGCTGATCCGCGGCGAGGAGCCCGAGGCCGCCGAGGAGCCGCGGGCCGCCGGGGAGCCTCGGGCCGCCGAGGACGCCGCGTCTTCCGAAGCGGTCGGGGACTCCGGGCCGGCGGCCGGCGCCGAAGACTCCGTGACGGTGCCGGTGGCGGCCTCCACCGGCACCGTCACGGGCACCACCGGACCGGCACAGGACGACCGCCCGTTCCGGATCGTCGCCGTCACCTCCTGCCCCACCGGCATCGCCCACACCTACATGGCGGCCGAGTCGCTGGAGAACGCGGGCCGCGAGGCGGGCGTCGAGGTCGTCGTCGAGACCCAGGGCTCGGCGGGCTTCGCCCGGCTCGACCCGGCGGTGATCGAGGCCGCGGACGGCGTGATCCTCGCCCATGACGTCGCCGTGCGCGACAAGGACCGCTTCGCCGGCAAGCCGACCGTCGACACCGGCGTGAAGGCCGCCATCAACCGGCCCGGCGCACTGATCGCCGAGGTCCGCGGCAAGGCGGCCCGCGGCGAGGTCACCGCCGGTGCCCCGGGGTCCGGCGGCGGGACGCCCGTCGAGCGCACCGGCGAGTCCGGCGAGGGCTACGGCACCAAGCTGCGCAAGTGGCTGATGTCCGGCGTGAGTTACATGGTGCCCTTCGTCGCCGCGGGCGGACTGCTCATCGCCCTCGGCTTCGCGATCGGCGGCTACGAGATCAACGAGGCGCCGTCGGTGATGGACCACTTCGTGTGGTCCCAGGCCGACAGCTGGGCGGCGCTGCTGTTCCAGATCGGCGGCGTGGCCTTCGCCTTCCTCGTCCCCGTGCTGGCCGGCTACATCGCCTACGGGATGGCCGACCGGCCCGGACTGGTGCCCGGCTTCGTCGGCGGATCCATCGCGCTGACCATCAACGCCGGCTTCCTCGGCGGTCTGGCGGCCGGTCTGATCTCCGGCGCCGTGGTGATGGCGATCCAGCGGGTGCGGATCCCGGCGGCGCTGCGCGGCATCATGCCGGTGGTGGTGATCCCGCTGATCTCCTCGGCGATCGTCGGGTTCCTGATGTTCGTGGTGATCGGCAAGCCCATCGCCTCCGCGCAGAAGGCGATGACCGACTGGCTCGGCGGCCTGTCCGGGGCCAACGCGATCCTGCTCGGCGCGCTGCTCGGCCTGATGATGTGCTTCGACCTCGGCGGTCCGGTCAACAAGGTCGCCTACACCTTCGCCACCGCCGGCATCGCGGTCTCCGACCCGAGCGACTCCGCCATGAAGATCATGGCCGCGGTGATGGCGGCCGGCATGGTCCCGCCGCTGGCGATGGCCCTGGCGACGACCGTGCGGAGCAGGCTCTTCAACGCCGCCGAGCGGGAGAACGGCAAGGCCGCCTGGGTCCTGGGCGCGTCCTTCATCTCCGAGGGCGCCATCCCGTTCGCCGCGGCCGACCCGCTGCGCGTCATCCCGGCGTCGATGGCGGGCGGTGCGCTCACCGGCGCCCTGTCGATGGCCTTCGGGGCCACCCTGCGCGCCCCGCACGGCGGCGTCTTCGTGGTCCCGCTGATCGGCAACCCGCTGCTCTACCTGGTCGCCATCGCGGCCGGTGTCTGCCTCACCACCGCGCTGGTCGTCCTGCTCAAGGGCCTGCGCAGGCCGGTGCCCGGCACGGCCGCCCAGGGCCCGGACACGGACACGACCGCCCCGGCGGCCGAGGCGAAGCGCCCGGTGGCGGCGTAAGCACCCCGCTCGGCCCGGTGCGAACGGCCCGGCCCACCAGGCCCGGCGGGCGCCGGCCCGGCGTGCTTCAGGCCGCCCGCCCGGGTCGTGGTGGTCGGACCGGTCGTCGCCCGCCACCCGCCACCCGTCGCCCGTCTCCGGTCGTCAGGAGACCTGTGCCGCCCGGCGTTCCATCGCGCGTCGGGCGGCGTCCTCGCTGGCGTAGACCTCGCACATGTGCCGCCCGTCGGGCGTCGCCGTGTGCTCGACCTCCCAGAGGGAGAACTCCTCCCCGTCACCGAGCAGGAACGCGTGCTCGTACAGCGAGAAGGACAGCCCGGCGCGGCACGCGCGGCCGGGGCGCCCGAAGGCCTGCGTTATCCGGTACGCGGACGCCGTCGTCAGCAGCGCGGCGACATCGGCGCCCGGACGGTCCGGGTTCTCCGCCCGGCGCAGCAGCCGGCGCGCGTGGTCGGCCGAGCCGCGCCGGACGTAGGAGCTGCGCGGGGCGGGGATCGCCGCCGGCTGCGTCAGCACCGGCAGCTGGAAGTCCGGCGCGTCCGGCGGCATCGGCAGCCGGGTGGTCGCGGCGCGCAGCTCCTCCTCGTCGACGTACACCTCGTGCTGGGGTTCGCTGCCCGGCGCGGTGTTGTGGACCAGCTCCCAGAGCGTGAGCGCCGAGCCGTCGGCGAGCAGCCAGGTGTGCCGGTAGGTCTCGCGGTGCAGCCCCGCGCTGTGGTGCGCCGAGTGCAGTGAACCGTCGTACGCCAGCGCGCAGTCCAGCCGGCCGATCGTCTCGTCGGGCAGCTCGAAGGAGTTCAGTGCGCGTCCGAGCAGACGCGCCAGTTGGTCCTCCGGAGTCGGCGGGGACCCGGGTGGCTCGTACGTTGCGGTCTCGTACGGAACGCTCAAGGTTTCTCCTGGCGTTGCTGCATGTCACCTTGTGGGTGCATACCGTAGCCCCTCGGTGGGACATCATGTCCGGGAACCGGGAAAACGTACGCACGAAAAACGCCCGGGCCGCGCGAAGAGTTCCCGCGGGGCCCCGCGTTTCGTCAAAATCCGCTGGTTACACGGCACTTCCGGCGGTCCACTGGCTCCACGGCAGGTTCCAGCCGTTGAGCCCGTTGTCCGGCGAGACCGTGGCGTCCGGGGAGTTCTTGACGATCACGACGTCGCCGACGAGCGAGTTGTCGAAGAACCACTTGCCGTAGGTGTCGCCCCCGCCGCCCCGCACGTCCTGCAGCCCGATGCAGCCGTGGCTGGTGCCCGCGCGGCCGAACGGCGGATTCCCGGGCTGATACCAGTAGTTGCCGTGCAGGAAGGTCCCGGAGCGGGTCAGCCGCATCGCGTGCGGCACGTCCGGGATGTCGTAGGTGAAGCCGACCGTCGAGCCGTCCATCCGGGTCTGCGTGAACTTCTCGGAGATCACCATCTGCCCGTTGTACGTCGGGGTCTCGGCGCTGCCCGTCGAGACCGGGACCGACTTGACCGTCCTGCCGTCGCGCACCACCGTCATGGTCTGCGTGGCGGCGTCCACCGTGGAGACCTGCGAGCGGCCCACGGTGAAGCTGACCGTCTTCTTCTGCACCCCGTGGATGCCGTTCGCGCCCTCGACGCCGTCCAGGTCGATCTTCATCGTGACCTTGGAGCCGGCCTTCCAGTACTCCTCGGGCCGGAAGTCCA
The DNA here is from genome assembly GCF_055571015.1 of Streptomyces sp. NPDC031049. Taxonomy (NCBI): domain Bacteria; kingdom Bacillati; phylum Actinomycetota; class Actinomycetes; order Kitasatosporales; family Streptomycetaceae; genus Streptomyces; species Streptomyces sp. NPDC031049. The sequence goes on from NZ_JBVIGC010000008.1 coordinate 292,841, forward strand.
GCCGCTGCGCGCCGAACCAGTGACCGACCACCTTCTGCCCGCTGCTGGAGGTGACCGAGATGTGCGACTGCACGGCCTTGCGGTCGGTGATCGGCTTGTCGAACTTGAAGGACACCGGCATGCCCACCCCGACCGTGGTGCCGCCGTCGGGGGTGTAGGTGCCGATGAAGCTGTTGGCGGCGGAGACGGTGGTGAAGGTCGCGTTCTCGGTGGCGGACCGCCCGTCGGCGTCCTTCGCGGTGGCCGCGATCCGGTACTTCGTGCCCCGCTCCAGCTGCTCCTTGGGCTTCCAGCTCCGCCCGTCCGCGGAGACGGCGCCCGGCACGGCGGCGCCCGTCTCCGCGTCCGTCATCCTCACCTCGGTCAGCCGGCCGCCGCTGACCTCGACGCCGGTGGTGTTGATCGAGGCGCCGGCCGAGCCGTCCTTCGCCGAGATGGCGATCCGGGCGGTGGACACCTCGGGCGCCCCCTTGCCGCCCTTGCGGTTCTCGCCGTCGGCGTCGGCGTCGGCGCTGGCGCTGCCGCCGCACGCGGTGAGGGTGAGGGCGCCGACCATCAGGGCGGCACAGGCCCCCAGTATGCGCCGCGCTGCTATGTCCGGCGATGTCACGGGCTGCTCCTGCTTCGTGTGATGTGCGCTGTCCGTCCAGTACGTGGAGGAAGAGGAGCCGCCGCCCGACGGGGTTCCCGTCGGGCGCCATGGCCGCCATCACGTGACAGAACCGGGACATTCGCCGGCCGGCCCCGCCTACGACGGCGCGTCCGGCTCCCCGGACGGACCCCCGTACAGCTGCGTGTACGACGGCCACGCCCCGCCCGGGCCGTCCACCGGCCGCGCCGAGCGCACCGCGCGGACGATGGCGCGGGTCACCATGTCGGCACCGGCGGCCAGCACTTCGTTGAGCGCCGGCGGCTGCTTCGCGTCCAGCGGGCGCTCCCCGGTCGCCAGGGCGAACACCGTGTCCCCGTCGCTGAGCAGGTGCACCGGACGGACGGCCCGCGCGATGCCGTCGTGCGCCGTGCCCGCCAGTTTCTGCGCCTGCGCCTTGGACAGGCCGGCGTCGGTGGCGACCACCGCGAGCGTGGTGTTCAGCGGCGGGGCCGCGTTCCTCGCGGCGGACTCGGCCAGACGGCGCCGGGCGGCCTCGTGCACCTCCGCCTCCGGGTACGCGATCCGCCGCCCCTCGAACAACTCCCCGTACAACACCCCCGTTTCCAGGTCCACCGGGGACCCGACCGCGTTGGCCACCGCCAGCGCCGCCACCGTCACCCCCGAGTCCAGGACCGTGCTCGCGCTGCCCACCCCGCCCTTCAGCGGCCCCACCACCGCTCCCGTCCCGGCCCCCACGCACCCCTGCGGAACCGCTGCTCCCGGCCCGCTCGCGTCGGCCGCCTCCACCGCCGCCCGTCCGAGGGCCGCGTCCGGACGGGCCCGGAAGTCGCCACCGCGTCCCAGATCGAAGAGGCAGGCGGCCGGGACCACCGGCACCACGTGCGCCGGGTCGGGACCGACGCGCACCCCGCGCCCCCGCTCCTCCAGCCAGGCCATCACCCCCGACGCCGCGTCCAGCCCGTAGGCGCTGCCACCGGTCAGCACCACCGCCTCGACCTTCTGCACCAGGTTGCGCGGATCGAGGGCGTCGGTCTCCTTGGTGCCGGGGCCGCCACCGCGCACGTCCACCGCGGCGACCGCGCCGCCCTCCGGGGCGAGCACCACCGTCGTACCGGTGAGCCACCCGCCGCCCGTCCGTGTCGCATGGCCCACCCGCACACCGGCCACGTCCGTCAATGCGTCAGCTGTCATGGCGTCAGTGTCGTGCAGGGCGGCGCCGGGCGGTGCCGGGCGGTGCCGTCCGTGCGGTGCGCAGCCGCTCGGCATCGGGGCGGCCGGTCCGGGCGCCGGTGTCAGGCGGAGGGCCCGGAGGGCGTGGAGGGGGCGGAGGCCGGGGCCGGCTCCCGGGCGGTCGTGCGCGCCGTCAGCGTCACCCCGGACGCCACCGCCAGCGCCACGACGACTCCCGCCGCGAGCACCGCCCAGTCACCGAGGAACGTGCAGCAGATCACCAGCAGAGCGGTTGCCGGAAGCACCGCTTGCTGGGCGATGCCCACCTTGAAGTGACGTGCGTGCAGCGCCCACACCGTCAGCAGGTACAGCGCCGTCGGCAGCGTCACCGCGGCGGACGCGGCGAGCGTGGAGATGTGCGCCTTGCCGACCGCGTGCTCCACCGCCACCTCCAGCCCCGCACCGATAGCGGCGGCCGAGGCGAACACCAGGTAGTGGCCGTACCCCCACAGGAACGCCTGTCTGTTGGAACGCAGGTGCCCGTGCACGGGCACCACGAAGTAGATCCACCAGGCGGCGAACACGATCAGCAGCCCGCCCGCCGCGACCGGCAGCACCTCGCCCAGCGCGTCGTTCTCCTCGACGCCCGACTTCACCGCGACCGTGGCCGCCAGGATGGTCTCGCCGAGCACGATGATGGTGAACAGGCCGTAGCGCTCGGCGATGTGGTGCGGATGCCAGGAGGAGGGATGGTCCTTCTCCGCGAACGCCGGTACGCACATCTCCAGCACGGCCATCACCAGGAACAGCCACGGCCGGCCGCTCTCCGGCAGGAACAGCAGCCCCAGCCAGCCGATCTGGCAGAGCAGCACCCCGACGGCGTACCGCACAGCCATGGTGCGCTCGGCGTGCTCGGCGTTGCGGGCCGCCCGCAGCCACTGCGCCACCATCGCGAGCCGCATGATCGCGTAGCCCAGCCAGACGGCGAGGAATTCGTGGTCCGCGAAGGCCCGGGAGACCCCGGCCGCCAGGACCAGCACGCCGGCCATCTGCACCAGGGTGGCGACGCGGTACAGCACGTCGTCGTTGTCGTACGCCGAGGCGAACCAGGTGAAGTTCATCCACGCCCACCAGATGGCGAAGAACACCATCGCGTAGTCGAGGATGCCCTCACCGGCGTGACCCTCGGCGACGGCGTGCACCAGCTGGACGCCCGCCTGCGCCACGGCCACGACGAAGCACAGGTCGAAGAAGAGCTCCAGCGGCGTGGCGGCGCGGTGTGCCTCGCCCCGGCCGCGTGCGGTGAGCCTGCGCACCGGCCTGCCACCGCCGGGGCCGCCCGGGGGCGGGGGAGGGGACGCGGGAGTCGCACGGGACGTCATGCTGCCCAGCAGAGCAGAACCGGCCCCCGCGCGCAGCGGGACCGGCCCCGGATGCCCGGCCCCGTACCCTGGACGTATGAGCACGCCCCCCGCCCCGGACCACGAGCCGCGCGCGCCGAAGCCGGCGCCGAAGCCCGCGCTGGACTTCGACGACCCGCTGGACCAGCAGTCCGGGGACGACACCGACCGAGGCTGGGGCGAGCGGCCCGGCACGGACGGCGACGCCGCGGCCGACCTGAAGCGCTTCCTCGACGAGAAGCCGCCGCACCACCTCTGAGGCGGCGTCTCGGCTAGGTCCGGTCGTGACCCGAGCCGCGCTGGGCGACCAGGGCGTCCCGGATCTCCTTGAGCACCTCCAGCTCGCTCACCTCGACGACCTCCTTCGTGCCCTCCCTGGCCTTCCTCCGGGCCTCCTGCCGGGCCAGGTACTTGGACATCGGCAGCACCATCAGGAAGTAGACCACCGCCGCCGTGATCAGGAAGGAGAGCGTCGCACCGAGGACGGATCCCCAGAGGATGCGGACCCCCGTCGCGGCGTCGCCCGTACCGGTGCACGGGCCCTTCAGACAGGAGCTGTAGCTGTCCAGGCTCTGGGTGCCGAATGCTCCGACCAGGGGGTTGATGACTCCCTTCACCACCGAGTTGACGATGTTGGTGAAGGCGGCGCCGATGACCACCGCCACGGCCAGATCGATGACGTTTCCTCGCATCAGGAAGACCTTGAAGCCTTCCCAGACGCTCGGCTGCTTCTCGCTCACCTCGGGGGCTCTCCTCGTACGAACCGGCCGGGCCGGCTGTTGAACAAAACGCTCCGCAACCTACGTCAGCGTTGGGCCGTCCTGTCCAATTCACTCCCTCGATCGAGGGACTTGACAGTCGATCGCTCACCACAGCGTCACCGCCAGCCGTGCCGTCGCGCTCGCCCCGGCCAGGCGGGTGGCCGTGGCGCGCGGCACCGAGAGCACGACCAGCGCCCCGCTTCTCTGACCGCCCTCCGCCTCCGGCACCCTCGCCACCCGCGCCCGGCGTGCGACGACCTCGGCCCGGCCGCCGGACACCGCGTCCCCGGCGGCGACGACGTCCACCCGGTCGCCCGGCCGCAGCAGCCGGACGGTGGCCCCGTCGGCGATCCGCACCGGCACCGTCAGCCGGTCGGAGCCGGGACGCGGCGCGCCGGCTCCCGGGGCCGGCCCGGCCTGGGCGGGCGGGTGTCCGCGCGCACGGTGGGCGGAGTCCCCCGGGCCGGCGGCCAGCAGCGCCGCCGCCGTGACGGCGAGTCCGGCCGCGACCGCCCGCCTGCGGTGCCGCACCAGCCGGTGCAGGGCATGGCGCCCGCCGGACACCCGCACCGGATCGAACCGCGGCACCTGGCAGGTGGGCGGGACGTCGGCCCGCACCGGGTGCGCGGCCGGGGACGACGAGGTAACGGCGTGAGAGGCCCGAGCGGAGTGAGAGGGCGCGGAGGGGAACGAGGACGGGACGAAGGACACGGGCGACCACCACCTGCGACGAGGGACCGGCTTGCCCGTCCACGATGACCTCACCGGCCGAAGCCCGCGCCGCCCCGTGCGCTACCCGCGGATTGTGGACAACTCCCTCACCCGAACGAGCCGCTCCGCCGCCCCTAGGGCAGCGCGAACCCCGGGTCCATCCCGCCCAGCGCCCGCGTGCACGGGCAGTCCCGCTCCCCGGTCGCCGGCAGCGCGGCCACCGCGTCGAACAGCACGCCCCGCAGCCGGTCCACGTTGGCCGCGAACACGCGCAGCACCTCGTCGTGCGAGACCCCCTCGCCGGACTCGGCGCCCGCGTCGAGGTCGGTGACCAGGGTCAGCGATGTGTAGCAGAGCTCCAGCTCACGGGCGAGTGCCGCCTCGGGATGGCCGGTCATGCCCACCACGGACCAGCCCTGCGCCCGGTGCCACAGCGATTCGGCGCGGGTCGAGAAGCGCGGCCCCTCGACCACGACCAGGGTGCCGCCGTCCACCGGCTCCCAGTCCCGCCCGCGCGCTGCCTTGAGCGCTGCCGCGCGCCCCGCGGGGCAGTAGGGGTCGGCCAGCGACACGTGCACGACGTTCGGCACCGTGCCGTCGGGCAGCGGCAGCCCGTCGAAGTAGGTCGTGGTCCGCGACTTGGTCCGGTCGACGAACTGGTCGGGCACCAGCAGCGTGCCCGGCCCGTACTCCGGGCGCAGGCCGCCGACCGCGCAGGGGCCGAGCACCTGGCGCACACCGACCGACCGGAGCGCCCACAGGTTGGCGCGGTAGTTGATCCGGTGCGGCGGCAGATGGTGGTCGCGTCCGTGCCGGGGGAGGAAGGCGACCCGCCGGCCCGCGACCTCGCCGACGAAGAGGGAGTCGCTGGGCGCCCCGTACGGGGTCTGGACCGGGACCTCGGTCACGTCGTCGAGGAACGAGTAGAAACCGGAGCCGCCGATCACACCGATCTCGGCCTGCACGCTGTTCGCCATGCCCGCACCCTAACCGCGAGGGGTGGCGGCCGAGAACGCCGCGGACGACCGAGAACGCCGCGCACGACCGACAAGGCCGCGCACGACCGACAAGGCCGCGCACGGCTGAGAATGCCGCGCGCCGGCAGAAGACGGCGCGCACGCCGCGGACCCCGTCGCCGTCCGACGACAGGGTCCGGTGGTGAGGAATTCCCGGCGGGAGCCGTGTTACGCGGCGGTGCTGCTGCTGGTGGAGCTGCCGCTGCCCGACGACGAGGACGAGCCGGAACCGGAGTCCGAAGAGGACGCCGAAGACGACGAGGACGGCGACTTCGACGACGCCGGCGAGCTGCTCGACGAGGAGCTGCGGCTGTCGTTGCGGTAGAAGCCGGAGCCCTTGAAGACGATACCGACGGCCGAGAACACCTTCTTGAGGCGGCCCTTGCAGCTCGGGCACTCGGTCAGGGCGTCGTCGGTGAACTTCTGCACCGCCTCGAGGCCCTCGCCGCACTCGGTGCACTGGTACTGGTAGGTCGGCACTGTCTTCCTCCTGGCACTCTCACTCAATGAGTGCTAACGACGGTCCATAGTGACGCATTCCCCGGGATCAGTCCACTGCGGCGGGCACGCGGTGACCCACGCCACGTGCCACCGTCCGTCCGCGCGGCGGCGCCGCGAGCCGGGAACGCAGGGTCACGAGGGTCACCAGGGCGAGCACCGTGCCGCCCATCGGCACGAGGAACCCTGCACCGTCCCACAGCCGGTCCTCCAGCTGGCCGGCGACGGTGACGGCCGCCGCCTGGCCGAGCGCAACGGCGCCGGTGAGCCAGGTGAACGCCTCCGTGCGGGCCCCGGCCGGGACCAGGCCCTCGACGAGGGTGTAGCCGGTGATCAGGGCGGGCGCGATGCACACGCCGACGAGCAGGCCGAGGCCGGCCAGCACCGGCACGGAGTGCGCGGCCCACAGGCCGGACGCGGTCAGCGCGAGGGCGGTGTAGCCGACGAGCAGGCGGCGCTGCGGGGCCACCTTCCAGGCGATGGCGCCGCAGACGACGCCGGAGAGCATGTTGCCCGCGGCGAAGATGCCGTACAGGACGCCGTTCATGCCGGGCTCGCCGATGGACTGGGTGAACGCGGCCAGCGCCACCTGCATGCCGCCGAAGACGGAACCGATGCCCAGGAACGTCACGATCAGCACGCGCACGCCGGGGACGCGCAGCGCGGAGGCGTGCTCCACGCGCGCGTGCCCGCCGGAGCCGCCGGCGACGGGTGGCTGGGTGCCCTTCTGGGCGGCGAACAGCAGACCGCCGACGAGGGTCAGCGCGGCCTCCGTGACCAGGCCGGCGGCCGGGTCCACGGCCGTGCACAGGGCGGTGGCCAGCAGCGGGCCGACGACGAAGGTCAGCTCGTCGGTGACCGACTCGAAGGCCGCCGCGGTGGTCATCAGGGGCGAGCCCTTGAGCTTCACGCCCCAGCGGGCGCGCACCATGGGGCCGACCTGCGGCACCGAGGCGCCGGTGGGCACGGCCGCGGCGAACAGCGCCCACAGGGGCGCGCCGGCGAGCGCGAGAGCGGTGAGGGTCAGGCCGGCCAGGGTGTGCACCAGCACGCCGGGGAGCAGGACCGCACGCTGCCCGTAGCGGTCGGCGAGGCGCCCGGTGTACGGGGCGAACAGCGCCATGGAGACGCCGGTGACGGCCGCGACGGCGCCCGCGGCACCGTAGGAGCCGGTGGTGTGCTGCACCAGCAGCACGATGGAGAGCGTCAGCATCGCGAACGGCTGGCGCGCCGCGAAGCCGGGGAGCAGGAAGGTCCAGGCGCCGCGGGTGCGCAGCAGCTGTCCGTAGCCCGGGCGGGACGCCTTCGGGGACGCATTGACCGTGGATGCCACGGTCCGTGCCTTTCTGCCGCCTGGTAGTGCGGTCCGGGTTTGTGGCCGGGACGGCACCGAGAGCTGTCCTCTTGCGCGGACTGCGGTGGATACCGGAGCCCACGGTGAGGTAGAGGAGGGCGTTCCGGCCGCCATACGGTCGCGCCAGCTCTGCGTCAGGCAGAGGTGGTTCGATCAGGTGACTGCCTCATTGTACAAGGGAGAACCACTGGGTTCCCTGTGAATACGAACACTGGGAAACCCTTCACCTACGATTCCCGCTCCGTGCATGCGACTGCGACTTGTGCGACTGCGACGGCGGCAGCCGCCGTCGACCCACCGCCCCCGTCGCGTCACCCGGTGCCCAGCCACCCCGCCAGCTTGCCGCCGCGTCCGACCGCCCGCAGGCGCCGCTCCGCGGCGTCCCGCACCGGGTCGGTGGCGACCACGAGCAGCTCGTCCCCGCGGCGCAGCACCGTCGAGGGCTGCGGCACGAAGGACGTGCCCTCGCGGACGACGAGGGTGACCGCCGCGCCCGTCGGCAGCCGCAGCTCGCCGACCTCGACGCCGTGCATCTTCGAACCCTCGGGGATCGCGACGGACAGCAGATGCCCGCGCAGCCGCTCCAGCGGTGCCGACTCGATGCCCAGGTCGGCGGCCTCGGAGGAGTCCCCGAGCCGCAGCTTGCGGGCCAGCCACGGCAGCGTCGGCCCCTGCACCAGGGTGTAGACGACGACCAGGACGAAGACCATGTTGAAGATCGAGCGGCTGCCCTCGACGCCCTCCACCATCGGGATCGTCGCCAGGATGATGGGCACGGCGCCGCGCAGCCCCGCCCAGGACATCAGTGCCTGTTCCGGCCACGGCACCCGGAACGGCAGCAGGCACAGCGCGACGCTCAGCGGCCGGGCCACCATGGTCAGCACCAGGCCGATGACGAGCGCGGGCAGCAGGTCGTCGCCCAGCTCGTGCGGGGTGACGAGCAGGCCGAGCAGGACGAACATGCCGATCTGCGCGAGCCAGCCGACGCCGTCGGCGAAACCGCGGGTGGCGGGCCAGTGCGGCAGCCGGGCGTTGCCCATGACCATGGAGGCCAGGTAGACGGCGAGGAAGCCGCTGCCGTGGGCGATGGCACCGGCCGCGTAGGCCGCGACGGCGATGGCCATGACGGCGATCGGGTAGAGGCCGGAGGCGGGCAGCGCCACGTGCCGCAGGCCCAGGGAGCCCAGCCAGCCGATGGTGAGTCCGACGGCGGCGCCGATGGCCAGCTCCAGCGCTATCTCGGCGAGCAGCAGGTACCAGTGCTCGATGGGCCCTGCCGTGGAGAAGGAGACCACCAGGATGACCACCGGGGCGTCGTTGAACCCCGACTCGGCCTCCAGGGTGCCCGTCACCCGCGCGGGCAGCGGGATGCGGCGCAGCACCGAGAAGACGGCCGCCGCGTCCGTGGAGGACACCACCGCACCGATGATCAGCGCCTGCCGCCACTCCAGCCCGGTGAGGTAGTGCGCGCCCGCGGCGGTGACGCCGACGCTCACCGCGACCCCGGCCAACGCCATGGCGGAGGCGGCCGGCAGGGCCGGTTTGATCTCCCCCCACTTCGTGCCGAGACCGCCCTCGGCGAGGATCACGACCAGGGCCGCGTATCCGATGACCTGGGTCAGTTCGGCGTTGTCGAAGTGGATGTCCCCGATGCCGTCCTGGCCCATGGCGATGCCGATGGCCAGGTAGAGGAGCAGGCTGGGGAGCCCGCTGCGCGAGGAGAGCCGGACCGCCGCGACGGCGACGAGCAGGACGAGCGAGCAGACGAGCAGGAGCTGGTTGAGGTGGTCGACAGTCAGGGGCCGTTCCCTTCCCTGGCATATGAAAGTGAGTGTGTGGACAGCCGGCAGCGAGTACGGGTACGCGGGGGAGCCGCGGCCGCGCCCGGCGACGCGTCGGCGTACGTACATGGCACACGAAGCCGCGGACACCACGGCGAACTACTTCGTTACCTTACCTAACTCTTGACGATTTCTTGACGCTCGCCTTGGCAAGATCGAACGTCCGTGCGCGCCGGTTCCCGACTCCGCGTCAAGGGGGAGCGGGCCCTGCGCCTATGGTTGCTCCTGCGCTCGGTACGAGCACACAGCACAAAGCACAGCCCGCCCCTGCCGCTCGTGTTAGGACAGCAAGGACAGCGATGCCCCCCAACACCACCGCCTCTACGGGTCAGCAGCCCGGCAAGTCCGGCAGGAAAAAGGGGCGCAAAGCCCGGCTGATCGTCCTCGTGCTGGTCCTGGCCCTCATCGGCGGCCTGGTCTACGGGGCGTACTGGTCGATCAGCACCGTCCGGGCCTCCTTCCCGCAGACGAAGGGCTCGATCACGCTCGACGGCCTGTCGGGGCCGGTCGACGTCAAGCGCGACGGCCACGGCATCCCGCAGATCTATGCCTCCTCCGACGAGGACCTGTTCATGGCGCAGGGCTACGTCCAGGCCCAGGACCGGTTCTACGAGATGGACGTGCGCCGGCACATGACCGCCGGGCGCCTGTCGGAGATGTTCGGCAAGGGCCAGGTCGACAACGACGCCTTCCTGCGCACCCTGGGCTGGCACCGGGTGGCGCAGAAGGAGTACGACGAGAAGCTCTCGGAGTCGACGAAGAAGTACCTCCAGGCGTATGCCAAGGGGGTCAACGCCTACCTGGCGGGCAAGGACGGCGCGGAGATCTCGCTGGAGTACGCCGCCCTCGGGTTCACCAACGACTACACGCCGCAGAAGTGGACCCCGGTCGACTCGGTCGCCTGGCTCAAGGCGATGGCCTGGGACCTGCGCGGCAACATGCAGGACGAGATCGACCGCGCGCTGATGACCAGCCGCCTCGGCCCGAAGCAGATCGCCGACCTGTACCCGGACTACCCGTACGACCGGAACAAGGCGATCGTCCAGGAGGGCCAGTTCGACGAGCTCACCGGGACGTTCGAGGGCGGCGACGGCGGCTCGTCCGGCTCCTCCGGCGGCACGGGCACGGGTACGGGCACGGGCACCGGCGTCGGCACGGGCACCGGAACGGGCACCGGCGTCGGCACGGGCACCGGAACGGGCGCCGGCACCGGTGGCTCCGCCCTCCAGAGCCAGCTCTCCGGCCTCCAGGACGTCCTGGACGACCTGCCCACCGCCGTCGGTGTGAACGGCAACGGCATCGGCTCCAACTCCTGGGTCGTCTCCGGCGAGCACACCATCACCGGCAAGCCCCTGCTGGCCAACGACCCGCACCTGTCGCCCTCGCTGCCCTCCGTCTGGTACCAGATGGGCCTGCACTGCCGCAGCGTCTCCGACAAGTGCCGCTACGACGTCGCCGGCTACACCTTCGCCGGCATGCCCGGCGTGATCATCGGCCACAACCAGGACATCGCCTGGGGCCTGACCAACTCCGGCGTCGACGTCACCGACCTCTACCTGGAGAAGATCACCGGCGACGGCTACCAGTACGGCGGCAAGGTCGTCCCCTTCGACACCCGCGAGGAGACGATCAAGGTCGCCGGCGGCGAGTCGAAGAAGATCGTCGTCCGCGAGACCAACAACGGGCCCCTGCTGTCCGACCGCGACGACGGCCTCGTCGAGGTCGGCCGGAAGGCCACCGTCGACGCCGCCGCCCCCGACCGCGGCGACGGCTACGGCGTCGCCCTGCGCTGGACCGCGCTGGACCCCGGCACGACCATGGACGCCGTCTTCGCCATGAACCGCGCGAAGGACTGGGAGGACTTCCGCGAGGCCGCCGCCCTGTTCGAGGTGCCCTCGCAGAATCTCGTCTACGCCGACCGCGACGACAACATCGGCTACACGCTGCCCGGCAGGATCCCGCTGCGCGCCGAGGGCCACGACGGCTCGATCCCCGCGCCCGGCTGGGAACCGAAGTACCGCTGGACCGGCGAGTACGTCCCGCAGGACGAACTGCCCTACGAGTACAACCCGGACCGCGGCTACATCGTCACCGCCAACCAGGCCGTCGTGGACGAGGACGACTACCCCCACACCCTCACCACGGACTGGGGCTACGGCACCCGCAGCCAGCGAATCACCGCCCTGATCGAGCAGAAGATCAAGGACGGCGGCAAGATCTCCACCGACGACATGCGCCAGATGCAGCTGGACAACAGCAGCGAGATGGCCAAGCTGCTCGTGCCCCACCTGCTGAAGCTGGACATCGCCGACAAGGACGTCCGCGAGGCGCAGAAGCTGCTGGAGGGCTGGGACTACACCCAGGACGCGGACTCCGCGGCGGCCGCCTACTTCAACGCCGTCTGGCGCAACATCCTCAAGCTGGCCTTCGGCAACAAGCTGCCCAAGGAGCTGCGGGTCAAGGGCCAGTGCCTGTGGGTCGACCCGGTCGACAGCACCAAGCCCGCGGACGAGACGCAGAAGGTCCGCGAGTGCGGCCGGCGCACCACCGAGCAGGCCCAGCCGGACGGCGGCGACCGCTGGTTCGAGGTGGTCCGCACCCTGATGGAGGACCCCAAGAGCGACTGGTGGACGACGCCCGCCTCCAACACCCGGGAGGGCGCCGACCACAACCGCGACGAGCTGTTCGAGCGCGCCATGGTCGACGCCCGCTGGGAGCTGACCGCCAAGCTCGGCAAGGACATCGACACCTGGAGCTGGGGCCGGCTGCACCGCCTGTTCCTGAAGAACCAGACCCTGGGCACCGAGGGCCCGGGCTTCGTGAAGTACGCCCTCAACCGCGGCCCCTGGGAGCTGAGCGGCGGCGAGGCCGCGGTCAACGCCACCGGCTGGAACGCGGCCGGCGGCTACGGGGTGATCTGGGTGCCGTCCATGCGGATGGTGGTCAACCTCGGCGACCTCGACAAGTCGCGGTGGATCAACCTCACCGGCGCCTCCGGGCACGCCTACAGCGCCCACTACACCGACCAGACGGAGAAGTGGGCCGAGGGCGAGCTGCTGGACTGGGCGTTCACGGACCAGGCCGTCGAGGACAGCACGCAGGACACGCTGGTACTCAAGCCGTAGGCCCGCGGCGCCCGCCACCTGAGAAAACGGCCTCCACACGCGCGTGGAGGCCGTTTCTCACGTTCCGGCGGCCTGAGGCCCCCTACCTGCTCGGCGGGCCGTCACCGGAACCGCCGCACCCCCGACGGCGTCACCACCGCGTCCACGGGACGGTCGTGCGCCTCCGCCGGCACGCGGTCGACGACCTCGCGGTCGTAGAGCAGCACCACCAGCGCCGGATGCGCCGCCGCCCGCTCCAGCCGGGCCAGCACCCGGTCGTACGAGCCGCCGCCGCGCCCCAGCCTGAGGCCCCGCCCGTCGACCGCCACACCCGGCAGCAGCACGGCGTCGGCGGCCGTCACCGCCTCCGCGCCCAGCCGCTCACCCGCAGGCTCCAGCAGCTCCATCCGCCCGCCGCCGTGCCCCACGCGCGCCAGGGAATCCGGCCCGTCGTAGACACCCCAGTCCAGGTCGTTGTCCGGCAGCAGCACCGGCAGCAGGACGCGCACGCCCCGCGCGCGCAGCGCGTCGAGCAGCGCGAGCGTCCCGGGCTCGGCGCCCATCGAGACGTACGCCGCCACCGTGCGCGCCCGCGCCAGCTCGGGCAGGCCGAGCGCCCGCGCGGCCAAGGCCTCCCGCGTCCGCCGCAGGTCATCGGCCGTCAGCAGGTTCCTGGCGGCGAGAAGCTCCCGCCGCAGGCTCCGCTTGCCGGGCTCGGACACCCGTCCGTCAGGGGTCATGCCTCGCTCCGTTACCCTTGCAATGTGCTCATATGAGCGCCAACCGGCCCGAGTCACGGTTTCCCCCAATCGCACCGGCTATGGTGGCGGGCATGACTCAGGCGCAACCCAGGATCAGCAAGGCTGTCATCCCCGCAGCGGGCCTCGGTACCCGGTTCCTGCCGGCGACCAAGGCCACTCCGAAGGAGATGCTGCCGGTCGTCGACAAGCCGGCGATCCA
>NZ_JBVIGC010000009.1:0-121095 GCF_055571015.1 Streptomyces sp. NPDC031049
TGGCGGTCGAGTGCGTCGGCGTCGCCCTCGACGCGGGTCTCGTAGGCGGTGTCGACGCCCTGGGCGATGTCGGGGGACTGGGCGCCGATGGAGACGGACACGCCGCAGGAGGCGCCGTCGAAGCCCTTGGCGGAGGAGTCGTAGCCGATGTCGAGGATCGTGTCGCGGACCAGGGTGGCGATGTCGGCGTAGGCCTGGGTGGTGACCTCGCCGGCGATGTGGACCTGGCCGGTGGTGATCAGGGTCTCGACGGCGACGCGGGAGGCGGGGTCCTGGCGCAGCAGGGCGTCCAGGATCGTGTCGCTGATCCGATCGGCGATCTTGTCGGGGTGGCCCTCGGTGACGGACTCCGAGGTGAACAGACGACGGGACATGACACTCCAGACGGTGGTGAGTGAGCACGTGTCGGCAGGTGGCGCACACGGGGGCGCGCGGCCCCCCGGGGGGCGGAACCGGAGTGTCCGTGCCCGCTCCCCGCCGGGGGCCGGCGCCGCCGGGAGGGCTCGGGCCACCGGTCCGCCCCGGTGGGATCAGCGGTCCGCGCCGGCGCTCACACCGCCCCGGCCGTGCGGAAGACCCAGTAGTCGGCGCCCTCCTCGGCGATGTAGTGGGCGTTGCGCAGCGTCATGTGCAGCCGGGCCCGTGCGCTGACCTCGGGGGAGCGGACGAAGTCCTCGAACCCCGTCTCCGCCGCGTAACTGCCGCGGGTGGACACCACGATCAGGCCACCGGGCCGGGCGTACTCGACGAGCGTGAGCAGGGCCGTGGGACGGACGTGTCCCAGCGTGAACACCCCGCTGCTGACGACGATGTCGTACTGGTCCAGGCGGTCGTCCCGCCGGGGCGCGGAGAGGTCGACGCCTCCGTGGACCTTCCGGTACGCATCGGTCCGGAGGGCCTCGGCGGCCATGTTCTCCGACAGGTCGACACCGTCGATCACGTAGTCGCCCAGCGTCCTGAGGACCCGGCCGACGAGTCCGGTGCCGCAGCCGGCGTCGAAGACGGTCGTCTGCGGCGACCCGTAGGCGGAGGCGAGCAGATGGACCAGGTTGGCGGCGATCCGCGGCGCCACCCACTTCTGGTCCGCCAGGTCCACGTCGTAGCGGGCCGCCCAGTCCTCGTAGTAGTCCTTCAGCCCGGGAGAGTCGTCGAAGAAGACGTGCGACTGCTTGATGTTGGTGAACGAGTTGCTCATGGGGGTCCTCCCTTTCGGAACCGGTGAGGTCAGCTGTCAGGGGAAGTGCGTGTTCGGTGGCGGCCGGGCCGGCCGCCGGGGCCTGGCGGGGGGGGCGGTGCCGCGCTAGGTCACCGCGGGCACGTCGGACGCGTCGTCCGCTCTGTCGGCACCGCCGTCGGGGACGCTTCTGGCGCGGGCGTTGCGTACGTCGAAGACCATGTAGACGGCGATGCCGACGAGGATGAACAGCGCGCCGCCGACCTCGGTCCAGGTGGGCATCCGCTGCTCCACCGGCAGACTGAGGATCGCCCCGAAGATCGTCTCCGTGGCCAGGAGGGGACCGACCAGCGGCACGGGGATCCCCTGCGCCGCCTTCACCCAGATGTAGGTCCCCCACCACGATCCGATGACGCCGAGGAACACGCACCAGGCGATGATCTTGAACAGGGGGTACGGCTCGAAGGTCTCGTCCGGAGTGGTGGCGATGGCGAAGGGCAGCAGCACCATGGAGGCACCGCCGGCGCCCATCGCCACCAGCGCGGCCCAGATCGTCGGGTCGGGCTTGGTCTCCCAGGTGCGCTGCGACTGGGCGTTGCGGACCACGAAGTAGGACCAGGTGAGCATGGCCATGATGGCCAGGGCGATGCCGAAGAGCGAGTCGCCCGCGCGCTCCGAACGCCCCTGGATGTAGTCCGAGGCACTGAGCAGGGTGAGACCGGCGAGGATGAGGACGACCGGGGGGATCAGCTCCCGCCAGGACATGCGCCGCTCCGCGAAGTTGCCGGCCACCGCGATCGTGATCGGCGACGACCCCACGACGACGGCGGTGATGAAGCCGCTGCCCGCGGTCGCGGAATACGAGACGCAGACGTAGAAGACGAAGTACCCGACGAACCCGATGTAGAGCCCGAACAGGACGCGTCGGACCGGCATCGCCCGCAGCGCCTGCCGGTCGCGGCACAGGACGTACAGTCCGCACAGGCCGAACAGCGTGTACCGGCCGGTGACCAGGAGCAGTTCGCTCGCCGGCTGGACCGCGGCCGGGGCGACGAAGGCGAAGGCCCACAGCAGCGCGGCCGTCAGCGCGGCGGCCACGTTCTTCTTCGTGCTTCCCATTACGAGGCCGGCTCCAGTGCGTGGTTCTCGCCGGCGTCGAACCCGTGCCGGGCCAGCCAGTCGGGGTTGTAGATCTTCGACATGTACTTGGTCCCGCTGTCCGGCAGCACCGTGACGACCTTCGCGGGCCCCGGCAGCGACCGGGCGACCTGCACCGCGCCCCACACGTTCGCCCCCGAGGTGCCGCCGCACACCAGGCCCTCGCGGCGCGCCAGGTGCCGGCAGGTGGCGAAGGCGTCGGCGTCGGTGAACCGCAGGACGTCGTCGACGACCGAGAAGTCCATGCACTGCGCCAGGTGGTCCTCGCCCGCGCCCTCGACGAAGTACGGAGCGATCTGCCCGGGGTCGACGACGCCCTGGTGGAAGTAGCGGTGGTAGATGGAACCGGCCGGGTCGAGCAGCACCGAGCGCACGGCCGGATTGCGCTGCTTCAGGAACCGCGACGTGCCGGAGATGGTGCCGCCCGTGCTGCCCGACGCCACGAAGGCCGTCAGCGACATGCCCAGCTCGCTCCAGATCTCCGGCCCCGTCGAGCGGTAGTGCGCCTCGGCGTTGAGGGGGTTGTCGTACTGGTCGAGCATGAAGGAGCCCGGTGTCTCGGCGTGCAGCCGACGGGCGACGGCCACGTAGTGCTCGGCCGAGTCCGGCGGGGACGGCGTCGGGCAGACGATCACCTCCGCGCCCATCGCGCGCAGGGCGTCCTGCTTCTCCTTGCTCACCTTGTCCGGCATCGTCAGGATCGCGCGGTAGCCGCGGGCCGCCGCGGTCATCGCGATCGCCGCTCCCGTGTTCCCGGAGGTGTTCTCGATGATGGTGGCCCCCGGCAGAAGCAGGCCGCGCCGCTCGGCGTCGTCGAGGATGTAGCCGACGATCCGGTCCTTGATGCTGCCTCCCGGATTCACGAACTCGACCTTGGCGAATATCCGAACATCCGCGGGGACATCGAAAGTGGTGAGTTCGACGAGAGGGGTGTTGCCAATGAACGACTGGATGTTCATGCCGACCCTTACTGAATGCTGAGGGAAGTTGCGGTCGAATTCCCGCGAACGCGGCGAACGGACCGGAGTGGCGAACGCGCCAAGTTGTGTGACGCGCCGTGCCGGACACCGCACCGGGCCTTTGCCGCCGCGCCGGCCGTGTGGTGTGCCGCCGGTGTCAGAGAGCGGTGTCCGGAATCTTGACGGAATCGAGGATCGCGACCGTGTGGCCGACCTTCTCGCCCTTTTCCACCAGGGCCAGGGCGTCCACCGCGGGCATCGCGTGGGGCGCCAGCCCGGCCTCCAGTTGCAGGGCCTGCGCGCCCGCCGCCGCGGCCGTGAGCCCCGCGAACGCCTCGCGCAAAACGTCCACCGGGTAGAAGTGGAACGGCCCGAGCCCCTCCCGCTCCCACCGGGCGTAACCGCCGACCACCTCGTGCGGCTCGGACTGCACCTTCCAGGTGAAGGTCAGGATGCTGCCGTTGTATCCGGCGGCCCCGGACAGCGCCAGGATCTCCGACAGCGGCACGCGCGCCCCGATCGACGACAGCACCCGGCCGCCGACCCGGAGGATCGGGTGCGCCTGCTGGAGAGCCAGGTAGTGCAGCGTGACGAGGTTCTTCTCGGCGAACCCGGGGATCTCCTCGCTGCGGCCGGTGATGAACGTCGAGCTGGTCTGGCCCTCGTCGAGGTCGCCTTCCCCGGCCATCGGGATGTTGGGGAGGTTCTCGTAGACCACGTCGACCTCGGACATCCGGCCGGCCAGCGGGGACAGGAGGTCACCCGCCGCCCCGACCAGTTCGACGTCCCGGCCGAGGACGTTGCCGCGGATGTTCTCCCGGGCGTGCGCGAGGACGTCCTCGTGCAGGTCGGTGAAGCCGACGGTGCGCGCCTGGAGGATCTCCACCGCCGCCAGGGCGTCCAGGCCCGCGCCCGTGCCGACCGTGCAGAACCGCGGGGCGAGGACGCCCATGCGGGCCAGCGTCTTGAACGCCGGCACGGCCACGCTCGCGACCCAGTCGGCGCGGGGCTCGTCCGCCTTCGGCAGATAGGAATGGTCCGAGAGCGTGAGCCCGATCGTGGAGCGTATGCGAGAGGTCTGTGC
The DNA here is from genome assembly GCF_055571015.1 of Streptomyces sp. NPDC031049. Lineage (NCBI taxonomy): Bacteria > Bacillati > Actinomycetota > Actinomycetes > Kitasatosporales > Streptomycetaceae > Streptomyces > Streptomyces sp. NPDC031049. Next base: position 4,376 of record NZ_JBVIGC010000009.1, read on the forward strand.
GAGCTGGAAGAAAGCGGCCGGCGAAATCGTCATCTCGGCCTGGTCGAACTCCGTACCCATGTGCGCCTCCTGCGTCATGACTGCGCTGTCTCAGCGAGAAATCCCGATCCACCCCGAGCCGGAGAGCAAGTGGCGCGCCCAGCCGGTCTGTACCGGAAGCCGGATCGGCTTGCCCGACCTCGGTGTCGGCTGATCCGGGCAATGGGGAATGGCGTCCTTTTGTCGCGGACGGTCCCGCCGGTGGCGGAAGCAACTTCACTATCGGCGGTCGCTCGCAAAGCTGTACAGGGCGTGCCTGTTGTCTGTCGCGAGGCAACACGGCGCAACACCGGCCCCGCTGACCGCCCTTCGGTCCCGGCCACCGGCCGCACGCCCGTGTACGGGGCACCGGTTTCTGTCACCTTCGCGGCATCGGTGTCTTCCCGTCACACCGTCATGAACCGGGGCACAAGGGCGCGTTCGGCCCGGTCGGGGTACCAGGCCCGTCCGCGCGGCGCAAGCGGCCTCGCTCCGGCCACCCGGCGCCGGGAGCTGTTGACGCCCGGAAGATCGCCTCCCTAGGATGTAACTAAACCGGTGGGTATACCTCGCCGAAGAGTCCGTCCGAAGGGCGAGGGTGGAGTTCCCACCGCCGTTCCGCGTCGGCCGCCCCCGGAGGGGCCCCACGAGGAACCCGCCGAGGGAAGCGACGCACCTCGGTCTGTCCCGGCCGCCGGCCGGATGCGCAGACCGGTGCTGGAGGAGACGAGTCGTGAAGCCCGTACACATCCACGAGGACCCGGGACCGCTGCGCGCGCGCCTCGTGGCCACCTGCCGCACCCTGCGCCGGCGCGGCCACCTGCCGGGGACCTCCGGCAGCGCCTCGGTGCGCACCGGTGAGGCGGTCCTGATCACGGCCGGCGGCCGGAGCGACGCGGCGCCGTCCCCCCAGGACACGGTGCTCGTCGACCCCGTCCAAGGGCTGCCGCTGCTCGGCGAGACCGAGTGGCCGCCCACCGAGACCCCGGTCCACCTGGCGGTCCACCGGCAGCTGCCCGGCGGCGGCGCGGTGCTGTACGCGCACCCCCCGTACGGCACGGCTCTGGCCACCCTCACCGGCGCCGGGCCGCTCGGCCGCGTCGTCTTCGAGGACCCGGGACCGGCCTGCCCCCTCGGCCCCGGCGACTCCCGCCGCATCGAGGTCCCCGTCCTGCCCTGCGGCCGCGACGTCCTGCGCACCGCCGAGGACGTGACCGCCCGTCTCCACGCGCCGCCGGCCGGCCCCCTGCCCGCCCTGTTCCTGGCCCGGCAGGGCGTCCTCACCTGGGGGCGAGACCTCGACGAGGCCCGCGACCGGCTGGAGTGCCTGGAGTCGCTCAGCCGGCTGCGGCCGCCGGCCGGACGCCCCGGCGGCGCCGTGAAGGACCCCGTCGGGTGACACTGCTTCAGATCATGCCGGAGGACGCGCCGGACACGGTGCGGCTGCGCACCGAGGACCTGGACGTCATCCGCGGCGAGCTGCTCGACATCGGCGTGCGTCTGGAACGGTGGCACCCCACCCACCGGGTTCCGGCCGGTGCCGCCGACGCCACCATCATGAAGGCGTACCGGAGCCACATCGACCACATCAGCGCCGAGGGTGGTTACCGGTTCGTCGACATCGTGCGCATGCCGCCCGAACCCGCCGACCCCCGGTGGCCCCGGCGGGCGCGCGCGGCCCGCCGGAAATACCTCGACGAGCACGTGCACGACGACGACCTGGTGCGCTTCTTCGTCACGGGGACCGGCTGCTACTGCCTCCATGTCGCGGGCCGGGTGCACGCCGTGGTGTGCACCGCCGGTGACCTGCTGTCCGTGCCCGGCCGGACGGCGCACTGGTCCGACATGGGCTCGCGCCCGTCGTTCACCGCGATCCGCTTCCGTCAGACGCCGGACGGCGGGGGCAGCCGGTTCCCGCCGGACGGCATCGCCGCCCGGTTCCCGACCCTCGACGATCTGCTGGCCACGACATGAGCGACGCCGGCGCCCACCCCGCCCGCGGGGACGCCGGCCCCACCGGTCCGTGAGGGCCGGTGCGCCCCGGGACGGCCGCCGTGCCCGGCCTTCGTCCGCCCCGGGGCGGACGCCGTGCCCGGCCCCCGTCCCCGGGGCCCGCCGGGCCTGCGCCGGGGCGGGCCCGTCCCCGCACGGCCCGCCCCCGTCCGCCCACCTGCTCGACGTCCGCGACCCGACCCACCCGGTCCTACACCACGCACCGACGGCTCCACGGTTCGAGGGGATTCACCATGCTGCGAGAAACCGCGCACCACTCACCGGCCATCAGTCCCTCCCGCGGGAACGCCGGCCGGGCCCCGGCCGCCGCCCCCGCCCCCGCGTCGTTCGGTCAGCTGCTCCGGGCCCGCCGCCAGCAACGGGGCCTGTCCCTGGCGCAGTTGGCCTCACGGGTGCACTTCGACCGGGGCCATGTCAGCAAGGTCGAGACCGGCAAGCGTCCCCCCTCGGTCACCTTCGCCGAGGCCTGCGACCGGGCGCTGGACGTCGGCGACACCTTCACCACCATCGCCACGGCCCTGGAAGCCGCCTCCCGGCAGCACCGGGGCTGGGTCCGCCCCGCCCAACTGCCCGCGGCGACCCAGCACTTCGTCGGACGCCACGCCCTGCTCGACCGGCTCGACGGTGTGCTGTGCGGGGACGAGCGGTCCCTCGGTGTCCCCGTCGTGGTCGTCGACGGACCGCCGGGGGTGGGGAAGACCGCGCTCGCCGTCCGTGCCGCGCACCGGGCGGTGAACGCCGGACGCTTCCCGGACGGGCAGTTCTTCGTCGACCTCCAGGGCCCGGGCCCCGGCACCGCGGCCGCACCGCTGGACGTACTGGAGGACCTGCTCCGCGCCCTCGGCGTGCCCGCCGAGCACATCCCGGCGGACCTGGACCAGCGGGCCGCCACCCTCCGCTCCGTCCTCCACGGCCGGGAGGTGCTGCTGGTCCTGGACAACGCGGCCGACGCCCGGCAGATCCTGCCGCTGCTGCCCGGCTCGCCCGGCTGCGCCGTCGTCGTCACCAGCCGCCCCCAGCTGCCCGGCCTGATCTCCTTGGTGGGGGCCGTGACCCTGACCTTGCAGGAGTTACCCGGGGCGGAGGCGGCACGGCTGATCCGCTCGCTCATCGGCGACGCCCGCGCCGACGCCGACCCCGCCGCCGTGGCCGTCCTGGCCGAGCGCTGCGGGCACCTGCCGCTGGCGCTGGTGCTGGCCGCCGAGCACATCGTCAGCCGGCGGCACCACAGCGCCGGTACGCTCGCCGCCGACCTCAAACCCGAGGACGCCCGGCTCGACCTCGCCGCGGGGGACGTGGCTCTGCGGGACGCGTTCTCCACCTCGTACGAGACGCTCGACGAGCGGACCGCGCGGATGTTCCGGCTGCTGGGCCTGCTGCCCAGCTACACGATCAACCCCGCCGCGGCGGCGGCGACCGCGGGCGTGGGGCAGGACGAGGCCTCCCTGCTGCTGCGCAACCTCGCCGACGCCCATCTGATCCGGCACCACGACGAGCGGCACTACCGCCTGGACAACCTGCTGCGGGCCTACGCGACCAAGCTGGCGAAGTGCCTGGACGCGAGGTCCGAGCGGATGAAGGCGATGCGCCGGGCGGCCGACTTCTTCCTGAACGCCTCGCCCGGCTGCGGCTCGTCCCGCGGCACGGGCGCCGGGGCGGCGGGGGAGGGGGCGGCGCCGGGCGTCGCCGCTGCGGCCGGCGGGCCGGCGGGGTCAGCCGGCCAGTGACGACTCGATGAGGGCGGCGGCCATCTGCTCGGCCCGGTCGACCGCCTGGTCCACCGATCCCATGGAGTCGGCGATGCACGCCCCTTCGTGCAGGATCAGCAGCTGGGCGGCGAGCGCCGCGGGGTCCTTCGCGCCGGCCTGCGTGGCCAGGTCGCCCATGTAGGCCAGGAGCCAGGCCTTCTGCTCGCGGGCGACCTCCCGCCCCGGGTGGTCCGCGGGCAGTTCCACGGACGCGTTGACGAAGGCGCAGCCCCGGGAGTTGCGCTCGCGCATCCACTCCCGCAGCGCACCGAACGTGGCCAGCAGCTTCGCGCGCGGCGGTCCGTCGTGGCCGTTGACGTACTTCACGAGGGTGGAGCGCCACAGGCCGTCGCGGGCCCGCAGATACGCCACGATCAGGCCGTCCTTCGACCCGAAGCGGTCGTAGAGGGTCTTCTTCGTGACACCCGCTTCCTCGGCGATCGCCTCCACGCCGACCGCGCGGATCCCCACGTCGTAGAAGAGCCGGGAGGCGGTCTCGAGGATCTTCACGCTGGCCGGCGTCAGATGCGGCACACCGTGCGGCCGGCTGCTCCGTCTGGCGGTCCCACTCTGTGTAGTAGTCACCCTTCGACGGTACACCCATCGGTATGGTTATGTCCGGTCCCCCACCGGCGGGTTCTTCCCCTCCCTCCCGCCGGCCGGCCGCCGCCTGACAGGGCGTGACATGCCACGAACGGCGTAATCGGGCCCCGGGCCGCCGCGCCGGGTCAGGCTGTGCGGCGTCGTGACCCGACCGCTGTGGGGAGGAGACCGGATGGTCCAGGCAGGTGACATCGAGGTCGTCGTCTTCGACGTCCTCGGAACGATGGTCGACGAGCCGGGCGGGCTCCGGGCGGCCATCGGCGAGGCGGTGCCCGACGCCGACGACGCGACCCTCGACCGGCTTCGCACCGTGTGGCAGGAGCACGTCGAAGGCGAGCAGCGGCGCATCGGGGAAGGGAGCCGGCCCTACGCCGGCTCCGCGGCCCTCGACCGCGAGGCGGCCCGGCGCGTGGCCGACCGCGCCGGGCTCGCCGACCCGGCGGCCGTCGAGCGGCTGGCCACCGCGGGGCAGCGCCTGCGGCCCTGGGACGACTCCGCCGCAGGACTCGCCCGCCTGGCGGACCGCCGGCCCGTGATGGCGCTCTCCCACGCCGGCCGTGCCGCCCTGCTCCGCCTCGGCGCGCACGCCGGGCTGCGCTGGCACCTGGCGCTGTCCGCAGAGGACGCCCGGGCCTACAAGCCGGCGCCGGAGGTCTACCGGCTCGCGCTCGACGCGGCCGGATGCCCGCCGGAGAGGGTGCTGATGGTCGCCGCCCACGCCTGGGACCTGCGCGGCGCACAGGCGGTCGGCATGCGGACCGCCTACGTGCGGCGGCCGGCCGGGGACCCTCCGACGCCCGCCGACACCTTCGACCTGCGGGTGGACGGCCTGGACGAACTGGCCGGGGTCCTGTCGGCGGTCTAGTGGAGCCGAAGGACGGCGACGGCGGTCCAGCGGAGCCGAAGGGCGGCGGACTCCGGTTCCCGGGCGGTCGATAGCCTGCCGGGGCAGCGGACGGAACAGGGCCGACCGCGCCCCCGGCCGCTCCTCAACGGCCCGTCAGAAGAACCCGGCGGGCCGGTCGTCGAGCGAGACAGCGAGGTCGGAACCCGGATGTTCACCACCCGCCCCACCCTCCAGGGCACCTTCGGCATGGTGTCCTCCACCCACTGGCTGGCCTCCCAGTCGGCGATGGCCGTTCTGGAGGACGGCGGCAACGCCTACGACGCCGCCGTGGCCGGCGCGTTCGTGCTGCACGTCGTCGAGCCGCACCTCAACGGGCCGGCCGGGGAGGTGCCGATCCTGCTGGCGCCGGCCGGCGGCGAGGTGCGGGTGCTGTGCGGGCAGGGCGTGGCCCCGGCCGGGGCGAGCATCGCGCACTACCGCGGGCTCGGTCTGGACCTCGTCCCCGGCACCGGCCCGCTCGCCGCCGCCGTGCCCGGCGCCTTCGACGCCTGGATGCTGCTGCTGCGCGACCACGGCACCAAGTCCCTCGCCGAGGTGCTGAAGTACGCCATCGGCTACGCCGAGCACGGGCACCCGCCGGTGGAGCGGGTGGGCGCGGCGGTGGAGACCGTCCGGGAACTGTTCGAGACCGAGTGGACCTCCTCGGCCGAGGTCTACCTGCCGGGCGGACGCGCGCCCCGGCCCGGCGACCTGTTCCGCAACCCCGCCCTCGCGGCCACCTGGAGGCGGCTGCTCGCGGAGACCGGCGGCGCGGGCAGCCGGGAGGCGCGGATCGAGGCCGCCCGCCGGGTGTGGAGCACCGGGTTCATAGCCGAGGCCCTGGTCCGGCAGGCCGCACGGCCCACCATGGACACCAGCGGCGAGCGGCACACCGGCACCCTGACGGCCGCCGACCTCGCCGGCTGGTCCGCGACCTACGAGAGGCCGGCGACCTACGACTGGAACGGCTGGACCGTGTGCAAGGCCGGCCCCTGGAGCCAGGGCCCCGTCCTGCTCCAGCAACTGGCCCTGCTCCCGCCCGAACTGCCCCCGCACGGCTCCGCCGACTACGTCCACCTGCTGATCGAGGGCAGCAAACTCGCCCTGGCCGACCGGGAGGCCTGGTACGGCGACGCGGCCGAGGTGCCGCTCGAGGATCTGCTGTCGGACGCGTACAACACCGAGCGGCGCACGCTCGTCGGCGACCGCGCCAGTCGCGAACTGCGGCCCGGCAGCCCCGGTGGGCGCACCCCGCGGCTGTGCGCCCACGCGCGCGTGGTGGCCGCGGACGGGGCCGCCCGGCCGGTGCCCGGCGCCGGCGAGCCGACCGTCGCCAAGGGCCCCGCCTCCCCGGTGCCGGGCGAGCCGGACGTCGCCGCGGACGGCGGCACCCGCGGCGACACCTGCCACCTCGACGTCGTCGACCGCTGGGGCAACATGGTCGCCGCCACCCCCAGCGGCGGCTGGCTCCAGTCCAACCCGGTCGTGCCGGAACTGGGCTTCCCGCTGGGCACCCGGTTGCAGATGACCTGGCTGGAGGAGGGCCTGCCCAACTCCCTCACCCCCGGCCGCCGGCCCCGCACCACGCTCACGCCCTCCCTCGCCCTGCGCGACGGCGTGCCCGTCATGGCCTTCGGCACGCCGGGCGGCGACCAGCAGGACCAGTGGCAGCTGCACTTCTTCCTGGCGGTGGCGCTGGGCGCCCTCGTGCGCGGCGGTCTCGACCTCCAGGGCGCCATCGACGCCCCCAACTGGCACAACGACAGCTTCCCCGGCTCCTTCTTCCCGCGCGGGATGCGCCCCGGCAGCGTCACCGTGGAGTCCCGCACGGCCCCGGAGGTCGTCGCCGAACTGCGCCGCCGCGGTCACGACGTCACGGTCGGCGACCCCTGGTCCGAGGGGCGGCTGTGCGCCGTCGCGCGGGACCCGGACACCGGCGTCCTGTCGGCGGCGGCCAATCCGCGGGGCATGCAGGGGTACGCGGTCGGCCGGTGAGCGGGGGCGGCACCCGCTGTTCACGTCGATTCCGCCCGCCGTGCACCGGCCGGGTGGGGATTGTCGCAGGGGCGTGCTCTCATGGAGGCATGATCGAAGACAGCGAAACCATCGACGAGTTTCTCGCCCGGTACGCCGACGACGTGGAAGAGGCCGTCCGCAAGGCGGCCGCCCTGGAGATCATGCCCCGCTGGCGCCGGCTCGCCGCGCACGAGGTCGACCAGAAGACCGGACCGCACGACCTGGTCACCGACGCCGACCGGCTGGCCGAGCAGTACCTCACCGGGGAACTCGTCAGGCTGCTGCCCGGCTCCGTGGTGGTCGGCGAGGAGGCCGTGCACGCCAACCCGGCGTCCTACGAGGCGATCCGGGGCGGGGCACCGGTGTGGATCGTCGACCCCGTCGACGGCACCCGCCAGTTCGTGCACGGCGACCCCGGCTTCTGCACGCTGGTCGCGCTCGCGCACCACGGCGTCGTCCACGCGTCCTGGACCTACGCACCCGCCCGCGACCAACTGGCCACGGCCGTACGGGACAAGGGCGCCTTCCTCGACGGCGAGCGGCTGCACGCGGGCCCGCCGGAGCCCGGCCGCGAGCTGCGGGTGGCCACCTCCCACCCGGACTACACCACCGAGGACCAGAAGCGCGCCCTGCTCGGACTGCGCACCCCGGGCGTGGCTCCCCGCCCGTGCGGCTCCGCGGGGCTGGAGTACCTCGCCGTCGCCCGTGGCGAGTCGGACGCCACCGCGTTCTCCTGGGAGGCGGCCTGGGACCACGCCGCCGGACTGCTGCTGGTGGAGGAGGCGGGCGGCACGCACCTGACGCGCACGGGCGAGCCGTTCCGCATCACGGGGGGCAACGACCTGCCGTTCACGGCGGCCCGCGACGCCGCCACCGCCCGCCGCGTCGTGGCCCTGCTGGCGGGCGAGGCCGCCTGAGCCGACGGCCCTCCACCAGCCCGTCCGGCCCCCACCGCCGCGCCGCTTCGCCGAGATCATCCGGCCCCGGCCGCCCGTCCGCGAGGGAGTCACCCGCCCCGCCCGCCCTGGCCGTCCGCCCCGGCCGTCCGCCCCGGGAGGGCCGTCCGTACCCGTGCGGGAAGGCTGTCGGTGGTGCGGCCTATCCTGATCTCAGTGGCCGTCGGCTGACGAAGGGGTCCGAAGGTGCCGTCGATGCTCGATGCCGTCGTGGTGGGTGCGGGGCCGAACGGCCTGACGGCCGCCGTGGAGCTGGCCCGCCGCGGCTTCTCCGTCGCCGTTTTCGAGGCACGGGACACCGTCGGCGGCGGCGCCCGCACCGAGGAGCTGACCCTCCCCGGTTTCCGGCACGACCCGTGCTCCGCCGCACACCCCCTCGCGATCAACTCCCCGGCCTTCCGCGGACTGCCCCTGAAGCGGTACGGGCTCGAGTGGCTGCACGCCCCCCTGCCCATGGCGCACCCGTTCCCCGACGGCTCCGCCGCCGTCCTGGCCCGCTCCGTCGGCGAGACCGCGGCCTCCTTCGGCCCGCGCGACGCGGGCACCTACCGCCGGCTGGTCGAACCCTTCCTGCACCGCTGGGACACACTCGCCCGGGACTTCATGTCCCTGCCGCTGACCGCCCTGCCCCGCGACCCGGTCACCCTCGCCCGCTTCGGCCTGGTCGGCCTGCCCCCGGCGACCTGGCTGATGCGCCGCTTCCGCGACGAGAAGGCCAGGACCCTGTTCGCCGGGCTCGTCGCCCACGTCATGGCCCCGCTCGGCGGCCTCGCCACCGGCGCCGTCGGCCTGGTCTTCGCGCTCGCCGCGCACGCCCGCGGCTGGCCCGTGGCCCGCGGCGGCTCCCAGGCCATCTCCGACGCGCTCGCCGCGTACCTCACCGACCTCGGCGGCGCCCTGCACACGGACTACGAGGTCAAGCGCCTGGACGACCTGCCGCCCGCCCGCGCCTACGTCTTCGACACCTCGCCCACCGCCCTGGCCAGGATCGCCGGCCTCGGGCGCTACTACGACGACTACCGGTACGGCCCCGGCGTCTTCAAGATCGACTACGCGCTGGACGGCCCGGTCCCGTGGACCGCCGAGGAGGCCCGCACCGCGGGCACCGTGCAGATCGGCGCCGACAGCACGGAGATCGGCGCCGCCCTGCACGCGGCGTCCCGCACCGGCCGGGCGCCCGCGAAGCCGTTCCTCATCACCGTGCAGCCCGGCGTCGCCGACCCCACCCGGGCTCCGGAGGGCAAGCAGGTCTTCTGGGCGTACGGCCATGTCCCCAACGGCTGGACCGGCGACCTCACCGACGCGATCGAACGCCAGCTGGAGCGCTTCGCGCCGGGCTTCCGGGACCGCGTCCTCGCCCGCGCCACGGCCGGCCCGCCGGAGATCGCCGCCCGCAACGCCAACTACGTCGGCGGCGACATCGCCTCCGGCGCGGTCTCCGGCCTGCAGATCATGCTGCGTCCCAAGCTCTCCCTGTTCCCGTACGCCACCCCGCACCCGGCCGTCTTCATCTGCTCGTCGGCCACTCCGCCGGGCCCCGGCGTCCACGGCATGTCCGGACACAACGCGGCGAAGGCCGTCTGGCGGAGGCTGAGGCAGACATGACGGCGGACAGCACCCGGATCACGCTCGTCCAGGGCGACCTCACCCGTGAGCGCGCCGACGCCCTCGTGAACGCGGCCAACTCCTCCCTGCTCGGCGGAGGCGGCGTCGACGGCGCCATCCACCGCCGCGGCGGCCCCGCGATCCTCGAGGAGTGCCGGGCGCTGCGCGCCTCCCGGTACGGCAAGGGCCTGCCCACCGGCCAGGCGGTCGCCACCAGCGCCGGCGACCTCGACGCCCGCTGGGTCATCCACACCGTCGGCCCGGTCTGGTCGGCCACCGAGGACCGCTCCGGCCTGCTCGCCTCCTGCTACGCCGAGTCCCTGCGCGTCGCCGACGAACTGGGCGCCCGCACGGTCGCCTTCCCGGCGATCTCGACGGGGGTCTACCGCTGGCCGATGGACGACGCGGCCCGTATCGCCGTCGCGGCCGTGCGCGCCGCGCGGACCTCGGTCGAGGAGGTCCGGTTTGTCCTCTTCGACGACGGCGCGTACGCGGCGTTCGCCGCACAGATCCGCTGACGGCCACCCCGGCGCCCCCTACCCCCGGTACCCCCGACGCCCTGGTGCGGCGAGCCCCGGCCCGGGAACGCCACGCCGGTGTTTCCGTGCGCGCGGGGCTCAGCCCTCGGTCTGCCGCCGGTGCCCCATGGCCGCCTTGCGGCTGCTCGCCAGGTGCTCGAGGACCAGCGCCTCCACCTTGGCCACGTCCCGTTCCGCGATGGCGTCGCAGAGCGCCTCGTGCTCGCGGGCGACGGCCAGCAGGTCGTCGTGCTGGCCGAGGAGCCAGCGCAGTCTGCTGCGCAGGACGTTCTCCAGTTCGGTCAGCAGTTCGTTGGCGGCCAGCGAGGTGACCGTCTGGTGGAAGTCCGCCGCCGCGCGGCGCGCCCGCACCGCGTCCCCGGCCCGCGCCGCCTCCAGTTCGGCGTCCACGACGGCCCGGAGCCTGTCGAGTCCGTCGCGGGTGTGCCGTTGCGCGGCGAGCCGGAAGGACAGCAGTTCCAGGGCCGAGCGCACCTCGTCCAGGTCGGCGACGTCGCTGGGGGTGAACTCCCGCACCACCGCCCAGGACCGCGGGCGCGGGGTCACCAGCCCCTCGGCCACCAGCGCCTTCAGCGCCTCCCGCACGGGAAGGCGGCTCACGCCCAGCGCCTCGGCCAGCTCCCGCTCGACCAGCCGGCTGCCGGGGCGCCGCACGCCGTCGAGGATCTCGTCACGCAGTTGTCGCGTCACCCGCTCCGACTCGGGTGCGAAGTCCCCAGACGCGCCCATCCCCGTCCTTCTTCTGTCGTCGTCGTACCGGCACGGTGACCTTAGCGAACGACGCCTCCGGCGGCACACGGGGCGGGCGGGCGCCGGGACCCGGCGGCGGCCGGACGGCGTCAGCCCGCCACGGGCGGCCAGTTGACGATCCGCTTGGGCCGCGGTGGTGCGTAGGTGCGCACCTTGGACGTGGACAGGCCCAGCCGGACCAGCGACTCGGCGACGGTCACGGCGGCGGCCACCCCGTCGACGACCGGCACCCCGGTGCGCTCGACGACGGCGTCCGCGAGGCCCGCCATGCCTCCGCAGCCCAGGCAGATCACCTCGGCCCGGTCCTCCCGCACGGCCCGTTCGGCCTCGGTGGCGATGGCGTCGACCGCGGTTTTCTCGTCCCGTTCCAGGTCGAGCACGCCCAGTCCGCTCGCGCGGACGGAGGCGCACCGGGCGCCGAGCCCGGCGACGTGCAGCCGCTCCTCGATGAGCGGGACGGTGCGGTCGAGGGTCGTGACGACGGAGTAGCGGCGCCCCAGGAACTGGGCGGTGCTGGCGGCGGCCTCGGTGATGTCGACGACGGGGACGTCGAGCAGTTCCTGGAGTCCTTCCCGGCCGTGCTCGCCGTACCCCGCCTGGATCACGGCGTCGTAGGGGCCGGGGTGGGCGCGGACGGTCTCCATCACGGCGACCGCGGCGAGGTAGCTCTCGTAGTTGCCCTCCACCGAGACGGCGCCGAAGGCCGGGGTCAGCGGGACGATCTCGGTGCCGGGCGAGGCGGCGAGGACGGCCTGCCTGCCGATGGCGTCGGTGAGGGACTGGGTGGTGTTGACGTTGACGACGAGGATGCGCATGGGCGGGCCTCCGGTAGGGGCGGGCTATTCGGCGGCCACGGCGATGGCCTCGCCGTCGACGTCCCGGACGGGGGCGGCGCGGTCCGCGACGACCGTGTACAGCAGGGCGGCGAGGAGGGCTCCGACGAACCAGGAGAATCCCGCGGCGGCCTCGAACGCCGGGACCAGGGCGACGACCACGGCGATCGCGGCGCTGGGGAGGAAGGCGGCGACGGCACGGGGGTTGTAGCCGCGCCGGTAGTGGTACTCGCCCCGCGCGTCCTCGGTGTACAGGTCGGGCACGTTCACCCGGGACCGGCGCAGCAGCCAGTAGTCGGCCATGATCACTCCGAACAGCGGGCCGAGCAGGGCGCCCAGGCCGCCGAGGAAGTAGTTGACGACCGCCGGGCTGTTGTAGAGGTTCCAGGGGGTGATGACCAGGCCGAGGACGGCGGTCACGAGGGCGGCCCGCCGGAAGTTCAGCCGGCGCGGGAAGAGGTCGACCAGCGCGTAGATGGGCGCGACGAAGTTGGCGAGCAGGTTCACCGCGATCGTCAGGGCGATCAGCGCGAGCGAGGCCGCCGCCAGCAGGAACATGTTCGGGATGGTCCGGACGATCTCCGTGGGGCTGGTGATGACGTGGCCGTCGAGCTTGAACTGGGCGCCGCTGAGGACGGCCACGATGACGGCGAAGAAGAGCATGTTCACCGGGATGCCGATCACGTTGCCGCGGACGATCGCGGAGCGGTCCTTGGCGGACCTGGTGAAGTCGCAGAAGTTCAGCACGAACGTCCCGTAGATCACCACCCACAGGGCGGCGGCCTGGAGGATCTGCAACCACATCGCGCCTCCGGTGAGCGGCGCGTCGACCGACAGGGAGATCGAGGCGTCGGCCCGGACGAACATCCACACGGCGAGCGCGCACATGGTGATCAGCGTCGTCGGGGCGGCGAACGCCATGTAGCGGCGGATCATCTGCATCCCGTAGCTGACGATGAGCACCTGAAGGCCCCACAGGGTCAGGAAGGTGATCCAGCCCAGTGCCGACTGGCCGAGCAGGGAGTCGGTGTCCCAGGCGGCCAGTGCGGGGAACATCGCCACCAGCAGGGCGCTGAGGACCACGGCGGCGAGGTACGTCTGGATCCCGAACCAGGCGATGGCCACGGCGCCGCGCACCCCGGCCGGGATCTTCGCCCCGTTGACGCCGAACGCGACGCGGCTCATGACCGGGAAGGGGACGCCCGTCTTGTGCCCCATGAACCCGGAGAGGGTCAGCAGCAGGAAGAGCAGGACGGAGGCGAGGGCGAAGGCGGCCAGGATGCCCCACACGCTCAGCCCGAGCGCGAACAGGCCGATGGCGAAGGCGTAGTTGCCGAGGCTGTGCACGTCGTTGGCCCAGAGGGTGAAGACGTTGTAGGCGCCCCAGCGGCGGCCCTGTCGTTTCGTCGGGGCCAGGTCGTACGTGTAGAGGCCGGGGCTGACGGCGGTGCCGGTCTCCGGTGAGGAGCGGTCGTCCAGGGCGGTCATCGGGGCTCCTGGGATCGGGGAGGGGAAGGAAGTCCGCTTGCGGGTCCCCGTTTTGTATCCCAAAAGAATTCAACCAACAAGGGTTGTCGCGCCTCGCCGGGCGCTCTTGGGTGTTTTCACGAGAGTAAAAGGGGCGATACGGGGTGATCAGGACGGACGATGATCCGGAAGTGCCCTCCGAGTCGGTATCCCAAATCCCGGTGGATGCGAAGGTTCCTTGATGGGCGCTTTAATTGCGTCCGATGTGCAACAACGGCTCACCGGCAAGAAGCATGGGGGACACATGACAACCCGTCGGATACGAAGCGCCGCCGCCGCGGCGGCGGCGATGGCCGCGGGCCTCACCGCCTGCTCGGCCCCCGGGGGCGGCTCCGGCGGTGCGGGCGACGGCAAGGCCGCCGACTCCGTCGTCATCGGTGTCGCCTCCGAGCCGGACACGCTCAGCCCGCTGCTCGGCTACGGCAAGGACGGCAACTCCAAGATCTTCGACGGGCTGCTCGCCCGCGACACCGACCTGAAGCTGAAGCCCGCCCTGGCGGCGAAGCTTCCCGAGGTCACCGACGGCGGCCGGACCTACACCTACACCCTGCGCGAGGGTGTGAAGTTCAGCGACGGCGAGGCGCTGACCGCCGACGACGTGGTCTACACGTACCGCACCGTGCTGGACGGGAAGACCAACAACACCGCCAAGAGCGAACTGGACGCCGTCAAGAGCGTCGAGGCCAACGGCGACGACGAGGTCGTCTTCACCCTCAAGTACCCCTACGCCCCCTTCGCCGCCCGCACGGTGCTGCCCATCGTCCCCGAGCACGTCGCCGGGAAGCAGGACCCCAACACCGGTGCGTTCAACACCCGGCCGGTCGGCACCGGGCCGTACGTCCTCACCGACTGGAGCAAGGGCGAGAAGCTCACCTTCAAGGCCAACCCCCACTACTGGGGCGGCAAGCCGAAGGTGACCTCCTTCACCATGGCGATCATCGCCGACGACAACGTCCGCGCCACCCGGCTGCGCTCCGGCGACCTCGACGGCGCCGTGCTCCCGCCCAACCTGGCCGCCACCTTCGCCAAGGACGACGGCAAGCGGACGTACCAGGCGAAGTCGTACGACTTCCGGGCCGTCACCCTTCCCACGGGGAACGAGGTGACCGGTGACCTCGCCGTCCGGCAGGCGCTGGACGCCGCCGTGGACCGCCGGGCCATGGTCGACCGGATCCTCGACGGCGCCGGCCGCCCCGCCTACGGCCCGCTGCCCGCCGACGATCCCTGGTACGCCGAGGGCATCGAGCGCCCGCGCGACCTCGCCAAGGCCGAGCGCATCCTGGACGAGGCCGGCTGGAAGCCCGGCAAGGACGGCATCCGCGTCAAGGACGGGCAGCGCGCCTCCTTCACCCTGTACTACCCCTCCGGCGACAAGGTCCGCCAGGACCACGCCCTGGCCTACGCCTCCGACGCCAAGAAGGCCGGCGTCGAGGTGAAGGTGGAGGGCGCCACCTGGGAGGTCATCGAGCCGCGGATGGGGCGCGACGCGGTGCTCGCCGGCTTCGGCAGCGTCGGCGACCCGGACTTCGGGCTCTACACGCTGCTGCACTCCTCCCTCGCCGGCGACGGGTTCAACAACATGGCCCGCTACGACAACCCGGCCGTCGACGAGGCCCTCGACCAGGGCCGGCAGAGCCAGGACCCGAAGGAGCGCGGCGCCGCCTACACCACCGTCCAGAAGGAACTGGCCGAGAACCCCGGCTACACCTTCCTCACCCACATCGACCACCTCTACGTGCTCGCCGACCGCTGGAGCGGACTGACCACCCAGCTCGAACCGCACGAGCACGGCTTCGCCAGCGGCCCCTGGTGGAACATCGAGGACTGGCAGCCGAAGAAGTGACGCCGATCCCCCGGAACCTGCCCTGGGGAGCGATGGCACGGCTGGCGGGGCGGCGGGCACTGTTCGCCGCCCCGGTCCTGGTCGTCGTCACGTTCGCGGTGTTCGCGATCGCCGCCGCCTCCCCGTTCGACCCCGTCAAGGCCTACGCCGGCACCGCCGCCCTGGGCGCCGACCAGGAGACCCTGGACCGGCTGCGCGCCAACCTCGGCGTCGACGAGCCCTTCGTCAGCCGCTGGTGGCACTGGCTGACCTCCGCCCTCACCGGCGACCTCGGCCACTCCGCCGTGATGCGGCAGCCGGTGACGCAGGTGATCGCCGAGCGGCTGGTGTGGTCCGCGCTGCTGTGCGCCGTGGCCTTCGCCGTCGCCGTCCTCGTCGGCACCCTGCTCGGCGTCCTGGCCGCCCGCCGCCCCGGCTCGCTCCTCGACCGGGCGGTGACCTCGCTCGCCTACGCCCTGGAGGCCGCGCCGGTCTTCTGGATCGCGCTGCTCGCCGTGTGGCTCTTCGCCCTCCAGTGGGACCTGCTCCCCGCCGGCGGCCTGACCGACACCGCGAGCCGGCAGGTCACCTTCGGACAGGTCGCGAGCCACATCGTGCTGCCCGCCGGGGTGCTCGCCGTCTCCCAGCTGCCCTGGTTCACGCTGTACGTGCGCCAGGGCGTCGGCGACGCCCTCGCCGAGGACCCGGTGCGCGGCGCCCGCGCCCGCGGGCTGAGCGAGCGCACCGTGCTGCTGGGCCACGCCCTGCGCTCCGGGCTGCTGCCGGTGCTCACGCTGATCGGCTCCCGCGTCCCCGAACTCATCACCGGCGCCCTGCTGGTGGAGAGCGTCTTCAGCTGGCCGGGCATCGCCGCGGCCACCGTCGAGGCGGCCACCGCCGTGGACTTCCCGCTGCTGGCCGCGCTGACCACGCTCGCCACCGCCGCCGTCCTCGCCGGGAACCTGCTCGCCGACCTCCTCTACGGACTGTTCGACCCGAGGGTGAAGCTCAGTGACATGTGACGCGCCGGCCCCGACGCCCGCACCCGCGCCCGCTCCCGTCGAGAAGCGGACCTGGCGGTCGTACGGCGGCGACCGCCGCTCCACGCGCGCCCTGCGCGTGCGCACCTCCGCGGCCCTGGTGGCCGTCACCGTCCTCGCCGTCCTCCTCGTGCCGCCGCTGGTCCAGCTCGACCAGCAGGCCGTCGACCTGGCCGCCGAACTGCGACCGCCGAGCTGGGCGCACCCCTTCGGCACCGACGACGTCGGCCGGGACCTGCTGCTGCGCTGTGTGTACGGGCTGCGCGTCTCCCTGCTGGTCGGGGTCGCCGCGGCGCTGACCGCGACCGTCGTCGGCACCGCCGTGGGCGCCGCCGCCGGTGCCCTGGGCGGCTGGTTCGACCGCTGCGTCATGCGGGTCGTCGACGCCTTCTCCTCCGTACCGCATCTGCTGCTCGGCATCTTCATCGTCGCGCTGTTCCGGCCGGGCGTCTGGCCGGTGGTGGTCTCGGTGGCGCTGACCCACTGGCTGTCGACGGCGCGGATCGTCCGCGCCGAGGTGCTGTCCCTGCGCTCGCGTCCCCACATCGACGCCGCCGTCTCCGGCGGGGCCTCCCGGTGGCGGGTGGCGGTACGGCACCTGCTGCCCGGTGTGCTGCCGCAGGCGGCGCTCGCGGCCGTGCTGATGGTGCCGCACGCCATGTGGCACGAGTCGGCGCTGTCCTTCCTCGGCCTCGGGCTGCCCACCCACACCGCGAGCCTCGGCAACCTGATCCAGGACGCGCGCGGTTCGCTGCTGGCGGGCCAGTGGTGGCCGACCCTCTTCCCCGGCCTGTTCATCATCGTCCCGACCCTCGCGATCGCGGGCCTCGCCGGTGCCTGGCGGGAGCGGATCAACCCCCGGCGGCGATCGGAGCTGATGCTGTGAGCGACAAGCACGCCGTGAAGGAGCAGGACGCCGTCACGGACCAGGACGCCGGGAAGGGACAGGACGCCGTGACGGACGAGCGCGCCGTGGTGGACGCCATGACGGACAGGAACGCCGCGACGGACGCCGTGCGCGACAAGCGGCCCGGTGTGACGGCCGGGCGCGCCCCCGTGCTGTCGGTGCGCGGGCTGTCGGTGCGGTTCCGCATGCCGGGCGGGCGTCCGGTCGCCGCCGTCACCGACGCGCACTTCGACGTCGCGGCCGGCGAGTGCCTGGCGCTGATCGGCGAGAGCGGCTGCGGCAAGTCCGTGCTCGCCTCCGCCCTGCTGGGCCTGCTCCCCGGCAACGCCCAGACCGCGGGCGAGGCCCGGCTCGGCTACGGCTACGGCTCCGGCGACGCCGGCCGCGGCCTCGACCTGCTGGCCGCCGACGAGCGCACCCTCGCCCGCTCCGTGCGCGGCCGGCTGATCGGCCTCGTCCCGCAGAGCCCGGCCGCCCACCTGACGCCCGTGCGCACCATCCGCTCCCAACTGGAGGAGACCGTCGCGGCACTGACCGGCACCCGGGGCGGCGCGGCCCTGCGCACCGCCGCCGAGGCCGCCGCCGCACGCGCCGCGTTCCCCGTCGACCACCTCGACCGCCACCCGCACGAGCTGTCCGGCGGCCTCGCCCAGCGCGCCGCCACCGCCCTCGCCCTCGTCGGCGACGCCCCGCTGCTGCTCGCCGACGAACCCACCACGGGACTCGACCGGGACCTGGTGGACCGCACCGTCGACGAACTGCGCCGGCACGTCGACGCCGGCACGGACGGCACCGGCCGCGCCCTGCTGATGATCACCCACGATCTGGCCGCCGCCGAGCGCATCGCCGACCGCGTCGCCGTGATGTACGCCGGCCGCATCGTCGAACTCGCCGACGCCGCCGGCTTCTTCGGCGAACCCGGCCCCCGCCACCCGTACAGCCGGGGCCTGCTCCAGGCGCTGCCCGACCGCGCCTTCGCCCCCATTCCCGGCCTGCCGCCCGAACTCGGCGCCCTGCCCGACGGCTGCGCGTTCGCCGCCCGCTGCGAGCGCGCGAGCGACGCCTGCTCCGTGCTGCCGCCGCTGTCCGGCACGGTCGCCTGCCACCACCCGCACACCGCCCCGACGGAGGCCGCCGACCGTGCTTGAGCTGCGTGCCATCACCGCCGGATACACCCGGAACGCCCCCGTGATCCGGGACGTGTCGCTGACCGTCGCCCCCGGGGAGTCCATCGGGCTGCTCGGCCCCAGCGGCTGCGGCAAGTCCACCCTCGCCCGGGTCGCGGCCCTGCTGCACCGGCCCGACGCCGGCACCGTCGTCGTCGACGGCGAACCCGTACGCCGCTGGCGCCACCGCGCCCCGCGCGCCCTGCGCACCGCGTTCGGCGTCGTCTTCCAGCAGGCGCGGCTGTCCGCCGACCCCCGCCTGACGCTCACCGACCTGATCGCCGAACCGCTGCGCGCCACCGGGCGGCGCGAGGCGGTCACCGACCGCGTCGGCGAACTCGCCGCCACGGTCGGGCTGACCGGCGAGCTGCTGACCCGGCGTCCGCACGAGGTCAGCGACGGCCAGCTGCAACGCGCCTGCCTGGCCCGCGCCCTGGTGCTGCGCCCGCGCTGGCTGGTCTGCGACGAGATGACGGCGATGCTCGACGCCTCGACCACCGCCGCCCTGGTCCGGGTCGTGGAGGAGTACCGGGCCGAGACCGGCGCCGGGCTGCTGGCCGTCGGCCACGACCGCACGCTGCTCGACCGGTGGTGCGACCACACGGTCCACTTCACGGATCTGACAGCCGCCGTTCCCGCGCGGGCGGCCTCCCGGTAGCACGGACTCCGGCTGCTCGACATGTATCCGTCAAACTAGGGCAACGAGCTTCCCGGCCGGGGTTCATCCGGCGCCGCTTGGCTGGTGTGGTCCGCAGCCATCCGCCGCCTGGAGGTTCGATGACCCCGCCGCGCACCAGCATGGACAGCTCCCTGAAGAGAAGGGGATTCCTCGGGATCGCCGGGGCCGGCGCCGGCGCGGTGCTGCTCGGCACCGGCGTCGCACCCGTCGCCGCGGCCCCGCAGCGCGTCCCGGCCGACCCGTTCCGGCTCGGCGTCGCATCCGGCGACCCGCTGCCCGACGGAGTGGTCCTGTGGACCCGACTCGCCCCGAAACCCCTGGAGTTCGGCGGCGGCATGCCCCGGCACCCCGTCCCCGTGCAGTGGGAGGTCGCCCTCGACGCACGGTTCCGGCGCGTCGTCCGCCGCGGCGTGGAGGTCGCCCGGCCCGAGGAGGCGCACACCGTCCACGCCGACGTGCGCGGCCTGCGCCCGCACCACGAGTACTTCTACCGCTTCCGCGCCGGCCGGGCCGTCTCCCCGGCCGGCCGCACCCGCACCGCCCCGGCCCCCGGCACCGCACCCGCCGTCGAATTCGCCTTCGCGTCCTGCGCCAACTGGGAGCAGGGGCACTTCACGGCGTACCGGCACATGGCCGAGGAGCGGCCGGACGTCGTCTTCCACCTCGGCGACTACCTCTACGAGTACGCGGCCGGCGTCAACGGCAAGGTGCGCACCCACATCGGCGACGAGATGAACACCCTCGACGAGTACCGGCAGCGGCACGCCCAGTACAAGACCGACCCCGACCTGCGGCTGCTGCACGCCACGGCGCCGTTCGTGGTCACCTGGGACGACCACGAGACCGACAACAACTACGCCGACCTCAGCCCCGAGAACAGCGACCCCGCCCAGGGCAACGACACCACCGCCCGCTTCGCCGCCCGCCGCCGGGCCGCCTACCAGGCCTACTGGGAGCACATGCCGCTGCGCCGGTTCCGCAAGCCGGTGGACACGGCCCTGCCGCTGTACCGCCGGCTGGAGTTCGGCGCCACGGCCACCTTCAGCGTGCTGGACACCCGCCAGTACCGCACCGACCAGCCCTACGGCGACAAGTGGCAGGTCTCCGGGCCCGAGCAGTGGGACCCGAACGCCACGATCCTCGGCGACGAGCAGCACGCCTGGCTGGAGCGCGGCCTCGCCCGCTCGCGGTCCCGGTGGAACGTGCTCCCGCAGCAGATCTACTTCGCCAACTGGGACGCCGTGGCCGGGGAGGACGACGGCGGCTACAACGACGGCTGGGACGGCTACCGGGTCTCCCGCGACCGGGTGCTCGGCTTCGTCGAGGAGCGCGGCATCGAGAACTTCGTGGTGCTCACCGGCGACGTGCACGCCAACTGGACCAACGACCTGCGCCGCGACTTCGAGCGACCTCAGACCCCGGTGCTGGGCAGCGAGTTCGTCACCACGTCGATCACCTCGGGCGGCGACGGCACCGACTCCCACGACCCGGGCCGGGTGTACTGGGACGAGAACCCGCACACCAAGTACTACAGCAACCGCCGCGGCTATGTGCGCTGCCGCGTGACCAAGGACGAGTACACCGCCGACTACCGGGTGGTCGACCACGTCACCCGGCCCGGCGCCCCGGTCCGCACGGACAGGTCCTTCGTGATCGAGTCGGGCCGGCCGGGGGTCCAGCCCCGCTGACCCGGAGCACGGACCGGGGGAGGGGGCCGGTGGCCGGAGACGGCCGCCGGCCCCGCGTCTCTCAGGAACGCACAGACTCCGACACGGTGATTGATTCGATTGTGTTCGGCTCTTAGGGTGTGGCTGACTCAGTCGTCGCCCCGTCACCGGCAGTTGCCGGCCGGCCCGGTGCCGACTGCCGACGAACACCGTGCGTTGAGCCGCCCCCGAACCGACGCCCACGGAAGGCCACGGTCATGCCGCAGCACTCGCCCGTGTCACCCGCCGGCCCCCACGCCGCCCCCCGCCCCCGCCCGCTCGTCAGCCGCCGCCGGCTGCTGGAGGGCGGGGCCGCCTTCTTCGGCGCCCTCGCGCTGTCCGCGTCGCAGCCCGCGGCGCACGCGGCCGGCCGCGCCCCCGCCGCCCCCGACGGCCCCCCGGCCTGGCACGACTTCGGTGTCTTCCGGCTCGGCACCGAGCCCCCGCACACCACGCTGATGCCGTACGCGGACGTCTCCCAGGCCCTGGCCGGCGACCGCACCCGCTCGCCGTACCGCCTGAGCCTCGACGGCACCTGGAAGTTCGCCTACGCCGACCGCCCCGACGACCGCGACCCGGACTTCCACCGCACCGACCTCGACGACGGCGACTGGGAGACCATCCCGGTGCCCTCCGTCTGGCAGCTGCACGGCCACGACTTCCCGATCTACCTCAACATCACCTACCCGTACTGGGGCCCCAACGGCCGGGGCGAGGACCCGCGGCCCCCCACGCCGCCGACCCGCTACAGCCCGGTCGGCCAGTACCGGCGCACCTTCACCGTCCCCCGCGACTGGTCGGGCCGGCGCACCTTCCTGCACTTCGAGGGTGTCAAGTCCGCGCACTACGTGTGGATCAACGGCCGGCCGGTGGGCTACGACGAGGACTCCTTCACCCCCTCCGAGTACGACATCACCGACCACCTCCGGCCCGGCACCAACCAGATCGCCGTCGAGGTCTACCGCTACTCCGACGGCGACTGGCTGGAGGACCAGGACATGATCCGGCTGAGCGGCATCTTCCGCTCGGTCTACCTGTACTCCACCCCGGCCGTGCACCTGCGCGACTTCAAGCTGGACACCCCGCTGAACGCCACCTACAGCGACGCCGAGCTGTCCGTCACCGCGAGCGTGCGCGCCTACGGCGGCGGCGACGCGGGGCGGTACACCGTGGAGACCCGGCTCTACGACGCCGCCGGCCACGCCGTCTGGTCCCGCCCGCTGGAGCAGCCCGCCGACCTCTCCACGGTGAGCGTCGGCGAGGACGTCACCGTGCGGGCCGCCAAGGCCGTCCGCGCGCCCAGGCTCTGGTCGGCCGAGCACCCGTACCTCTACACCGCCGTCCTCCGCCTGCGCGACCCGGCCGGAAAGGTGATCGAGACCCTCTCGCACCGCGTCGGCTTCCGTGAGTTCGCGCTCAAGGACGGCCTGATGCGCATCAACGGCAGACCCGTCTCCTTCCGCGGCACCAACCGCCACGAGATGCACCCGGCCCGCGGCATCGCGCTCACCCGCGAGGACATGATCGAGGACATCACGGTCATCAAGCGGATGAACATGAACAGCGTCCGCACCTCGCACTACCCGAACAACCCGCTGTGGTACGAACTCGCCGACGAGTACGGCCTCTACCTCGTCGACGAGACCAACCTGGAGACGCACGGCATCCGCGACGAGTACCCCGGCGACCACCCCGAGTGGACGAAGGCCTGCGTGGCCCGGGCCCAGAACATGGTGCACCGCGACAAGAACCACGCCTCGGTCGTCATCTGGTCCCTCGGCAACGAGGCCGGCGGCGGCAGCACCTTCACCGCCATGCACGACTGGATCCGCTCCTACGACCCCACCCGGGTCATCCAGTACGAGGGCGACGACCGCCCGGGGATCAGCGACATCCGCTCGGAGATGTACGACACGCCCCAGCGCGTCGAACAGCGGGCGAAGGACACCTCCGACACCCGGCCCTACGTGATGATCGAGTACTCCCACGCGATGGGGAACTCCAACGGCAACTTCAAGAAGTACTGGGACCTCGTCCGCCGCCACGACGTCCTCCAGGGCGGCTGGATCTGGGACTTCGCCGACCAGTCGCTGAGCTGGCCGGTCCCGCGGCGCACCCTGCTCACCGAGACCGGCCCCGCCCGGCTGCGCGGCGAGATCCTCGCCGCCTCCGGCACCTTCGACCCCGCCGAGGGCCTGTCGGGCGGCACCGTCTTCGCCCGCGACGAACGCCTGGACCTCACCGGCTCGCTCACGCTGGAGGCCTGGGTCACCCCGGACGTGACCGGCTACCACCAGCCGATCATCGCCAAGGGCGACACCCAGTACGCCCTGAAGCAGAACGGCCGCACGCTGGAGTTCTTCATCCACTCCGGCGGCCGGTGGATCACCGCCACCTGGACCGTGCCGGAGGACTGGACCGGCCGCGAGCACCACGTCGCGGGCGTCTTCGACGCGGACGCCGGCACCCTCGCCCTGTACGCCGACGGCGTCCGGCGGGCGACCCGCACCACCGACCGCCGGCCGGACGTCACCGCCGCGCCGCTCGCCCTGGCCACCGACGCCGACAACCAGGTCCGCGAGTTCAGCGGCACCATCCGCCGCGCCCGCGTCTACGCCCGCGCCCTGACCGCCGCCGAACTCGCCGACGACGACCGCGGGCCCGGCGACGACGGCGTGCGGTTCTGGTTCGACGCCCGGACCGTCGAGGTGGAGCGGAAGCGGCCGGAGGAGAAGACCTTCTTCGCCTACGGCGGCGACTGGGGCGACAACCCCAACGACGGCAACTTCGTCGCCGACGGCATCGTCACCGCCGACCGCGGCCACACCGGCAAGGCCGCCGAGATCAAGCGCGTCCACCAGGCGATCGGCGTCCGCAAGCGGCCCGGCGGCCCCGGCGCGGTCACCCTCGTCAACGAGTACCTCTTCACCGGCCTGCGCGAGTTCGACGGCCACTGGCAGCTCGTCGCCGACGGCCGGGTCGTACGGCGCGGACGGCTCACCCGCGACCAGCTGGCCGTGGAACCGCTGTCCGAGAAGGACATCACCGTGCCCGTACGGCTGCCGGACGACCCGGCGCCGGGCACCGAGTTCTTCCTCGAACTGTCCTTCACCACCAAGGAGGCCACACCCTGGGCGAAGGCCGGTTTCGAGGTCGCCCGGCAGCAGCTCCCGCTCGACGCGGACGTGCCCGCCGTGACCCCCGTGCCC
This sequence comes from Streptomyces sp. NPDC031049, assembly GCF_055571015.1. Lineage (NCBI taxonomy): Bacteria > Bacillati > Actinomycetota > Actinomycetes > Kitasatosporales > Streptomycetaceae > Streptomyces > Streptomyces sp. NPDC031049. The sequence goes on from NZ_JBVIGC010000009.1 coordinate 28,399, forward strand.
CTGGACCGCGTCCCGGCCCTGCGCCACCGCGACGGCGACGACGAGGTCACGGTCGACGGCCGCGGCTTCTCGGTCACCGTCGACAAGCGCAGCGGCACCATCACCTCCTTCGAGGCGAACGGCACCCGCCTGATCACCTCCGGGCCCGTGCCCAACTTCTGGCGGGCGCCCACCGACAACGACCGCGGCAACGGCCAGCACCTGCGCAACCAGACCTGGCGGGACGCCGGGGCCCGCCGCAGGGTGACGGAGGTGACGGTCCGCGCCCTCGGCGACCGGGCCGTCGAGATCAGGGTCGCCGGCACCCTGCCGACCACCACGGAGTCGGCGTACACCACCACCTACACGGTGTTCGGCAACGCCGAGATCAAGGTCGACAACACCCTGCACCCCGGCGCCGCGAACCTGCCCTACCTCCCCGAGGTCGGCACGATGCTGTTCCTGCCCCGCGGCCTGGACCGGCTGCACTGGTACGGACGCGGCCCCGAGGAGAACCACTGGGACCGCAACACCGGCACCGACGTGGGCCGGTACTCGGGAACCGTCGCCGAGCAGTGGACGCCCTACATCCGCCCGCAGGAGAACGGCAACAAGACCGACGTGCGCTGGGTCGCCCTCACCGACCGCCGCGGCGTCGGCCTGCTCGCCTCGGGCGAACCCCTGCTGGAGGTCAACGCCTCGCACTTCACGCCGGAGGACCTGTCGTCCGGGGTGCGCCACGACTACCAGCTCACCCCGCGCGACGCGGTCGTGCTGCGGCTGAACCACCGTCAGACGGGCGTCGGCGGCGACAACAGCTGGGGCGCGCACACCCACGACGAGTTCAAGCTGTTCGCCGACCGGGACTACTCCTACACCTACCGGCTGCGCCCGCTGACCGATGTGAAGAAGGCGACGGCGGCCTCGCGGCGGCCCACGGCGACCGACTAGGGATCGCGCCGGGAGCCCGGGGTAACCGGGCTCCCATGGGCGAGGTACGGGTCGGCGCGTGTTCCTGGACGGACCGGCACCTGGTCGCGAGCGGCTGGTATCCACGGGGACGGCGGGACGCCGAGGGGCGGCTGAGGCACTACGCCTCCCGGCTGCCCGTGGTCGAAGTGGACGCCGGGTACTACGCGTTGCCGAGCCGGCGCAACAGCGAGCTGTGGGTGGAGCGCACCCCCGACGCCTTCCGCTTCGACGTCAAGGCCTTCTCGCTGCTGACCGGCCACCCCACGCGCGTCGAGGCACTCCCCGCCGACCTGCGCCGGGCCGATCCCGGCGCGCTGCGGCGCGGGCGGGCCGGCGAGGCGCTGCTGGACGAGGTGTGGGGCCGGTTCGCCGAGGCGGTCCGGCCGCTGCGCGAGGCCGGCCGGCTGGGCACCGTGCTGTTCCAGTTCCCACCGTGGTTCGCGCCCGGCGACTCGGCCGAGGAGACGCTCCAGGCCTGCGCCCGGCGCACCGAGGGCTGGCCGGTCGCCGTGGAGTTCCGGCACCCGGGGTGGTGGGAGGCCGAACGCGCGGACGCCACCTGCGCCCTGCTGTCCGCCCTCGGCGCGACGGCCGTCGGCACGGACATGGCGCAGGGCCTGCCCGGCTCACTGCCGCCCGTGCTGCCGGTCACCCGGCCCGGCCTCGCCGTCGTCCGCTTCCACGGACGCAGCCGCTCCTGGGGGAGGGGCGGCAAGGAGGACCGGTTCCGCCACGACTACTCCGCCGCCGAACTGGCCGCCCGCGTACCCCGGCTGCTGCGCACCGCCCGGCAGGTGGACGAGCTGCACGTGCTGTTCAACAACTGCTGCGCGGACGCGGCCGTACGCGCCGCCGAGACGATGAGCGGGCTGCTCACTCCGCGGTGTCGCTGATCCCCAGCCGCAGGTGCTCCACGTGGTACACGGCCTGGTCCAGCAGCTCGGCGACATGGTGGTCGTGCAGCGTGTACACCACGGACCGGCCGCGGCGCTCGCCCACCACGAGGCCCAGGTTCCGCAGCAGCCGCAGCTGGTGGGAGCAGGCCGACTGCTCCATGCCGACCTCGGCCGCCAACTCGGTCGCGGGCAGCGGGCCTTCGCGCAGCCGGGCCAGGATCAGCAGCCGGGAGGGCGTGGACAGGGCCTGGAGCGTGGTGGCGACCTTCGCGGCGTTCTCCGCGTCCAGGCGCACACGTGTGCCGGCGTCCTGCGCGGTGGTGACGGCTCCATGACCCATGCGCTCATCTTACGCACCCCCGCACAACCCATGAATGGATGAACGGGTCTTCATCTGTTCCTGTATGGTGCTGCGCGTGTCCACAACGCTCGCTCCCACCCCCGTCCCCTCGTCCACCCGCTCGGCGCCGCGCCGCCGCACCCGTGTCCTCGCCCTGCCCGAGGCCCGCTGGGCGCTCCTGTCGCTGATCGCCTTCCTGCTCGCCCTCGCCCTCGACCTCACCGGCGCCCCCGCCTGGGCCCACGGCCCGCTCTACGCGGTCGCCTACGTGGCCGGCGGCTGGGAACCGGCGCTGGAGGGCCTGCGTGCGCTGCGCGACAAGACCCTGGACGTCGATCTGCTGATGATCGTCGCCGCCCTCGGCGCGGCCGCCATCGGGCAGGTCCTCGACGGCGCCCTGCTCATCGTCATCTTCGCCACCTCCGGCGCCCTGGAGGCCCTGGCCACCGCCCGCACCGCCGACTCCGTGCGCGGCCTGCTCGACCTCGCCCCCACCACGGCCACCCGGCTGACCGAGGACGGCCGCGAGGAGACCGTCCCCACCGAGGAACTGCGCGTCGGCGACCTGGTGCTGGTCCGGCCCGGTGAGCGGATCGGTGCCGACGGCACCGTGACCGACGGCACCAGCGAGGCCGACCAGGCCACCATCACCGGCGAGCCCCTCCCCGTCCTGAAGCGTCCCGGCGACGAGGTCTTCGCCGGCACCCTCAACGGCACCGGCGCGCTGCGCGTCCGCGTCGGGCGCGACGCCGCCGACTCGGTGATCGCCCGGATCGTCACCCTGGTCGAGGAGGCCTCCCGCACCAAGGCCCCGACCCAGCTGTTCATCGAGAAGATCGAGCAGCGCTACTCGGTCGGTGTCGTCGTCGCCACCCTCGCCGTCTTCGGCGTCCCGCTCGCCTTCGGCGCCGACCTCGACGACGCCCTGCTGCGCGCCATGACCTTCATGATCGTCGCCTCGCCCTGCGCGGTCGTCCTCGCCACCATGCCGCCGCTGCTGTCCGCCATCGCCAACGCCGGCCGGCACGGCGTCCTGGTGAAGTCGGCGGTCGCCATGGAACGCCTCGGCGAGACCGACACCGCCGCCCTGGACAAGACCGGCACCCTCACCGAGGGCGCCCCCGAGGTCACCGCCGTGCGCCCGCTGCCGGGCTCCGGCCTCACCGAGGACGCCCTGCTCGCGCTGGCCGCCGCCGCCGAGCATCCCAGCGAGCACCCGCTGGCCCGCGCCGTCGTCGCCGCCGCCCGCGCCCGGGGACTGCGGACCGGCGACGCCCGGGACTTCACGGCGATCCCCGGCCGGGGCGTCACCGCGGTCGTCGACGGCCACCACGTGCGGGTCGGCCGCGCCGAGACCCCCGAGGGCGACGAGACCACCGTCGAGGTCGTCCGCGACGGCGTCCCCGTCGGCACCCTCACCCTCACCGACCGCCTCCGCGTCGACGCCGCCCGGGCCACCGCCGCGCTCACCGCCCTGACCGGCACCGCCCCCACCCTCCTCACCGGCGACAACGACCGCGCCGCCGCACGCGTCGCCGACGCCACCGGCATCACCGACGTCCGCGCCGGTCTGCTGCCCGAGGACAAGGTCACCGCCGTACGGGACCTGGAGCGGGCCGGCCGCACGGTGCTGTTCGTCGGCGACGGCGTCAACGACGCCCCCGCGCTCGCCGCCGCCCACGCCGGCGTCGCCATGGGCCGCGCGGGCTCCGACCTCGCCCTGGAGACGGCGGACGCCGTCGTGGTCCGCGACGAGCTGACGGCCGTGCCGGCGGTGGTACGGCTGTCCCGGCGCGCCCGCCGGCTGGTGGTGCAGAACCTGGTCATCGCGGGCACCTTCATCACCGTCCTGGTCCTGTGGGACCTCATCGGGCACCTGCCGCTGCCGCTCGGTGTCGCCGGACACGAGGGCTCCACCGTGCTGGTCGGCCTCAACGGCCTGCGACTGCTGCGCGAGACGGCGTGGCGATCCGGCGAGGACCAGCAGACGCAAGGTTGATGTCGGATTCTCGCCAGCCCCGGACCGGGCCGTCGACCATCCTGGACGCATGCAGAAGGGGATGCACACCCACACCGAACGCTGCGTCCGCGCAGTGCTGTCCAAGGACGCCCGGTTCGACGGCTGGTTCTTCACGGCCGTCCTGTCCACCGGCATCTACTGCCGGCCCAGCTGCCCCGCGGTGCCGCCCAAGCCGGAGAACATGACGTTCCACCCGAGCGCGGCGGCCTGCCAGCAGGCCGGGTTCCGGGCCTGCAAGCGGTGCCGCCCCGACACCACGCCCGGCTCCCCGGAGTGGAACGGCCGCGCCGACCTCACCGCACGCGCCATGCGGCTGATCGCCGACGGCGTCGTGGACCGCGACGGCGTGCCCGGACTCGCCGCCCGGCTCGGCTACAGCACCCGGCAGATCGAACGCCAGCTGCTCGCCGAGCTGGGCGCGGGCCCCCTCGCGCTGGCCCGCGCCCAGCGCGCCCAGACCGCCCGGCTCCTGATCGAGACGACCGCGCTGCCGATGGCCGAGATCGCCTTCGCCGCGGGCTTCTCCTCCATCCGCACCTTCAACGACACCGTCCGCGAGGTCTACGCGCTCGCCCCGACCGACCTGCGCAACCGGCGCTCCGGGACCGCGGCGCACACCCCCGGCGCCCTCTGTCTGCGCCTGCCGTTCCGGGCCCCGCTCAACCCCGACAACCTCTTCGGCCACCTCGCCGCCACCGCCGTACCCGGCGTGGAGGAGTGGCGGGACGGCGCCTACCGCCGCACCCTGCGGCTGCCGTACGGGCACGGCATCGTGGCGCTCACCCCGCAGCCCGACCACATCGCCTGCCGGCTGAGCCTGACCGACCTGCGGGACCTGCCCGTCGCCACCAGCCGCTGCCGCCGGCTGCTCGACCTGGACGCCGACCCGGTCGCGGTCGACGACCGGCTGCGCACCGACCCGCTGCTGGCGCCCCTGGTCGACAAGGCACCCGGGCGCCGGGTGCCGCGCACGGCCGACGCGGCGGAGTTCGCCGTCCGGGCGGTGCTCGGCCAGCAGGTCTCCACGGCCGCCGCCCGCACCCACGCCGCCCGCCTGGTCACCGCGCACGGCGAACCGGTCGAGGACCCCGAGGGCGGCCTCACCCACCTCTTCCCCTCGCCCGGCGCACTGGCCGAGGCGGACCCCGAGACCCTGGCCATGCCGCGCAGCCGCCGCACCACCCTCGCCACCCTCGTGAGCCACCTCGCCGACGGCTCCCTCCGCCTCGGCGTCGACAGCGACTGGGCCGAGACCCGCCGGCGCCTCCTCGCGCTGCCCGGCTTCGGCCCCTGGACGGCCGACGTCATCGCCATGCGCGCCCTCGGCGACCCCGACGCCTTCCTCCCCACCGACCTCGGCATCCGCCGCGCCGCACGGGAGCTGGGACTGCCGTCCACCCCGGCGGCGCTCACCGCCCGCGCGGCCGCCTGGCGGCCCTGGCGGGCGTACGCCGTCCAGTACCTGTGGGCGACCGACGACCACCCCATCAACTTCCTGCCCGTGTAAGGGAGACCCGTGAAACAGCACACGGTGACCGACAGCCCGTACGGCCCCCTCACCCTCGTCGCCGAGGACGGCGTCCTGTGCGGCCTCTACATGACCGACCAGCGCCACCGCCCGCCGCAGGAGACCTTCGGAGAACGCGACGACCGGCCGTTCGGCGAGGCCCTCGACCAGCTCGGGGCGTACTTCGCCGGCGACCTGAAGCACTTCACCCTGGAACTGCGGCTGAGGGGCACGCCCTTCCAGCGCAGGGTCTGGGACGCGCTGCGCACCATCCCGTACGGCGAGACCCGCACCTACGGCCGGCTCGCCGACGCCCTCGGCAACCCCGCCGCCTCCCGCGCCGTCGGCCTCGCCGGCGGCCGCAACCCGATCGGCATCATCGTCCCCTGCCACCGCGTCGTCGGCGCCAGCGGCGACCTGACCGGCTACGGCGGCGGCCTGGACCGCAAGCGCCGCCTGCTGGACTTCGAACGGGGAGCGGGGCTGTTCTAACCGGCGAGGGTGCGCAGCAACTCCGGCAGCGCCGTGCCGATCGGCTCCCGGAGCACCTCGTCGGCCAGGTCGTCGTACGGCGTCGGCTCGGCGTTGACGATGATCAGGCGGGCCCCGTGGTCGGCGGCCACCCCGGCCAGCGCGGCGGCGGGCTGCACCTGGAGGCTGCTGCCGACGGCGACGAACACCTCGCAGGCCTCGGCGACGGCGACCGCCTCGCCGAGCACGACCGGATCGAGCCGCTCGCCGAACATCACCGTCGCGGACTTCAGGATGCCGCCGCACTCCAGGCAGGGCGGATCGTCCTCGCCGGCCTCCACCCGGGCGAGCGCGTCCCGCATCGAGCCGCGCGCACCGCACCCGGTGCACACGACGCCGTGTGCGCTGCCGTGCAGTTCGAGGACCTTGCGCGCGGGCATCCCGGCCAGCTGGTGCAGCCCGTCCACGTTCTGCGTGATCACCCGCACCGGCACCCCCGACCGCTCCAGCCCGGCCACCGCCCGGTGCGCGGCGTTCGGCTCGGCCCGCAGGGCGTGGGTCTCGCGCCGCATCCGCCACGAACGGCGCCGGATCTCCGGATCGCCCATGTAGTACTCGTACGTCACGAGCTTCTCGGCCTCCGGATCGCGCCGCCACAGACCGTGGGGACCGCGGTAGTCGGGGATGCCGGAGTCGGTGGAGATGCCGGCACCGGTCAGGAGGGCGACCAGGGGCTTGCTCATGGCCCCGAGCGTAGGGCGCCCGGGACCGGGGCGGCGAGCGGATAATCCTTCCGCGGTGGGGCGCCGGGTGCTAGCGTCCCGGCATGGCCAAGGTCACCGTCTCCCTGGACGCCGAGCTCGTGGTGGAAGCCATGGTGCTGGCCGGCGTCGGCACCCCGCAGGACGCCGTGGAGCTCGTCGTCCGCGACTACATCCAGCGCGGGCACCGCACCGAGGCCAGGACCGCCGAGCGGGACGAGGCGCTGCACGCCGTCGACGCCAAGCCCCAGGACCACCAGGGAGGCTGACGGGCGGCGGTCAGCCGACGCGGCGGCCGTTCTCCAGTTCCACCGTGCCGCCGTTCTCCGCCAGGGCGTCCAGTCCGGCCAGCACCCGGCCGAGCAGAGCGCCCAGCAGGTGGTCGGGCAGCTCCTCCCGGGGCACCAGCCGCCAGGACAGCAGCTCCTCCTCCTGGAGCCGGATCGCCTTGAGGTCCTCCTCGCCGAGCACCCCGCCGTCGTACAGATAGGACACCAGCGGCGGCCGGTCCGGTCCCGGTACCCAGTCCACCACCAGCAGCCGGCCCAGCTCGACGTCGAGGCCGATCTCCTCGGCCGTCTCCCGCCGCGCCCCCTGCCGCGGGGTCTCACCGGCGTCCGACTCGACCGTGCCGCCGGGCAGCGTCCAGCCCTCCCGGTAGTTGGGCTCGACGAGCAGCACCCGGCCCTCGGCGTCCCGCAGCAGCGCGGCGGCACCGCACAGGACGCGCGGCAGACCGGCGATGTACGTGGCGTAGTCAGGTGTCGTGGTCATCCCGGAAGGGTAACCGGGGCCGGGCCGGTCGATGCCCGGCCTCCGCGAGGCGCACCGTGCGCTCGGCCAGCTCACTGATGCGCACGCCGTCGAACCCGAAGACGGCACTGCGCACCGTGTCCCGCAGCGGCTCCGTCCACTGCGCCGGGATGGCCGCCGCACCGCACAGCACTCCGGCCACCGACCCGGCCGTCGCCCCGTTGGAGTCGGTGTCCAGCCCGCCGCGCACGGTGAGGGCGATGGTGCGGGTGAAGTCGCCGTCGCCGTACAGCAGCCCGGCGGTGAGCACGGCGGCGTTCGGGACGACGTGGATCCAGCCGAGCCCGGCGGTCTCCTCCGTGACGGTGGCCAGCGTGTCCTCCCAGCTCAGCCGGGCGTCGTGCAGGGAGATCACTCGGCGTACGGTGCGGGCCAGCCGGCTGCTCGCCGGGACGACGGCGAAGGCCTCGTCCAGCGCGTGCCGCACGGTCGGGGCCGTGAACGCCGCCGCGATCAGCGCCGCCGCCCACATGGCGCCGTAGACGCCGTTGCCGGTGTGCGACAGCACCGCGTCCCGGCGGGCGAGCAGCGCGGCACGGCGCGGGGCGCCGGGGTTGGTCCAGCCGTGGACGTCGGCGCGGATCAGGGCGCCGATCCACTCCTGGCAGGGGTTGTCGTAGGTGGCGGTCAGCGGCGGCTTGAGCCCCTTGGCCAGGTTCCGGTACGCCGCCCGCTCCGCGGTGAAGGTCTGCAGGTAGGGCAGCCGCAGCAGCCACAGGTCGCCGACCTGCTCGGTGCTGAAGCCGAAGCCGTGGGTCTCCAGCAGGTGCAGGCCGAGGACGGCGTAGTCGACGTCGTCGTCGCGGCAGCTGCCGTCGATCCGGCCGCGGACGCAGGCCCGCCACTCGGGCCGCAGCAGCGCGGCGTCGCCGTCGCCGTCGTCGCCGGTGGCCAGGGGCTCGGGCAGGTAGTCGGTCAGCGGCAGGGCGCCGGTCCGCCGCAGATAGCGGTCGATGCGGTCGCGGGTCCACACCTCGCCCTGCTCGACGGGCTTGCCGAGCATGTTGCCGGCGATCCGGCCCAGCCAGCCGCCGTGGACGCGGTCGGGCAGTCCGGGGGCGGCGATGCGTTCAGGGGTCATGTCTGCGGTGTACCCGCTCACGGCGGCCCGCGGGCCGTTCCACGGTCCGGGCAGGGCATGACGGCGGGGCGGGTGTGAGGTTAAGGTCGCAGCGGCGCGACTGCCTTGACGTGCGCAAGGCCCGAAGAGCAAGGGGATAGCAAGGTGGCTGACGCTGCAGTGGACGGGGCCCGTCGGGTGCTCGTCGCCGCGGACAAGTTCAAGGGCTCGCTGACGGCCGTGGAGGTCGCCGAGCGGGTGACCGCCGGGCTGCGCCGGGTGGTGCCGGACGTCGTCGTGGAGGCGCTGCCGGTGGCCGACGGCGGCGACGGCACGGTGGCCGCGGCCGTCGCGGCCGGGTTCGAGCGCCGGGAGCTGCGGGTCGTCGGGCCCGTCGGCGACGAGGTGACGGCGGCGTACGCGCTGCGCGGCGACACCGCGGTCGTGGAGATGGCCGAGGCGAGCGGGTTGCAGCGGCTGCCCGAGGGCGTCCTCGCGCCGCTGACGGCGTCCACGTACGGCTCGGGGGAGCTGCTGCGGGCCGCGCTGGACGCGGGGGCGCGGACGATCGTGTTCGGCGTCGGCGGCAGTGCGACGACGGACGGCGGCGCCGGGATGCTGGCCGCGCTGGGCGCACGCTTCCTGGACGGGGACGGCAAGCCGGTGGCGCCCGGTGGCGGAGGGCTCGCCGAGCTGGCGACCGCCGACCTGTCCGGCCTCGACCCGAGGCTCGCCGAGGTCGAGCTGGTCCTCGCCAGCGATGTCGACAACCCGCTGACCGGGCCGAAGGGCGCCCCGGCGGTCTACGGTCCGCAGAAGGGCGCCTCGCCGGAGGACGTGCGGACGCTGGACGCGGCGCTCGCGCACTTCGCGAAGGTGCTGGAAGGCGTCGTGGGCGCGAAGGCCGCCGAGTACGCGGCGTCGCCGGGGGCCGGTGCCGCGGGCGGCATCGGTTACGGGGCGCTGCTGCTGGGGGCGCGGTTCCGGCCCGGTATCGAGGTCATGCTGGACGTCCTCGGCTTCGCGCCGGCCCTGGAGCGGGCCGAGCTGGTGATCACCGGTGAGGGCTCGCTGGACGAGCAGACCCTGCACGGCAAGGCGCCGGCGGGCGTGGCCGCGGCGGCCCGGGCGGCCGGCAAGGAGGTCGTCGCGGTGTGCGGTCGGCTGGCGCTGCCGGCGGAGGTGCTGGGGCGGGCCGGGATCCGGCGGGCCTATCCGCTGACGGAGGTCGAGCCGGATGTGGCGCGCTGCATCGCGGAGGCGGGGCCGATCCTGGAGCGCGTGGCGCAGAACATCGCCCGCGACTTCCTGACCCCCTGACCCACCCCGACGTTCCTCGCCCCCGCCGCCCCTACCCATTCCCGTCCCCTGGGGGCTGCGCCCCCAGACCCCCCTTTTCGGCCTGACGGCCTCGTCCTCAAACGCCGGACGGGCTGAAAGTTCAGCCCCTCCGGCGTTTGAGGAGCAGGGGTCCGGGGGCGGAGCCCCCGGGGTGGGACGGGTAGGGGCGGCGGGGGCGAGAACAACCCGGCCGGGACGGCGAAGGGCCCCGGACCCGAGTCGGGTCCGGGGCCCCACGCCAGGGAGCGCGAGCGCTACGGCAGCTGCGCCGCCCGCGCCTCCCGCCGGTTGTCCCGGAAGTTGTTCACCCGCCGAGCCGTCGCGAACAGCGGAATCACCGCCCCCATCACCAGCTGCAAGGCACATCCCGTCTGCAGCAGCAGCTGCCCGCTCGGCGCGTCGAAGGCCCACGCCGCCAGCAGCCCCATCGACAGCACGATCCACGACAGCATCGCCACCGCCAGCCGGCCCCGCGGCTTCGGGTACTCCACCCGGCTCACCATCAGCCACGCCGTCCCGAGGATCGCCAGCAGCGTCGCCACGAAGGGCAGCTCCAGCAGCACGATCGACACGACGGTCAGCGCGCCGAACGGCGACGGCATGCCCTGGAACGTGCCGTCCTTCACGGTGACGCAGGAGAATCGCGCAAGCCGCAGCACCACCGCCAGCAGCACGACGATCGCACCGACCGCCGCCACCCGCTGGTACGCGTCGTCCGCGACCATGCCGTACACCAGGACGAAGTACGCCGGCGCCAGCCCGAAGCTGATCAGGTCGGAGAGGTTGTCCAGCTCCGCGCCCATCGGCGAGGAGCGCAGCTTGCGGGCGACCAGACCGTCGAACAGGTCGAAGATCGCCGCGCACAGCATCAGGATGACCGCCGTGGCCGCGCTGTGCCGGGCCATGCCCGACTCCTCGCTGCCGGTCAGATGCGGGATCAGGATGCCGGTGGTGGTGAAGTACACCGCCATGAAGCCGCAGGTCGCGTTGCCGAGGGTGAGCGTGTCCGCTATCGACAGGCGCAGCGACAGCGGCATCTCCTCCTCTTCGTCCACCTCGTCGGCCTCCGGCACCCAGCCGGGCTTGGTCTCCGGGTCAATCACGGTCAATGCGAGTCACCCCAGCCACCGTCTTCTGGCCGACCTCGACCGCGACCTCCACGCCCTCGGGCAGGTAGAGGTCGACGCGCGAGCCGAAGCGGATCAGACCGATGCGGTCGCCCTGCTCGACCTTGGTGCCCTGCGGCACGTAGGGGACGATGCGGCGGGCCACCGCGCCGGCGATCTGGATCATCTCGATGTCGCCCAGCTCGGTGTCGAAGTGCCAGACGACGCGCTCGTTGTTCTCGCTCTCCTTGTTGAAAGCGGGAACGAAGCCGCCGGGCACGTGCTCGACCGACGTCACGGTGCCGGACAGCGGTGCCCGGTTGACGTGGACGTTGAGCGGGCTCATGAAGATGGCGACGCGGGTGCGGCCGTCCTTCCACGGCATGATGCTCTGCACCACTCCGTCGGCGGGCGAGATGACCCGGCCCTGGGCGATCTCGCGCTCGGGGTCGCGGAAGAACCACAGCATCCCCGCCGCGAGCGCGGTGGCGGGAACGGCGACGGCCTTGGCGGCACCCGAACGGCGGGCGCGGGCCAGGCTGAGGGCTGCGGTGGCGACGGTCGGCAGGAGCCACGGCGATGCTCCGCGCGCGAGGCGTACGCCGGCGAGGCTGTCGCGAGGTGCAGAGGTTTGGCTGTGGGGCATGGATGACCTTCGTAGCGGATCAGGCCGCGCTTCGACGGGGGACGGCGGCTTTCCGGCGATCGTAGCGGCTCGGGGCGGCAACTGGGTAAGCCAGGAAGCCGAGTCGGCGGCCGAAGACTGCCTACGGGGTGTGATCTTCTTCTCCAAGAAAACACCCCGTATCCGGACATCTAGCCCTGGAATCGATACTCTTCGAGCAGCCTGCGACCGATGATCATTTTCTGGATCTCGGCGGTGCCTTCACCGATCAGCAGCATCGGCGCCTCGCGGTAGAGACGCTCGATCTCGTACTCCTTCGAGAAGCCGTAGCCACCGTGGATCCGGAAGGCGTCCTCCACGACCTCCTTGCAGTATTCGGACGCGAGGTACTTCGCCATCCCTGCTTCGAGGTCGTTTCGTTCGCCGGAGTCCTTTTTGCGTGCGGCGTTCACCATCATCGCATGAGCGGCCTCGACCTTGGTAGCCATCTCCGCGAGCTTGAACTGGATGGCCTGGTGCTGGGCGATCGGCTTGCCGAAAGTGTGACGCTGCTGGGCGTACCGGACACCCAGCTCGAAGGCACGCTGAGCGACGCCGCAGCCACGTGCCGCCACGTTGACGCGGCCGACCTCGACGCCGTCCATCATTTGGTAAAAACCTCGGCCGGTGACGCCGCCGAGCACCCGATCGGCCGGAATGCGCAGTCCGTCCATGATCAGCTCGGTGGTGTCGACGCCCTTGTAGCCCATCTTGTCGATCTTCCCGGGGATGGTCAGGCCGGGCCGGACCTCGCCGAAGCCGGGCTCCTTCTCCACCAGGAACGTCGTCATCGACTTGTGCGGCGCCGTCCCCTCGGGGTGACCCTCGTCACTGCGGACCAGGACGGCCACGAGCGACGACGTGCCGCCGTTGGTCAGCCACATCTTCTGGCCGGTCAGGACGTACTCGTCGCCGTCCCGCACCGCCTTCGAGGTGATGGCCGACACGTCCGAGCCGAGCGCCGGCTCCGACATCGAGAACGCACCCCGGATGTCACCGGCGGCCATGCGGGGCAGGAAGTGGTCCTTCTGCTCCTGCGTGCCGTGCTGCTTGAGCATGTACGCCACGATGAAGTGCGTGTTGATGATGCCGGACACCGACATCCAGCCCCGGGCGATCTCCTCGACGCACAGCGCGTAGGTCAGGAGCGACTCGCCCAGGCCCCCGTACTCCTCGGGGATCATCAGGCCGAAGAGGCCGAGTTCCTTCAGGCCGTCGACGATCGCCTGCGGGTACTCGTCGCGGTGCTCCAGCTCGGTGGCGACCGGGATGATCTCCTTGTCCACGAAGTCGCGGACGGTGGAGAGGATCTCCTGCTGGACGTCGGTCAGACCGGCGGTCTGGGCGAGACGGGCCATCGCTTACTTCCCCTGTTCCTTCAGCTCGGGGCGGCCCGGCTGCTCGCCGCCGCGCTCCTTGATGTACGTCTCGGTCGGCACCATCACCTTGCGGCGGAAGACGCAGACCAGGGTGCCGTCCTGCTTGTAGCCCTTGGTCTCGACGTGGACGATCCCGCGGTCGTCCTTCGACTTCGACGGCCACTTGTCGAGCACGGTCGTCTCGCCGTAGATCGTGTCGCCGTGGAAGGTCGGCGCGACGTGCCTGAGCGACTCGATCTCCAGGTTGGCGATCGCCTTGCCGGAGACGTCCGGCACGCTCATGCCGAGCAGCAGCGAGTAGACGTAGTTCCCGACCACCACGTTCTTGCCGAAGTCCGTCGTCTTCTCGGCGTAGTTCGTGTCCATGTGGAGCGGGTGGTGGTTCATGGTGAGGAGACAGAACAGGTGGTCGTCGTACTCGGTGACCGTCTTGCCCGGCCAGTGCTTGTACGTCGCCCCGACCTCGAACTCCTCGTAGGTGCGTCCGAACTGCATGCTCACGCCTCCGGGATCTCGAACGTGCTGGTGCGCTGCATGCCGGCGGCGCGGCCCTTGCCCGCGACGACCAGCGCCATCTTGCGGCTGGCCTCGTCGATCATCTCGTCGCCGAGCATCGCGGAGCCCTTCTTGCCGCCCGCCTCGGACGTGTAGTACTCGTACGCGTCCAGGATCAGCTCGGCGTGGTCGTAGTCCTCCTGCGACGGCGAGAAGATCTCGTTGGACGCCTCGACCTGGCCCGGGTGCAGCACCCACTTGCCGTCGAAGCCGAGGGCGGCGGCGCGTTGCGCGACCGCGCGGTAGCCGTCGACGTTGCGGATCTGGAGGTAGGGGCCGTCGATCGCCTGGAGGTCGTTGGCGCGGGCCGCCATCAGGATCTTCATCAGGATGTAGTGGTAGGCGTCCGCCGGGTAGCCGGGCGGCTGCTCGCCGACGACCAGGGACTTCATGTTGATGGACGCCATGAAGTCGGCCGGGCCGAAGATGATCGTCTCCAGGCGCGGGGAGGCCTGGGCGATCTCGTTGACGTTGTTCAGGCCCTGCGCGTTCTCGATCTGCGCCTCGATGCCGATCCGGCCGACCTCGAAGCCCATCGTCTTCTCGATCTGGGTGAGGAGGAGGTCCAGGGCCACGACCTGCCGGGCGTCCTGGACCTTCGGCAGCATGATGCAGTCCAGGTTCGGGCCGGCGCCCTCCACCACCGTCACGACGTCGCGGTACGTCCACTCCGTCGTCCAGTCGTTGACGCGCACGACGCGGGTCTTGCCGGTCCAGTCGCCCTCGTTGAGGAACTTGACGATGGTGTGCCGCGCCTCGGGCTTGGCGAGCGGCGCGCACGCGTCCTCCAGGTCGAGGAAGACCTGGTCCGCCGGGAGGCCCTGGGCCTTCTCCAGGAACCGGGGGTTGCTTCCCGGCACCGCCAGGCAGGAGCGGCGCGGCCGAAGCCGGTTCACGGTCGTCATGCGGGGACCTCCAGGGGGTCGAGCTTGTTCGCGTTGCGGATCTCGTCCACGATCCGGCCGATGATGCCGGTGATGTCGAAGTCCTTCGGTGTGAAGACCGCGGCCACTCCGGCGGCCCGCAGCTCTTCGGCGTCACCGTTGGGGATGATGCCACCGGCGATCACCGGTATATCTGTGGCACCGGCCACATGGAGGCGCTCCAGCACGTCCGGCACGAGCTGGGCGTGCGAGCCGGACAGGATGGACAGGCCGACCGCGTGCACGTCCTCCGCGAGGGCCGCGTCCACGATCTGCTCCGGCGTCAGCCGGATGCCCTGGTACACCACCTCGAAGCCGGCGTCCCGCGCGCGCACCGCGATCTGCTCGGCGCCGTTGGAGTGGCCGTCCAGTCCGGGCTTGCCGACCAGGAAGCGCAGCTTGCCGACGCCGAGGTCCTGGGCGGTCAGCTCCACCGCCTTGCGCACCCGGGCCAGCGCGGTGCCCTCCTCGGCGGCGACCGCCACCGGTGCGGAGGACACGCCCGTCGGCGCCCGGAACTCGCCGAACACCTCGCGCAGGGCCCCGGCCCATTCGCCGGTCGTGACGCCCGCGCGGGCGCACTCCAGGGTGGCCTCCATGAGGTTGTCGGTGCCGCGCGCGGCCTCCTTCAGCCGCTCCAGCGCCTTGCAGGGGCGCGGATGGTTGAACGGGGGCTGGTAGCGGGTGTCGCGCCAGTGCTGGAGCGAGGCGATCACCCGGGCCTCCACCGCCGGGTCCACGGTCTGGATCGCGGTGTCCAGGTCGGCGGTGAGCGGGTTGGGCTCGGTGCCCTCGAAGGCGTTGACGCCGACGATCTTCTCCTCGCCGGACTCGATGCGGGCCCGGCGCTCGGCGTGCGAGGCGACCAGCTGCGACTTGAGGTAGCCGGACTCGACGGCGGCCATGGCGCCGCCCATCTCCTCGATCCGCTCCATCTCGGCGAGGGCGGCCTCGACCAGCTCGTCCACCTTCGCCTCGATGACCTTCGAGCCCTCGAAGATGTCGTCGTACTCCAGCAGGTCGCTCTCGTAGGCCAGGACCTGCTGGATGCGCAGCGACCACTGCTGGTCCCAGGGGCGGGGCAGGCCCAGCGCCTCGTTCCAGGCGGGCAGCTGCACGGCACGCGCGCGTGCGTCCTTGGAGAGGGTGACCGCCAGCATCTCCAGCACGATCCGCTGGACGTTGTTCTCCGGCTGCGCCTCCGTCAGACCGAGGGAGTTGACCTGGACGCCGTAGCGGAAGCGGCGGTGCTTGGGGTTCTCGATGCCGTACCGCTCGCGGGTGACGCGGTCCCAGATGCGGCCGAAGGCGCGCATCTTGCACATCTCCTCGATGAAGCGGACGCCCGCGTTCACGAAGAAGGAGATCCGGCCCACGACGTCGCCCATGCGCTCCTGCGGCACCTGGCCGGAGTCACGGACCGCGTCGAGCACGGCGATCGCGGTGGACATCGCGTACGCGATCTCCTGGACCGGTGTGGCGCCCGCCTCCTGCAAGTGGTAGCTGCAGATGTTGATCGGGTTCCACTTCGGCATGTGGGAGACCGTGTACGCGATCATGTCCGTCGTCAGGCGGAGCGACGGCCCCGGCGGGAACACGTGGGTGCCCCGGGACAGGTACTCCTTGACGATGTCGTTCTGGGTCGTGCCGCTGAGCTTGGTGATGTCCGCACCCTGCTCCTCGGCGACGACCTGGTAGAGCGCCAGCAGCCACATGGCCGTGGCGTTGATGGTCATCGAGGTGTTCATCTGCTCCAGGGGGATGTCCTGGAACAGCCGGCGCATGTCACCCAGGTGCGCGATCGGCACCCCGACCCGGCCGACCTCGCCGCGGGCGAGGATGTGGTCGGAGTCGTAGCCGGTCTGCGTCGGCAGGTCGAACGCCACCGACAGACCCGTCTGGCCCTTGGCGAGGTTGCGCCGGTACAGCTCGTTGGACGCCTCGGCCGTGGAGTGACCGGCGTAGGTGCGCATGAGCCACGGCCGGTCCTTCTCCCGCCTCGTCGCGGCGGGCTGACGCTCACTCATACGGCGCCTCTCAGACGTTCCGGAAGCGGTTGATGCCGTCGAGGTGCCGGGCGCGCATCTCCGCGTCGCGGACGCCGAGGCCCTCCTCGGGCGCCAGGCACAGGACGCCGACCTTGCCCTGGTGCAGGTTGCGGTGCACGTCGTAGGCGGCCTGGCCGGTGTCCTCGAGGCCGTACGTCTTCGACAGCGTGGGGTGGATCTTGCCCTTGGCGATGAGGCGGTTGGCCTCGTAGGCCTCGCGGTAGTTGGCGAAGTGCGAGCCGATGATCCGCTTCAGCGACATCCACAGGTAGCGGTTGTCGTACTCGTGCATGTAGCCCGAGGTGGAGGCGCAGGTGGTGATGGTGCCGCCCTTGCGGGTGACGTAGACCGAGGCGCCGAAGGTCTCGCGGCCGGGGTGCTCGAAGACGATGTCGATGTCCTCGCCGCCGGTGAGTTCGCGGATGCGCTTGCCGAAGCGCTTCCACTCCTTGGGGTCCTGGGTGGTCTCGTCCTTCCAGAACTTGTAGCCCTCGGCGTTGCGGTCGATGACGTGCTCGGCGCCCATCTTCCGGCAGATCTCGGCCTTCTCGGGGGAGGAGACGACACAGATCGGGGTGGCGCCGCCGGCCAGCGCGAACTGCGTGGCGTAGGAGCCGAGGCCGCCGCTCGCGCCCCAGATCAGGACGTTGTCGCCCTGCTTCATCGCCGCGCCGTTGCGGGAGACAAGCTGCCGGTAGGCGGTGGAGTTGACCAGGCCGGGGGCGGCGGCCTCCTCCCAGGTGAGGTGCTTGGGCTTCGGCATGAGCTGGTTGGTCTTCACCAGCGCGATCTCGGCGAGGCCGCCGAAGTTGGTCTCGAAGCCCCAGATGCGCTGCTCGGGGTCGAGCATGGTGTCGTCGTGGCCGTCGGGGGACTCCAGCTCGACGCTCAGGCAGTGGGCGACGACCTCGTCGCCGGGCTGCCAGGCGTTGACGCCGGCGCCGGTGCGCAGGACGACGCCGGCCAGGTCGGAGCCGATGATGTGGTACGGCAGGTCGTGCCGCTTGGTCAGCGGGGAGAGCCTGCCGTAGCGCTCCAGGAAGGCGAATGTGGACACCGGCTCGAAGATCGAGGTCCACACCGAGTTGTAGTTGACCGAGGAGGCCATCACGGCCACCAGGGCCTCGCCCGGGCCCAGCTCGGGCAGGGGCACCTCGTCGAGGTGGATCGACTTGCGGGGGTCCTTGTCGCGGGTGGCGAGGCCCGCGAACATCTCCGTCTCGTCCTTGTGCACGGTGATCGCGCGGTACGACTCGGGGAGCGGCAGGTTGGCGAAGTCGGCCGAGGTGGACTCGGGCGCCTGGATCGCGGCCAGGATGTCCTTCATGGTCACGGTGTTGCCTCCGGCGTCGAGCGCCCTGAGGGAGGGGCGCTGAGGGTTACGTCGGTGCTGCTGAGGATCGGTGAGGGTGGGTGCCGTCGGTTCGGCGGGTGGTGCTGTGCGGCGGCGCTTGGTTGGCGCGGGAGGTGTGCCTGTGACGCAGGCGTCCGGGTCACGGTGATGGCCCGCGGGGACAGCCCGGACACCTTCAACGTATGACACCGCGTGTCACGTCGCAAGGCACTGAGTGCCAGAACTTGCTCTCAGATGAAATCTTTACGCGACAGATGAGCGATGATCGATCGAACGGCCTCTGCGCAGGGGTGAAAAACGGGCACTGACATGCAAAAACGGCCACCCGGCGGGTGGCCGTTCTCACAGGGCGCGGCGGGGCTCGACGCCCCCGGAAACCGCCTCAGCGCTCCTTCAGCGTCTGCTCGATGGCCCGCATGACCTCGTCCAGCGGGGCGTCGGTCCGGGCGACGGTCACCAGCACCTCGCCCTCGCCGAAGGTGCCGGCCGCGGCCGGTGCCGAGGACCCGGCACGCCCGGCGCCGATGCCCGTGCCGAACGTCTTCCGCACGATCGCGAAGGCGTGGTCCAGCTGCGCCTCCACGTCTCCCTGCCCGCCGGCCCGCAGCCAGCGCCGCAGGACGTGGTTGTGGGCGGTGACCACGGCGGAGGCGGCGACCTCCGCCAGCAGCGGGTCGTCGTTGGCGTCGTCGGCGTGCGCGTGCTCGTCGAAGTGGCCCAGCAGATAGCGGGTGAACAGCCGCTCGTAACGGGCCACCGAGGCGATCTCGGCCTCGCGCAGGGTGGGCACCTCCCGCGTGAGCTTGTACCGGGCGACCGAGATCTCCGGCCGGGCCGCGTACATCTTCATGACTTCCTTGATGCCGCGGCACACCGTGTCGAGCGGGTGCTCGTGGGCCGGGGCGGCGTTCAGCACCGCCTCGGCGCGGACCAGGGTGTCGTCGTGGTCGGGGAAGATCGCCTCTTCCTTGGAACGGAAGTGACGGAAGAAGGTGCGGCGGGCGACCCCGGCAGCCGCCGCGATCTCGTCGACGGTGGTCGCCTCGTACCCCTTGGTCGCGAAGAGTTCCATCGCGGCGGCCGCCAGTTCCCGGCGCATTTTCAGCCGTTGGGCGGCGGCTCGGCCGCCCGCGGCCCTCTCCGGAGCGTCGGGCGTAGCTGGTGTACGTGAGGACTTGGCGGGCTGGGACATGACCCGAACGTACTGCATCCGCGCAGCCGGGCGCGCGTGACCTGGGTTTCCGCCGGCCCGTCGGGGCGGGGATCCGGGCCGGGCGGCCAAGGGAGCGTCCGGCCCGGCGGGCGGGGGGCGGCTGCCGGGGTCCAGCAGCCCGCCCCACTCCTCGCCCGGCCGGAGCCAGTCGTCGGGCCGTGGGTCAGCGGCGGGCATATTCGCGGAAGCCGCGGCCGGTCTTGCGGCCGAGGCAGCCCGCGGCCACCAGGTGCTCCAGGAGCGGCGCCGGGGCCAGACCCGGGTCGCGGAACTCCCGGTGCAGCACCTTCTCGATGGCCAGCGAGACGTCCAGCCCCACCACGTCCAGCAGTTCGAACGGGCCCATCGGGTAGCCGCCGCCCAGCTTCATCGCCGCGTCGATGTCGTCGAGCGAGGCGTAGTGCTCCTGCACCATCTTGACCGCGTTGTTCAGGTACGGGAACAGCAGGGCGTTGACGATGAACCCGGCCCGGTCGCCGCAGTCCACGGGGTGCTTGCGGATCGTCGCGCACACCTCCCGGACGGTGGCGTGCACGTCGTCCGCGGTCAGCACCGTGCGCACGACCTCCACCAGCTTCATGGCCGGCGCCGGGTTGAAGAAGTGCATGCCGATCACGTCCTGCGGGCGCGAGGTGGCGCGGGCACAGGCGACGACGGGCAGCGAGGAGGTGGTCGTGGCCAGGACCGCGCCCGGCTTGCACACCTTGTCCAGCGCGGCGAACAGCTGCCGCTTGACCTCCAGGTCCTCGGCGACCGCCTCCACCGCCAGGTCCACGTCGGCGAAGTCGTCGTACGTGCCGGCCGGCGTGATCCGCTCCAGGGTCTGCGCCGCGGCCTCGGCGGTCATCCGGCCCTTGTCGACCGAGCGGGCCAGCGACTTGCCGACCCGGGCCTTGGCCGTCTGCGCCTTCTCCTCGCTGCGGGCGGCGAGCACCACCTCGTACCCGGCCTTGGCGAACACCTCGGCGATGCCGGACGCCATGGTGCCGGAGCCGGCCACACCGACCGACCGGACGGGGCGCCCGGCGACCGGGCCGGCGCTCTCCCGCGGGGTCAGCGCGTCCGGCACGACGACGGCGCTGCCCGGCGCCTCGTAGGTGTAGAAGCCGCGCCCGGCCTTGCGGCCCGTCAGGCCCGCCTCGCTGAGCTGCTTCAGGATCGGCGCCGGGGCGTGCAGCCGGTCCCGGGAGGCGGTGTACATGGCCTCGAGCACCGTGCGCGCGGTGTCGACGCCGATCAGGTCCAGCAGGGCCAGGGGGCCCATCGGCAGGCCGCAGCCCAGCCGCATCGCGGCGTCGATGTCCTCGCGGGAGGCGTAACGCGCCTCGTACATCGCCGCGGCCTGGTTGAGGTAGCCGAACAGCAGCCCGTCGGCGACGAACCCGGGCCGGTCGCCGACCGCGACGGGCTCCTTGCCCAGGTCCACGGCGAGGTCGGTGACGGCCGTGACCGCCGCCGGGGAGGTCAGCACCGAGGAGACGACCTCGACCAGCTTCATCGCCGGGGCCGGGTTGAAGAAGTGCAGGCCCAGCACCCGCTCGGGGCGGGCGGAGTCCGCGGCGAGGCGGGTGACGGACAGCGCGTTGGTGCCGGTGGCCAGGATCGTCTCCGGCCGCACGATGCCGTCGAGCTCCCGGAAGATCTGCTGCTTGATCTCGTACGACTCCGGCGCCACCTCGATCACGAGGTCGGCGTCGGCCGCCGCGCGCAGGTCGGTGGCGGTGCGGACCCGGGCGAGGGCGTCCGCACGCTCCTGGTCGGTCAGCCGGCCCCGCTCCACGGCGCGGGCCAGGGACGCCTCCAGGGCGGCGACCGCCTTCGTGGTCTGGGCCTCGCCGATGTCGATGCCGACGACGTCGCGGCCGGCCTTGGCCAGGACCTCGGCGATGCCGGTGCCCATGGTGCCGAGGCCGACGACGGCGACGGTCCGGAGCGGGGACTGAGGGGTGTCGGACAGGGGAGTGGCCATCGCGGACTCCAGGAATGAGGGTGACGACGGAAGACGCCCCCGGGTGCGCCGAGGGCGCACCGGGTGCGGTGGAGTGCGGGTGTCTGCCGGGCTGCGAGCGCACACGCCCGGTGCCGTCGGGGCGGGCGATGCACATGCCCGCGCGGCGGCGAGAGGCCGACCGGCCCTGTCCCGGGGCCGAGTCGTACAAGCGGTACCTGAGAGGAACCGAACCGACTGCGTCTCACGACGGCCGCGTCACCAGACCGCCGTGAGCAGTGCTGCGAGTGGGTAACTCGCTCGATTGAGCTTAACTTGCGGGTAACGAGCGCGCCAGTCCCCGGTGTTTGTGATGTACGTCCCCCGCGGCGGGCGACGCGCCTAACCTCGGTGCCATGGACGAAGAGTTGCGATCACTCACGGAGCGCTTACGCGCCGAGTCGGGGGCGTCGCCCGCCTACGAGCGGCTGGTGTCGACCGGCGACCACGACGAGCTGGCGGCGGTGCTCACCGAGCCGGGACAGCCGCTGTGGGCCCGGGAACTCGCCGCCTTCCGTCTGGGGGTGGCGGGGGACCGGCGGGCCTTCGAGTCCCTCGTGCTGCTGCTCAACCACCGCGACCCGCCGCGCTGCGCCGCCGCCGCCCACGCCCTGGCCCGGCTCGGCGACCCGCGCACCGCCCGCGCCGCCGCCGCCCTCGCCACCAACGAACTGCGCGTCGCCTACGCCCTGCACCCGGTCCGGCTGCTGACCGGGCTGCGCGCCCCCGAGGCGGTGCCGGCCCTGATCACCACCCTGGAACGGCGGCTGCGCCCGCACGACCCCTACCGCCGGGTGGCCCTGGCCTGCGTGGAGGGCCTGGGCGCGCTCGGCGACGCCCGGGCCCGGCCGGTGCTGAAGGCGGCCCTCGCCCACCCGGCCCTGGCGGAGGCGGCGGTGCGGGCGCTGGCGCGGATTCCGGAGTCGGGGTGAGCGGGGTGACCGGCAACCGGCATGGGCCGTCGGCTGTCGTGGCTGCCGGCGCCGGCGTCAGTCCCCCGGCGACCGGCGCGGCCCGTCAGCCGGTCAGCGGCCTGGCGCAGCGCACCTCGGGGACGGTGATGCCCTCCACCTCGAACGGTTCCTCCGCGCCGTCGGCGTGGAAGCCCGCGCGCTCGTAGAACCGCCGGGCGCGGTCGTTGCCCTTCAGCACCCACAGCAGCATCCGCGGGTACCCGGCGGCGGTGCAGCGGCGCACCGACTCGCGGAGCAGGGCCTGCCCGACGCCGTCGCCCAGCCGGCCCGGGTCGACGTAGATCGCGTACAACTCGGCGTCGGCGGTGTACGCCTCGCCGTCCCGGTACGGGCCGTGACAGGCCCAGCCGACCAGCCGGCCGGCGCCGTCCTCGGCGACCAGGTTCACCACCTCGGAGGGCGCGCGGGTGAAGAAGTCGCGGCGCCGCCCGGCGTCCTCGGCGACGTCGAGCGCGTCGAGGTACGACTGCGGCACCAGACCCCGGTAGGCGTGCTGCCACCCGCGGACGCGGATCTCGGAGACGCGGTCGCAGTCGGCGAGGACCATCTCCCGCACGTGCGGTGCGGGGACGCGCACCGCCCTGTCCGGCCTGCCCGGAGCCGTCATTCGGGCACCACCGCGAAGGCCTCGATCTCCATCAGGAACTCGGGGCGCACCAGCGCGGCGACCTGCACCGCCGAGGCGGCCGGCAGCCGGTCGTCGGGCAGGTGCTCGGCGCGGACCGCGCGGATGGCCGGCAGGTGGGCCATGTCCGTGACGAAATACGTCAGTTTGACCACGTGCTCGAAGCCGGCCCCGGCGGCGGCCAGGCAGCGCCGGAGGTTGTCGAACACCTGGCGCGCCTGGGCGGCGGGGTCGCCCTCCCCGACGATCCGGCCCTCCGCGTCCAGGGGGAGTTGCCCGGAGACGGCCACGAAGCGGCCGGTGCCGAGGACGACATGGGAGTACTGGGCGGCGGGGGCGACCCCGTCGGGGGCGGTGATCCTGGTCGGCTCGCTCATACGCCCATGATGGATCACGGGACCGACAACGCCCGCCGCCCGCCTCCCGCGCGGAGGCGGGCGCCGGGCGCTCAGCCGCGGAAGCCGAGCAGCCCGTGCAGCGTCGCCCCGCGCGCGGACGTCGCCGCGGCCTTCGACGTCA
This sequence comes from Streptomyces sp. NPDC031049, assembly GCF_055571015.1. NCBI lineage: Bacteria > Bacillati > Actinomycetota > Actinomycetes > Kitasatosporales > Streptomycetaceae > Streptomyces > Streptomyces sp. NPDC031049. The sequence continues at coordinate 51,906 of NZ_JBVIGC010000009.1, forward strand.
ACGGCTTCGGCTCGGGCAGCGCCTCGCACACGGCGTCGGCCTCGCCGTCGCCGCGCGGGAGGGTCCCGTCGGCCAGATAGGCCGTCAGATGCCGGTCCAGGCAGGTGTTGCCGCTGAGCGTGATGCCGTGGTTGCCGCCGCCGTCCTCCACCACGAGGCGGGAGCCGCGCAGCAGACGGTGCACCGAGACGCCGCCCTCGTACGGGGTCGCGGCGTCGTGCGTCGCCTGGAACAGCAGCGCCGGCGGCAGCTCGTCGTTGCCGACGTCCACCGGACGCCGCGGCGGGACGGGCCAGAAGGCGCAGGGCGCGTTGTACCAGGCGTTGTTCCAGGTCAGGAAGGGTGCCTTGGCATGCGTCTCCCAGTTGTCCTCGCGCCACTCCTCCCAGTCCCGCGGCCATCCGGCGTCCCGGCACTCGACGGAGGTGTAGATGCTGTACCCGTTGTCCCCGGACGCGTCGACGGCGCCGAAGTTCTCGTACGCCTCCACCAGCGGACCGGTGTCCTGCTCGTTGACGTACGCCGAGAACGCCTCCGCCAGGTAGGGCCAGTAGCCGTTGTAGTACCCGCCCGGCAGATAGGTGTCCTCCAGTTCGGCGGCACCCACCTTCCCGCCCGCGGGCCGCTTCCCCAGCGCCTCGCGCATCCGGTACCACGCCGTCTCGACCCGCTCCGGATCGGTGCCGAGCCCGTAGGCGGCGTCGTGCCTGGCCACCCACGCCAGGAAGGCCCGGTGCCGGTCGTTGAAGGCCAGGTCCTGCCGGAGGTTGGCCTCGTACCAGACCCCGGTCGGGTCGACGACGGAGTCCAGCACCAGGCGGTGCACCCGCTCCGGGTGCAGCTTGGCGTAGACGGCACCGAGGTAGGTCCCGTACGAGTACCCGAAGTAACTGATCCGCGGCGCGCCCAGCGCCCGGCGGACCGCCTCCAGGTCGTGCGCGGCGGCGACCGTGTCGATGTACGGCAGTACGCGCGCGTACTTGCTGCCGCAGGCCTCGGCGAAGGACTTGGCCCGCGCGAGGTTGGCCCGCTCGATCGCGTCGGTGAGGGGCACCGAGTCGGGCCGCACCGGATCGAAGTGCCCGGGCCGGCAGTCCAGCGCGGGTTCGCTGACGCCCACGCCGCGCGGATCGAAGCCGATCACGTCGTACTGCGCGGCCACCTCCTTGGGCAGCGAGGCCGCCACGAACCCGGCGAGCGTCCGTCCGCTCCCGCCCGGCCCGCCCGGGTTGACCAGCAGCGGGCCCTGGGACCGCCGCGCGGTGTGCGGGACACGGGACAGCGCCAGCGTGATCTTCTCCCCGCCCGGGCGGCCGTGGTCGAGCGGCACGTCGAGGGACGCGCACTCCAGCGTCGGGTAGTCGGCCGTTCCGCACTTCGTCCAGGAGAGCCGTGAGGAGGCGTCGGGAACGGCGGGGGTGTCGGGAACGGCGAGGGCGTCGGGCGTGACCGGGGACGCCGTCGCGCCCCGCGGGACGCCCGCCTCCGCGGGCGCGGCGGCGCAGGTCCCGGCCAGGACGGCGGCGGCGCACAGCACGGCTGCGCGGTGTCTCATGGGGCCTCCCAGAACGCCAGGGGCGGGCGGTCCGCGTCAGTCGCGGTTCTCGCCGCATCGTTCCGGGCGGCGTCCGAGGAGGAACGTCTTCTGCCGATAGTTGACCCGATCGGATCGGATGATGCCCTCGAATGTCCTCCGACGCCGAACGGCCTCGGACGAGCGTGAGCGGGTTCGACCGCACACCGCCCCCGGGCAGACGGGCCCGGATGAAAGGGGACAGCCCCTGGGCTTCCGGCGTCAGGCTTTTGGCGTCACGGACCAGGGTCCGCACCCAGCCGGGCTGTGACGGGCTGCCCGCCGTGCACTTGCCGGCTTCGGTCGAACAGAAGCTGAGTGACCTCCTTGGCGAAGCCGTCGTCGACGTACTCGGCTACGCCCATGGAGCTGACCCACAACACAGTGGTGTCCGCCACCACCAGCGTCTGTACCGCAGTGTCGCCGTTGTCCATCGTTGTACGGGAGTAGGCCCGTCGGTCACCCAGTGGTCCGAGCACTCCCGACTGTGTTTCCTCCATGAGGAGGGCATCGAACACCGCGGTCGCATCGTCCTGTGTCCGGCCCGAGAACACGGCGAAATGCACGTTGGCCTTATCCGGCTTCACAAAGGCAGAAGTGCCTTGTGCCGCGACGCCCGCACAGGCGTCGGCACCGATGACGTCCCCGCACCACCCCTGGCCGCCGTCGGTGGGCTCCTCCACGACCTTCCAGCCGGGAAGGGACCCGCCGTCCGGCAGCGCGGAGAGCACGTGGCGTCCGTCCAGCACATCGACAGGTCGCTCAGTGTCCGGACCTTCCGCCGCCGCGCCCTGCCGAGCATGGGGCGACGCAGACACGGCGGAGGAGCTGCCGTCGCTCCTCGCTTGTTGCTCGCAGGCCGTCAGCAGCAACACCGCAGCCGCCGCCGCTATGCCTGACCAGCGACGTCCGACCATCATGATGCCCCCACCCGTTCGACTCAGCGGCGGCTGATCATACCGATGCCCTCTCCTGCGCCGTGTCGGGCACTGCGCCGATGCGCAGGCGAATATGGCGGCGACTCCCCTTCACAGGAGCGTGAGCTGGGTGGGCCCGGGGACTTCCGCGTCCGGTGCGGGATGTTCGGCCCGTCCCGGCTCCGGCAGGGCCCGGGGCGTTCCCGCGCGTGTGGGGCCGATGCCGTATTCCTGGGCCAGGTCGTGGACCTGGCGGGTGATGCGGCGTTGGTACCACCTGGGGGCGTAGGCGCCGTCGGCGTACAGGCGGTCGTAGCGGCGGACCAGGTGGGGGTGGTGGGTGGTGAGCCAGGACATGAACCACTCGCGGGCGCCGGGGCGCAGGTGGAGGACGAGGGGGGTCACGGACGTGGCGCCGGCGGCGGCGATCGCGCGGACCGTCGCGCGGAGGCGGTCCGGTTGGTCGCTCAGGTACGGGATGACCGGTGCCATCAGCACACCGCAGCCGATGCCGTGTTCGCCCAGGGTGCGGACCACCTCCAGCCGCCGCTCCGGCGCGGGCGTGCCCGGTTCCACGGTGCGCCACAGGTCGGGGTCGGTGAAGCCGACCGAGACGGAGATGCCCACGTCCGTGACGCGTGCCGCCCGCGTCAGCAGGTCCAGGTCGCGCAGGATCAGCGTGCCCTTGGTGAGGATCGAGAAGGGGTTGGCCCGCTCGCTCAGGGCCGTGATGATCCCCGGCATCAGCCGGTAGCGGCCCTCGGCGCGCTGGTAGCAGTCGACGTTGGTGCCCATCGCGACGTGGTCGCCCTGCCAGCGGCGGGAGGCGAGCTGGCGGCGCAGCAGCTCCGGCGCGTTCACCTTGACCACGATCTGCGAGTCGAAGCCGAGGCCGGTGTCGAGGTCCAGGTAGCTGTGGGTCTTTCTCGCGAAACAGTAGACGCACGCGTGCGTGCAGCCCCGGTACGGGTTGACCGTCCATTCGAACGGCATCCGCGAGGCGCCCGGCACGCGGTTGAGGATCGAGCGGGCCCGTACCTCGTGGAAGGTGATGCCGCGGAACTCGGGCGTGTCGAAGGTACGGGTGACCACGGCGTCCGCGTCGAACAGGGCGGGGTCGGCCGCCCGGCTGTGGGCGGAGTCGGTGAGGTTGTCCCAGCGCATGACGCCTCCTCGGTAGCACTGGGCACAGAATAGAACATGTGTTCCCTTGATCGTGCGAGAGCGGGAGCGAGCGCCCCGAGGTGCTTTCCGGTCGGGTTCGATCGGCCCGATTTGGCGGCCGGGGGCCGGGGTGATTGGCTTGCCCCGACCCCGAGGAATTCAGGCCCTGGAGGAACCGATGGCGCAGGTCGAGGCCACGACGGAGCGGATCGTCGCGGCGGACGCGGAGACGGTGTTCGACACCCTCGCCGACTACAGCGGCACGCGCGCGAAGCTGCTGCCCGAGCAGTTCAGCGAGTACGAGGTCCGTGAGGGCGGCGACGGTGAGGGCACCCTCGTCCACTGGAAGCTCCAGGCCACCAGCAAGCGCGTCCGCGACTGCCTGCTGGAGGTGACCGAGCCGTCCGACGGTGAGCTGGTCGAGAAGGACCGCAACTCCTCCATGGTGACCGTCTGGCGCGTCACCCCGGCCGGCGAGGGCAAGTCCCGGGTCGTCGTGACCACCACCTGGCAGGGCGCCGGCGGCATCGGCGGCTTCTTCGAGAAGACGTTCGCCCCCAAGGGGCTCGGCCGGATCTACGACGCGATCCTGGCCCGGCTCGCCGCCGAGGTCGAGAAGTAGCCAACCGGTGCCGGTGGGGCGGGTGTTGGCCGCCTCACCGGTTCGGGTGATCTCCCGGCGCACGCCCCGAATGCCGTAACTCGTCGCACTTGTCCGCAGTTGTTGCCTCAGGCAGCGATTGTGTGCAGGTGCGACGAGGGGAGCGGTACGTGGGTGGGATCACGCTGGCGCAGGACGAGCCGGCCGCCGCCGCGCCTCCGTCCGCCCCCACGCCCCCGCCGGAGCCGGCCGCCGGGCTGAGCCCGCGCCGGGTGCGGCTGGTCTTCTGCGGGCTGATGCTCGCGCTGCTGCTCGCCGCGCTGGAGCAGATGATCGTCGCGACCGCGCTGCCGAAGATCGTCGGCGAGCTGCACGGCCTGGACAAGATGTCCTGGGCGATCACCGCCTACCTGCTCACCTCCACCGTCGGCCTGCCGATCTACGGCAAGCTCGGCGACCTCCTCGGCCGCAAGGGCGTCTTCCAGTTCGCGATCCTGGTCTTCGTCGTCGGCTCCGCACTCGCCGGCCGGGCGCAGACCATGGACCAGCTGATCGCCTTCCGCGCCGTGCAGGGCGTCGGCGCCGGCGGCCTGATGATCGGCGTCCAGGCGATCATCGCCGACATCGTGCCGCCCCGGGAACGCGGCCGGTTCATGGGCCTGATCGGCGCCGCCTTCGGCCTCGCCTCGGTCGCCGGACCGCTGCTCGGCGGCTACTTCACCGATCACCTCTCCTGGCGCTGGTGCTTCTACATCAACGTGCCCTTCGGCCTGCTCACCATGGTCGTCGTCGCCGTCGTGCTGAAGCTGCCCAAGCCGCGGGGCCGGGCCCGTCTGGACGTCCTCGGCGCCCTGCTGCTCGCCGCCGCCTCCACCTGCCTGGTGCTGCTGACCAGCTGGGGCGGCACCGAGTACGCCTGGGGCTCCCGCGTCGTCCTCGGCCTCGCCGCGGGCGCGGCCGTGTCCACCGTGCTGTTCCTCGTCGCCGAGCGCTTCGCCGCCGAACCCCTCATCCCGCTGCGGCTGTTCCGCGACTCCGTCTTCAACGTCACCGGCCTGATCGGCCTCGTCGTCGGCGTCGCCCTGTTCGGCGCCGCCAGCTATCTGCCGACCTTCCTCCAGATGGTCGACGGCGCCTCCGCCACCGAGTCCGGACTGCTGATGCTGCCGATGATGGGCGGCATCGTCGGCGCGTCGATCGTCTCCGGCCAGCTGATCAGCCGCACCGGGCGCTACAAGGCCCACCCGATCCTCGGCGGGGCGCTCTCCGTGATCGGCATGTGGCTGCTGTCCCGGCTCGACGCCGGCACCCCGCGCCTGCACTACAGCATCTGGATGGCCGTCCTCGGCGCCGGCATCGGCATGGTGATGCCCGTCCTCGTCCTCGCCGTGCAGAACTCCGTGCGCCCCGCCGACCTCGGCACCGCCACCAGCGCCAACAACTACTTCCGGCAGATCGGCGGCAGCGTCGGCGCCGCCGTCTTCGGCACGCTCTTCGCCGACCGGCTCACCGACGCCCTCACCGAGCGGGTCCCGGCCGGGGAGGGCGCCGCGCTCCCCGACGCCGAGGCCATCAGCCCCGAGCTGGTGCACGCCCTGCCGCCGGCCCTGCGCGACGCCTACATCCAGGCGTACGCCGACGCCATGCCGCGGATCTTCCTGTACCTGGTGCCGGTGCTCGTCCTCGGCCTGTTCCTCGCCTTCTTCCTCAAGGAGAAACCGCTGGTGTCCCACAACGCCCCCGTCACCGAGCCGGAGACCGCACAGCCCCTGGCACGGCCCACCGCACCGGTCCCCCAGGCCCGGTCGCCGTACACCGCCGGCATCCCCGTCTGCGGCACCGTGCAGCACCCCGACGGCACCGTCGTCCCCCGTGCCGCCCTCACCCTCATCGACGTCGGCGGGCAGCAGATCGGACGCGGAGCCAGCGGCGACGACGGGCGGTACGCGCTGGCCACCCCGGGCCCGGGGGCGTACGTCCTGATCGCCGCGGCCGGCGGTCACCAGCCGCAGGCGGTCTCCGTCACCGTCGGCGAGCGCCCCGTCGAGCTGGACGTGGTCCTCGGCGGCGCGGGGCGTCTCGCCGGCAGCGTGCTCACCGCCGACGGCAGCCCCGTGCGGGACGCCATCGTCACCCTCACCAACGTGCACGGCGAGGTCGTGGCCACCACCCGCAGCGGCCGGGAGGGCGGCTACGTCATCACCGAGCTGGTGGCCGGCGAGTACACCCTCGCCGCGAGCGCCCCCGCCTTCCGCCCCGCCGCCCTGCCGGTCAGCGTGCAGGCGTCCCGGGAGACCCTGCAGGACGTCGAACTGGCCGGCGGCGCCGTACTGAAGGGCACCGTGCGCGCGGGCGGCGGACGGCCCGTGCAGGACGCGCGCGTGACCCTGCTCGACGCCGCCGGCAACGTCGTCGACACGCTCACCACCGGCGCCGACGGCACCTTCCGCTTCGTCGACCTGGCCTCCGGCGAGTACACCGTCATCGCCGCCGGCTACCCGCCCGTCGCCACCGTGCTCCAGGTGGCCGGCGGTGGCCGCACGGAACGCGACCTCCAACTCGGCCACGAGGACTGAACGCCGCACCGGGCGGGCCACCGGCGCGCACCCGTGCGCCGGTGCGTACGGCGGGCGCCGAATTCCCCCGTTGCCCCACACCACTGCCGGTCCGCGCCGTACGGTGGAACCCGTCCGTACAGATCTTGCCGCCCGTCGGGAGAGAGGGTCTGACGCCATGGACCATGGCACCGAACGGGACGTGCCGCCCGGCCGCGTCCCCCTGGCCGTGGTGGTGGTCGACCGCGACGGCCTGGTCTCCCACTGGAGCCGGGGCGCACGCCGCCTGTTCGCCCTCGCCAAGGAGGAGGCGATCGGCCGTCCGGCCCTCGACCTGCTGCCCGTCTCCGGCGCCCTGTCCGAGGACGACGACCTCGCACCGCGCGGGACGTACGCCGGGTACGACGGACTCGGGCCCGGACTGGAGTCCTCCCTGGACGGGCGGCTGTCCTACCCGGCCGCCGGCCGCGCCCGGCTCACCGTGCCCGGCCGGGAGCGCGCCGACGTGCTGTGGTGGGCCTACCCGCTGGTCGGCCCCGGCCCGGAGCGGCTGCTGGTGCTGGCCGCCGACGCCGGCGGACTGAGCCCCGACGAGCCCGGCGCCGACGGGCCCCTCGAGCGCATCGCCCCCGGCTTCGCGCTGCACACCGACTTCCCCGGCGCCGAGGACCTCGCCCGCCGCCTCCCCGAGATCCTGCCCAGCATGAGCGTCGAGGAGAGCGCCCGCATCGTCTCCCAGGTGCTCGAACTGGGTTACCCCGTACTGGAGTTCAGCCAGAACGACCGGGTCCCCGTCACCCCCGACTGGGGCGTCGCCCGGCGCGAGGAACGCAAGGCGCGCCGGGAGCGCGCCTCCCGCGCCCTGGCGGCCGGCGAGCCGCTGCCGCCGGACCTGCGGGACGAGGCGGAGTACGCCGAGGACCTCGAGTACGCCGCCGTACGCGAACGCCTGGAGTTCCTCAACGAGGTCAGCGGCCGGATCGGCACCTCACTCGACCTGTCGCGCACCATCGTCGAGGTCAGCCGGGCCGTCGTCCCCCGCTTCACCGACGTCGCCGGCACCTACCTGCGCGAACAGGTCGTCGCCGGTGAGGGGTTCCCGGAGGGCGTGCCGGACACCACCACCATGTGGCACCGGGTCGCCGTCGAGCACACCGACGAACCGGGCCGCTGGGACGACGTCGTGCCCGTCGGCGAGGCGATGCCCTTCCCGGCGCACACGCCGTTCTTCCAGTGCATGACCTCCGGCGAACCCGTGCTGGTGCCGCGGATCACCGAGGAGATGGGGCACGCCATCGCCTCGCAGTTCGAGAAGCGGGACATCCGGCCCCTGATCACCGGCCGCTCCATGCTGGTCGTCCCGCTCAAGGCCCGCAACGTCGTCCTCGGCTTCATGATCCTGCTGCGCCACCCGGAGCGGCCCGTCTTCAACGACATGGACCGGGTCACCGGCGCCGAACTCGCCGCCCGCGCGGGCCTGGTCCTCGACAACGCACGTATGTACACCCACCAGGAGAACGTCGCCGAGACGCTCCAGGACAGCATGCTGCCGCACATCCCCGCACACATGGCGGGCTGCGACATCGCCACCCGCTACCTGCCCGGCACCCTGCTCGGCCGGGTCGGCGGCGACTGGTTCGACGCGGTGAAGCTGCCCGGCGCCCGTACCGCGTTCGTCGTCGGCGACGTCATGGGCCACGGGCTGAACTCGGCCGCCATGATGGGCCAGTTGCGGACGGCCGTGCAGACCATGGCGGGGCTCGACCTGCCGCCCGCCCAGCTGCTGCGCAACCTCGACGACCTGGCGCAGCGGCTCGGCGACAGCTACCTCGCGACCTGCCTGTACGCGGTCTACGACCCGGTCGCGGGCGAGCTGCACCTGGCCAACGCCGGGCACATCCCGCCCGTCCTGGTCCGCGCCGAGGACGGGCGCAGCGAGCTGATCGACCTGCCCACCGGAGCGCCGATCGGCGTCGGCGGAGTGCCCTTCGAGGCGGTACGCGTGCGCGTGGCGTCCGGCGACCGGCTGGTGATGTGCACCGACGGGCTGGTCGAGGTGCGCGGCGAGGACATCGGCGTCGGCCTGGCGGCGCTGTGCGAGTCCGCCGCCCACCCGGCCGCCTCCATGGACGACGCCTGCGACACCATCATCCGTGCGCTGGGCCGGCGCGGCGGCCGCAAGGACGACGTGGCCCTGCTGATGGCCCGCCTGGGCGGCATCGCCCCCGACGACGTCGCCGAGTGGCGCATCGACCGCGACCCGGCCGGGGCCCGCCGGGCCCGCGCGGTGGTGCGTGAGCACCTCCACGAGTGGGGGCTGGCCGGACTGGCCGGCAACGCCGAGCTGCTCGCCGGGGAACTCGTCACCAACGCCGTGCGGCACGCCCGCGGACCGGCCGTCGGGCTGCGGCTGGTGCGCGGGGAGACGCTGCTGTGCGAGGTGGACGACGACGACCACGAACTGCCGGTGCTGCGCAGCGCCGGCCCCCGGGACGAGGCCGGACGCGGACTGCGGGTGGTCAGCACGCTCGCCCGGGAGTGGGGCGCCAGCCGGACGGCGGCCGGCAAGACGGTCTGGTTCGAGCTGACCCTGCCGAGGCGCTGACACCGCCGTCCGGCCCGGGGGTGTTCGCCGGGCGGGCGCCGTCTGCCCCGGGCGCCGGGACCGAACGTGCCGTGAAGGTCGTGCGGGCGCCGTTGTGGCGGCGGCCGGGAGGCGGTAGACCGTACTGGCCCGCCACTCCGGCGGGCCGGACGACGCACCCTGGGGAGTCGGGCATGAGTGTGGCGAGTCGGTACCGTCAGGCCTGGGAGGGCTTCTGGAGCGAGGCCCCCGAGGAGCGGGGGGCGGTGTTCTGGGACGCGGAGCCGGCCCTGACCGCCGCCCGGCATCTGGCCCTCGTCGAGCCGTATCTGACCGACCCCGGTCTGCCCCTGGTCGACCTCGGCTGCGGCAACGGCACCCAGACCCGCTTCCTCGCCGACCGCTTCCCGCACGTCATCGGCGCCGACCTGTCCGCCGCGGCGCTGGACAGGGCCCGGCGCGCCGACCCGGCCGGCCGGGCGGCGTACCGGCAACTGGACGCCGCCGACAAGGCGGAGACCGAGACGCTGCACGCGGAACTGGGCGACGCCAACGTCTATCTGCGGGGCGTGCTGCACCAGTGCGCGGCCGAGGACCGGCAGCCGCTGGCCGACGGGGTCGCCGCCCTCCTCGGGACCCGCGGCCGGGCGGTGCTCGTGGAGCCGTCGCAGGCCGCCAAGTCCGTCCTGAAGGGGCTGGCGCAGGGCCCGGCCGGGCCGCCCGCCAAGCTGGCGGCGGTCTTCCGGCACGGTCTGACGCCGGGGGAGGCCGCGGACGACGCCATCGCGGAGCACCTGCGCGCCGCCGGTCTGACCGTGCTGGCCGGCGGAGAGCTGCCGCTGGTGACGACCGAGCACGGACCCGACGGCACCCGGATCGAGTTGCCGGCGACATGGCTGGTGGCGGGGCGTACCGGGTGAGGCGGCCGGGGCGGACCGGCTGAAGCGTCCGGGGTGGCCTGGGTGAGGTGTCCGGGGCGGCACGGGTGAGGTGACCGGGCGGTCCGGGTGAGGCGACCGGGCGGCGCCGCTTGGCACCCCCGGCCTGTGGAAAACCGCCCACCGGCATCCGGCCGGTGAGCGTTTTCCACAGGCCTGGCCGGGAATCGGGGCGTTCGCGTAACGTGACGCCTCATGAAGATCCTCATCAGCGCCGACATGGAAGGTGCCACCGGCGTCACCTGGCCTGCCGACGTGCTGCCGGGCACCCCCCAGTGGGAGCGGTGCCGCTCGATGTTCACCTCCGACGTGAACGCCGCAGTGCTGGGCTTCTACGACGGCGGCGCCGACGAGGTGCTCGTCAACGAGGCGCACTGGACCATGCGCAATCTGCTGCTGGAGCAGCTGGACGACCGGGCCCAGATGCTCACCGGCCGGCACAAGGCGCTGTCCATGGTCGAGGGCGTCCAGCACGGCGACGTGGACGGCATCGCCTTCATCGGGTACCACGCGGGCGCCGGCATGGAGGGCGTCCTCGCCCACACCTACCTGGCCAACCAGATCACGGGCGTCTGGCTGAACGACGTACGCGCCAGCGAGGGCCTGCTCAACGCGCACGTCGTCGCCGAGTACGGCGTGCCCGTCGTCCTGGTCACCGGCGACGACCTGGCCTGCGAGGACGCGCTCGGCTACGCGCCCGAGGCGCTGAAGGTCGCCGTCAAGGACCACGTCTCGCGGTACGCGGCCGTGTGCCGGACGCCGGCCAGGACCGCCGCCGACATTCGCGCGGCGGCCAAGGAGGCGGCGGCGCTCGCGGTGCGGCACCAGCCGGTCGCCGGCGGGCCGTTCACCGTCGCCGTGGAGTTCGACGCCGAACACCTCGCCGCGGCCTCCACGGTCGTGCCGGGCGTGGAGCGCGTCGGCGAGCGCAAGGTGGCGTACACCACCGACACCATGTACGAGGGAATCCGGACCTTCAAGGCGGTCACCACGATCGCGTCGGCGGCGGTGGAGGAGCAGTATGGCTGAGCACGCCCACGGGCAGGACCGGGCGCTGGACGGGACGGCGCTGGACCAGGTGGCGCTGGACGAGGTGGTCCGCTTCACCTCCGACCTGATCCGGATCGACACCACCAACCGGGGCGGCGGCGACTGCCAGGAGCGCCCGGCCGCCGAGTACGCCGCCGAACGCCTGGCGGACGCCGGCATCGAGCCCACGCTGCTGGAGCGCACCAAGGGGCGGACCAACGTGGTCGCCCGGATCCAGGGCACCGACCCGTCCGCCGACGCGCTGCTGGTCCACGGTCATCTGGACGTGGTGCCGGCCGAGGCCGCCGACTGGAGCGTGCACCCGTTCTCGGGGGAGATCCGTGACGGGGTCGTCTGGGGCCGCGGGGCCGTGGACATGAAGAACATGGACGCGATGATCCTCGCCGCGGTGCGCGGCTGGGCCCGGCAGGGCGTACGGCCCCGGCGGGACGTGGTGATCGCGTTCACCGCCGACGAGGAGGCCAGCGCGGAGGACGGCTCGGGGTTCCTGGCCGACCGGCACGCGGCCCTGTTCGAGGGCTGCACCGAAGGCGTCAGCGAGTCCGGCGCGTTCACCTTCCACGACGGCGGGGGCCGGCAGATCTACCCGATCGCGGCCGGCGAGCGCGGCACCGGCTGGCTGAAGCTCACCGCCCGCGGCCGGGCCGGGCACGGTTCCAAGGTGAACCGGGAGAACGCGGTCACCCGCCTCTCGGCGGCCATCACCCGCATCGGCGAGCACGAGTGGCCGCTGCGGCTGACCCCGACGGTGCGCGCGGCCCTCACCGAACTCGCCGCGCTGTACGGCATCGACACCGACCTCAGCGACGTGGACGCCCTGCTGGACAAGCTCGGTCCCGCCGCGAAGCTCGTCGAGGCCACCGTGCGCAACAGCGCCAACCCGACCATGCTGGACGCCGGTTACAAGGTCAACGTCATCCCGGGGCAGGCCGTCGCCCAGGTCGACGGGCGCTTCCTGGCCGGGCACGAGGAGGAGTTCCGTGCCACGCTCGACCGGCTGACCGGACCTGATGTCGACTGGGAGTTCGTGCACCACGAGGTCGCCCTCCAGGCACCGGTGGACTCGCCGACGTTCGCGGGGATGCGCGCCGCCGTCGAGGAGTTCGCCCCGGAGGGACACGTGGTGCCGTACTGCATGTCCGGCGGCACGGACGCCAAGCAGTTCTCGCGCCTGGGCATCACCGGCTACGGCTTCGCGCCGCTGAAGCTGCCGGAGGGCTTCGACTACCAGGCGCTCTTCCACGGCGTCGACGAGCGCGTCCCGGTCGAGGCGCTCCACTTCGGCGTCCGGGTCCTCGACCGGTTCCTGCGGACGGCCTGAGGCGGTGGGGGAGACAGTGCGGACCCTGGCGTACGGATCGTGGCCCTCGCCCATCGACGCGGCGCTCGCCGCCGCGCACGACGGGCGTCCCGAGGACGTGGGCTTCGTCGGCGACGAGGTGTGGTGGACCGAGCCCCGCCCCACCGAGGAGGGCCGGCGCACCCTGGTGCGGCGCCGCGCCGACGGCAGCGAGGAACCGGTGCTGCCCGCACCGTGGAACGTGCGCACGCGCGTCATCGAGTACGGCGGGCGGGCCTGGGCCGGGGCGATGACGGCGGACGGGCCGCTGCTGGTGTTCGTCCACTTCACCGACCAGCGGCTCTACGTGCTTCAGCCGGGCGGCGAACCCCGTCCGCTCACGCCCGTCTCGCCGGTCGGCGGCGGGCTGCGCTGGGCGGAGCCGCGGTTGCTGGTGGAGCGCGGCGAGGTGTGGTGCGTCCTGGAGGAGTTCACCGGCGACGGCCCGAGCGACGTCCGGCGCGTCCCGGCCGCCGTGCCGCTGGACGGCTCGGCCGCGGACGACCGGGACGCCGTGCGGGAACTGACCGACGACCGGCACCGGTTCGTCACCGGCCCACGTCTCTCGCCCGACGGGCGGCGCGCCGCCTGGCTGGCCTGGGACCATCCCCGGATGCCCTGGGACGGCACCGAGCTGCTGGTCGCCGACGTCCGCGCCGACGGCACGTTCGCCGCGCCCCGTACCGTCGCCGGTGGCCCCGAGGAGTCGATCGCCCAGGTCGACTGGGCCCATGACGGCGCCCTGCTGTACGCCTCGGACCGCACCGGCTGGTGGAACGTCTACCGCGACGACGTGCCCCTGTGCCCGCGCGAGGAGGAGTTCGGCGGGCCGCTGTGGAAGCTAGGCCAGCGCTGGTTCGCCCCGCTGGACAGCGGCCTGATCGCCGTGGTGCACGGGCGCGGCGCCACCGCCCTCGGCATCCTGGACCCGGAGACCGGCGAGGTCGTCGACGCGGCGGGCCCCTGGACCGAGTTCGCGCCCACCCTCGCGGTGCACGGCGAGCGGGTCGCGGCCGTCGGCGCCAGCCCGCGCAGCGCCTACGAGGTCGTGGAGCTGGACACCCGCACCGGCCACGCCCGGGTGATCGGCGCCCCGCACGACGACGCCGTCGACTCCGCCCTCTACCCCGAGCCGCAGATCCGCACCTTCACCGGCCCCGACGGCCGCGAGATCCACGCGCACGTCTACCCGCCGCACAACCCCGGCTGCGTCCCGCCCGGCGGTGAGCTGCCGCCGTACGTGATCTGGGCGCACGGCGGGCCCACCGGCCGGTCGCCCCTCGTGCTCGACCTGGAGATCGCCTACTTCACCTCCCGCGGCATCGGCGTCGCCGAGGTCAACTACGGCGGCTCCACGGGACACGGGCGGGAGTACCGCAACCGGCTGCGCGAGCAGTGGGGTGTGGTCGACGTCGAGGACTGCGCCGCCGTCGCGCTGGCCCTCGCCGACGAGGGCACCGCCGACCGCGACCGCCTCGCGGTGCGCGGCGGCAGCGCCGGCGGCTGGACCGCCGCCGCGTCGCTGGCCACCACGGACGTCTACGCGTGCGGCACCATCATCTACCCGGTCCTCGACCTGACCGGCTGGAGCACGGGCGGGACCCACGACTTCGAGTCGCAGTACCTGGAGACGCTGATCGGGCCCTACGCCGAGGTGCCCGGCCGGTACGTGGAGCGCTCGCCCACCGAGCACGCCGACCGGATCACGGCCCCGTTCGTGCTGCTCCAGGGCCTGGACGACGTGATCTGCCCGCCCGAGCAGTGCGAGCGCTTCCTCGCCCGTCTGGCGGACCGGCAGGTGCCGCACGCCTACCTCGCCTTCGAGGGCGAGGGCCACGGCTTCCGGCGGGCGGAGACCATGATCCGCGCCCTGGAGGCGGAACTGTCCCTGTACGCGCAGGTGTTCAAGCTGGACCCGCTCGGCGTCCCGACCCTGGAGCTGACGAGGTGAACGCCTCCCGAGCCGTCCGGGCGGGAGGCCTGGTGCGTCCCGCCCGCCTCGCGCCCGGCGCCCGGGTGGCCGTCGTCGCACCCAGCGGCCCCGTGCCGGAGGACCGGCTGGAGGCCGGGCTCGACGTGCTGCGCGGCTGGGACCTGGAGCCGGTGGCCGCACCCCATGTCCTGGACCGGCACGGCACGTTCGACTACCTGGCGGGCACGGACGCCGACCGGGCCGCCGGCCTCCAGGCCGCCTGGTGCGACCCGGCCGTGGACGCGGTGCTGTGCGCCGGCGGCGGATACGGCGCGCAGCGCATGGTCGACCTGCTGGACTGGGACGCCCTGCGCGCCGCGGGGCCCAAGGTGTTCGTCGGGTACAGCGACATCACCGCGCTGCACGAGGCGTTCGCGGTCCGGCTGGGCCTGGCCACACTGCACGGACCGATGGCGGCCGGCGTCGACTTCCTGAAGAACGCGCGGGCGCAGGAGCATCTGCGGGCCACCCTGTTCGCCCCGGAGACGGTGCGCACCATCGCCTCCGGTGGTACGCCGCTGGTCCCCGGCCGGGCGCGGGGCGTCACCCTCGGCGGCTGCGTGACCCTGCTCGCCGCCGACCTCGGCACGCCGCACGCGCGGTCCTCCGCGGGCGGGGGACTGCTGTGCCTGGAGGACGTGGACGAGGAGCCGTACCGGCTGGACCGCTGCCTCACCCAACTGCTGCGCGCGGGCTGGCTCGACGGGGTACGGGGCGTGCTGCTCGGCTCCTGGGAGGAGTGCGGTCCCTACGAGGAGCTGCGGCCCCTGCTGCTGGACCGGCTGGGCGGCCTCGGGGTCCCGGTGGTGGAGGAGTTCGGGTTCGGGCACGGCGCGGGCGCGCTGACCGTCCCCTTCGGTGTCCTGGCCGAACTGGACGCGGACACGGGCACGCTGACGCTGGAGGAGCCGGCCTTGCGCTGACCTCCGCCGCCGAGGAGCGGGCCCGCCCTGGACGACCTGCCCAGTGCTGCCCCTTCGGCCGACGGCGTGCGGACGCGGGGGCATCGACGCCGGGCGCCCCGCGAAGCGCCAGGCGCGCCGTCCGCCGGGCCGGAGCTGATCCCGCCGAGGGCGCTCAAGCGCGGGGAAGTCGCCGCTGGACGCCCCCGCCCCGGCCCGGAACTTATCCCACCGCCGACGGCACGCAGACGCAAGGATGTCGACGCCACACGCCCCGGTCCCGAGCTGCTGGCGCCGACGGCGCGCAGGCGCGGGCATGTCGACGCCGGACGCCCCGATCCGCGCTGATCCCGCCGACGGTACGCACGCGCGGGCATGCCAAGTCCTGCGGCCGGCCCGGACTCGTGCCGAACCCCGCTGAACACCCCGCTCGTTGAATCCGCGTCAAAAACCCTCGTCGGGGTGATTGACCCGAACCTGACACGTGTCACACCATGCTTACCGGCCGGTACTTACCGGTCGGTAAGTCCGGGCTGCCCTGAACGGGCCCTCAGTGTGGAGGTCTCCGTGCCCCGTCGTCTCCCCAGATGCCGCGCCCCTCTCGCGCTCGCCCTCGGCGCCGCGCTCACCGTCCCCCTCACCCTCACCGCCCCAGCCGCCGCCGCGACCGGCCAGTACACGGTCACGCCGCTGAAGTTCACCGTCGACGCCGGCGGACGGAGGTGCACGATCGACGCGGACCTCTACCGGCCCACGGACGTGGACCCCGCCCGCCCGGCACCCGCCGTGCTGACCACCAACGGCTTCGGCGGCAGCAAGTCCGACGGCCAGACCGACGCCATCGGCAAGGCCTTCGCCGAACGCGGCTATGTGGCCCTCGCCTACTCCGGCCTCGGCTTCGGCAGGTCCGGCTGCCTGATCTCGCTCGACGACCCGGACATCGACGGCGCCGCCGCCTCCGAGCTGATCGACTTCCTCGGCGGCAAGCGCGCCGCGGACGACGGCACCACCGCCGGCTTCGTCACCCTCGACCGGGCCGGCGACCCGCGCGTCGGCATGATCGGCGGGTCCTACGGAGGCGCCGTGCAGCTGGCGACGGCCGCCGTCGACCGGCGCCTCGACGCCCTCGTACCCATGATCACCTGGCACGACCTGGCGTACTCCCTCGACCCGAACAACGCCGTCGGCGCCGAGGACGTGCCCGGCGCCTTCAAATGGCAGTGGGCCAACGGCTTCTACCTGATCGGCGAGGGCCAGCCCCTGCTCGCGCCGAGCCTCGACCCCTCCCGCATCAACTCGCTGTCCTGCCTGCACTTCGTCACCCGCGCCTGCGAGACGATCCGCACCCTGAACTCCGGCAGCTATCCGGCCGACAGGACCGCCGAGCTGCTCGACTTCGCGCGGAGCGTCTCCCCGGTGTCGTACCTGGACCGGGTGCGTACTCCCACCCTGCTCGTCCAGGGGCAGGCCGACAGCCTCTTCAACCTCAACGAGGCCACCGCCACGTACGACAGACTCACGGCGCGGGGCACCCCGGCCAAGATGATCTGGCAGTCCTGGGGACACAGCGGCGGCATGACCGACCCCGCCGCCGGTGAACTGAACATCGGCCAGGGCAACCTGGAGACCTCCTACGTAGGCAAGCGCATCCTCGCCTGGTTCGACCACTACCTGCGCAAGAACCACGGCACCGACACCGGACCCGACTTCGCCTACTACCGCGACTGGGTCACCGACCCTCGCCACACCTACGCCACCGCCGACCGTCCGCCCCGGCTCAGCCGCACCCTTTACCTCTCCGGCGACGGCAAGCTGGTCGACGACCGCTCCAAGGTCGCCCGCGGCAGCCGCACCTACACCAACTGGGCCGTCCCCACGAGCCACTCGGAGAGTTCCCTCGCCGGCATCATCGGACTGCCCGACCCGGCGCCGTACGACATCAAGGGAACCCACCTGGCGTGGACCAGCGCACCGCTGGAGCGCTCCCTCGACGTCGTGGGAGCACCCCGGGCCACCCTGAAGGTCGTCTCCCCGCGCGCCGAGCGCACCCAGGACTCCGGTGACGCCGCCGACAAGCTGGTGCTGTTCGCCAAGGTCTACGACGTGGCCCCCGACGGCACCCAGAGCCTGGTCCACCGCCTGATCGCCCCGGTCCGGGTGCCGGACGTCACCGAGCCGTTCACCGTGACCCTGCCGGGGATCGTGCACCGGTACGAGGAGGGGCACCGGCTGCGGTTCGTCGTCGCGGCGAGCGACGGCGCCCATGCCGGCAACCGGGGGATCAAGCCCGTGACCGTGGTCAGCGCGCCCGGGGACACCGGAGTGCTCAGGCTGCCGGTGGCCGGCGGGTGAGCCGTCGTCGCCGGGCTTAGGGTGGCGGGATGCCGCACACCGCATCCCGCCACCTCGCCGAGGGTCCCCGGGTGGGCATCCGCCACTTCACCCCGGAGGACGGCGCCGAATTCACCGCCCGGGCCCGCGAGAGCAAGGATCTGCACCGGCCGTGGCTGTTCCCGCCGGACACCGAGAAGGCCTACGCCGCCTACGCCGGCCGGCTGATCGAGGACCCGGCCAGGGCCGGCTTCCTGGTCTGCGAGAAGGACGACGGCGCCATCGCCGGGTTCATCAACATCAACAACATCGTCCACGGCGGCTTCATGAGCGGGGCGCTCGGCTACGGCGCCTTCGCCCACGCGGCCGGCCGCGGGCTGATGCGCGAGGGCCTGGACCTCGTCGTCCGGCACGCCTTCGGGCCGATGCGGCTGCACCGGCTGGAGATCAACGTCCAGCCCGGCAACACCGCCTCCATCGCCCTGGCCCGCGCCTGCGGCTTCCGCCTGGAGGGTTTCTCACCGCGGTTCCTGTACATCGACGGGGCCTGGCGGGACCACCAGCGCTGGGCCCGGACCGCCGAGTCGGTGACCGGCCCCGCGCCGCGTCCGGGCCGGCCCTGACGCCACCCTGTTCAGAACGGTCCCGAGCGGCTTCCATGGGGAGGCGTGACGACGATCCGACGTGAGGTACTGACCCTGCCCGCCGCGGACCTGGGCCCGGACAACCCGCTGCCCCCACTGCGCCCGCTCGACGAGATGCACCGCATCGACGACCGCGACAAGGCGGACCTGCCCCGCGACATGGCCCGCCAGATCGGCCGCGCGCCGCTGCGCAGCCTGCTGCCGGTGCGGGTGCGCGACGGCTACGACCGGCACCGCACGCCCCGCACGTTCGACGCCCTGGTGCTGGAGAACGACCGCCTGCGGGCCACCGTCCTGCCCGGCCTGGGCGGCCGGATCACCTCCCTGCGCCACAAGCCCACGGGCCGTGAACTCCTCTACGTCAATCCCGTGTTCCAGCCCGCCGACTTCGCCCTCAACGGGGCCTGGTACTCCGGCGGCATCGAGTGGAACATCGGCGCCACCGGCCACACCACGCTGTCCTGCTCGCCCCTGCACGCCGCCCGCGTCCCCGCCCCCGACGGCGGGGAGATGCTCCGCCTGTGGGAGTGGGAACGGCTGCGCGACCTGCCCTTCCAGGTCGACCTGTGGCTGCCGGACGGCTCGGACTTCCTGTACGTCGGTGTGCGGGTGCGCAACCCGCACGAGCGCCCCGTGCCGACGTACTGGTGGTCCAACATCGCCGTCCCCGAGGACCGCCGTGTCCTCGCCCCCGCCGACGAGGCCTTCCACTTCGGCTACGAGCGCCGCCTGCGCCGGGTGCCCGTCCCGGCGTACGACGGCATCGACCGGACCTACCCGCTGAACAGCACCTACGCCGCCGACTACTTCTACGACCTGCCCGCCGCCCGGCGCCGCTGGATCGCCGCGCTCGACGGGGAGGGGCACGGCCTGGTGCAGACCTCCACCGACGCGCTGCGCGGCCGGAAGCTGTTCGTCTGGGGCGCGGGACCGGGCGGTCGCCGCTGGCAGGAGTGGCTCACCGAGCCCGGCACCGCCGGCTACTGCGAGATCCAGGCCGGTCTGGCCCGCACCCAGCTGGAACACGTCGAGCTGGAGGCGGAGAGCGAGGTGTCCTGGCTGGAGGCGTACGGCCCGCTCGACGCGCCCCCGGCAGGGGAGTGGCACGCGGTGCTGGACGGCGTGGAGGCCCGGCTGGAGCAGGCCCTGCCGCGCGCCGAGGTCGACGCGGCCTACCGCACCTGGCTGCCCTGCGCCGACACCGACCCCGGCGAGATCCTCGCCACGGGCTCCGGGTGGGGCGCCCTCGAAGTGCTGCGCACCGGCCTGAAGCTGCCCGGCACGCCCTTCGGCGAGGACACCCTCGGCGACGCCCAGGAACCCTGGCTGCACCTGCTGCGCGCCGGTTCCCTGCCCGCACCCGGCCGGCACCTGCCGCCCCACGAGACGCTGGTCGCCCGGCCCTGGCGGGACATGCTGGAGACCGCGCCCGCCACCCCGTTCACCGAGTACCACCTCGGCGTCGCCCAGTGGCACGCCGGTGATCTGGCGCAGGCCGTGCGCAGCTGGGAGCGGGGTCTCGGCCGGGCCGCCGACCGCTGGCCGCTGCTGCGCTGCCTCGCCGTCGCCGACCGGGAGGGCGGCCACCACGAGCGGGCCGCCGACCGGTACGCGGAGGCCTTCGACGACCTGTGCGCGCGGCGCCCGGAGGCCGGCGGCCCCGGCGGCGAGGCGTGGACGGCGGCCGCCGCCGCGCTCGGCCGGGAGGCGGTCGAGGCGCTCCTGACGGTGGGGCGCACCGCCGCCGCCCGCGCCGTCCTCGAACGGCTCGACCCCGCCACCCGGGCCCGCGGCCGGTTCCGGCTGGCCGAGGCGGCGCTGCTGCTCGAAGAGGGCCGGCCGGAGCGGGCGCGGGCCCTCCTCGACGGCGGCATCGAGGTCGCCGACCTGCGGGAGGGCGACGAGGTCATCGGCCGGCTGTGGGCCCGCCTCACCGACGAACCGCTTCCGGCCCGCCTCGACTTCCGGATGCGGCCCGAGGAGCGGGCGGAGGGGGCCTGACGGTCGGAGAGGGCCCGACGGCCTGAGGGGGCCCTGACGGTCGGAGTGGTCCCGGCGGCCGGAGGGGCGCTGGCGGTCTGCGGGGAGGGGCCTGACCGCCGGAGGAGCGCCGGCCGCGTCCACGGCTCAGGCCCGGCGGTCCACGTACTCGTACACCACGCCGTCGGGATGACGGGCGATCAGGTTGCGGCCGGCCGGCGTCGGCACCGGGCCCGCGATGATGTCGGCGCCCAGCTCGCCGAGCACCCGGCAGGCCTCCTCGACGTCCGACACGGCGATGGTCGCGGCGACCTTGCGCAGCACTTCCAGCTGGGACTCGGGCCCGCTCATCAGCAGGAAGCAGCCGATCGCGGCCACTTCGACACCACCGCGTTCGAAGCGGAGGGCCCGGCCGCCGGCGAGGCCCTCGTAGAACGGGATGGCCTTGTCCAGATCGTCGACGTAGATGCGCAGCGTGGCTCCGAGAATGTCCATGCGGGAGAGCCTAGTTGGGGACGGGAGGGCGCCGGCTCATGGCCGGGGAGGACGCGGGTACCCGCAAGACATGAACCGCTTGGATCACTTGGAACATCTGGACAAGCACCTCGTCGACGAACTGGCGCAGGTGGCACGCGAGACGGTGCGGGACGAACTGCGCGAGCAGACGCGCAAGCAGCGCCGCCGGGCCACCCTGTACGCGGCGTCCGGGGCCGCCGCCCTCTACGCGGGCGCGGCATTGGCGCTCGCCCTGGGCCTGGTCCTCGCCATCGGGCTGCCGGACTGGGCCGCCGCCCTGATCACCGCGGTGATCCTGGGCGCGGTGGCGTACGTGCTGCGCGGTGCCGCCCGCCCCTCCGGGCCCCCGGAGGCGACCGCGGCGCACGGGGCCGCCCCGCCGGCCGGCAGCCGGGTCCCGTATCCGCCGATGCCGCCCGTCGCCCCCGGCGGCGGGACCGGCGGAGGCACACCGCCGCCCGGCGCCCCGCTCACCCCGCGACCGGAGGACCTGAACCCCGAGACGCGCCACGACCGCTCGTGACGCGCGGCACAAAAACCCGTCGCAGGGGCGCGGAGGGGGCGTGGGTGCGCACGCCCCCTTTCTCATGCCGCGGGGCGGCCGGTACCCGGGCCAGGTGCCGGAAACCGGTCGTGTGCGCCGCTCGCCCACGTTTGGGCACCCAGGTCACGGGGACGCGGAAGGCTCACGAGGTACGCGACAGCCCGGAGGCGAACCGTGAGCCGACCCCGCATCGTGATCGTCGGTGCCGGCTTCGCCGGGTACCGGACGGCCCGCACCCTGTCCCGGCTCACCCGGCACCAGGCCGACATCACCCTGCTCAACCCGACCGACTACTTCCTGTACCTGCCCCTGCTGCCCCAGGTCGCCGCCGGAGTCCTGGAACCGCGCCGGGTCACCGTGTCCCTGTCGGGGACCCTGCCGCACGTCAAGCTGGTCCTCGGTGAGGCCGACGGCATCGACCTCGACGGACACACCGTGCACTACACCGACCCCGAGGGCCGCGAGGGCTCCCTCGGCTTCGACCGGCTGGTGCTGGCTGCGGGCAGCGTCAACAAGCTGCTGCCGATCCCCGGCGTCGCCGAGCACGCGCACGGCTTCCGCGGGCTGCCGGAGGCCCTCTATCTGCGCGACCACGTGACCCGGCAGGTCGAGCTGGCCGCCGCCACCCGGGACCGGGAGGAGTGCTCCGCCCGGTGCACCTTCGTGGTGGTCGGCGCCGGCTACACCGGGACGGAGGTCGCGGCGCACGGTCAGATGTTCACCGACGCGCAGGTCCGCAAGCACCCGCTGCGGGCGGGTATGCGACCGCGCTGGATGCTGCTGGACGTCGCGCCGCGGGTGCTGCCCGAGATGGACGAACGGCTCTCCCGCACCGCGGAGCGCGTCCTGCGGCAGCGCGGCGTGGACGTGCGGATGGGGACCTCCGTGAAGGAGGCGACGCACGAGGGCGTGCTGCTGACCGACGGCGAGACCGTCGACACCCGCACGCTGGTGTGGTGCGTGGGCGTACGGCCCGACCCGCTGGTGGAGTCCCTGGGGCTGCCGATGGAGCGCGGCAGGTTGCTGGTGGACCCGCACCTCCAGGTGCCGGGCCGCCCCGAGCTGTTCGCCTGCGGCGACATCGCCGCGGTACCCGATCTGAACGACCCCGGCTCGTACACGCCGATGACCGCGCAGCACGCCTGGCGGCACGGCAAGGTGTGCGCGCAGAACGTGGCCGCCTCGCTGGGGCTGGGCGGGGAGCGGCGGGCCTACCGGCACAAGGACATGGGGTTCGTGGTGGACCTCGGCGGGGCCAAGGCCGCCGCCAACCCGCTCGGCGTGCCGTTGTCCGGCCCGGCGGCGGGCGCCGTCACCCGGGGCTACCACCTCGCGGCGATGCCCGGCAACCGGGTCAGGGTCGCCGCGGACTGGCTGCTCGACGCGGTGCTGCCGCGCCAGGCCGTCCAGCTCGGGCTGGTCCGGTCGTGGTCGGTGCCGCTGGAGTCGTCGTCGCCGGAGGTGGCACGGGTGGCACGCCACCCCGACGGTGAGCCCGCGGAGAGCCGGCCAGGCGGTGAGCCCGCCCAGAGCCAACCCGGTGGGGAAGCCGCCAAGAACCAGCCGGGTGGTGAGCCCGCCAAGAACCAGCCGGGTGGTGAGCCCGCCAAGAACCAGCCGGGTGGTGAGCCCGCCAAGAACCAGCCCGGTGGGGAAGCCGCCAAGAACCAGCCCGGTGGGGAAGCCGCCAAGAACCAGCCCGGCGGGGAGCCCGCCAAGAACCAGCCCGGCGGGGAGCCCGCCAAGAGCCAGCCGGGTGGTGAGCCCGCCAAGAACCAACCCGGCGGGGAGCCCGCCAGGAGCCGTGCCGCCGGCCCGCCCGGTGAGGACGAGGGGCCCGAACCCCCGGCCGACCAGCCGCCCCCCGGCTCCGGAGCCGCGCCCGGCCCCGTCAAGCGTGACGACCCCGCGGAAGGAGACTCATGAACACCGAGGAACTCGTCGAACTGGGCCAGCAGTTGCGCGTCGACAGCGTGCGCTCGGCCGCCGAGGCGGGCTCGGGGCACCCCACGTCCTCGATGTCCGCCGCGGACCTGATGGCCGTACTCCTGGCCAACCACCTGCACTACGACTTCGAGCGCCCCGCCCACCCCGGCAACGACCGTTTCGTGCTGTCCAAGGGACACGCCTCACCGCTGCTGTACGCCGCCTACAAGGCCGCCGGCGTCGTCGACGACGAGGAACTGCTCACATTCCGCCGGCTGGGCAGCCGTCTGGAGGGCCATCCGACGCCGCAGCGGCTGCCGTGGGTGGAGACGGCCACCGGGTCCCTGGGACAGGGCCTGCCGGTCGGCGTCGGCATCGCGCTGGCCGGCAAGCGGCTGGACCGCACCGACTACCGGGTGTGGGTGCTGTGCGGCGACAGCGAACTGGCCGAGGGGTCGGTGTGGGAGGCCGCCGAGCACGCCGGGCACGAGCACCTCGACAACCTCACCGCGATCATCGACGTCAACCGGCTCGGCCAGCGCGGCGCGACCCGGCACGGGCACGACCTCGACGCCTACGCCCGCCGCTTCCAGGCCTTCGGCTGGCACACCGTCGAGATCGACGGCCACGAAGTCGACGCGATCGACCGCGCCTACGGGGAGGCCGCCTCCACCAAGGGCCAGCCCACGGCGATCATCGCCCGCACCCTCAAGGGCAAGGGCGTCGCCGACATCGAGGACCGCGAGGGGCTGCACGGCAAGCCCCTGAAGAACGCCGACGACGCCATCGCCGAACTCGGCGGCCCCCGGAACCTGCGCGTCCGCGTTCAGGAACCGCCCACCGCCCGCGCGCTGCACGCCGTCGGCTCCGGCGAGATCGACCTGCCCCGCTGGGAGAAGGGCGAGCAGGTGGCCACCCGCAACGCCTTCGGGGAGGCACTGGCCGCGCTCGGCACCGCCCGCGGCGACGTCGTCGCCCTGGACGGCGAGGTCGGCGACTCCACCCGCGCGGAGTTCTTCGCCAAGGAGCACCCCGAGCGCTACTTCGAGTGCTACATCGCCGAGCAGCAGATGGTCGCCGCCGCGGTCGGCATGGCGGCCCGCGGCTGGGTGCCGTACGCGACCTCGTTCGCCGCCTTCCTCACCCGCGCGTACGACTTCGTGCGCATGGCGTCCATCAGCGGCTCCGGCATCAACCTGGTCGGCTCCCACGCGGGCGTCGCCATCGGGCAGGACGGGCCCAGCCAGATGGGCCTGGAGGACCTGGCCATGATGCGCGCGGTGCACGACTCGACCGTGCTGTACCCGTGCGACGCCAACCAGACCGCGAAGCTGGTCGCCGAGACGGCGGCTCTGGAGGGCATCCGCTACCTGCGCACCTCGCGCGGCGAGAGCGAGGTCCTCTACGGGCCCGACGAGGAGTTCCCCGTCGGCGGCAGCAAGGTGCTGCGCTCCTCCGGCGACGACCGCATGACGATCGTCGCGGCCGGCGTCACGGTGCCCGAGGCGCTCGCCGCCGCCGACGCCCTGGAGCGGGAGGGCATCCGGGCCCGGGTGATCGACCTGTACTCGGTCAAGCCCGTCGACGCGGCGACCCTGCGGCAGGCCGCCGAGGACACCGGCTGCCTGGTGACGGTCGAGGACCACCGCCCGGAGGGCGGCATCGGCGACGCCGTGCTCGACGCGTTCACCGACGGCCGACCGGTGCCCCGGCTGGTGCGGCTCGCCGTCCGTACGATGCCGGGCTCGGCGGCGCCCGACGAGCAGCTGCACGCCGCGGGCATCGACGCCGAGTCGATCGCGGCGGCCGGCCGGCTGCTGGTGGAGGAGGCGGTCGTGCCGTGAGCCGGGACGCCGTTCGGACCGTGCGGGCGGGGCGGCGCACGGTCGAGGTGCACCGCCCGGAGAAGGTGCTCTTCCCGGGCGGGGACGGCGACGCCGAGCAGTACACCAAGGACGACCTGGTCGCCTACCACCGGGCGGTCGCCCCCTTCATGCTGCCGCACCTGCGGGGCCGCCCGCTGATGCTGGAGCGGCACCCCGACGGCATCGACGGCCCGCGGTTCATGCAGAAGAACACGCCGGACACCTATCCGGAGTGGATCACCCGCGTGGAGGTGCCCAAGGAGGGCGGCACCGTCCGCCACACGGTGTGCGACGACAGCGCCACCCTCGTCTACCTCGCCGACCAGGCCGCCCTCACCCTGCACCGCTGGCTCTCCCGGACCGGCCGGATCGACCGCCCCGACCGGATGGTCTTCGACCTCGACCCCGCTCCGCGGCCCGGACGAGGCGACGGCGCCGCCGTGAGCGGCTTCGCGGCGGTCCGGGAGGCGGCCGTCCTGCTGGGCGAACTGCTCGAGACGCTGCGCCTGCCCTCGGCGCTGATGACCACCGGCTCCCGCGGGCTGCACGTGGTCGTGCCGGTCGACGGGCACCACGACTTCGACGAGGTGCGCGGCTTCGCGCGGGAGGTCGCCGACGTCCTGGCCGCCGCCCATCCGCGGACCCTGACCACCGCCGTGCGCAAGAAGGACCGCGGCGACCGGCTCTACCTCGACGTGCAGCGCAACGCCTACGCGCAGACCGCCGTCGCGCCCTTCAGCGTCCGCGCCGAACCCGGCGCCCCCGTCGCCACCCCCATCGCCTGGGACCAGCTGGACGACCCCGCGCTGCACGCCCGGCGCTGGACCATCGCCGACGCCGTCGAGCAGGCCCGCACCAACCCCTGGGCCGGGGTCATGAGCCGCGGACGCTCCCTCGGCCCGGCCCGGCGGCGACTGGATGCATACGTCCGTTGAGGTTTGGCCAACACCTTTGCGGCCACACGGACGGGGAGGTGGCCATGTCGAACACGAAAGACACGTCAGGTTCCCGGGCTTCACAGAACTCGCAGAAGCCCCGGGAGTCACAGAAGTCCCGTAGCAGCACGGACAACTCCACGGACAACTCCACGGACAACTTCACCGACACATCCGACGCGCCCGACACGTCCGCCGACGACGCCACGGCAGACCGCCGGCCGAGCCCCGTCGAGGTGCTGCGCCAGGCGCGCAGCCAGCTCGCGGAGCTGACCGGCATGGAGGCCGAGTCCGTGTCGTCCTTCGAGCAGACGGAGGAGGGCTGGGCGCTGGAGGTCGAGGTGCTCGAGCTGGAACGCGTGCCCGACACCATGAGCCTGCTGGCGAGCTACCAGGTGGAACTCGACGCCCAGGGGCAGCTCACCGGCTACCGCCGCGTCCGTCGCTACGAGCGCGGCCGGTCCGACGCACGCGGGCCCGGCGGCCGCTAGGCCGCCCGTACGGACCTCCACCGCACACCGAAGCCACGAACAGCCCACGAACAACCCGAGAGCAACCCGAGAACAGCCACGAACGAACCCGCGAACGAACCCACGGACAACCCACCAACAGGGAGGAACAGCCGGGATGACTGTCGTACCGGCACAACAGACCGGCGGCGGAGGCGGCAGCAGCGGCCTCTACGACGTGCTTGAGCTTGTTCTGGACAGGGGGCTCGTCATCGACGCATTCGTGCGCGTGTCCCTGGTCGGGATCGAGATCCTGAAGATCGACGTGCGTGTCGTCGTCGCCAGTGTCGACACCTATCTGCGCTTCGCCGAGGCGTGCAACCGGCTCGACCTGGAGGCCGGGCCGCGCAAGGACCCGGGCCTGCCCGACCTGGTCGGGGAGATGACCGAGTCCGGCGCCCGCGGCAAGTCCAAGGGGGCGCTGTCCGGCGCCGCCCAGACCATCTCCGACGCCTTCCAGCAGGCCCGGGACGAAGGCTCCGAGCGTGAGCGCGAGCCGCGTCCGCGGGCCCGCAGGACCACGACCGCGCGCCGGAAGGAGGAGCAGGAGTGAGCACGTACGTCTACGGCATCACGGCGAGCACCCACCCCGCGCTCCCCGAGGGCATGGACGGCGTCGGCGACCCGCCGTGCCGGGTCCGGGTCCTGAAGGAGGGCGAGCTGGCGGCCATCGTCAGCGACGCCCCCGAGGGCCTGCGCCCCAAGCGCAGGGATCTGCTCGCCCACCAGAACGTGATCGGGGAGGCGGGCGCCGCCGCCTGCGTGCTGCCGATGCGGTTCGGCAGCGTCGCCCCCGACGACCAGGCGGTCACCGGTGTGCTCGCCGAGCGCGCCGAGCACTACCGGGAGCGGCTGCGGGCGCTGGACGGCCGGGTCGAGTACAACGTCAAGGCCAACCACGTCGAGGAGGCCGTCCTCCACCACGTGATGGCCGAGACGCCGGAGATCCGCGCCCTCGCCGAGGCCAACCGGCAGGCGGGCGGCGGGAGCTACGAGGACAAGATCCGGCTCGGCGAGATGGTGGCCGGCGCGGTCAAGGACAAGGAGGCCGAGGACGCCGAGGCGCTCCGGGGCGCGCTGGAGGGCGAGGCCGACGCGGTGAGCGTCGGTCCGGAGTCCACGGGCTGGCTGGCCAACGTGTCGTTCCTGGTGGACCGCGGGTCGGCCGAGCGGTTCCTGGCCGCCGTCGAACGGGCCCGCCGGGACATGCCGCACCTGGAGGTACGGGTCAACGGTCCGCTGCCGCCGTACAGCTTCGTCGAGCCCGGCCCCGCCGAGCCCGCGGCCACCGCGGCCGGCGGTGTGGACGCCGGGGCGGGGTGAGATCCGTGGGACTGCTCTCCGAGGTGCTGCTGCTGCCGTTCGCACCGGTGCGCGGCAGCGCCTGGGCCATCAGGCAGGTGCTCCAGGAGGCCGAGCGGATCTACTACGACCCGGCCACGATCCGGGCCGAACTCGCCCGCCTGGAGGAGCGGTTGGAGGCCGGGGAGATCACGGAGGAGGAATTCGACCGGCAGGAGGACGAACTCCTGGACCGGCTGGAGATCGCTTCGCGCGACAGCGCGGCATGGGGTGACGGGACGGCACGATGAATCGAGTGGGACTGGGCCTCGCGGTAGGGGCCGGATATCTGCTGGGGCGCACGAAGAAACTCAAGTTCGCGGTGGCCGTCGGCTCGATGGTGGCCGGCAAGAAGCTCAACCTGACCCCGCGGGGCATAGCGGAGCTGGTCAACACCCAGTTGCAGAACAATCCGCAGCTCAAGGAGGTCGGCGACCAGCTGCGCACGGACCTTCAGGGCGTCGGCAAGGCGGCCTCGGGCGCCATGGTCGAGCGGCAGATCGACGCGCTCGCCGACCGGCTGCACGGGCGCACCGCCCAGGTCCGCGACCAGCTCTCCGGCGTGGTGTCCCGGGCACCGGGCGCCGGCTCCGGGGACACCGGCGACGCCGAGGGCGGGGAGGCCGGCGGACGCGCCGCGGACCGGGACGACGAGGACGACCGTGACGACCGCGAGGACGGCCGCGGCGAACGGGAGAGCCACGACGCGTACGACGAGCGGGACGAGGACGGGGCGCCCGGGGCGGCGGTGAAGAAGGCGCCCGCGAAGAAGGCGCCTGCCAAGAAGGCCCCCGCGAAGAAGGCCCCCGCGAAGAAGGCCCCCGCGAAGAAGGCGCCTGCCAAGAAGGCCCCGGCCGGGAAGGCGGCGGCGAAGACGTCGCAGCCGGCGAAGAAGGCGGCCGGCAAGAAGGCGAGCGAGGCCCGGGGAGCCCGCTCCGGACTGCCGAAGGGCGGTGGTGAGCGATGACCGGGACCGTCGGTTCCGCGGCCTCCGCGGCGGGCGGCGCCGCGAAGAAGAACCCGCTCGGCGACGTGGCCCGCAGCGAGGCGGCCGAGCGGCTGAAGGCGGAGGTGCAGGACTACCTCGCGGCGCAGGCCCAGCGCCTGCTGACCGGCGCGGGCCGCAAGCTCGGCGAGGCGACCGTCAGACTGAACGACATCGCCGAGGGCAACAGCCCCGGCTTCGCCGAACTCGCCCGGGACGGCGGCCGCAAGCTCGCCGAGGGCAAGGGGCCGCTGCGCACGGCGCTGGAGGTCGGTGCCGGCCGGGCCAAGGAGAACGTCGTCGGCGCGTTCAAGAACCTCGGCGGCGGCAAGGGCAAGCGCAAGGGCGGCTCCGGCCAGAAGCCGACCGTGATCATCGAGTACGTCGACGTGGGTGTGCCGCTGCGCACCGCGTACGACCAGTGGACCCAGTACCAGGACTTCAGCACCTTCGCCAAGGGCGTCAAGAGCGCGAACCGTGCCGACGACACCTCGTCCGACTGGCAGATGAAGGTCTGGTGGTCCAACCGCAGCTGGAAGGCGACGACCACCGAGCAGGTGCCCGACGACCGGATCTCCTGGACCTCGGAGGGCGCCAAGGGCACGACCAAGGGCGTCGTCAGCTTCCACCGGCTCGCCGACAGCCTCACTCGCGTCCTGCTGGTCATCGAGTACTACCCCTCGGGCCTCTTCGAGAAGACCGGCAACATCTGGCGCGCCCAGGGCCGCCGGGCCCGGCTCGACCTCAAGAACTACGTCCGCTTCATCACGTTCAAGGGCGAGGCGGAGGACGGCTGGCGCGGGGAGATCCGCGACGGCGAGGTCGTCCGCAGCCACGAGGACGCGGTCGCGGAGGAGGAACGCCAGGAGCAGGAGGAGCAGGAGGCGCAGCGGGAGCAGGGAGAGGCCCGCGAGGAGCCGGGGGAGGAGTACGAGGAGGAGCCCGGGGACGAGTACGAGGACGAGGCCGACGAGGAGTACGAGGACGAGGGCGAACCCGGGTACGAGGACGAACCCGAGTACGAGGACGACGAAGGTCCCGGCGCGGAGTACGAAGGGGAGTACGACGAGGAGCGGGCCGTCGACGTCCACCGTGACGAGGACGAGTACGCCGAGTCCGGGAGTCGCCGATGACGACGCCCCGCCGGCTGCCCGAGCCCTACGGACAGGGGCAGAGCGCCAACCTCGCCGACATCCTGGAGCGGGTGCTCGACAAGGGTGTCGTCATCGCGGGCGACATCAAGATCAACCTGCTCGACATCGAGCTGCTCACCATCAAGCTGCGGCTCGTCGTCGCCTCCGTCGACAAGGCCAAGGAGATGGGCATCGACTGGTGGGAGAGCGACCCGGCGCTCTCCTCGAACGCCAGGCACAAGGAGCTGGCCCGGGAGAACGCCGAGCTGCGTGAGCGCCTGGCCGAACTGGAGACGGGCCGCGCGCCGAGGGAAGTGCAGCGAGAGGCACCCAGGGGAGTACCGAGGGAAACACCCGGAGAAGTGCCGAGGGAAGAGGCCCCATGACAGGACTGCGGTACGTGTACGCCGTCTGCCGCCCCTTCGGCGCGGCCCTCCAGTCGCAGCTGACGGGAGTCGCGGGCGACCCGCCCCGGCTGCTGCACCACCACGGGCTGGTCGCCGTCGTCAGCCACGTCCCCGAGCCGGACTTCGGCGAGGAGGCGCTCAGGGCGCACCTGGAGGATCTCGACTGGCTGGCCGCGACCGCCCGCGCCCACCAGCAGGTCGTCGACGCGCTCACCGTCGTCACCACGCCGCTCCCGCTGCGGCTGGCCACCGTCTTCCGGGACGACAGCGGCGTCCGCGTGATGATGGAGCAGCGCGAGGACGACTTCCGGCGCACCCTGGAGCGGCTGGACGGCCGCGTGGAGTGGGGCGTCAAGGTGTTCGTCGAGACGGACGCCGGGCAGGACGCGGCGGAGGGCTCCGCGGAGCGGCCGGCGGAGAAGCCCACGTCGGGCCGGGACTATCTGCGGCAGCGGCGCATGCAGACCCGGGCGCACGAGGACCTGTGGACCCGGGCCGAGGAGTTCGCGTCCCGGCTGCACGAGACGCTGTCCGTGCGGGCGGACGGCGCCCGGCTGCACGCGCCGCAGAATCCCGCGCTCTCCGGCGCCGCCGGACGGAACGTTCTCAATGCCGCCTATTTGGTTCCGCGGAACGCCTCCGAGGAATTCGTGGAAATGGTGGACCGGACGAAGGACGACGCGCCGGGAATTCGAGTGGAACTCACCGGGCCCTGGGCGGCCTATTCGTTCGCCGGTGAGGAAGGGGCCGGAAAGGAAACCGAGGACGTGGCCGAGGGGGAGGGGCCGTGACGGTCGTCGAACGCCGGGAGATCGCCCTGGTGGACCTGCTCGACCGGCTGCTGGCCGGCGGTGTGGTCATCACGGGGGACATCACGCTGCGCATCGCGGACGTCGACCTGGTCCGCATCGACCTCAACGCGCTGATCAGCTCGGTCAACCGCAACGTGCCCTCGCCCTGGGATGACTGACGTGACCGCACCCGAACCCGAACCCCGCCCCGCACCCGAACCCGGGTCCGACCACCGGCCGGACGCCGCCGCCGACCGCCGTCGGCGCATCGACCTCGAGCCCGACACCGTGGAGCGGGACCTGATCAAGCTCGTGCTGACCGTCGTCGAGCTGCTGCGCCAGCTCATGGAGCGCCAGGCGCTGCGCCGCTTCGACGAGGGCGACCTGACCGAGGACCAGGAGGAGCGCGTCGGGCTCACCCTGATGCTGCTCGAGGACCGCATGACCGAGCTGCGCGAGCGCTACGGACTGCGGCCCGAGGACCTGAACCTGGACCTCGGGCCGCTCGGACCGCTGCTGCCCCGGGAGTGAGCCTCCCGGGGCAGCACCTCACCACCGGTACCAGCGCCCCCGGCCGCCGCTCGCGGTCGTGCCGCGCGCCAGGAAGCCGAGGAGCCACAGCACCAGGACCGCCAGGGCGATCCACCAGAGCACCTTCACGGCGAATCCGGCACCGAAGAGAATCACTGCCAGAAGCAATACGAGCAGAAGTGGAACCATAGTGTGAACCTCCTGCCGTACTGATGTCCCAGGAATCGGCGATCAGGCTTCTTTCCGGCAGAGAATTTCTCCGTGCAGCACGGTGAACCAGCCGTCCTCCCGCTCGCCCCATTCCCGCCAGGCCGCCGCGACGGCCCGCAGGTCCTCCGCCGTCGCATGGCCGCCGCCGGTGGCCCGCCCGGCGTAGGCGGACGCCAGGGTGCGGTCCGCCCACAGCCCGCTCCACCACCGCCGTTCCTCCGGTGTGGCGAAGGTCCAGGTGCCGGAGGTCGCCGTGATGTCCGTCAGGCCCGCCCGCAGCGCCCAGGACCTCAGCCGCCGGCCGGCGTCCGGTTCGCCGCCGTTGGCGCGGGCGACCCGCCGGTACAGGTCCAGCCAGGCGTCCAGCCCCGGGGAGGCGGGGTACCAGGTCATGGCCGCGTAGTCCGCGTCGCGCACGGCGACGAGACCGCCGGGGCGGGTCACCCGCCGCAGCTCGCGCAGCGCCCGCACCGGGTCCCCCACGTGCTGGAGCACCTGGTGGGCGTGGACCACGCAGAAGGTGTCGTCCGGGTAGTCCAGGGCGTGCACGTCGGCGACCGCGAAGTCGACGTTGGCCAGGCCCCGCCCGGCGGCGGTGGCCCGGGCCCGCTGAAGGATCTCCGGCGCGCGGTCGACGCCCGTGACATGACCGTCCGGCACCAGCTCGGCCAGGTCCGCGGTGATGGTGCCCGGGCCGCAGCCGACGTCCAGGATCCGCATGTGCGGGCGCAGGGAGCCGAGCAGGTAGCCGGCGGAGTTGGCGGCGGTGCGCCAGGTGTGCGAGCGGAGCACGGACTCGTGGTGCCCGTGCGTGTAGACGGCGGTGTCCTCGGGCTTCGGCATGGCTGGTCCCCTCTCCGGAACGCGGAAACGTCACCGTGCGGCGCCCGGGAGGGACCCGCGCGGTGACGTGATCACCGTACGCGCGTGTGTCGGATGTTGAGACCAGCGTTCCAGGATGTGGACGGAGGTGCCGGTCAGGTCAGCGGCGGCCGGGAGAGCGGCCCGCCGCCCGGCAGCGGCCGGTACACCGCGAGCGCCTCCGGCAGCTTCTCCAGGGTCAGGTCGCCCTCGGTCTCGGTGACCTCGCCGTCGTACGCCATGAGCGTGCCCGGCGCGACACCGGACAGGCGCAGCCGGGCCACCTGCACCGCCGCGTGAGCGGGAGAGCGGGTCAGCGGACCGGCGAGGGCCGCCGACAGCAGCCGCAGCGCCGGGCGCCGGCCGCCGTGCACCACCCGCACGTCGAGCTGCCCGTCCGCCAGGTCGAGCCGGCGTCCGGGCGCCAGCCCCATGCGGTGGTACGTGCCGTTGCCCGCGAACAGCATCCACAGCGGGCGCCGGCGGCCCCGCACCTCGGCCTCCAGCGGATGCCGGTCGGCGCGCAGCACCCGCACCGCCGCGAGCACCCCGGCCGGCCAGCCGCCGATCCGGGGCGCCCAGCGCTCCCGCTCGCGCACCAGCTCCGGGTACACCCCGAGACTGAAGGTGTTCAGGAAGATCCCGCGCTGCCGCCCGGAGACGAACCGGCCCACGTCCACCCGCACGCCCTCGCCCTGCTCCAGGGCCCGGCTCAGGTCCCGCACGTCCTCCACGCCGAGGTCGTAGGCGAAGTGGTTCAGCGTGCCGCCGGGCAGCACCGCCAGCGGCAGGCCGTACCGCAGGGCGGTCTCGGCGGCGGCGTTCACGGTGCCGTCGCCGCCGCACACGCCGAGCACCCGGGCCCGGCCCGCCGCCTTCTCCAGCTCCTGGCGCACCTCGCCCGGCTCGCACTCGACGATCTCGGCCCGCGGCAGCGCGTCGCACAGCGCGCGGACCCGGTCCGAGGTGCCCGAGGCGATGTTGGCCACCATCACCAGCCCCTCGCCCTCCACCAGCGCCGGCACCCGGGCGCGCGGCCGGGCCGGCGGCACGAGCTGGGCGCGGGTCGGCACCATCCCGCGCACGGCGAACGCCGCACCCACACCGAGCGCCGCACCGGCCAGCACGTCGCTCGGGAAGTGCACGCCGGTGTAGACACGGGACCAGGCGACCGAGCCGGCCACCGGAGCCACCGCCGCGCCCCAGGCCGGCGACTCCAGGGCCACGCCGGTCGCGAACGCGGCGGCCGACGCGGCGTGCCCGGACGGGAACGACGTCGTCCCCGGCTGCCGCTTCAGCTGCCGGACCAGCGGCACCGGGTCCAGCACCGGCCGGGGGCGGCGGACGCTGCGCTTGCCCAGGGTGTTGATGGTCAGGGAGGCCAGGCCCAGCGAGGCGATGCCGCGCACCGCGGCGCGGCGCGCCCGCGGCGTGCGGGTCGCGGCCAGCGCCGCGGCCACCGCGAACCACAGCACGCCGTGGTTGGCGCTGTTGCTGAGACGGGGCAGCACCCGGTCGCCGCCGGGCCAGTGCCGTGCGGCGACCGCCTCGAACAGTCGCTGGTCGAACCGGAGAAACCGGTTCCGCACGGGATGCGGACCGGGCGTCGGCGCGGTGAGGTCTACGTCGGGGCTCATGCTCCCCGCCTACCCGGTGAACGCCGTTTCGAGCGGGGGCGCCACCCCGAGGGCCGCCGTGCAGGGTTCCTGTACTTCCGGAGCGACCGGTCGGCGACCGCGGGGAAAACCGTTTGCCGCGCCGGTGGCACGCCCAGACAATCGCCTCCCATGGGCCACCTCGAAGCAGCGCACCTGGAGTACCACCTGCCCGACGGGAGGACGCTGCTGGGCGACGTCTCCTTCCGGGTGGGCGAGGGGGCCGTCGTCGCCCTGGTCGGACCCAACGGCGCCGGCAAGACCACGCTGCTGCGGCTGCTCGCCGGCGAACTCGCCCCCCACGGCGGCAGCGTCTCGGTGAGCGGCGGCCTCGGGGTGATGCGCCAGTTCATCGGCTCCGTGCGCGACGACACGACCGTACGGGACCTGCTCGTCTCCGCGGCGCCGCCGCGGGTCCGCGAGGCCGCGCGCGCCGTGGACGCCGCCGAGCACGCCCTCGTCACCGTCGACGACGAGGCCGCCCAGCTGGCCTACGCCCAGGCACTGGCGGACTGGGCCGAGGCCCGCGGCTACGAGGCGGAGACGCTGTGGGACATGTGCACCACCGCCGCGCTGGGCGTCCCGTACGAACGCGCGCAGTGGCGTCAGGTGCGCACGCTCTCCGGAGGTGAGCAGAAACGGCTGGTGCTGGAGGCGCTGCTGCGCGGCCCCGACGAGGTGCTGCTGCTGGACGAGCCCGACAACTACCTGGACGTGCCCGGCAAGCGGTGGCTGGAGGAGCGCCTCGCCGAGACCCGCAAGACCGTGCTGTTCGTCTCCCACGACCGTGAACTCCTCGCCCGCGCCGCCGCACGCATCGTGTCCCTGGAACCGGGCCCGGCCGGCGCCGACGCCTGGGTCCACGGCGGCGGCTTCGGCACCTACCACGAGGCCCGCCGCGAACGCTTCGCCCGCTTCGAGGAGTTGCGCCGCCGCTGGGACGAGAAGCACGCCCAGCTGAAGAAGCTCGTGCTGAACCTCCGTCAGGCCGCCGCCAACAGCGACGAGATGGCCTCCCGCTACCGCGCCGCCCAGACCCGGCTGCGCAAGTTCGAGGAGGCCGGGCCGCCCCCGGAGCCGCCCCGCGAGCAGGACATCCGGATGCGGCTCAAGGGCGGCCGGACCGGCGTCCGCGCCGTCACCTGCGAGCAACTGGAGCTGACCGGCCTGATGAAACCCTTCGACCTGGAGGTCTTCTACGGCGAACGGGTCGCCGTGCTCGGCTCCAACGGCTCCGGCAAGTCCCACTTCCTGCGCCTGCTCGCCGGCGACGACGTGGCGCACACGGGCCGCTTCAAGCTCGGCGCACGCGTCGTGCCCGGCCACTTCGCGCAGACCCACGCGCACCCCGGACTCGAGAACCGCACCCTGCTGGACATCCTGTGGCGGGAGCACGCCCAGGACCGCGGCGCCGCCATGTCCCGGCTGCGCCGCTACGAACTGACCCGGCAGGCCGAGCAGACCTTCGGCCGGCTCTCCGGCGGCCAGCAGGCCCGCTTCCAGATCCTGCTGCTGGAACTCCAGGGCGTCACCGCCCTGCTCCTGGACGAGCCGACCGACAACCTCGACCTGGAGTCCGCCGAAGCCCTCCAGGAAGGCCTGGAATCCTTCGAGGGCACGGTCCTCGCGGTCACCCACGACCGCTGGTTCGCCCGCGCCTTCGACCGCTACCTGGTCTTCGGCAGCGACGGCCGGGTCCGTGAGACGGCCGGGCCGGTGTGGGACGAGCGGCGGGTCGAGCGCGTACGCTGACCCGCCGCCCGCCCACGGCGGCCCCGGGCGCCCTTCAACGCGCCCGGGGCCGGGCCCGGTCCCCGGCCACGTCGTCCCGTCACTTCCAGCGCAGCAGCGCGCCCAGGCCGCCGATCGGCGTGTCCTCGCCGCCCTCCGGCAGCGCCGGGACCACCGAGATCGCCGGGGCGCCGGTCATGACCGCCGAGCGCAGCAGCGCGTCGTCCGCGCGGGCCGACCAGGAGTGCTGCTCGCCGAGCGTCTTCAGCTCCGTACGGCGCATCGCCAGCTGGTCCGGGTCCTCGCCGATCCACACCTCGCGGTGCGTGTCGGGCCCGTCCGGGATCACCAGCAGCTCGTCGATGCGGTGCTCGCGGGCCGCCTCCACCAGCGCCGGCACGCCCTCCACGGCGGCGGCCCGGCCCTCGCCGTCCGGTGTGCGGGCGGCCAGGAACCTGTCCAGGTCCTCCTGGGCGCGCGTCCGCACGTGCTCGTCGCGCAGCCGCTCCACCTCGTCGTCCAGCAGCCGGCTGCCGGAGCCCCGGGAGGCCTCCACGACCCGGTCCTGGAGCCGCTTGGGCAGCCGCTCGTGCACCGAGCGCCGCTCCCGGTCGTCGCCCACCAGGATCAGCAGGTCGGCCCGGGTCTCCTCCTGGCACACGGCGAGCGCGTCGGCGATCTCCGCCGCGTTGTGCTCCCAGGTGTTCTCCACCCGCAGCTGGAAGTGGCGCTCCGACCAGTCCACGGTGCTGGTGCGGTGCACCGGCCACTGCCGGCCGGTCACCGAGCCCGCGTCCTGGCTGCCCAGTGCGCTGCGCAGCTCGAAGTCGGCGCCCTTGCGGTCGACGTACGCCACCACGCACACCGGGTCCTCGCCGGCCAGCTCCAGCAGCGGTGCCACATGCGGCAGCGGCGCCCAGTGCGCGGCGGTGCCGCCCTGCGGGGGCCGGGCGAGCGGCGGGTCCAGGACCACCTGCCCGGCGCGGGCGAACAGGGCGCGCCCGTGCGGGTCGGAGGAGTGCCGCAGGTCGTCCACCGCCTCCTGCACGGCCCGGCAGGTCGCCTCGTCGGCGCCCTGCTCCGCCAGCTCCCGGGCCACCGCGCCGGCCGTCAGCTCACGGGCGTGGACGGTGTCCTCCGCATGGCGGGAGAGGTCGACGTACACGGAGGCCCAGGGGCCGGGGTGTTCGTAGAGTGGGTGCAGAAAGGCGAGATCCATGGTTTCCCTCCCGGATGCCGCTCGGGGGTGGTGTTCCTCCGGGGCGGGTACCCGGACCGCATGAACGAACACGACACGTGGGACGGCACCATGACCGGAGTGGACCCGGAGCGACTGGACGACCAGCAGCTCATGAAGGAGCTGGAGACCATCCACCGCACCCGCCACGACACGCTGCTCTACGGCTCCAACGACGCGCTGCGCGCCCACAACGAACGCATGGCCCAGCTGGAGGGCGAGTGGCTGCGCCGCAACCCGCGCCGCCCCGTCGCCGCCGGACGCACCCGGGAGGGCGCCCGCGAACGCGGCTCCGGCCAGACGGCGACGCCCGGCACCCCTGGTACGTGAGAAGGCACCCCACCGGACCCGTGGTCCCGTGGGGTGCCCGTCCGTCCGGCGCGCCCGTCCGTCCGACCTGCCCGTCCGGCCGGCGTGCCGGTCCGTACGACGGCCCGTCCGTCCGGCGCGCCCGCCGTGCCGGTGGCCGCTCAGACCCGGCTCAGCCGCCGGCCTTGCCGAACTCCGCCAGGTACGTCTCGCAGAACGCCTTCAGATCGTCCGGCTTGCGGCTGGTGATCAGCTTGTTGTTCCCGTGGTCGCAGACCTTCACCTGCTCGTCGACCCAGGTGCCGCCGGCGTTGCGGATGTCCGTCCGAAGACTCGGCCACGAGGTCAGCACCCGGTCCCGCACCACGTCGGCCTCGACCAGCGTCCAGGGCGCGTGACAGATCGCGGCGACCGGGCGGCCCTGGGTGAAGAAGTCCTTCACGAACCCCACGGCCTTGTCGTCCATCCGCAGGAAGTCCGGGTTGGCCACCCCGCCGGGCAGGACCAGCCCGCCGAACGCGTCCGCGGAGGTGTCGCCCACCACCTCGTCCACCGGGAAGGTGTCCGCCTTGTCGAGGTGGTCGAACGCCTGGATCTCGCCCGGCTTCGTGGAGACGAGCACGGGCTCGTGACCGGCGTCCTTCGCGGCCTGCCACGGCTCGGTCAGCTCGACCTGCTCGACACCCTCGGGTGCGGTCAGGAATGCGATACGCATACTCGTGTCACGTCCTTCCTTCCGGTTCCGTTCGTGTTCGCCCGGCGCGTCTCACGTGCCGGCGCCGGGCGTGTCGGGCTCCGCCCGGCTGATGTCCGCCAGCGTCGAGGAGGGGTCCTCGGACTCGGCCACGTCGCCGAGGCTGAGCATCCCCACCGGCAGCCCGTTCTCCACGACCGGCAGCCGCCGGACGGCGTGCTCGCGCATCAGCGCGACCGCGTCCGACACCCGGTCGTGCGGGCCGACCACCAGCGGGTCCGGCGTGCACACGGACCGCGCGCCCACCGTGAGCGGGTCGATCCCCTCGGCCACGGCCCGCACCGTGATGTCACGGTCGGTGAGCACCCCGACGACGCGCTCCCCGTCGGCCACCACCACGTCACCGATGTTCTGCGAGCGCATCAGCTGCGCCGCCTCGACCAGTGAGGCGTCCGGGCGGACGGCGACCACACCCGGGGTCATCACGTCCTTCACGTACTCGGCCATGGCCGGGGCCCTCCTCACAGCCTCCTGGTCGCGCGGCTAGCCGCCGCCCCGGCCGCCCGCCTGGGTCAGCGCCTCGGCCAGTTCCTGGAGCGTGGCGTAGCTCGACTTGTGCGGCAGCCCCTCGACGCGTTCCACGACGGAGTCGGGGGCGTGGTCGCGGCGCAGGGCGCGGGCCAGCTCCCGCGGCCCGGCGGGGAAGGCGCCGCGGGTCAGGTGCCGGGCCAGCTCCAGCCGGAGCGTCTCCAGGGACGACGGCCCGCGACCCGGGGTGACCGGACCGTACGCGACCTCGGGGTCGTCGTCGGCGGTCGGCTCCGGGTCGTGCCACTCCTCGGTGCGGGTGGGGTGCCCGGACTTGAGCAGACCCTGCAGTTCGTGCTTCATCTCGTCGTCGCGGTGGACGCTCAGCCGGTCGCTGCCTCGCTGCATGTCTCCCTCCAGATCCTTCGGGGGTGGGCACCGCGTACCCGAACACCGGAGAGCGACACGGAATCGCCCCGGCCGGTTCGCCGGGTTTGCGCCGCGCTCGCCGGGAACCCGCTTCCATACCCCCCACGCCCATCCCTTCTTCCCGGGAAGGACGGACAGGACCATGGCGGTGCTCGCTGTGCTCATCCCGGTCCTCATGCTCGGCGTGGTGCTGGCGCTGGGGCGGTACGAGGACCTGCTGCTGCCGGGGGCCGACCCGGCAGCCGGCGCCCTCGACCCGGCCGACGCGCGCCCGGCCGCCCCGGGCCCTCCCCGCGGGCCGTCCGGCGCCCCCGCCCGCGGCCCGTCCCCCGGCCCGGCGGGCGCTCCCGCGTCCTCGCCCTGACTCCCCGAGCCCGGCACGGGATCCCGCGGCGGTGGTGTTTGCGGGGCCCGGCCCGGGGCAGGCGGAAAGACAGTGCTTCGGACAGAAGGCACGTCCGTGGGAGCGGGTACCGCCCCGGCCGGATCTGTCCGGACCGGACGCGCTTCCACGGTGACCGCCCGAACCCCGGGCCGTGCCGTTTCTCCCGGCGCCCGGCACACGATTCCGCGGAGCACCGCGCCCCCGGCCGCCCGCACTCCGGCCGTGCCGACCGCGCCCCGGGAGCCCCACGGCAGGGCCCCGCACTCCGAGGGAGCTGCGACGCACATGCGGACCACAGTCAGCGCGAAGCACCCGCACGACGACGCCCCCGACACCGCCGACGCGTTCCGGCGACTCGCCTCGCTTCCCGACGGCCCCGAGCGCGACGCCCTGCGCGACCGGATCGTGGAGGCCTGGCTGCCCATGGCCGAGCGGCTCGCCGGCCGCTTCCGCAGTCGCGGCGAGAGCTACGAGGACCTGCGCCAGGTCGCCGCCCTCGGCCTGGTCAAGGCCGTCGACCGCTACGACCCCGACCGCGGCCACGCCTTCGAGAGCTACGCCGTGCCGACCGTCACCGGGGAGATCAAGCGGCACTTCCGCGACCACATGTGGACCCTGCACGTGCCGCGCCGGGTCCAGGACCTGCGCAACCGCGTCCGCGTCGCGAGCCAAGAGCTGTCCCAGACGGTCTCCGGCCGCCGGCCCACCGTCGCCGAACTCGCCGAACACGCCGACCTCAGCGAGGAGGACGTCCGGGCGGGGCTGGAGGCCCTGGACAGCTTCTCCGCCCTCTCCCTGGACGCCGAACTCCCCGGCGGCGAGGACGGCTACTCCCTG
The DNA here is from genome assembly GCF_055571015.1 of Streptomyces sp. NPDC031049. Lineage (NCBI taxonomy): Bacteria > Bacillati > Actinomycetota > Actinomycetes > Kitasatosporales > Streptomycetaceae > Streptomyces > Streptomyces sp. NPDC031049. Next base: position 92,815 of record NZ_JBVIGC010000009.1, read on the forward strand.
GGCGACGCCCTCGGCGCCCCCGACCCGGCCCTCGACACCGTCGTGGACCGCGAAGCCGTCAAGGACCGCCTCGCCGCCCTGCCGGAACGCGAACGCGCCATCCTCTACATGCGCTTCTTCGACGACATGACCCAGAGCCGCATCGCCGAGCAGCTCGGCATCTCCCAGATGCACGTCTCCCGGCTGATCACGCGCTGCTGCCACCGGGTGCGCGAGCAGGTCCTGAGGGACGACACGAACCGGTGACCCGGCCGACGGGCCGGCACCCCGGTACCTCCGTGACCCGGCCGACGGGCCGGCACCCGTGTACCCCGGTGACCCGGCCGACGGGCCGGTGCCCCGGTACTCCGGTGACCCGGTGGGCGGGCCGGTGACCCGGTCCCGCGGGCCGGCGGCGCCGTGACGCCGGACCGGGTGCCGCCCGGGCCGCCACGAACCTCCTCCTCAAACCTCCTCCTCACCCGCACGGCCGTCCACGTCCCACGAACGGCGCACGGCCGCGCGCGCCGCCGACGGACGCGGGCTGAGATGGCTGCGTGGGCGCCGGCGCGGCGCCCCGCCGCCGTCACCCCGAGGAGACCCATGCGCCGCACCGCCCGCGCCCTCTCCACCGCCCTCCTGGCCGGCGCCGCCCTGGGGATGTCCGCCGCGCCCGCCCTCGCCGTGCCCGCCTTCACCGCACCGGCCACCGCCTTCGCCGCCCCGGCGGCCCAAGCCTTCACAGCGCCGGCCCCCGGCCTCCTCGCACCGGCGCCCGCCCTCGCCACCCCAGCTGCCGCCTTCGCCGCCCCGGCCCCCGGCCCGGAGCCGCCCGTGCCGGTCGCCCCCGAGCACCGGGCCGGCACCGGCGAGCCCGCCGCCGAGGTCAGCCCGGCCACCGTCAAGCCCGGCGGCACCGTCACCGTCTCCGTCTCCTGCCCGGGTACCGGCGGCCCCGCACCGGCCACCCTGGACGCCACCTCGCAGGCGTTCGACGAGGGCACCGTCGCGCTGCGCAAGGTGCCGGGCAACGACGACAAGGGAGCCGGGCCCGCCTACCGCGGCACCGCCCGCATCGCGCCCGCCGAGAACTTCGAGGGCGACCCGGACGCCGTCGGCCCCGACTCCGCGTGGACCGTCGACGGGACCTGCCCGGCGGCACCCGGCGGCCAGGGCAAGCCGTGGAGCGCGACGATCACCGTCTCCCGGCCCGGCGGCGGCAAACCGTGCCCCGACCCGGCACGGCCGGGGCAGCACTGCCCCGCCAAGCCGGGGCCGTCGTGCCACAAGCCCGTCGCGCCGGGCGGACACTGCCCCACCAAGCCGCCCTGCCCCGACCACGTACGGCCCGGCGAGCCCTGCCCCGCCGGGCCGTCGTGCCACGAGCCGGCGTCCCGTCACCACACCTGCGCCGCCACCGCGCACACGCACGGCGTGCGGGCCGGGGCGGGCGGCACCTTCACCGACTCCGTACCGGCCCTGGTCGCGGGCGGTGTGTTCATCGCGGGCGCCGGCGGACTGGCCGCCCACCGCCTGCTGCGCGCCCGCGGCGGCGGACAGCACCACTGACCACCGGAGGGCCGCCCCCCGGGGGCTCCGGGGTCGCCGCACGGGCGGTCCGGCCGCCGCCGTACCCCGTCCCGCGGACCGGACGCTGTGATCCGCGCGACCCGGCCCGGGGCCATGGGCGGGCGGCTCGATGGGTACTCACAGACACGACCGGGGAAGACGGTGCGGCGGGGACGGCACCACACAGGCGCGGAGGTAGCGATGCGGCGGACGGCCCGCGAGGCGGCCCCCGAAGGCCACGGCCCCGTCCGCTACGGGCCGTCCCTCCCCGGCGACGGGCTCCCCGTCCTGCCCGAGCTGTCCGACGCGCTCGCCGCCGCGGCGACCCGCGCCGAGGACGACCCGGTCGGCGGCGGACCGGCCCTCCTGGACGCGGCCTGCGGCTACTGGCACCGCCGCGGCCTGACCTGCCGGCCCGCCGAGACGGCCGCCGCCCCCGGGGCCCCCGCCCTGCTGCTGGCGCTGACCGCGGCCCTCGGCGGCGACGTCCTGGTGCCCCGGCCCTGCGCGGCGTGGTGGGGGCCGGACGCCCGACTGCCCGGCGGACGCGTCTTCCACGTCCCGACCACCGCGGAGAGCGGCGGCGTCCCCGACCCGTACGCCCTGCTGGAGACCGTGCGCCGGGTCCGTGCCGAGGGCGGCGACCCCCGGCTGCTCGTGCTGTCCGTCGCCGACGACCCCACCGCCACCCTCGCGCCGCCCGAGCTCCTGCACGAGACGGTCGAGGCCGCCGCCGGCGAGGGGCTGCACCTGCTCAGCGACGAGACCTGGCGCGACACCCTGCACGACCCGCACGCCACGGTGCTGGTCAGCCCGGCGGAGATCCTTCCCGAGCGGGTCACCGTCGTCACCGACCTGGCCGGGTCACTGCTGCCGTCCGGCTGGCCGGCCGCCGTCGCCCGCTTCGCGCCGTCCACCGCCGGGGACGGCCTGCACGCACGCGTGCTCGACGTGCTCACCGCCCTCGGCGCCCGCGTCGCCACGCCGGTCGCGGCCGCCGCCGCGTACGCCCTGGCCGAACCCGAACCGGTCACCGCCCGCCGCGAAGCTGCCGTACGCCTCCACGCGCGCGTGGCCGCCGCCGTGCACGCCGCCACCGTCACCGCGGGCGCCCTGTCCCGCCCCCCGCGCGCCGGGCGCCACCTGTACCTCGACCTGGAGCCGCTGCGCGGCGCGCTCGGTGCGTCGGGCGTCGGCGACGCGCAGGAACTGGAGGACTTCCTCACCGCCCGGCTCGGCATGCCCGCGCCGGGCGGCCACCGCTTCGGGGACGACCTGGGCGCACTGCGCGTACGGCTGTCCACCGGCCCGCTGCTGGGCGCCGGCGACGACGGACGCGCGGAATGCCTCACGGCCCCCGAACCGTTGGAACTGCCACACGTGCAACGCGCGTTGACCACCGTGAAGTCGGTCTTCGACGACCTCCGCGACGCTCAGCGATGGGAGCCTCCTCGATGACGCAGCAGTCCGAGTCGACCACGAGCACCCCGACGCCCGCCCCGGGCACCGACGCACCGCCGGCTCCCTCACCCCTGGCCGCCGCCCGCCCCCCGCTCGCCGAGCCCCGGCCGCTCGCCGAGCGCAGGGTGTGGCCGCGCACCTTCCACGACCGGCTCACCGCCCCGCTGCCCGGCCTCAAGGCCGTCGCCCGGTTCGCCCGCGAGGGCGCCGTCAGACCCGGCCCCGAGGGCCTCGCCGACATCCCCCGGCTGCCGTTCGCCCCCGGCCCGCCGCCCCGCGTCGACGCCCGCACGGTCGCCGTCACCTGGGCCGGACACGCCAGCTGGGTGGTGGGCATCGGCGGGCTCACCGTCCTCACCGACCCCGTCTGGTCCCGCCGCATCCTCGGCACACCGGCCCGCATCACCCCCGTCGGCGTGCCCTGGGACGCGCTGCCGGCCGTCGACGCGGTGGTCATCAGCCACAACCACTACGACCACCTGGACGCGCCCACGCTGCGCCGGCTCCCGCGCGACACCCCGGTCTTCGTACCGGCCGGGCTCGGCCGCTGGTTCCACCGCCGCAAGTTCACCTGCGTCACCGAACTGGACTGGTGGGAGGCGGCCGAACTGCGGGGAGTGCGCATCGACTTCGTCCCCGCCCACCACTGGTCCAAGCGCACCCTCACCGACACCTGCCGCACCCTGTGGGGCGGCTGGGTCCTCACCGACCCCGACGGCCGCCGCGTGTACTTCGCCGGCGACACGGGATACGGCCACTGGTTCTCCCGCATCGGCGAGCGCTACCCGGGCATCGACCTCGCCCTGCTGCCCATCGGCGCCTACGACCCGCGCTGGTGGCTCAGCGACGTCCACTGCGACCCGGAGGAAGCGGTCCGGGCCGCCCGGGACCTCGGCGCCCGCCGGATGGCCCCCATGCACTGGGGCACGTTCGTGCTGTCCGCCGAACCCGTCCTGGAGCCCCTCGTCCGGGTCCGGGCCGCCTGGGACCGCGCCGGACTGCCCCGCGAGGACCTGTGGGACCTGCCGGTGGGCGGCTCCCGCGTCCTGGAGTAGTCACCCGGCCCCGGCGGGCCCGCGCAGCCGCCGCCACACGCTCGGCGCCGCGCTGACCAGCAGGGTCAGCGCGACCGCCGCGGCCACGCCCTCCCACGGCTCCTTGAACAGCGAACCGCCCAGGATGCCGATCAGCTGGTAGGTCACCGCCCACGCCACACAGGCCGGCAGATTGCCGCGGACGAAACGGCGCAGCGGCCACCCGCCCAGCAGACAGGCCAGCATCACCGGGAGCCGGCCGGCCGGCACCAGCCGGGACAGCACCAGGACCGCCACCCCGTGCTCGGCGAGTTTCGTCTGCGCCTGCTCCAGCCGGTCCTCCGGGGCACGCGCGCGTATCGCCTCCAGCCAGCGCGAGCCGTTCTTCGACGCCAGCCCCCGCCGCCCCAGCCAGTACAGCGTCAGGTCACCGAGGAACGCGGCCAGCGACGCGGTCAGGAACACCATCCCCAGGGAGATCGCCGTCTGGTGGAAGGCGACCACCGCCGCCGAACTCACCAGTGCGCCCGTCGGCACCACCGGCACCAGCGCCCCGATCAGCACCAGCAGGAACAACGAGGGGTAGCCCAGCGCCTGCTGGGTGGTCTCCGGGGGAATCGTCGACGGGGCGGCCGCCAGCCAGTTCACCGGGCGACCTCCAGCCGCACGCTCTCCCCGTGGCCGAGCCGGTGCACCGCCACGCCCGGCGCGCGCTCCGCGGCCAGGCGCACGAACTCGTCGCCCGGCGCGTGGAACTCGTGGGGGCGCACGGCGTCCATCCCGATCGGCCAGTACGTGCCGTAGTGCACCGGCACCGCGCTGCCGGGCGCCAGCCGGGCCAGTGCCTCGGCCGCCCGGCCGGGGTCCAGGTGCTCACGGCCCAGGAACGGACCCCAGCCGCCCACCGGCAGCAGGGCCGCGTCGACCGGGCCGACCTCCTCCGCCATGGCGTCGAACAGCCCGGTGTCCCCGGCGAAGTACGTCCGTGCCTCGCCCTGGACGACGTAGCCAAGGGCGGGGGAGCGGTGCCGCCCGAACGGCAGCCGGCGTCCGTCGTGCCGGGCCGGGACCGCCCGCACGACCAGGTCGCCGATCCGTGTCTCGTCGCCCGGCGCGACCTCGGTCAGACGCAGGTGGGCCAGCCGGCGCAGCCCCGGCACCGCCCGTGGTGCGCCCCGGGGCACGAGCAGGCGCGTGCCCTCCGCGAGCCGCGCCAGCGAGGGCACGTGCAGATGGTCGGCGTGCAGGTGCGACACCAGTGCCACGTCCGCGCGCCGGGCGGCGGGCGGGGGCAGGGCGCCGCGCCGGCGCCGCAGATGCGCGAGCCGGCGCACGAACAGGGGATCGGTGAGCACACGAGTGCCCGAGTCCTCGACCGTGCAGGTGGCGTGACCCCACCAGGTGACCTCCACCGGCACCCCTTCGCCTCCTTCACGCGACTCCCCGAAGCCTACGTCCAGGAGTAGGGTCGCTGGCGAAACCCGAGGTGAGGGGGACGCCATGGGACCGGTGCGGGTGACGGCGATCGCGAGTCTGACGCCGCTGGAGGAACTGGACGCCGATCCCTTCCTGGTGGACTCCCGCAGCCAGCACGCCATGTGCGCCCGCTGGGCCGCCGAACACGGCTACGTGGTCGCCCGGGAACTGCTGGTCCGCGGCCTGCGCCCGGACCACGCGGCGCTGTGGGACGGCGTGCGCCCCGGCCTGGACCTGTTCGTCGCGCCCAGCCGCCGGGTGCTGGAGAGCGCGCTGGCCTCGGTGGAGGAGTTCACCGCCGAGTGCGCGCGCCGCGGGGTGCGGGTGGAGACGGCCGGGCACGCCGAGCCGTCGTACGACGCCGAGATGAAGGCGTGCGTGCACCGGCGCCTGTCGATGCCGACGGCGGGCTACGACGGCCGGTGACGGGCGGTCCGCGCCCGGCCGGGGCGGGCGGGGGCGCGGGCCACCGCACGGGCACCGGCGGCACCTTGCCCGTCGCCGTCACAGCGGGCAGCGGGCCCCAAGGCACCGGAGGGTCGGATTCCGGACCCCGGGGGACAAACCGTGATCGTCGGGCGTTGTGACAGGGTGGAGACGGGCGGCCCGCGCCGACGGCGGGCCGGGGACGTGAGGTGTGCGCAGCGTGGGCGGAGGGCATTGGCGGCGGATCGCCAGTCAGCTGGGGCGGAGCGTCGCCGTGTGGGCGGTGTCCACGGTCACCATGCTGGTGCTCGCCGGCCTCCTGCCCGACTTCCAGATCCAGTCCCCGGACGGCTCGAGCGCCACCGACACCGCCGTCGCCGCCGCGTTCGGCGCCGGTGCCTTCGGTGTGCTCTCCGCAGTGGTGTGGCCGCTGCTGGTCCGGCTGCTGCTGCTCGTGCCGGCGCTCGTCCTCGGGCTGCTGGTCTTCTTCCTCAACGGCGCGCTGCTGCTCGTCGCCCTGCGCGTGAACCCCGCCGAGCGGGGCGCCGCCGCCTGGGAGACCGCGGTCGTGGTGGCCGCCGTGATGTCCGCCGTCGCCTCCGCCACCGGCGCCGCCCTGGCCGTCCGCGACGACGACGCCTACCGCCGCCGGCTCTACCGCCTGGCCGACCGCCGCCGCAGATCCGGCCCGCCCTGCCCGTCCGGCCCGGGCACGGTCTTCCTGCAACTGGACGGCGTCGGCCACGACGTCCTCACGGACGCCGTCGGCAAGGGGCTGATGCCCACCCTCGCCCGCTGGCTCGGCGAAGGCCCCGCGGACGAGCCCGGACGGCCCGCCCGTCCCGCCACCCACCGGCTCACCCCCTGGCACACCGACTGGTCCAGCCAGACCGGCGCCAGCCAGCTCGGCATCCTGCACGGCAGCAACCACGACGTCCCCGCCTTCCGCTGGTACGACAAGGACAAGCGGGAGGTGATGGTCTCCAACCGCCCGTCCAGCGCCGCCCTGCTCCAGCGCCGCGCCGTGGAGCGGACCGGCGAGGGCGGGCTGCTCGCCGTGGACGGTGCCAGCCGGGGCAACCTGTTCAGCGGCGGTGCCGGCGAACAGGCCCTCGTGCTGTCCATCGCCACCCGCCGCCGCAGCCGGGAGAACCGCTCCCGGGCCGGCTACTTCGCCTACTTCTCCGACCCGGCCAACGCCGTGCGCACCGCGCTGTCCTTCGTCGCCGAGGTGGGCCGCGAGATCGGCCAGTCCGTCCGGGCCCGCGTCCGCAAGGAGCGGCCACGGGTCTCCCGCGGCGGCCTCTACCCCTTCGTGCGGGCCTTCGCCACCGTCGTCGAACGGGACGTCGTGGTCGCCGCGGTGATGGGCGACATGCTCGCCGGGCGCACCGCCGTCTACGCCGACCTCGTGGCCTACGACGAGGTCGCGCACCACTCGGGCCCGGCGAGCCGGGACGCCGAGAAGGTCCTCCAGCGGCTGGACCGGGCCGTCGCGCTGATCGAGAAGGTCGCCGAGCACGCGCCCCGCCGGTACCGGATCGTCGTCCTGTCCGACCACGGCCAGAGCCCGGGCGAGACCTTCCGCGCCCGCTACGGCCTGACCCTCGGCGACCTGGTGCGGGCCGGCTGCGGACTGCCCGTGCCGCGCCGGGCGCAGCGCACCCGCAGCGGCGCCGAGGCGCGCAACGCCGTCCGGGCCGCGCTGCGCATCCCGGTGGAGGAGGGCGGCGAGCAGCACCGCCCCCGCCGCCGCTCGGAGCCGATCGTGCTCGCCTCCGGCAACCTGGGCCTGGTGTCCTTCCCGGACGTGCCGTACCGGATGACCCGGGAGGAGATCGACGCCCGCCACCCCGCGCTGCTGCCCACCCTGGCCAACCACCCCGGCATCGGCTTCCTGCTGGTGCGCAGCGAGGAGCACGGCGGCGTCGTGCTCGGGGCGCGCGGCGCCGAGATCCCCCTGGACCGGCTGGACCGCAACCCCGGACCGCTCGCCCCCTTCGGCCCGCGCGCCGCCGACGCCGTGCGCCGCACGCACTCCTTCCCGCACACCGCCGACATCATGGTCAACTCCTTCTACGACCCGGCCGACGGCGAGGTCCTCGCCTTCGAGGAGCAGATCGGCTCCCACGGCGGACTCGGCGGCGCCCAGTCGAAGGCGTTCCTGCTGTCGCCGGTCGCCTTCAGCCCGGCGGCCGACGACGGCGCGGAGCTGTTCGGCGCCGAGCAGGTGCACCGGGTGCTGCGGCGCTGGCTGGGGGAGGCCAACGGACCCCAGGTACCCCTGGAAGATCATCGGCCGCTGGAGGATCCCCGGCCCTCGGCCCTGGACGGCTCAGCTTTTGCGGTGCCGGACGGGGTCGCACAGGACAAAAGCGCCTGATTTGGCGCTGCTTCGGACCATGCCCGACCATGGGCGCCGCCCCGGCGATCCCGGGCAGCAGTTCGAAGAGAGGCGCACCACCCCATGCACGTCACCGGGACCGTCCCCCCGTCGGCTCCGGCCCCGCAGCAGACCGCAGCGGCCGCCGGTCCCGCCCCCGGCGGCACCGGCGGCACCGGCGGCACCGACCGCACCGACCGCACCGGCGGCACCGACCGCACCGGCGGCACCGGCGGCACCGGAGACTCCGGCAGGCACGCCCGCCGCTTCGGCCTCCCCGTCGCCACCGCCCTGGTCATGGGCAACATCATCGGCGGCGGCATCTTCCTGCTCCCGGCCTCGGTCGCCCCGTACGGCACCGTCAGCCTGCTCGCCTTCGGCGTCCTCACCGTCGGCGCCCTCGCCCTCGCCCTGGTCTTCGGCCGGCTCGCCGCCCGCGACCCGCGCACCGGCGGCCCCTACGTCTACGCCCGCGAGGCCTTCGGCGACTTCGCCGGCTTCCTCGCGGCCTGGGCCTACTGGATCACCACCTGGGTGTCCAACGCGGCCCTCGCCGTCGCCGCCGTCGGCTATCTGGACGTCCTCGTCCCGGTGGGCGACCACCGCTGGACCGCCTGTCTGGCCGCGCTCGTCGTCCAGTGGCTGCCCGCGCTCGCCAACTTCGCCGGCACCCGCTACGTCGGCGCCGTACAGTTCGTGGCGACGGTGCTGAAGTTCGCCCCGCTGCTCCTCGTCGCCGTCGGCGGGCTGTTCTTCTTCGACGCCGGCAACCTCGGCCCGTTCAACGCCAGCGGCGGCAGCGCCGTCGGCGCGGTCTCCGCCGCCGCGGCGATCCTGCTCTTCTCCTACCTCGGAGTGGAGTCCGCCGCGGTCAGCGCCGGCGAGGTCAAGGACCCCCGCCGCACCGTCGGGCGGGCCACCGTCATCGGCACCCTGGGTGCCGCCCTCGTCTACCTCCTGGGCACCCTGTCCGTCTTCGGCACGGTCGCCCACGACCGTCTGGTCGACTCCTCCGCGCCCTTCTCCGACGCCGTGAACGCCATGTTCGGCGGCACCTGGGGCGGCTGGGCGGTCGCCCTCGCCGCGCTGGTCTCCATGACCGGCTGCCTCAACGGCTGGACCCTGCTGAGCGCCCAGACCCCCTACGCCGCCGCCCGCGACGGCCTGTTCCCGTCCGTCTTCGCCCGCAAGCGGCGCGGGGTCCCCACCGTCGGAGTCGGCGTCACGGTCGTCCTCGCCTCGCTCCTGACCGTCTACAACTACACCTCCGGCTCGGCGAAGGTCTTCGAGGTGCTGGTCCTCGTCACCACCTTCACCGCGACCGTGCCCTACCTGCTGGCCACCGCCGCGCAGCTGTACCACCTGGCCTCCGGGCGCCGCACGGTCGACCGGGCGCGGCTGGTGCGGGACGCCGTCGTCGCCTCGGCCGCGGCCGGATTCTCCCTCTGGCTGGTCGCGGGCGCCGGGTACGCGGCCGTCTACCAGGGCGTGCTCTTCCTGTTCGCGGGCGTGCTGGTGTACGCGGTGATGGCGGCCCGGCGGCAGCCCGCCGCCCGGTGACCGGCGGCCCGTACTCCCCGGTAATTCGGCTGCGGCCGGGGCGCGGGCCGCTCACACTGGTGTGCGATCACCGCGTACCACCGTCAGGAGCCTTGCGTGCAGGCAGCCGTCACCGTCACCCCCTCCCGTCTCCCCGAGCTGCTGCTCGGCCTCGCCACCGTGCGGCCGGTCTTCCTCTGGGGCGCGCCCGGCATCGGCAAGTCGTCCCTGGTGAGGGACTTCGCCGAGCAGCTGGGCCTGGAGTGCGTGAGCCTGCTCGGCACCCAGCTCGCCCCCGAGGACCTGATCGGCGTGCCGCAGATCCGCGACGGCCGGTCGGTGTTCTGCCCGCCCGAGGTGATCGCCCGTGAGCAGCCGTACTGCCTGTTCCTGGACGAGCTGAACGCGGCCACGCCCGATGTGCAGAAGGCGTTCTACTCGCTCATCCTGGACCGCCGCATCGGCAGTTACGAACTGCCCGAGGGCTCGATCGTCATCGGCGCCGGCAACCGCGCCACCGACAACGCCCTCGCCCGCCCCATCGCCTCCGCGCTGGTCAACCGCCTCACCCACGTCCACCTGGAGGCGTCCGCCCGGGACTGGCTGACCTGGGCCGCGAACCACGGCATCCACCCCTGGGTCACGGACCACCTCACCGACCGGCCCGACCACCTGTGGTCGAAGCCGCCCAAGACCGAGGAGCCGTTCTCCACCCCGCGCTCCTGGCACATGCTCTCCGACGCCCTGCACTCCTTCGGCCGCGACCTGGACGAGGACACCCTGAGCGTGCTCGCGCACGGCACGCTCACCCCGCGCCACGCCACCGCCTTCTGCGGCTACGTCAAGATCGTCCGCAGCCGGTTCGGCATCGAGGCGATCCTGCGCGGCGACGCCCGCTGGCCGCACCGCCCCGAGGACCGCGACCTGCTCTATTACGTCGCCGAGTCCTTCCGCGGCCGGCTGGTCAAGGAACTGCCCGCGAGCAAGGAGCACATGTCGGCGAACGGCCGCCAGACCGCCTACCGCGCCAAGTCGCTGCTGGTGCAGCTCGCCGAGATCTCCGTCGAGGTCGCCCAGAGCGTCATCGCCTCCGACGCCGACGGCAATCCGGTGCTGCCCTCCTGGTTCCTGGTGGAGGCGGCCCGCGACATGCCGCGCCTGGTCGAGGCCCGCCGGTGAGCCGGAAGCCCGGGAAGAAGAAGCGCGACCTCGCGGCGGAGGCGTTCGACGAGGGCCTGCGGCTGGTCCGCGCCAACCCGGCACTGGCCGCCGTGGAGTTCACCGTCTGCCGCCACGAGCACTGCGAGGAGGCCCCCCGCGACGGGCTGGCCCGCGTCGACTCCGACGGCGTACTGCACGTCCACCCCGCCCGGACGGCCGACCCGGCGGACTGGGCGTGGGCGATCGCGCACGCCGCCCTGCACCTCGGCTTCGGACACGTGCCGGCCGCCAAGGGGACGCCCGTCCAGCCCGACCGGTACGAGCGCGCCGCACGCTGCGTCGTGGTCAACCGCTTCCTGCTGTCCTTCCCCGTCGGCCGGACCCCCGAGGACCTGCCGCCGTCGTACCCGGACGGCGACGAGGAGCAGCTCGCCGCCCGCTGGCGCCGCGACGGGCTCCCGGCCGCCTACGAGCGGTGCGGCACGGCCGGTGCCGAACCCGACCTGACGCTGGTGGAGTGGTTCGGGTGGCACGGGCAGCCGCCGGACCGGCAGCTGGCGTTCGCCACCGCCCTGACCCGGACGGTGTCCGCCGCGATGGACGTGGCGGGCGGCCGGCGCGACTCCATGGACGGCGAGGCGGCCGCACGGCGCCCTGGGAGAAGGCGCTGAGCTGGTTCGTCTCCTCCTACCCGCTGCTCGGCGGCATCGCCGCCGGCATCGAGCTGGTCGCCGACGCCGAGCTGGCCCGCGCCCACGGCATCGCGGTCGCCGCCGTCAACGCCGAGGCGGGCGAGATCTACGTCAACCCGCTGCGGCAGTTCGAGGACGAGGAGTGGCGCTTCATCCTCGCCCACGAGATGCTGCACGCCGCCCTGCGCCACGGCGACCGCTGCGGCACCCGCGACCCGTACCTCTTCAACGTCGCCTGCGACTACGTCGTCAACGGCTGGCTGGTGCAGATGCAGGTCGGCGCCATGCCCGAGGGCCTGCTGCACGACCCGGAGCTGTCCGGCCTGTCCGCCGAGGAGGTCTACGACCGCATCGCCGGCGACCTGCGCCGCATCCGCCGCCTGTCCACCCCGCGCGGCAAGGGCGTCGGCGACGTGCTCGGCGCCCCGCTCGGCGCGCCCCGCGACCACTGCGACCTCGACGGCTTCTACCGGCGCGGCCTCGCCCAGGGCCTGGACCTGCACCAGCGGCAGGAGCGCGGCTTCCTGCCCGGCGGCCTGGTCGAGGAGATCCGGGCGCTCAGCCACCCGCCGCTGCCCTGGGACGCCCGGCTGGCCCGCTGGTTCGACGAGTTCGTGCCCCGCCCCGAGCCCCTGCGGTCGTACGCGCGCCCCTCCCGCCGGCAGGCGGCCAGCCCCGGCATCCCGCGCGCCGGACGGTACGTCCCGCCCGAGGAGATCGCCCGCTGCACGTTCGGCGTCGTGCTGGACACCTCCGGCTCCATGGACCGCACCCTGCTCGGCAAGGCGCTCGGCGCCATCGCCTCCTACGCCGAGGCCCGCGACGTCCCCGCCGCCCGGGTCGTGTTCTGCGACGCCGCCCCGCACGACGCCGGGTATGTGCCGGTGACGGAGATCGCCGGCCGCGTACGGGTGCACGGCCGCGGCGGCACCGTGCTCCAGCCCGGCGTCGACCTGCTGCACCGCGCCGACGACTTCCCGCCCGCCGCACCGGTGCTGATCATCACCGACGGGTGGTGCGACGTGCTGCGGGTGCGCCGCGAGCACGCCTACCTGATCCCCCAGGGAGCGCGGCTGCCGTTCGCCGCCCGGGGCCCGGTTTTCCGCGTGAGGTGACCCGGAATGTGATCGGATGGGACGGGAAACCCCGCAAGGGGCACAACGGGATCCACCCGAAAGGAAGAACCGTGGCAACCACGCGCTCCGCACACACCGTCTGGGAAGGCAACCTCCTCGAGGGGAACGGCACCGTCACCTTCGACTCCTCCGGGGCCATCGGCGAGCAGCCGGTCACGTGGGCCGCCCGCACCCAGGAGGCGAACGGCAAGACCAGCCCCGAGGAGCTGATCGCCGCCGCGCACTCCAGCTGCTTCTCCATGGCCTTCTCGCACGCCCTGGCCCAGGCCGGCACCCCGCCGACCAAGCTGACCACCTCGGCCGACGTGAGTTTCCAGCCGGGCGAGGGCATCACCGGCATCCACCTCACCGTCGAGGGCTCCGTCCCCGGTATGGACAGCGACGCCTTCGTCGCCGCGGCCGAGGACGCCAAGGTCAACTGCCCGGTCAGCCAGGCCCTGAAGGCCGTGCCGATCACGCTGTCCGCGAAGCTCGTCTGACCACGGCACACCCGGCCGTCGCCCTCCGCCGGGGCCCTGCGCCCTTGACAACAGCACGCTCAAGTTTTGCGCTGGAGAGCGTGGGTTACCCGTAGTGCCCTGGCGGAAGGGGACGGCGATGGGACGTGCGGTCGGGATCGATCTCGGAACGACCAACTCGGTGGTGGCCGTGCTGGAGGGCGGTGAGCCCACCGTCGTCGCCAACGCCGAGGGGGCCCGCACCACCCCGTCGGTGGTGGCCTTCGCCAAGAACGGCGAGGTGCTGGTCGGCGAGGTCGCCAAGCGGCAGGCCGTGACCAACGTGGAGCGCACCGCCCGCTCGGTCAAGCGGCACATGGGCGACAGCGCCTGGCGCTTCCCGGAGCAGGGCGACGTCGACGGCACCCGGTACCGGGCGCAGGAGCTGTCCGCGCGGGTGCTGCAGAAACTGAAGCGGGACGCCGAGGCCTACCTCGGCGAGGACGTCACCGACGCGGTGATCACCGTGCCCGCCTACTTCGACGACACCCAGCGCCAGGCCACCAAGGAGGCCGGGGAGATCGCCGGCCTGAAGGTGCTGCGGATCATCAACGAGCCCACCGCGGCGGCGCTGGCGTACGGCCTGGACAAGGAGAACGACCAGACGGTCCTCGTCTTCGACCTCGGCGGCGGCACCTTCGACGTGTCGCTGCTGGAGATGGGCGACGGAGTGATCGAGGTCAAGGCCACCAACGGCGACACCCTCCTCGGCGGCGACGACTGGGACCAGCGGATCGTCGACCACCTGGTCAAGCGGTTCAAGGGCCAGTACGGCGTCGACCTCGCACGCGACAAGATGGCGCTCCAGCGGCTGCGGGAGGGCGCCGAGAAGGCCAAGATCGAACTGTCCTCGTCCACCGAGACGACGATCAACCTGCCCTACATCACGGCCTCCGCCGAAGGCCCCCTGCACCTGGAGGAGCGGCTGACCCGCACCCAGTTCCAGGAGCTGACCGCCGACCTTCTGGAACGCTGCAAGACCCCCTTCCACCAGGCCGTGGACGACGCCGGCATCCAGCTCTCCACCGTCGACCACGTCATCCTGGTCGGCGGCTCCACCCGCATGCCCGCCGTCACCGACCTGGTCAGGGAACTGACCGGCAAGGACCCGCACAAGGGCGTCAACCCCGACGAGGTCGTGGCGGTCGGCGCGGCCCTCCAGGCGGGCGTGCTGCGCGGCGACGTCAAGGACGTGCTGCTGCTCGACGTCACCCCGCTGTCCCTCGGCATCGAGACCAAGGGCGGCATCATGACCAAGCTGATCGAGCGCAACACCACGATCCCCACCCGGCGTTCGGAGATCTTCACCACCGCCGCCGACAACCAGCCCTCCGTCGGCATCCAGGTCTACCAGGGCGAACGCGAGATCGCCGCCTACAACAAGAAGCTCGGCGTCTTCGACCTCACCGGCCTGCCGCCCGCCCCGCGCGGCGTCCCGCAGATCGAGGTGGCCTTCGACATCGACGCCAACGGCATCATGCACGTCTCCGCCAAGGACATGGCGACCGGACGCGAGCAGAAGATGACCGTCACCGGCGGCTCCGCGCTGGCCAAGGAGGACATCGACCGCATGATGCGGGACGCCGAGCAGTACGCCGAGGAGGACCGCAAACGCCGCGAGGCCGCCGAGACCCGCAACCAGGCCGAACAACTCGTCTACCAGACCGAGAACTTCCTGCGCGACAACGGCGACAAGGTCCCCGCCGAGACCCGCGCGGAGGTCGAGTCGGCCGTCGCCGGCCTCAAGTCCCGGCTGGAGGGCGACACCGACACCGCCGCCCTGCGCGACGCCGTCGAGAAACTCGCCGCCGTCAGCCAGCGCATGGGCCAGGCGATGTACGCCCGGACCGCGTCGGAGCCGACGCCCGAGGGCACCGCGGACACGGCCGGGTCGGCGCGGCAGCAGGACGACGACGCGGTGGTCGACGCGGAGATCGTCGACGACGACAAGGACACCGGCGAGGGCGCCCGGGGCCCGGCGGCGTAGAACTCCGTCCCGGGAGCACGGTCAGCGGCGGGCCTCCGCGCCGGCCGCCGGCGGCAGGGTGGCGCACACCGCGTCCAGTACGCACGCGTACGGGGTGCCGGAGGCGGTGAGCCGGGAACGGAGCCGCTCCAGGGCGTCCCGGTGCTCGAGCAGCGGACCGGTGTCGCCCGTGCGGGAGGTGAACTCCAGCACCGCCGGGAGGAAGTCGGGCCGCTCCTCGCCGGTGACCTCGAGCCCGTGGGCGCGGTAGAGGTCCGCGAAGCCGACCAGGGACCTCCCGTGCCCCGGGGCGTCGTCGTCCCGCCACCGGCTCAGATACAGGCCGTGCCGGTCGTGGGCGTCGAAGACCTGCACGTAGTGCGCCTGGAGTGCGCGCTGCGGGGTCACCGCCGCGTGGTCGGTGAACGCCCGCAGCTGCGGCGCGGCCTCGCGCAGCAGGGGCAGCCGGGCGCGGAAGTCGTCGTCCGGGTAGGTCAGGCAGAGCGCCGCGGCCTGGTACAGCACTTCGAACGCGGGCATCGGGCCTCCCTCTGTCGTCCGCGGTCCCTTGCTCGTCCCTGGCTTTCGAACCTAGGGGCGGGCGGGGGAGCGCACCCGTCCGCGGCGCCCGTACGGGTCAGGGCTTGCGCGCCACCCCCGCGTACACCGGCACGACGCCCTCGGCCTGCGCCGCCACGTCCACCGGCTCCGGCCGCCATCCGGTCACCGGGATGACGCCGGGGCCCAGCAGTTCCAGCCCGTCGAAGAAGCGCGCGAACTCGGCGAGCGGGCGCGGGAAGAACGGCGTGCCGCTGCGCGCGAACAGCTCGGCCGCCTTCCCCACGGCCCCGGGATTCAGGTCGGCGGTGACCTGCGACAGGATCAGATGGCTGCCGGGCGCGAGCACGTCGACGTACCGCTTCAGCAGGGTGTGCGCCTCGTCGTCGAGGTAGTGGGTCAGCGCGACCAGCGACAGGGCGACCGGCCGGGTGAGGTCCAGGGTCTCGCCCGCCCGTCGCAGCACCGTCTCCGGGTCCCGGACGTCCGCGTGCACATAGTCGGTGGAGCCCTCCGCCGAGCCGTGCAGCAGGGCCTCGGCGTGCCGCAGCACGATCGGGTCGTTGTCGGCGTACACGATCCGCGACTCGGGCGCGACGCCCTGCGCCACCTGGTGCAGGTTCGGCTCGGTGGGGATGCCGGTGCCGATGTCGAGGAACTGCCTGAGCCCCGCCTGTGCGACCGTGCGGACCGCCCGGTGCATGAAGCGGCGGTTGGCCCGGGCGCCGCGCACCGCCGTGTCGTCCGCGGCGAGGATCCGCCGGGCCAGCTCCTCGTCCACCGGGTAGTTGTCCTTGCCGCCCAGCCACCAGTCGTAGACCCGGGCCGGGTGCGGGCGGCTGGTGTCGATGGCGGGCGCTGCGTCGGGTCCGGTCATGGGCGGTCGTCTCCTCGGTGGGGCCGGGTGGTGGCGGGGATCGGTGGGGACGCGGCCGGGACGGGCGGGCGAGGGCCCCGGCGGGCGGCCGGGTGGCCCTGGCCCGTGCTCAGTAGGTCTCCCGGTACTCCCGCAGCAGCTTCTCGGTGCGCTGCGTGGACGCGGCGCGCGCCGTCATGTGGTCGAGGACCTCCAGGTGCGGGGAGACCTCCTTGCGGGAGTCCAGGTACAGCGCGCCGGTCAGGTACTCGGTGAAGACCATGTCGGGCAGCTCCGGCTCGGCGAACCGGAACAGGGTGAACGGCGCGTACGTCCCCGGGTGCGGTCCGTCCGCGAACTCGGCGACCTGGAGCGTCACCCGGTCCCGGGCGGCGAACTCCAGCAGCCGGTCCAGCTGTTCGCGCATCACCCGGCCGTGCGCGCTCACCGGGCGCCGCAGCACGGTCTCGTCCATCACCACCCACAGATGCGGCGGATCGGCGCGCTCCAGCAGCCGCTGCCGCTCCATGCGCAGCGCCACATGCCGCTCGACGGCCTCCTCACCGCCCGAGGTTCCGATGGTCCCGGCCCGCAGCACGGCACGCGCGTAGTCCTCCGTCTGCAGCAGCCCCGGCACGAAGTGGGGCTCGTAGGAGCGGATGATCCGGGCCGCGCCCTCCAGGCTCACGTACAGGCTGAACCAGTCCGGCAGCACGTCACCGTACCGCTGCCACCAGCCCGGCTCGTTCGCCTCCTCGGCCAGTGCCACGAACGCTGCCACCTCGTCCTCGGTCACGCCGTACGCCGTCAACAGGATCTGCACGTACGGGATCTTCAGCGCGACCTCCGCCGTCTCCATCCGCCGCACCGTCGCCGGGGCCACCCGGAGCACCTTCGCGGCCTGCTCGCGTCCGAGGCCCGCGGCCTCGCGCAGTTCCTGAAGCCGCTTTCCGAGCACCACCTGGCCCACGGTGGGTGCGGCCCGCCGCTCACTCACGCCACGCCTCCCCAACGCGCCCAAGTCCCACGGAAGTCTGTCACGGTCTCCCGCCCGCTCACAGGGGCTGCCGGGGCGCCGGGCGCATTACCTGGCGGGTAATCGACCCCGTGCGGCGGGGACGGGATCGTGGAGGCACACCGGGTTCCGGGCCGGCGCACTCCGGCCCGGGACCCGGTCCACCGCAGCCGCGCACCGACCCGACGGAGGGTGACTCGTCATGTCCACGAACCAGCTGGCCGCTCTCGCCCGCACCTCGGAACCGCAGGCGATGCTGCGCCGGTTCCTCGCGCTCGACGCCGTGGTGACCGGCGCCAACGCCCTCGCCTACCTCGCCCTCTCCGGCCCGCTCGGCCGCCTCTTCGGTGCCGGTTCCACCCTGCTGCTCGTCCTCGGCGGCTTCCTCGCCGTCTACGCCGCCGCCGTCGGACTGCTGGCCTCCCGGCGCCGGCCGCCGGCGCTCGGCGTCCGGGCGGTGGTGGAGGCCAACCTGGCCTGGGCCGCCCTGAGCTTCGTCGCCCTCGCCCTGTGGCTGACGCCCACCACGGCGGGCGCGGTCTGGACGGTCCTCCAGGCCCTGGTGGTCACCGCCTTCGCCCTGCTCCAGTACGCGGCGCTGAGGGGACGTCAGGACAGCAGGGTGTGAAGGTACTTGACGGTCGCCGGGTCGGCCGGGAGCAGTGTCTCGATGGCCAGCTCGGCGACCGTCACGTCCATCGGCGTGTTGAAGGTGGAGATCGAGGAGATGAACGACAGAGTCCGGCCCTCGTGCTCGATCTGCATCGGCAGC
The DNA here is from genome assembly GCF_055571015.1 of Streptomyces sp. NPDC031049. Lineage (NCBI taxonomy): Bacteria > Bacillati > Actinomycetota > Actinomycetes > Kitasatosporales > Streptomycetaceae > Streptomyces > Streptomyces sp. NPDC031049. The sequence goes on from NZ_JBVIGC010000009.1 coordinate 111,335, forward strand.
GCGAAGTACGGCACCGGCTCGTCCGGTTCGGCGCCGGGCGCCTCCTCGGGCACCGGGTAGGCGGACACCTCCTCGTACAGCGCGCGCAGTTCCGCGGAGCGGTGCAGGCCGATCCGGCGTTCCATCTGCGCCAGCAGATGCCCGCGCCACTCGCGCAGGTTGCGGATGCGCGGTGCGAGGCCCTCCGGGTGCAGGGTGAGCCGCATCGCGTTGAGCGGGGGCCGCAGCAGATGCTCCGGGACACCCTCCAGCAGCATCGTGATCCCCCGGTTGGCCGCCAGCACCCGGTACGTGGCGTCGACGACCAGCGCCGGGTACGGCTCGTATCCCCGGATCAGCCGCTCCATGCCCTCGCGCAGGGCGCCGAGCGCTGGGTCGTCCAGCGGGGTCTCCGGGTAGTGCGGGGCGTAACCCGCCGCGAGGAGCAGGGCGTTGCGCTCCCGGACGGGCACGTCCAGGTGCTCGGCCAGTCGCAGCACCATCTCCTCGCTGGGCCGGGAGCGGCCCGTCTCGACGAAGCTGATGTGCCGGGCGGAGGAGCCGGCGCGCAGCGCCAGTTCCAGCTGGCTGACCCGGCGCCGCTCCCGCCAGGCCCGCAGCAGCGGCCCCACGCCCTGCGCGGGGGCGGCGGAGCCGGACGTGAGTGCGGTCATACCCGGAAACGGTAGTCCACCGCGCGGCCGCGCGGGGGCCCCGGCCCCTTCCTGACCAGGGCCGCGAGACGTGCCCTGTGGCAGGCTGAGAGCAGTGACGCCCCCCGCGGAAGGAGCCCGGCCCATGCCCGTCGAACCGCTGTCGCAGAAGGAGGTCGAGGACCGGCTGGCAGAGCTGCCCGGCTGGTCGCTCGACGGGGACCGCCTCACCCGCTCCTACCGGCTCGGCTCGCACGTCGCGGCCACGGCGATGGTCGTGCACGTCGCCCAGGTGCAGGAGGAGCTGAACCACCACTCCGAGCTGACCCTCGGCTACGACACGGTGTCCCTGTCCGTGCACACCCACAGCGCCGGCGGCGCCGTCACCGAGAAGGACTTCGAGCTCGCCCGCAGGGTGGACGACCTGGCCCGGGGGCACGGGGCACACTGAGGCGCGTGCTGGACTACGACAGGGAAGCGGAGTGGTACGACGCCTTGCGCGGCGGCGAACCACGGGCCGCCGCCGCGGCGGAGGCGGTCCTGAGCCTCGTCCCGCGGCGGACGCGGCGCCTGCTCGACCTGGCCTGCGGGACCGGCATCGTCACCCGGCGCCTGGCCGCGGCCCGGGACGGCCTGCGGGTGACCGGCGCCGACCTGGCCCCGGCGATGGCCCGCCGGGCCGCCGTCCGGCTGCCCGGCGCCGTGGTGCTGGCCGACAGCCGGCGGCTGCCGTTCCGGGACGGCGCCTTCGACGCCGTCAGCAGCGTGTGGCTGCTGCACCTGGCCTCCGGCGCCGACGAGGTGCGCACCGTCGTCGGCGAGTGCGCGCGGGTGCTGGGCCCGGGCGGGGTCTGGGTCACCACGGTCGACAAGGGCGCCTCGCACAACGTCGGCAGCGACATCGACGCCGTCCTCGCGGCCCGCCCGCCGAGCCCCGTCCGGGACGGCGCGGACGCCGTGGAGGCCCACGCCCGCGCCCACGGCCTGCTCCCCGCCGGCGGGGCCCGCTTCGTCGGCCGGGGCCAGGGCCGCAGCCCGCGCCGCACCATCGCCGACCTGCGCCGGGGCTGGTTCATGACCCTTCCCCCCGGCCATCCCCGCGCCGCCGAGTTCGCGGCCCGCCTGGCGGCCCTGCCCGACCAGGACCGCCCCCGGCCCGACCCGGTGTTCACCCTGCGGGCGTTCCGGAAACCGTGACGACCGCCGCCCCCTGCCGTCGGGACAGGGGGCGGCGGTCGCCGTCGGCAGCGCCGTCAGGTGGTGCAGGTCCGCCCGGCCAGCTCGAAGGCGGGCGGCTCTCCGTTCGCGCCCGACCAGCTGCCGGTGAAGCCGAAGCTCACCGACGCCCCCGGTGCCACCCGGGCGTTCCAGCCGGCGTCGCTCGCCGTCACCGCGGCGCCCGACTGGGTGTGCCGGGCGTTCCAGATCTGGCCCACCCGCTGGCCGTCCGGGAAGGACCAGCCCAGCGACCAGCCGTCCCACGCCCGCTCGCCGGTGTTGGTCAGGCGGACCTCCGCCTGGAAGCCGCCGGACCACTGGTTGGCGACCTCGTACGTCACCGCGCAGCCGGCCCCGGGCTCCGGGTCCGGGCCGGGTCCGGGCCCCGGATCGGTGCCGCCGTCCGCGATGTCGCCGTAGACGACGCCCCGGCCGTTGGTGGCCACGTACACCCGGCCGTACACCCGCGGGTCGCCGGTGATGGCCGCGCCGGTCCAGCCCCACTGATGGGCGTCGTCGTTGACGCGGGTCCAGGAGGCGCCCTTGTCGGTGGAGCGGAAGATGCCGCGGACGCCGCCGATCTCGGCGCTGGTGAAGAGGGTCTGGTAGGAGGCGCCCGGCGCCGCCTTGCCGAAGCCGATCGTGTCGGCCTCGTCCACGTTCGCCAGCCTGGTGAAGCTCGTGCCGCCGTCCGTGGAGTGCCACAGGCCGTACGGTCCGTCCGGCTCGCCGCCGGCCAGCCACACGTCGCCCTCCCCGCCCGGCAGCGCCTTGAAGCGGACGCTGTCACCGGTGGGCAGCCCGGTCGCGGGCGACCTCTCGAAAGTCGCGCCGCCGTCGGTGCTGATGTAGAAGGCCCCGGACTTGAAGCCGTAGAACCGCTTCGGGTCGACCCGGTCCGACTCGACGATCGCGCCCGCCGGGATGCCGCTGGACGCCTGCCAGGAGGTGCCGAACCCCGTCGCGTGGTGCACGCCCGCGCCCTGCGGGCTCCACACGAAGCGGCTGCCGTCCGCGCCGGCCGCGACCGTGCCGCCGCCGGTGACCCCGGACGGGTCCGTGCCGGCGAACCAGTTGGCGCCGTTGTCCGTGGAGAACGCCACGTGCGGCCCCGAGTCGGTGTTCCCGGCCCGCACCACGGTGTCCGGCTTCGTCTCCGCGAAGTCCAGGCTGGTCGTCGACGTGAAGTTGGGCTGGGTGTACATCATCGGCGGCACCTTCGTCAGGTCCGTGTGCCGGAAGCCGCCGATGTCACCGAGGGCGCTGAGCAGCGGGGCGCCCGACGGGGGAGAGGCCAGGTCCAGGACGGCCGTCTCCTCCAGGCCCCGCACCATCGGCGCGATGGTGAACTTCTGCCCGTCGTCCCAGTGCGTGAGGTTCTCGGTGCCGTAGATCGTCGCGCCCGTGCCGTACATCATCCGGTCGGAGTCGAACGGGTCGATCTCCAGGGACTCCGTCATCCAGCCCAGCTTGGGCGTCTGCTCCGGCGGGGCCGGGTTCGCGCCCCACGTCAGCCAGGGGGAGGAGGAGACGTCCATCGTGTAGCGGTTCTCGCGGTCCGGGTACGACGTGTAGCTCCACGCCTGCGTCCAGGTCGCGCCGCTGTCCGTGGAGCGGAAGATCTGGGTGTCCGGCCACCAGGAGCTGTACGCCGTCGCCATCACCGTGCCCGGGTTCTGCCGGTCGACGGTCAGACCGCTGAAGCCGTAGTGGGTGTCGGCCTCCGCGACCGGGCTGATGTCCGTCCAGGTGCCGGTGGCCGTCGCGTACCGGAACAGCCGGCCCTTGCCGCCGTCGTACGGGCCGCCCGTGTCGCTGTAGGCCAGGTAGAGGTGACCGTTCTCGGCGTCGAGGACGCCCTTGTGCGCCAGGTAGCCGGTCGGCTGGCCCGGCAACCGCTGCCAGGTCGCGCCCGCGTCCGTCGAGCGGTAGACCGCGTTCTCCTTGTCGGCGACCCCGACGTAGACGGTCTTCGTCGGCTCGCCGGCCCGGCCCGTCGACTCGTCGAACGTCACCCAGACCACGCCCTGGTTGTCCGAGGCGTAGCCGCTCGGGTCGGACGGGTCCTGGGCGTAGTTCCCGGGGTTCGGGAACGCGGTCACCTCGGACCAGGTCACGCCCGCGTCCGTGGACCGCCACAGGCCCTCGCCGCTGGGCGCGCCCAGGTACAGCACGTCGTTGTCGTGCGGGTCCACGGCGAGCCGCTCGCCCATCCCGCGGCCGGGCATGTTGCCGCCCAGCTTGAACGGCAGGTCCGTCTTCTCCCAGCTCGCCCCGCGGTCGGCGGAGCGCAGGACCGCGCCGCCGCCCGGGTCCCAGTCGTTGGTATAGGTGCCGACCGCCGCGTACACCCGGTCCGGGTCGACGGAGTCCGACGCGATGCTCACCACGCCGGTGTGCCCCCAGTCGTCCCAGCCGACGTGGTCGAGGAGCGGGGTCCAGGTCTTGTCGGACTCCTGCCAGCGGTAGGCCCCGCCGATGTCGGTACGGGCGTAGGCGAGGTCCTTCTCGGTGCGGCTGAAGACGATGCCCGGGACGAAACCGCCGCCGTCGATCCGGGCGTTCTTCCAGGTGTAGGTGTCGGCGGCGACGGACGTCCGCCCGGCCTGCGCCGTCCGCTCGGGAGCGTCGGCGGCCAGGGCCGGCGGGCCGCCCGCCAGCAGCCCGGCCGCCAGCGCCAGCACGGCGGTGAGGATGCGCGTTCTTCGCACGGTGGGGATCCTTCCGGTGGGGAGGGTGCGCGCGACGTGCGGCCGGGCGGCTCCCGCACGGGGAACCGCCCGGCCAGGTACGCGGAGCGGCAGCGGGACTATTCGAGGAGCTCCGCGTACGAGCCCATGGCCAGGGCGATGTCGGCCTGGGCCCAGAACCGGTGGTACGTGAACACGGGCGCGGCACCGCCCGCGAGATAGCTCTCGATCTTCGACCACGCCGGGTCGTCCTCGTAGAAGGAACGGATCGAGGCGAACGTCGACGAGGAGTCGATCACGTCCCCGTTGGGCATGGTGCCCCGCCAGCCGCTGGGGACGTACACCGGGTCGTCGAACCGGTTGTAGTCGGCACGGGTCTCCGGGACGGCGATGCCGAGGGCGTCCTGGTGGTTGGTCCACATGCCGTCCAGCAGCGCCTTCGCCGTGCGCGCCGCCTCGGTGTCACCGGAGCGGGCGGCGTAGTGGATCAGGGTGTTGGCGAAGGAGCCCGCCACACCGACGTCGCTGGTGTAGTCGGTGACGGTGACGTGCAGACCGTCGTTGGCCCCCGGGCTCGACGGGTTCCAGGTGTCGGGGGCGCCCGACCACTGAAGCGTCGACGGGATGCGGAACGTGCCGTCCGGGTTGACCGTGGTCTCCGACAGCGCCCAGTCGACCCACTTGTCCAGGACCGTCCCGGCCATGGCGTCGCCGGTCTGCTGGTACAGCTCGGCGACGCGCTGCATCGACCACGCCTGGAAACCGAACCACTGGTTGGACGGCGGGTCGTGGTACACCGGCTTCTCGTCGTAGTACATGCCGTAGAAGGTCGGGGTACCGGCCGGGGGAGTGGCGTAGCGGCCCGCCCAGCTGTTGGTCGCGCCGCCGGCGATGGCACCCTCCGACGACTGAAGCCAGCGGTAGAACTCCACCTGCCGGTCGAGGGACTTGGCCCAGTCCGCCTGACCGGTCGCCGACTTCGGCTTCAGGTCGGGGTTGCTGGCGAGCGCGTAGGCGGCCATCGGGTTCTGGTAGCCGCCGTGCGCGTGGCTGGAGCCGATGCGCCAGGCCCAGCCGGCCGAGGTGTCGGTGGCGCCGCCCCAGGCGTAGTACCAGGACAGCAGGTAGTGCGAGGAGTCCTTGCCGGTGCCCGCCGGGCAGGCGGCCGGCCCCACGCAGTTGCCGACCTTCTTGAAGTACTTGTCGTACATGGCGTAGCGCAGGTAGTCGCCCATCTTCGCCGCCTTGGCGACGGTGCCCGCCACCTCGGAGCCCTTGCCCTGCTCCTCGGCCCACAGATCCGCCCAGTACGCGGCCTGCACGGCGCGCGCGTCGGCGTCCGGGGCGTTGGTGAACTTCCACTGCTTGGCGTAGGAGGCGTCCTTGGTGAACAGGTCCAGATAGCCGTTCGGCCCGCCGTACTTGAAGGCGTCGCAGGTCGGCTGCGGGATCGTCTCCCACACCGACTCCTGCGGACCGCGCTGGAAGGTGTTGATGTACGACGGTCCGGTGGCCGTCGGGCCCGCCTCGCACGTGCCCGGCTCGTTGCCGTAGCCGTAGACGTTGTCGACGTCCTGGAGCCAGTGCATGCCGTAGACGTCGTCCGTGCCGTAGGCGGACTTCAGCTCACCGGCGATCGGGTCCGGGCCCACCGGCACGCCCGGGTCGAGCTGCGACGGGTACTGGCTGGGCTGGTCGTGCTCGGGCGCGTACGTCGCGGGCTTGGACGGGGTGTAGAAGGAGTTGGTCGGCTGGTCCGCGTGCGTCGGGATCATGTACGCCTCCATGAGTTCCCACGCGCCGTTGAACTTGGACCAGTCACCGGTCACCTTGCCGTACATGGCCTGGAGCCAGATCAGATAGCTGTACGCCTCCGAGGTGGTCTCGTGGCCGTGGTCCGGCGCCTCGACGATCAGCGTCTCCACGGCGTGGTACGGGATGCCCTCGGGGGAGAAGTAGCCGTTCGCCGGGTCCGTGATCTTGCCGTACAGCTCCAGGAAGCGGGCGTCGTACTCCTTCTCCGCGCCGAGCTGGGTGACGGTCACCGACGCCTTGCCGTGCCCGGGGGCGGTCGACTCGAAGACGGCCGAGCCGGTGCCGGAGTCGTCGGCGGAGACGGTCACCTTCTGGGCGGTGTCCCAGGTGGACGGGGTGAAGGTGAGCGCCGCCCCGCCGGTCACGGACAGGCCCGTGTTGCCGCTCGCGCGGGACGTCGTCACGGTCACGTCCGACGCCGGCTGCTTGGACAGCTTCACCTCGTAGGTGCCCGACTCGCCCTGGCGGACGCCCAGTTGGGCAGGGGTGGCGACCACGGCCGGTCCCGAGGCGACCGTGATGCCGACCGGGGTGGAGGCGGCCGAGGCGCCCATGCTGTCGTAGGCCTTCGCCACCAGTGAATGACTGCCCACGGCCAGGCCTGAGGCGTCGAAGGTGTAGGGCGCGCTGGTGTCGGTGCCCAGCAGGGTGGTGTCGTCGTAGAACTCCACCTTGGTGATGGTGGCGTCGTCGGCCGCCGCCGCCGTGGCCGCCAGCGGCACCGCCTCGCCCTGGGTGTACACCGACCCCGGCTCCGGGCTGGTCAGCACGGTGATCGGGGGCTGGTGGGCGCCGGTGCACGTCGTGCCGTTGACCGCGAAGGAGGCAGGGGCGGTGTTGGTGCCGGAGTAGGTGAACTGCGCGCCCGTGGAGACGGCGGCGCCGGCGGCGATCCGTCCGTTGTACGGGGCGTTCTTCACGGTGACCGTCTTGCCGGACTGGGACCAGGTGCCGTTCCAGCCGTTGGTCAGCCGCTGGTTCCCGGCGTAGTCGTAGGTCAGGGTCCAGCCGTCGAGGGCCTCGGTTCCGCGGTTGGTGAGCGTCAGCTCCGCGGTGAAGCCGGAGCCCCAGTCGTTGGTCGTGTAGTCCACGCTGCACCGCACCGCCGCCGCGTGCGCGTCGGTCGAGGCCGTGCCCAGCAAGGTCAGGGGTAACGCGAGGGCCGCCAGAGCGGCGGTCCACAGCCGCCGCGCGGCGCGGCGTCTGCGTCTGCGTCCGGGATGCATGGTGCTGGTTCCTCCTTGCGCTCGAGCGGAGTGGGGGGAGGAGCTACAAGCCTTGAACCAGTGGGAGCGCTCCCATCTTGGGGAGGGGCTCAGGAGCGGTCAAGGTGCTTGAAGAGTCGAAAACATTCGACAGTCGCGGTCGAGGAAAAGTCGGCGACTCCCCTGTTCTTCATCGGGACTTGGCGCTACCTTCGTCGGCACCAGTGGGAGCGGTTCCATCTCTCGGCACGCCCGTCGCCGCGGTGTGCCCGAGTTCCGACGCACTCTCGACGCATCGCGAGAAGAGGACCCGCACCCATGAGCCGTAGCAGAACCGCGTTACTCGCCGCCCTCGCCCTCGTCGCCGGGGCCACCGGTACGGCGTTCGCCGTCCAGCCGGGCGGGGCCGGCGCGGCGGCCGTCCCCTGCACCGTGGACTACCAGGTGCAGAACCAGTGGGGCACCGGCTTCACCGCCGCCGTCACCGTCACCAACCACGGGGCCGCCAAGTCGGGCTGGTCGGTGAAGTGGAGTTACGCCGGCAACCAGAAGGTCACCAGCGGCTGGAACGCCAAGATCAGCCAGAGCGGTGCCGACGTCACCGCGGCCAACGAGTCCTACAACGCAGCGCTGGCCACCGGCGGTTCGGTGAGTTTCGGCTTCCAGGCCTCCTACAGCGGCAGCAACGCCATTCCCGCCACCTTCACCCTCGACGGGGTGACCTGCAACGTAGACGACGGCAGCGGCGGCCCCACCGACCCGCCGGACCCGACCGACCCGCCCGGGACCGGTGACCGGGTGGACAACCCCTACGAGGGGGCGAAGGTCTACGTGAACCCCGAGTGGTCGGAGAAGGCCGCGTCCGAGCCCGGCGGCGACCGCATCGCCGACCAGCCCACCGGCGTGTGGCTGGACCGGACCGCCGCGATCAACGGGGTCAACGGCGGCATGGGCCTGCGCGACCACCTCGACGAGGCCCTCGCCCAGAAGGGCTCCGACGAGCTGGTGATCCAGCTGGTCATCTACAACCTGCCCGGCCGGGACTGCGCCGCCCTCGCCTCCAACGGCGAACTGGGCCCGACGGAGATCGACCGGTACAAGACGGAGTACATCGACCCGATCGCCGAGATCCTCGCCGACCCCAAGTACGCGGACCTGCGCATCGTCACCACCGTCGAGATCGACTCCCTGCCCAACCTCGTCACCAACACGGGCAGCCGGCCCACGGCCACCGAGAACTGCAACACGATGCTGGCCAACGGCAACTACGTGAAGGGCGTCGGCTACGCCCTGAACAAACTCGGCGACGTCCCCAACGTCTACAACTACGTGGACGCCGGCCACCACGGCTGGATCGGCTGGGACAGCAACTTCGGCCCCTCCGCCGACGTGATCAAGGAGGCCGCCACCGCAGAGGGCGCCACCGTCGACGACGTGCACGGCTTCATCACCAACACCGCCAACTACAGCGCCCTGAAGGAGGAGAACTTCTCCGTCGGCGACAGCGTCAACGGCACCACCGTGCGCCAGTCGAAGTGGATCGACTGGAACCAGTACGTGGACGAGCTGTCCTTCGCCCAGGCGTTCCGCAACGAGCTGGTCTCGGTCGGCTTCAACTCGGGCGTGGGCATGCTCATCGACACCTCCCGCAACGGCTGGGGCGGCCCCGATCGGCCCACCGGCCCCGGCCCGATGACCAGCGTCGACGCCTATGTCGACGGCGGGCGCTACGACCGCCGCATCCACCCCGGCAACTGGTGCAACCAGTCCGGGGCCGGCCTCGGCGAACGCCCGCAGGCCGACCCGGCCGCCGGCATCGACGCCTACGTGTGGATGAAGCCCCCGGGCGAGTCCGACGGCTCCAGCAAGGAGATCCCGAACGACGAGGGCAAGGGCTTCGACCGGATGTGCGACCCGACGTACAACGGCAACCCGCGCAACGGCAACAGCCCCTCGGGTGCCCTGCCTGACGCGCCGGTCTCCGGGCACTGGTTCTCCGCGCAGTTCCAGGAGCTGATGCGGAACGCGTACCCGCCGCTGTCGTAGGCGGGAACCGAACGGGACGCCCACCCGGTCGCGGGGGGGGGGGGGGGGGGGGGGGGGGGGGGGGGGGGGGGGGGGGGGGGGGGGGGGGGGGGGGGGGGGTGGGGGGGGAGGGGGGGGGGTGGGGGTGTTCGGGTGCTGTCGGTTCCTTCTAGTTA
>NZ_JBVIGC010000009.1:121105-300092 GCF_055571015.1 Streptomyces sp. NPDC031049
AAGCTACTCACAGAACCCCCTCCCCTCTCGGTGCAACAAACACCACCCCCCCCCCCCCCCCCCTCCCCCCCCCCCCCCCCCCCCCCCCCCCCCCCCCCCCCCCCCCCGGTGCGCCCGGGCGGCACTCTTTGCGATTACGGCAACTGGATTTGTCGTATCGCGGTGTGCCGTCGCACGCTGGCGGCATCGCGAGCGAGAGGGTGACCACCATGGCGCACGACCACGACCACCAGCACCACCCGCACCGGCAGGGGCACCACCACGGCCACGACCACGACCACGACCACGGTCACGGCGACGTCGACTGGGCCGCGATGGCCCCGCTGCTCGAGGCGCAGGCGGAGCTGTACACGCCGCTGTACGAGCAGGCCATGGCCTGGCTGGCCCGGGAGGTCACCGAGCCGGGACTGGTCGTCGACGCGGGCAGCGGCCCCGGCGTCGTCTCCTGTCTGCTCGCCGACGCCTTCCCCGGCGCCCGCGTGGTCGCCGTCGACGCTGCCGTACCGCTGCTGGAGCGCGCCCGCGACCGCGCGGAGCGCCACGGCGTGGCCGACCGGTTCGCCACCCTGGCCGGCGAGTTGCCGGGCGTGCTGGACGACCTCGACTATCCCGCGGACCTGCTGTGGGCCAGCCAGAGCCTGCACCACCTGGGCGACCAGCGCTCCGGGCTGGCGGGCTTCGCCGCACGGCTGGCGCCCGGCGGCACCCTGGCGATCCTGGAAGGGGGCCTGCCCGCCCGGTTCCTGCCCAGGGACCTCGGCATCGGGCGGCCGGGCCTTCAGGCGCGGCTGGACGTGGCGCACGAGGACGTGTTCGCCCGGATGCGCGCGGAACTGCCCGGCTCCGTCGCCGAGACCGAGGACTGGCCGGCCCTGCTGGCCGCCGCCGGACTGAAGCACACCGGCACCCGCAGCTTCCTGCTGGACGTGCCCGCCCCGCTCCCCGACCGGGCCCGCGCCTATGTCGCCGAGCACCTGTCCCGGCTGCGCGAGCGGGTCGCCGACGGGGTCGACCCCGACGACCTGGCCACCCTCGACCGGCTCCTCGACCCCGAGGACGAGGCGGGCGTCCACCGCCGCCCCGACGTGTTCCTGCTGGTGGCGCACACCGTGTACACGGCGGTCAAGCCGGCCTGAGCACGCACGGCGGCCCGGCACCCCGGTGCGGGGTGCCGGGCCGCCGTGTGCACGCCGATGGCCGGGGGCCGTCAGTCCGCGTTGAACTCGGCCGGGTCCGGGCCCAGGCGACGGTCCTCGTTCAGCGCGCTGATCGCCGCGAGGTCCTCGTCGTCCAGACGGAAGTCGAAGACGTCGATGTTCTCCTTGATCCGGGACGGGGTCACGGACTTCGGGATCACCACGTTGCCCAGCTGGAGGTGCCAGCGCAGCACGACCTGGGCCGGGGTGCGGCCGTGCTTGCGGGCGATGGCCACGACCGCCGGGACCTCCAGCAGGCCCTTGCCCTGGCCCAGCGGGGACCAGGCCTCGGTGGCGATGCCCTGCTCGGCGTGGAACTCGCGGACCGCGTGCTGCTGGAGGTGGGGGTGCAGCTCGATCTGGTTGACCGCGGGGACGACCGACGTCTCGTCGATCAGCCGCTTCAGGTGCTCCGGCAGGAAGTTGGAGACGCCGATGGCCCGGACGCGGCCGTCGGCGTGCAGCTTCTCGAACGCCTTGTACGTGTCCACGTAGCGTTCCTTGGCCGGCATCGGCCAGTGGATCAGGTACAGGTCCACGTACTCCAGGCCCAGCTTGGCCAGGGACGTGTCGAAGGCACGCAGCGTGGAGTCGTACCCCTGGTCGCTGTTCCAGAGCTTCGTGGTGACGAAGAGATCCTCACGGGCGATGCCGGAGGCGGCGACGGCCCTGCCGGTGCCCTCCTCGTTGCCGTAGATCGCCGCTGTGTCGATGCTGCGGTACCCGGCCTCCAGGGCCGTCGCGACGGACCTCTCGGCCTCGTCGTCCGGCACCTGCCAGACGCCGAAGCCCAGCTGGGGCATCTCGACGCCGTTGTTCAGGATGATCGGGGGGACCTGGCTGCTCACGAGCTGTTGATCCTTCGGTTTGTGGTCAGGTGGTACGCCCATCCTCAACGATCAGGGGGCGCCGTGCATTCCTGACCGGGGAATCCCCTGCCGGCTCACGCCCGGTAGAGGGCCTCGACCTCGTTCGCGTAGGCCTTCTCGATCGCCTTGCGCTTCAGTTTCAGCGACGGGGTCAGCAGCCCGTGCTCCTCGGTGAACGGCTGGGCGAGGATCCGGAACGTCCGGATCGACTCGGCCTGCGAGACCAGGGTGTTGGCCGCCACGACCGCGCGGCGCACCTCGGTCTCCAGATCCGCGTCGCGCACCAGCTCGGCCGGGGTCATCCGGGGCTTGTTGCGCATGGTCAGCCAGTGCTCCACCGCCTCGTGGTCGAGGGTGACCAGGGCGGCGACGTAGGGCCGGTCGTTGCCGACGACGAGGCACTGGCTGATCAGCGGATGGTCGCGGACCCGCTCCTCCAGCGGGCCGGGGGAGAGACTCTTGCCACCGGAGGTGACCAGGATCTCCTTCTTGCGGCCGGTGATGGTGAGATAGCCGTCCTCGTCGAGGCTGCCCAGGTCGCCGGTGGCCAGCCAGCCGTCGAGCAGGGTCTCGTCGGTGGCCTCGGGGTTGTTCAGATAGCCCTGGAAGACGTTGGCGCCGTGCAGCCAGATCTCGCCGTCCTCCGCGATGTGCACGGTCACGCCCGGGACGGGCCGGCCCACGGTGCCGTACCGGGTGCGCTCGGGCGGGTTGGCGGTCGCCGCCGCCGTGGACTCGGTCAGGCCGTACCCCTCGTAGATCTGTACCCCGGCGCCCGCGAAGAACAGCCCGAGCCGCCGGTCCATCGCCGAGCCGCCGGACATGGCGTTGCGGATCCGGCCGCCCATCGCGGCGCGCACCTTGGTGTAGACGAGCTTGTCGAAGAGCTGGTGCTGCATCCGCAGGCCCGCCGACGGCCCGGGCCCGATGCCCCAGGCCTTCTCCTCCACCGCCTCGGCGTACCTCACCGCCACCTCGACGGCCTTCTCGAACGCACCGGCCCTGCCCTCCTTCTCGGCCTTGCGCCGGGCGGCGTTGAACACCTTCTCGAAGATGTACGGCACGGCCAGGACGAAGGTCGGCCGGAACGCGGCCAGGTCGGGCAGCAGCGCGGCGGCGTTCAGCTGCGGCTGGTGCCCGAAGCGGACCCTGCCCCGGATCGCCGCGACCTCGACCATCCGCCCGAAGACGTGCGCGAGCGGCAGGAACAGCAGGGTGGAGGCCTCGTCGCCCTTGCGGGAGTGGAACACCGGCTCCCACCGCCCGATGACCGTGTCCGCCTCGAACATGAAGTTGCCGTGCGTCAGGACGCAGCCCTTGGGGCGGCCGGTGGTGCCCGAGGTGTAGATGACGGTGGCGACCGTGTCGGGCGTGACCGCCTGGCGGTGGCGGTGCACCACCTCGTCGTCGAGGTGGGCGCCGGCCTCGTACAGCTCCTGCACGGCGCCCGCGTCGAGCTGCCACAGCTGCCGCAGCCCGGGCAGCCTGCCGATGATCGTGGCCATGGTCATGGCGTGGTCCTCGTGCTCCACGACCGCGGCACAGACCTCGGCGTCGTGCAGCATCCAGAAGCACTGCTCGGCCGAGGACGTGGGGTAGACCGGCACCACCTGGGCACCGATCGTCCACAGGGCGAAGTCGAACAGGGTCCACTCGTAGCGGGTACGGGACATGACGGCGACCCGGTCGCCGAACCGGACGCCGCGGGCCAGCAGGCCCTTGGCCAGGGCGAGCACCTCGTCGCGGAACCCGGCGGCGGTCACGTCCCGCCAGCGGCCGTGCTCGTCCTTGCGGCCCAGCGCGACACGGTGCGGGTCTTCCTCGGCATACCGGAAGACCACGTCGGCCAGACCGCCCACCGGCGGTGCCGCCGCGGACGGAGGGCTCGTGAACTCGCGCAAACCTCGCTCCCCGCTCCTCGTGACGCCCCGCCCAGCGCCGTGAAAGCTACCTCACGCCGGGTGGCGGTGGGAGGGGCGCCGACCGGGCCCCGCGCCCGCGCGGGCAGGGGCGGGCGACGGGAAATGGGCGCACATGGGGAAGGGTCGGACAGATTCCTGACCGTTGAGTAAGTTTCGGAGCCGTAACCTCCACCGAATCTGTACAAGCCGCGTACCCGCGGGTCGGTCGGGTCCCCGGGGCGGTGGCGGGCGCCGGGCGGACTCCGGGCGGGTGCCGCCGGGCGGTTTCCGGGTTCGCGGGCCGGTCCGGTGGCCGGGTGCGGCGGGCGCCGGGCGCATGTCGCCGGGCGGGTTGTGGGGCGGGGTGTCGGCGGGTGCCGGCCGGGGCTGCGAGGCCGCCGGGGCGGCCGGTGGAGGCCGGGAGGGACCGGGCGGGGGTTCAGCGGCGGGCGGCGGGGGCGTGGAGGCGGTCGCCGGCTGTCAGGACCGCTCTCGCCAGGGCGTCCGCCGCCTCCTGGGCGCTCGTGGGCCGGTGGCCGGTGGCCAGGACGAAGTCGACGCGGCCCAGTTCCGGCAGCCCGGCGCGCTCCGGCATCCGCACCAGACCCGGCGGGATCAGCCCGTGCGAGTGCGCCATGACGCCGAGGCCGGCGCGGGCCGCCGCGATCAGCCCGTTGAGGCTGCCGCTGGTGCAGGCGACCCGCCACGGCCGGCCCTGCCGCTCCAGCGCCTCCAGGGCGAGCGCCCGCGTGATGCCGGGCGGCGGGTAGACGATCAGCGGCACCGGACGGTCGGGGTCCAGCCGCAGCCGCTCCGCGCCGATCCAGACCAGCCGGTCGGGCCAGACCAGCCGCCCCCGCCGGTCCTCGGGCCGCCGCTTGGCCAGCACCAGGTCCAGCTTCCCGGCGGCCAGCCGCTCGTGCAGGGTCCCGGACAGCTCCACCGTCAGCTCCAGGTCCACCTCGGGGTGGTCGTGCCGGAAGCCCTCCAGGATCTCCGGCAGCCGGGTGAGGACGAAGTCCTCCGACGCCCCGAAGCGGAGCCGGCCGCGCAGCCGGGTGCCGGCGAAGAACGCCGCCGCCTGCTCGTGCGCCTGAAGGATCCGGCGGGCGAAGCCCAGCATGGCCTCGCCGTCCTCCGTCAGCTCCACCGAGTGCGTGTCCCGGGTGAACAGCGCACGCCCCGTGGCGTCCTCCAGGCGCCGCACGTGCTGGCTCACGGTGGACTGGCGCAGTCCGAGCCGCCGGGCGGCCTGCGTGAAACTCAGCGTCTGCGCCACCGACAGGAAGGTCCGCAGGTGGGTGGGGTCGTACACGGCTGCCATCCTAGGCCTGCTCATCATGGAACGCGATGACAGTCAGAGCGGTGTACCGGTTTCCCGATCGCCGGGCCGACGCGCACCATGGTCACGGTCCCCGCGCCCCCGGGGGGACCGTGACCCGAGCGAGCAAGTGGAGAACCGTGACACGCCTGCGACCGCGGCGCCGACCGCCGATCGACCCGTACCTCCTGCTGCTCCTCGGGACCGTCGGCCTCGCCGTGCTGCTGCCCGCCCGCGGCACCGCGGCCGACGCGGTCTCCGGCGCCTCCACGGCCGCCATCGCCGTGCTGTTCTTCCTCTACGGCGCCCGGCTCTCCACCCGCGAGGCACTGGACGGACTCAGGCACTGGCGGCTCCACGTCACCGTGCTGGCCTGCACCTTCGTCGTCTTCCCGCTGCTCGGCCTGGCCGCCGGCGGACTCGTCCCGGCGATCCTGAGCGACCCCCTCCACCAGGGCCTGCTCTTCCTCACCCTGGTCCCGTCCACCATCCAGTCGTCCATCGCCTTCACCTCCATCGCCCGCGGCAACGTGCCCGCCGCGATCTGCGCCGGCTCTTTCTCCTCCCTGGCCGGCATCGTCCTCACGCCGTTGCTGGCCGCCGCGCTCCTGGGCGGCGCCGGCGGCTTCTCCGCCGACTCCCTGCTGAAGATCGTGCTCCAGCTGCTGGTGCCGTTCCTCGCCGGGCAGCTGCTGCGGCGCTGGATCGGGGGGTTCGTCGTCCGGCACAAGAAGGTGCTGGGGCTGGTCGACCGCGGCTCCATCCTGCTCGTCGTCTACGCCGCCTTCAGCCAGGGCATGGTGGAGGGCGTCTGGCACCGGGTGAGCCCCGCCGGGCTCGGCGCGCTGCTCGTGGTCGAGGCCGTGCTGCTGGCCCTGATGCTCGCGCTGACCTGGTACGGCGCCAAGGTGCTGCGCTTCGGACGCGAGGACCGCATCGCGATCCAGTTCGCCGGCTCCAAGAAGTCTCTCGCCGCCGGACTGCCCATGGCCGGCGTCCTCTTCGGCGCGCAGGCCTCGCTGGCCGTGCTGCCGCTGATGCTGTTCCACCAGATGCAGCTGATGGTGTGCGCGGTCATCGCCGGACGCCGTGCCCGCGCCGCCGCGGCGGACGCCCCCGCCGAGGTCACCGGACCGGGGCCAGACGCAGCGTCACGAACCGCGGCCGGTACAGCGACACGTTCCGGCTGAGCTGCGCCGCCGCCCCGGTCGTCTCCAGCCAGTTGACGTCGTAGCTCAGCACCAGCCGCCCGTCCTCGCTCAGCACGGGATGCGTCTGCGGGTTGTACGCCGCGACCTCCCCCTCGGGCAGCGGCGGCCGGAACCGCGCCGCCGGGCCGTGCCACGGGCCCGTCGGGGAGCAGGCCCAGTACGCGGCGACCGTCGTCAGGCCCTCGGTGCCCGCGGCCATGGTGAACAGCACGTACGTGCCGCCGGTGCGGACGACGGAGAACGCGCTGCCCACACCGGTGCGCCGCCCGTCGCCCAGCACCGGCCGGGGAGGTGCCCCCGCCGCCCAGGCCGTGCCGGTCCAGTACCGCCAGGCGGCGGGGTCCGCGAGCCGGCCCTCCGGCACGCGTGCGACGTACGCGTGGGAGACCGGGCCGGAGCCCGCCTGCCGGTCGTCACCGCCGAACACGTACGTGAAGCCGTCCTCGGCCAGCAGTGTGGTGCCGAACAGCACCCGCCGGGACGGGTCGGGCACCAGCCGCTGGTCGAGCACCGGCACCACCGACTCCAGCCGCAGCCCCGGCAGCGACAGCGTCGCCACCTCCGTCGCGGTCGGCACCCCGTAGATCCACGGCGCCGAGCCGGCCGTACGCACCCACAGCAGCACCCTGAGGACCTGCTCCGAGGCGCCGGGGGAGCGGGGCTCGACCCGGGCCGCGACCGGCCAGCGCCACTGGTCGGGGGCCGGGTCGGTGAAGAGCGGGGCGGGCAGGGTGCGCTCGGGCCGGCCGTCGCGCATCACCACCGCCGAGTTGCGCACCAGCGGGGCCGTGGTGTCCCGCCAGGCGTAGGACTCGCCGACCGGGTTGGGCGGGGCGTGCACCCGGCCCAGGAAGGTGTCGGAGAACAGCCACAGCACCCGGCCGTCCGGCAGCCGCACCGAGTGCGTGCCGTCGCCGCCGGTCCAGTCGTCGGTGCGGGAGGAGTCGTCGCCGTACCGGGCGAACGCCCCGGTGAGCCGCTGGTCGGGCTTCCAGGCGGCCACCGTGTGCGGTGCGCAGCCGCCCCCGCCCTCCCGGGCGCCGTCGTCCGGCAGGGCGGTGAGCAGGACGGCCGCGAGAACCAGGGCCAGCAGCAGGCCGAGCCCCGTCCCCCACCGGCGTCGGGCGCGTGCGTCGTCGGGCACGCTCCGCGACGTTAGCCGCTCGCGGCCACCCGGTCCATGGGCAGGTGCAGGACGGTGTCCCCGGCCGCCGACGCCGGGTCGCCGGCGGCGATCTCCGCGTCGGTCAGCGCCCGGTCCCAGACGTGCACGTCGTCGACGGCGCCGGCGAAGTGGGCCCGGCCGTCCGTCCGGGTGCCGACGTGCACCCCGAACGGCGAGTTCCGGCTGACCGAGCCCGGCACGTCCGCCGTGCTCACCCGCGCACCGTCGACGCTCAGCGTGAGCCGCCCGCCGCCCCGGCGCAGCACCGCCCGGTGCCACGCGCCGTCGTTGTGGGCGCGGTCGGTGCGCACGTACGCCGACCGGGGCGCCGACGCGCCGTCCCGTACGGTGATCAGCCCCTGCACCCGGCCGTGCGCGGGCTCCGCGCGCAGCCAGACCTGGGGCTGGCGTACGCCGACACCGCCCATCCACAGCAGCGGCTGCTCCCCTTCCGCCGCGGTGTACCGGAACCACAGGGACACCGTGAAGTCACCGTCCCCGAGCGGCAGTCCGGGGCGGTACGGCAGGCGTACGGAGTCGTCGGCGCCGTCGAGCGCGAGGGCGGCGCCGACCGCGCCGTCCGTCGTCCGGGCGCCGCCGAGGACGGCCGCGGGCAGCGCACCGGGCGCCAGGTCCGGGGTGGCCGGGTCGGGTCCGCGGCGCGGCCGGAGCCACTCCTCGGTGAACCGGGCGAACCGGATCTCGTCCCGTGCGTCGGCCGCGCCCGCCTCGTACAGCAGCCCCACGGCGGAGCCGCCGACGGCGACCATGTCGGAGTAGCCGGCCCAGTCCCGGGTCACGATCGCGGCCCGGTCCGGGGTGTCCCAGGTGGCGCCGCCGTCGTAGGAGGAGCGGACCGCCATCGTCCGGCGGCGGTCGGGGTCGGCCGGCGCGGACAGCAGCAGACGGTCGCCGAGGCGCAGCAGTGCGCCCTGCACCTGCGGGGTGTAGAGGTCCGGGAGGGCGCGGAAGGGCGCGGCGAAGGAGCCGCCGCCGTCCCGGCTGACGGCCTGGGCGCGGTGGCCGAGGTCGGTGCCGTTCTCCTCCCGGCCGCTGACCAGCAGTGAGCCGTCGGCGCGTTCGACGAGGGTGAGTTCGGAGGGTTTGAGGCGGTGGGTGCCGTCGGGGGAGTGGCGCCCGGTGTCGGTGGCGCCGATCCGCCAGGTGTCGCCGCCGTCGTCGCTGACGACGAGGGCCGCGTGGTTGGCGGTGATCCGGGTGCCGTCGAAGGTCTCGGCGTTGACGCCGAACACCAGCCGCCCGGCGTGGGCGCCCCGGGTGAGCTGGACGCCGTGCACCGGGCCGGTGGCGTACCAGGAGTTCCAGTCGGGCGGCAGGATCTGGGGGCTCAGGTCGCGCGGCGCCGACCAGGTCGCCCCGTCGTCGTCGCTGTACTGGAGGTGGGGGGTGCGGTCGCAGGGCACGTCGCAGTTGCCGCTGTCCGTGCGGCCGGTGTTGTACGTCTCGGCCAGCAGGATCCGCCCGGTGGCGCGGTCCACGACCGGCGCCGGGTTGCCGTGGGTGTCGCCGCCGCCCTCGTTGACGACCGTCAGCGGTCCCCAGGTGCGGCCGCCGTCGGTGGAGCGCTTGAGGACGATGTCGATGTCGGCGGCGTCCCCGCAGTTGAGGACCCGCCCCTCGGCGAAGGCGAGCAGCGTGCCCTTGGTGGTGCGCACGATCGCGGGGATCCGGAAACAGGCGTATCCGGGGTCCCGGCCGGCCTTGAACAGCACCTGCTGGGTGAACGGCGCCTCCTCGCGGCGCGGCTGGGCCTGCGAGGGCTGGGCGGTGGCGGTTGTGGTGGCCAGGGCCAGCAGGGCGGCGAGGGCGGTCAGCGGCGCCCTGGCCGAGCGCGGGCGGGAGGGGGGAGAGGACGGCATCAGAAGCGGTCTGCCCTTCAGGCGGCTGGTGGGGAGCCGGTCGTCGGGGCATCAGTAGATCAAGACATGGATGTCCGATCCGTCTGGTTCGCGGTGCGGGGGGTGCGCGTGTCGCCCGTGGGGGCCGGGGCGGCGGTGTCCAGGGCGATGCGGTCCTCGCCCGCGTACACGTTCATGGAGCCGCCGCGCAGGAAGCCCACCAGCGTCAGATCCGACTCCGCGGCCAGGTCGACGGCCAGCGAGGACGGCGCGGAGACCGCCGCCAGCATCGGGATGCCGGCCATCACCGCCTTCTGCGCCAGCTCGAACGAGGCCCGGCCCGACACCAGCAGGATCGTCCGGGACAGCGGCAGGGCGCCGTTCTGGAGGGCCCGGCCCACCAGCTTGTCGACCGCGTTGTGCCGGCCCACGTCCTCCCGGACGTCGAGCAGTTCGCCGTCCGGCGCGAACAGGGCCGCCGCGTGCAGGCCACCGGTCCGGTCGAAGACCCGCTGGGCGGCCCGCAGCCGGTCGGGCAGGCCCGCCAGCAGGTCCGGGGTCACCCGGAGGCGGGGGGTGTCCGCGATCGGCCGCCGGGCCGCCGTGCGCACCGCGTCGAGGCTGGCCTTGCCGCACAGACCGCAGGAGGAGGTCGTGTAGACGTTCCGCTCCAGCGTGATGTCCGGGACCTCGACGCCCGGGGCGGTCTGCACGTCCACCACGTTGTAGGTGTTGGCGCCGTCGGCCGTGGCGCCCGCGCAGTACACGATGTTGCGCAGCTCGCTCCGCTCGCCGAGCACGCCCTCGCTGACCAGGAAGCCGGCGGCGAGCGCGAAGTCGTCGCCGGGGGTGCGCATGGTGATGGCGAGCGGTGCGCCGTTCAGCCGGATCTCCAGGGGCTCCTCCGCGACGAGGGTGTCCGGGCGGGTGGACACCGCCCCCTCGCGGATGCGGATGACCCTGCGGCGTTCCGTGACCCGTCCCATGCGCTGATCAGCCCCGGTCTCGTCGTCCTGGCGGCCGAAACGGCCCTGGGTACCGAGGGTGCCACGGGCGCCCGGCCCGCCGTGCGACGGGGCCGCCGCGTGGCGGACGGGGCTGACCGAAGCCGACAAGCCGGCCGTCCGTTTCCTGTCACTTCACCTGCCCTCGTACCGACCGGTCACTGATCAGACTGGTGGCCCCCGTACCCGAGGCACCGAGGGGGACGCCCACCCATGAACGGCTCGCGCATCACCGCCGTCGGCCACTACCAGCCCACGCGGGTCCTCACCAACGAGGACCTGGCGGCCGTGGTCGACACCAGCGACGAGTGGATCACCTCCCGCGTGGGCATCCGCACCCGCCGGATCGCCGGGCCGGACGAGCCGGTCGACGAGCTGGCCGCGCACGCCGCCGCCAAGGCGCTGGCCTCGGCCGGAGTGGCCCCCGCGGACGTGGACTACGTGCTCGTCGCCACCTCCACCGCCGTCGACCGCTCCCCGAACACCGCCGCCCGCGTCGCGGCCCGCCTCGGCATCGCGTCCCCCGCCGCACTGGACCTCAACGTGGTGTGCGCGGGCTTCACCCACGCCCTGGCCACCGCCGACCACGCCGTCCGCGCGGGCGCCGCGAGCCGGGCGCTGGTGATCGGGGCCGACAAGATGTCCGACGTCACCGACTGGACCGACCGCACCACCTGTGTGCTCGTCGGCGACGGGGCGGGGGCCGCCGTCGTGGAGGCCGCCGCCGAACCGGGCATCGGGCCCGTGCTGTGGGGTTCGGTGCCCGAGATGGGGCACGCCGTGCGGATCGAGGGCACGCCGCCGCGGTTCGCGCAGGAGGGGCAGAGCGTGTACCGCTGGGCGACCACGCGGCTGCCGGCCATCGCGCGCCAGGTGTGCGAACGGGCCGGACTGCACCCGCGGGACCTCGCCGCGGTCGTCCTCCACCAGGCCAATCTGCGCATCATCGAACCGCTCGCCGAGAAGCTCGGCGCGGTGAACGCCGTGGTCGCCCGCGACGTCGTGGAGTCCGGCAACACCTCGGCCGCCAGCATCCCGCTGGCCCTGTCCAAGCTGGTGGAACGCGGCGAGGCCCGCTCCGGGGACCCGGTGCTGCTCTTCGGGTTCGGCGGCAACCTGTCGTACGCGGGTCAGGTCGTCCACTGCCCCTGAGCGAACCGGCGGACGCCTCCCCCGGACCCCCGGCCGACGGGTCTTTGTCCTGTCAGTGGAGAAAGTTGGCAGCAATTCATGCGCGACTTCTTCCCACACCGGGCGCCCACTGCTACGTTCCCTCCGAAAGCAGGCCACGGACGTGGCCGGAAACCGGCACGCGCAGGCCATTGAGGCGGGGAGGGGCTCGTGAGACGGATGAC
Source organism: Streptomyces sp. NPDC031049 (assembly GCF_055571015.1). Lineage (NCBI taxonomy): Bacteria > Bacillati > Actinomycetota > Actinomycetes > Kitasatosporales > Streptomycetaceae > Streptomyces > Streptomyces sp. NPDC031049. Next base: position 132,987 of record NZ_JBVIGC010000009.1, read on the forward strand.
GGCACGACCCGCGAACGCCCATCAGGCCCGGCTGCTGAAGCTGCTGCGTGACGGCGGCCCCAACTCCCGCGCCCAGCTGGGCGACCAGGTCGACCTCTCCCGGTCCAAGCTGGCCGTGGAGGTGGACCGGCTGCTGGAGACGGAGCTGGTCGTGGCCGACGGACTCGCCGCCTCCCGCGGCGGGCGCCGCTCGCACAACATCCGGCTCAACCCCGGACTGCGTTTCCTCGGCGTCGACATCGGCGCGACCTCGGTCGACGTCGCCGTCACCAACGCCGAGCTGGAGATCCTCGGGCACATCAACCAGCCCATGGACGTACGCGAGGGGCCCGTCGCGGTCTTCGAGCAGGTGCTCTCCATGGCCGCGAAGTTGAAGGCCTCGGGAGTCGCGGAGGGCTTCGACGGCGCCGGCATCGGCGTCCCGGGGCCGGTCCGCTTCCCCGAGGGCGTGCCGGTGGCTCCGCCGATCATGCCGGGCTGGGACGGCTTCCCCGTGCGGGAGGCGCTCAGCCAGGAACTCGGCTGCCCGGTCATGGTCGACAACGACGTGAACCTGATGGCGCTGGGGGAGCAGCACGCGGGTGTCGCCCGCACCGTGCACGACTTCCTCGTCGTCAAGATCGGCACCGGCATCGGCTGCGGCATCGTCGTCGGCGGTGACGTCTACCGCGGTACGACGGGCAGCGCGGGCGACATCGGGCACATCCAGGCCGTGCCCGAGGGCCGTCCGTGCGCCTGCGGCAACCGGGGCTGCCTGGAGGCCCACTTCAGCGGCGCGGCACTGGCCCGCGACGCCACGGAGGCCGCCCAGCAGGGCCGGTCGGGGGAACTGGCGAGCCGTCTGGAGACGAACGGCGAGCTGGACGCCGCCGACGTCGCCGCCGCGGCCGCCGCCGGGGACGCCACCGCCCTCGAGCTGATCCGGGAGGGCGGGACCCGCACCGGTCAGGTCATCGCCGGCCTGGTCAGCTTCTTCAACCCGGGCCTGGTGGTGATCGGCGGCGGGGTGACCGGCCTCGGCCACACCCTGCTCGCCGCGATCCGCACCCAGGTCTACCGCCAGTCGCTGCCCCTGGCGACCGGCAACCTGCCCATCGTCCTGGGCGAGCTGGGTCCCGTCGCCGGAGTCATCGGCGCGGCCCGGCTCATCAGCGACCACCTGTTCTCACCCGCGTAACCGGCACCGTCGTACCGCACTTCCGGCACCTCGTACCGCACCTCCGGACCCGCGCACCGCCCCGCTCCGCCTTGCCCTGCCCCGACAGCACCGCATCACCGCGCCGCACCGCACCTCACCCGCCCCGCTCCGCGCTGCCCTGTCCCGACCCACCGCGCCGCCCCGACCCGCTCAGCCCTGCCCTGCCCTGCCCTGCTCAGCCCTGCCCTGACACCGGCCCGCACCGCCCGCCGAGGGGACCTCACATGGCACCAGAACCACCCCTGCTCACCATGTCCGGCATCACCAAGTCGTTCCCGGGAGTCCGGGCCCTGGACGGCGTCGACCTCGACGTCCAGGCCGGCGAGGTGCACTGCCTGCTCGGCCAGAACGGCGCCGGCAAGTCCACGCTCATCAAGGTCCTGGCCGGCGCACACCAGCCCGACACGGGCACCATCCACTGGCGCGGCGAGCCCGTCACCCTCCGCTCGCCCATCGCCGCCATGCGCCTCGGCATCGCCACCATCTACCAGGAACTCGACCTGGTGGAGCACCTGTCGGTCGCCGAGAACGTCCACCTCGGCCATGAGCCGACCGCCGCCGGTTTCGTCGTCCGCACCGGCGCGGCCCGCGAGTCCACGGCGCGGCTGCTGCAACGGCTCGGGCATCCCGAGATCGACCCGGCGCGCCTGGTGGGGGAGTTGTCGGCGGCCCAGCAGCAGATCGTGTCCATGGCACGGGCGTTGTCCCACGACGTACGGCTCATCGTGATGGACGAGCCGTCGGCCGCCCTCGACCCGGACGAGGTCGACAACCTCTTCCGCATCGTCGGCGACCTCACCGCCGAAGGCGTGGCCGTCGTCTACATCTCGCACCGCCTGGAGGAGATCCGCCGCATCGGCGACCGGGTCACCGTCCTCAAGGACGGCCGGGCCGTCGCCCGGGGGCTGCCGGCGAAGTCGACCCCGACCAGCGAGGTCGTCGCCCTGATGACCGGCCGCAACGTCGAGTACGTCTTCCCGGAGCGGGCCGCCGCGCCGCCGCGGGCCGAGCCGGTCCTCACCGTCCGCGGCCTCGCCCGCGACGGGGAGTTCGAGCCGCTCGACCTGGCGGTGCGGCCCGGCGAGATCGTCGGGCTGGCCGGGCTGGTCGGCTCCGGCCGGTCCGAGATACTGGAGACCGTCTACGGCGCCCGCAAACCGACGGCCGGTCAGGTCCTCGTGGAGGGACGACCGCTGAAGCCGGGCAGCGTCCGGGCCGCCGTCCGCGCCGGCCTCGGGCTCGCGCCGGAGGAACGCAAGGCGCAGGCCCTGCTGATGCTGGAGTCCGTCACCCGCAACGTGTCGGTCTCCTCCATGTCCCGCTTCGCGCGCGGCGGCTGGATCGACCGCGGTGCCGAACTGGGGGCGGCACGCGCGGCGACCCGCGAGCTGTCGCTCAGGCCCGACAACCCGTCGGTGCCGGTGCGCACCCTGTCCGGCGGCAACCAGCAGAAGGCCGTCCTCGCGCGCTGGCTGCTGCGCGGCTGCCGGGTCCTGCTGCTCGACGAACCCACCCGCGGCGTCGACGTCGGCGCCCGCGCGGAGCTGTACGCGGTCGTCCGGCGCCTGGCCGACGAGGGCCTCGCCGTCCTGCTGGTCTCCAGCGAGGTGCCCGAGGTGCTCGGCCTCGCCGACCGCGTGCTGGTGCTGCGCGAGGGGCGCGTCGTGCACGAGGCGCCCGCCCGCGAACTCGACGAACACCGCGTACTCGACCTCGTGATGGAAGGAAGCCCGGCGTCATGACGCAGCACGTGTCCCCGCCCCGGGACGGCACCGGCAAGGCGGCACCGGCGGACGGGCCGCCCGCCTGGCGGGGCGTGATCGCCCGCGCCGACGTCCGCACCCTGTCCCTGCTCGGCGTGCTCGCCGCCCTGGTGATCATCGGCGGCATCACCAAGCCCGACCAGTTCCTGGACACCCGCAACCTGCAACTCGTCCTCACCCAGGCGTCCGTCATCGGCGTGGTCACCGTCGGCATGACCTTCGTGATCATCTCCGGCGGCATCGACCTGTCCGTCGGCGCCATCGTCGCCCTGGCCTCGGTGTGGGCGACGACGGTCGCCACCCAGGAGTACGGGTTCGTCGGCATCCTGTTCACGGCCGTCGTGGTCGGCGTCGGCTGCGGCCTGGTCAACGGCGTCCTCATCGCCTACGGTGCGATGGTCCCGTTCATCGCCACGCTGGCCATGCTGGCCTCCGCCCGGGGCCTGGCCCTCCAGATCACCGACGGCCGCACCCAGATCGTCACCGTCGACAGCGTCCTGGACCTCGGGCTGCGCAGCTCCTACGTGCTCGGCATCCCGCCGCTGGTCCTGGTCTTCGCCGCCGTCACCGTCATCGGCTGGCTGGTGCTGAACCGCACCACCTTCGGGCGCCGCACCGTCGCCGTCGGCGGCAACGCCGAGGCCGCCCGGCTGGCCGGCATCGACGTCCGCCGCCAGCGGCTGTACCTCTACCTGCTGTCCGGGCTGTGCTGCGGCATCGCCGCCTTCCTGCTGATCGTCCTGTCCGGCTCCGGACAGAACACCAACGGCAACCTCTACGAACTCGACGCCATCGCCGCCGCGATCATCGGCGGCACCCTGCTCAGCGGCGGACGGGGCACCATCGTCGGCTCCGTCCTCGGCGTCCTGATCTTCACCACCATCACCAACATCTTCGCCCTGAACAACCTGCAGAGCGACGTCCAGCAGATCGCCAAGGGCGCGATCATCGTCGCCGCCGTGCTGGTCCAGCGCCGTACCGCGAGCACGACCTGAGGAAAGGGTTCACCGCCATGCCAGAGCACATGCCTTTCGCGAGCCGCAGAGGGCTGCTCTTCGGAGCCGCCGCCGTGTCCGCCGGTGCCTTCCTCACCGGGTGCACCAGCAACGAGCCGAGCGACGGCGACGACAAGCCGGCCGCCAACGACCAGCCCGCCGCCGACGACAAGCCCGGCAAGCAGGTCACGATCGGCTACGCCGGCCCGCTCGCCGACCACGGCTGGCTCAACGCCATCAACGACCAGGCCAAGGGCCGCGCCGAGAAGTACTCCGACGTCACCCTCGAGGTCACCGAGGGCTCCAACGACACCGCCCAGCAGATCGGCCAGATCGAGACCCTCATCAACAAGAAGGTCGACGTCCTGGTGGTGCTGCCCGCCGACGGCAAGGCGCTCACCCAGGTCGGTCTGAAGGCCATGCGGGCCGGCATCCCCGTGGTCAACCTGGACCGCGTCTTCAACACCCCGCAGGCCTACCGCTGCTGGGTCGGCGGCGACAACTACGGCATGGGCCTCAACGCCGGCCACTACATCGGCGAGAAGCTCAAGGACAAGCCGAACGCCAAGGTCGTGGAGCTGGCCGGGCTGGACAACCTGGAGCTGACCAAGCAGCGCACCCAGGGCTTCGACGACGCCCTGAAGAACTACCCGAACATCAGGAAGGTGGCCCGGCAGGCCGCCGAGTTCACCGTCGAGTCGGGGCAGTCCAAGATGGCCCAGCTGCTCCAGGCGCAGTCGCAGTTCGACGCGCTGTGGAACCACGACGACGACCAGGGCGTGGGCGCCCTGCGCGCCATCGAGCAGGCCGGCCGCGACGACTTCCTGATGGTCGGCGGCGCGGGCGCCCTCTCGGCGTTCCAGGCCATCAAGCGGGACGACGGCGTGCTGAAGGCGACGGTCCTCTACCCGCCGACCATGGCCGCCTCCGCCATCGACCTCGCCCGCGCCCTCGGCCAGGGCAAGGGCATCGGCGGACTCGCCGAGTACGAGATCCCGGCCTCGATCACCCTCTACTCGGCCGTCGTCGACAAGGAGAACGTCGACCAGTACATGTCCACCGGCTTCAAGTGAGGCCCGCCGGGGCGCCCGCCCCACGAGCCTGACCAGCTCACGGGGCGGGGGCCCACCCCCCACAGCGCACCGACGACGAGGAGGACATCCGCATGGGACAGCCGCAGCAGCCCGAGGGGGCCGGGGCACAGTCAGCCGCCACCACCGGGACCGGGGCAACGGGGGCGACGGCGACCGCACGGCCACTGCGCATCGGCATGGTGGGCTACGCCTTCATGGGCGCCGCCCACTCCCAGGGCTGGCGCACCGCGGGCCGGGTCTTCGACCTGCCGCTCACCCCCGTGCTGGCCGCGATCTGCGGGCGGGACGCCGACGCCGTCCGGGCCGCGGCCGACCGGCACGGCTGGGCCGCGGCCGAGACCGACTGGCGGGCCCTGATCGAACGGGACGACGTCGACCTCGTCGACATCTGCACCCCCGGCGACAGCCACGCCGAGATCGCGCTGGCCGCGCTGGCCGCCGGCAAGCACGTACTGTGCGAGAAGCCGCTGGCCAACACCGTCGCCGAGGCCGAGGCCATGACCCGGGCCGCCGGCGAGGCCGCCGCCCGCGGCCAGGTGGCGATGGTCGGCTTCAACTACCGCCGGGTGCCCGCCACCGCGCTCGCCCGGCGGATGATCTCCGAGGGCCGGCTCGGCAGGCTGCGGCACGTGCGCGTGGTCTACCTCCAGGACTGGCTGGTCGACCCGAAGGCGCCGCTGACCTGGCGGCTGCGCCGGGAGCAGGCCGGCTCCGGCGCGCTCGGCGACCTCGGCGCGCACATCGTCGACCTCGCCCAGTACCTGACCGGCGAACACCTAGCCGGCGTCTCCGCCCTCACCGAGACCTTCGTCCGCGAACGCCCGCTGCCGGGCGGCGCCGCCCAGGGACTGTCCGCCGCATCGGCCGACGGCACCACCGGCGAGGTCACGGTCGACGACGCCGCCGTCTTCACCGGCCGCTTCCCCTCCGGAGCCCTCGCCACCTTCGAGGCCACCCGCTACGCCACCGGCCGCAAGAACGCCCTGCGCATCGAGATCAACGGCGAGCGCGGCTCGCTCTCCTTCGACCTGGAGCGGCTCAACGAGCTGGCGTACCACGACGCCACCGAGCCCGGGGAGCACGCCGGTTTCCGCACCATCCTCGTCACCGAGCCCGAACACCCCTACCTCGACGCCTGGTGGCCGCCGGGCCACGGCCTGGGCTACGAGCACACCTTCGTGCACCAGGCCCGCGACCTCCTCCACGCCGTCGCCCACGGCAGCCGGCCCCAGCCCTCCTTCGCCGACGGACTCCAGGTGCAGCGGGTGCTCGCCGCCGTGGAGGAGAGCGCCGAGAAGAACTCCGTCTACACCCCGATCGCCGTCCCGTCCGACGCCGCCTGAGGAGGCCGAAGCGGATGCCCCGCAACTTCACCCTGTTCACCGGCCAGTGGGCGGACCTGCCCCTGGAAGAGGTCTGCCGCCTGGCCCGCGACTTCGGCTACGACGGCCTGGAACTCGCCTGCTGGGGAGACCACTTCGAGGTCGACAAGGCACTGGCCGACCCCTCTTACGTCGACTCCCGCCACCAGCTGCTGGACAAGTACGGCCTGAAATGCTGGGCCATCTCCAACCACCTGGTCGGCCAGGCCGTCTGCGACGCCATCATCGACGAACGCCACCAGGCCATCCTGCCCGCCCGCATCTGGGGCGACGGCGACGCCGAGGGCGTACGGCAGCGGGCCGCCGCCGAGATCAAGGACACCGCGCGGGCCGCCGCCCGGTTCGGCGTCGACACCGTCATCGGGTTCACCGGCTCCGCCATCTGGCATCTGGTCGCCATGTTCCCGCCCGCCCCCGAATCCATGATCGAGCGCGGCTACCAGGACTTCGCCGACCGCTGGAACCCGATCCTGGACGTCTTCGACGCCGAGGGCGTCCGCTTCGCCCACGAGGTCCACCCCAGTGAGATCGCCTACGACTACTGGACCACCCGGCGGGCCCTGGAGGCCGTGGACCACCGGCCCGCCTTCGGCCTCAACTTCGACCCGTCCCACTTCGTGTGGCAGGACCTCGACCCCGTCGGCTTCCTGTGGGACTTCCGCGACCGCATCTACCACGTCGACTGCAAGGAGGCCCGCACCCGCCTCGACGGCCGCAACGGCCGCCTCGGCTCCCACCTGCCCTGGGGCGACCCGCGCCGCGGCTGGGACTTCGTCTCCGCCGGCCACGGCGACGTCCCCTGGGAGGACGTCTTCCGGATGCTGCGCTCCATCGGCTACCAGGGCCCGGTCTCCGTGGAGTGGGAGGACGCCGGCATGGACCGGCTCCAGGGCGCCCCCGAGGCCCTGACCCGTCTCAAGGCCTTCGACTTCGAGCCCCCGAGCGCCTCTTTCGACGCGGCGTTCAACAGCTGAACCACCCGCCCGGCAGGCCGGGAAACGGGGCCGGCGCCACCGCGCCGGTCCCGGGTCAGGCCTGCCCATATCCCGCTTTGTCCAGAGTTGGGAAAAAGTTCAACCGGTCCGGGCCCAAGGGGTGTTGGACCCGGAAGAACGCGGTTACCGTCCCTGAAGTGCTCAGGGCAGCCACGCCTCCGGGGTGACGGCGCACCCCGGCGCCCGCACCGCACGTCTTCGCACCCGTTCCGTACGGCTCCACCCGTTCCCGGAGGGACTTCGTGCACAGAAACACACGCAGAGGCACCAGGGCCACCAGACGCCCAGGGCTTCGTACCACCCTCGCCCTCTTCACCGGCCTGATGCTGGCCGTGGGCACCCCGGCGACCGTCGCCGGCGCCCAGCCGGCGGCCGACGAGCCGGCCGCCGCCGAAGGGCAGTTCCAGCAGGTACCGCTCGCCAAGGGCGAGCCCGAGATGGGCGAGCCGATGTCGCTCGCCGTGCTCCCGGACCGCAGCGTCCTGCACACCTCCCGCGACGGCACCCTGAGGATCACCGACCAGGGCGGCGTCACCAAGATCGCCGGCAAACTGGACGTGTACAGCCACGACGAGGAGGGCCTCCAGGGCGTCGGCGTCGACCCGGACTTCGAGAACAACCGGGCGATCTACCTCTACTACGCCCCGCCGCTCGACACCCCCGCGGGCGACGCCCCGGAGACCGGCACCGCCGAGGACTTCGCGAAGTTCGACGGCGTCAACCGCCTCTCCCGCTTCGTCCTCAACCCCAACGGCACACTGGACCTGTCCAGCGAGAAGAAGGTCCTGGACGTCGCGGCCTCCCGCGGCACCTGCTGCCATGTCGGCGGCGACATCGACTTCGACGCCGAGGGCAACCTGTACCTGTCCACCGGCGACGACACCAACCCCTTCTCCTCCGACGGCTACACGCCGATCGACGAGCGGGACAACCGCAACCCGGCCTTCGACGCCCGCCGCACCTCCGGCAACACCAACGACCTGCGCGGCAAGATCCTGCGCATCAAGGTCGCCGAGGACGGCTCGTACACGATCCCGGAGGGCAACCTCTTCGCTCCCGGGACCGACAAGACCCGTCCCGAGATCTACGCGATGGGCTTCCGCAACCCGTTCCGGATGAGCGTCGACGACAAGACCGGCACGATCTACGTCGGTGACTACGGCCCCGACGCCGGCGCCGCCGACCCCAGCCGCGGCCCGGCGGGGCAGGTCGAGTTCGCCAAGGTCACCGGGCCCGCCAACTTCGGCTGGCCGTTCTGCACCGGCGCCAACGACGCCTACGTCGACTACGACTTCGCCACCGGCGCCTCCGGTGAGAAGTTCGACTGCGACGCCCCGAAGAACACCTCCCGGCACAACACCGGCCTGGTCGACCTGCCGCCGGCCCAGCCCGCCTGGATCCCGTACGACGACGGTTCGGTGCCCGAGTTCGGCACCGGCTCCGAGTCCCCGATGGCCGGCCCGGTCTACCGCTACGACCCCGAGCTGGAGTCCTCGGTGAAGTTCCCCGAGGAGTTCGACGGGGACTTCTTCGCGGGCGAGTTCGGCCGCCGCTGGATCAAGCGGATCGAGCAGAACGCGGACGGGTCCGTCGCGAAGATCAACGACTTCCCGTGGACCGGCACCCAGATCATGGACATGGAGTTCGGTCCCGACGGCGCGCTCTACGTCCTGGACTACGGCGTCTCCTGGTTCCAGGGCGACGAGCACTCCGCGCTCTACCGCATCGAGAACGCCGAGGACGGCTTCTCCCCGATCGCCGAGGTCAGCGCGGACAGGACGTCCGGCGCGGCCGGGCTGAAGGTCAAGTTCACCGCCACCGCCAAGGACGCCGACTCCGCGGAGCTGACCTACAGCTGGGACTTCGGCGACGGCACCACGGGCGAGGGCCTGACCCCCACCCACCAGTACAAGAAGGTCGGCACCTACACCGCGACCTTCACCGCGAGGGACCCCGAGGGCAACACCGGCAACGCCAGCGTCCGCATCGTCGTCGGCAACACCGAGCCGAAGGTGAAGATCGAGGTCCCGGGCAACGGCAGCCTGGCCGCCTTCGGCGAGCCCGTGCCCTTCAGGGTGACCGTCACCGACCCCGAGGAGACCGTCGACTGCTCCAAGGTCAAGGTCGCCTACAGCCTCGGCCACGACTCCCACGCCCACGAGCTGACCAGCGAAATGGGCTGTGAGGGCACCCTCAACCCGCCGCCGGGCGACGGCGGCCACGACCCCAACGCCAACATCTACGGCGTCGTCGGCGCCAGCTACACCGACGGCGGGGCCAACGGCCAGGAGGCCCTCACCGGCACCGCGCGCACCGTGATCCAGCCGCTGCACCGCCAGGCCGAGCACTTCTCCACCCAGCAGGGCGTGTCGGTCATCGACAAGACCGGCGCCAACGGCGGCAAGACCGTCGGCGACATCCACGACGGCGACTGGATCTCCTTCACCCCCTACCGGTTCGACGGGCAGAAGAAGCTGACCGTCCGCGCCTCCTCCGGCGGCTCCGGCGGCTTCGTCGAACTGCGCACCGGCTCGCCCACCGGCAAGCTGCACGGCTCGGCGTACATCCCGCCGACCGGCGGCTGGGAGACGTTCCAGAACATCGACGTACCGCTGCGCGGGCTGCCCTCCCGCACCACGGAGATCTACCTGGTCTTCCGCGGCGGCGACGGCGCGCTGTACGACGTCGACGACTTCGAGTTCTCCAAGGACCCCTTCAAGAAGGGCAAGAAGGTCCTGGTCTTCTCCAAGACGGCCGGTTTCCGCCACGACTCCATTCCGGCGGGCATCGCCGCGCTGAAGGAACTGGGCGCCCCGGCCGGCATCACGGTCGACGCGACCGAGGAGGCGAGGCAGTTCACCACCGCCAACCTCGCCAAGTACGACGCCGTCGCCTTCCTGTCCACCACCGGTGACGTGCTCAACACCGAACAGCAGAAGGCGTTCGAGAACTACGTCAAGAACGGCGGCGGCTACATGGGCATCCACGCCGCCGCCGACACCGAGTACGACTGGGAGTTCTACGGCGGCCTCGTCGGCGCCTACTTCGACTCGCACCCGGCCATCCAGAAGGCCACCGTGCGCGTCCACGACCACGACCACCCCTCCACCGCGCACCTGGGCGACACCTGGGAGCGCACCGACGAGTGGTACAACTACCGCACCAACCCGCGTGAGCAGGCCAAGGTCCTCGCCACCCTCGACGAGACCACCTACGAGGGCGGCACCATGAAGGGCGACCACCCGATCGCCTGGTGCCAGAGCTACGGCGGCGGACGCTCCTTCTACACCGGCGGCGGCCACACCAAGGAGTCCTACGCCGACGAGGCGTTCCGCAGCCACCTCCTCGGCGGCATGCAGTACGCCACCGGCCAGGTCAAGGCGGACTGCAAGCCGAGCAAGGGCTACCGGGACATCTTCAACGGCCAGACCCTGGACGGGTGGAAGCAGGCCGGCCCCGGCCGGTTCGTCGTCAAGGACGGCACCATGGAGTCCGAGGGCGGCATGGGCCTGCTCTGGTACCAGGCCAAGGAGCTGAAGTCGTACTCCCTCAAGCTCGACTGGAAGATGCAGGGCGACGACAACTCCGGAGTCTTCGTGGGCTTCCCCGCCTCCGACGACCCCTGGTCCGCGGTGAACAAGGGCTACGAGATCCAGATCGACGCCACGGACGCGCCCGACCGCACCACGGGCTCCGTCTACTCCTTCAAGTCGGCGAACATCAAGGCCCGTGACCAGGTCCTGCGTCCGCCCGGCCAGTGGAACTCCTACGAGATCAAGGCCCGGGGCGAACGGCTCCAGGTGTTCCTCAACGGAGTCAAGATCAACGACTTCACCAACACCGACCCCGAGCGGAGCCTGACCGACGGCTACATCGGCCTCCAGAACCACGGCCCCGACGACCAGGTCTCCTTCCGCAACATCCAGCTCAAGGAACTGCCCTCCTAGGGCACCAGAACGGCGGCGGGCGGAGGACGCCGGACCTCCGCCCGCCGTCTCCCCGGGCGCCCCGCCCGGCTCCCCGCTTCCGGCGCCCGCACCCGGTTCGCGTACGACAAGGAGGCTGCCCATGTCCGCCGAACCGTCTCTCCCCGTCCCCTCCCCGGCCCCGCGCTTCGGCGTCTGGCTCATCGGGGCGCGCGGATCCGTGGCCACGACCGCGATCGCGGGCTGCGCCGCCGTCACCGCGGGGCTCCACCCGCCGACCGGCATGGTCACCGAGAACCCGCCCTTCTCGTCCTGCGGCCTGCCATCGTTGTCGTCCCTCGTCTTCGGCGGCCACGACACCGTGGACTGCCCCCTGCCCAAGCGGGCCGAGCACCTCGCCGCCGGCGGCGTCCTGCCGCACGGGCTGCCGTCGGCCGTGCACGCCGAACTGGCCGCCGCCGACCGGGAGATCAGGCCCGGCGGCCCCCTGCCCGGCGACACGGACGGTCCCTCGGCCCGGACCCAGGACGAACTGATCGAGGTGTTCACGGCCGACATCCGCGACTTCGTGCGCCGCCGGGGCCTCGCGGGCGCCGTCGTGGTCAACGTCGCCTCCACCGAGCCCGCACCCACCGACGGCACGCTGCCGCCCAGCTCCCTCTACGCGGCCGCCGCCCTGCGCGCCGGCTGCGCCTACGTCAACTTCACCCCGTCGGCGGGCCTGCACCACCCGGCGCTGGCCGACGCGGCCGCGAGGGCGAGCGTCCCCCACGCGGGCCGCGACGGCAAGACCGGGCAGACCCTGCTGCGCTCCGTCCTCGGACCGATGTTCCAGCAGCGGGCCCTCGCCGTGCGCGCCTGGTCCGGCACCAACCTCCTGGGCGGTGGCGACGGTGCCGCCCTCGCCGACCCCGCAGCGGCCGCCGCCAAGAACGCGGGCAAGGAACGGGTCCTCGCCGACACCCTCGGCGCCGCGCCCGAGGGGGAGGTCCACATCGACGACGTGCCCGCGCTCGGCGACTGGAAGACGGCCTGGGACCACGTCGCCTTCGACGGGTTCCTCGGCTCCCGGATGATCCTCCAGACCATCTGGCAGGGCTGCGACTCGGCGCTCGCCGCTCCGCTCGTGCTGGACCTGGCCCGGCTGACGGCCCGCGCCCAGGAGCGGGGCCTGTCCGGCCCGCTGCGCGAGCTGGGCTTCTACTTCAAGGACCCGGTCGGCGACGGCCCGTCGGGCCTGACCGAGCAGTACGCGGAGCTGCTGCGCTTCGCTGCGCGGCTGCGGGACGGTGCCGATGGTGCCGTCTGGGCCGGCGGTGGTGTCGGCGGCGGTGTGAGCGGTGTCGGTGGTGCCGGTGACGGCGGCGGTGACGGGGAGCGGTTGCGGGACGGTGCCGACGGTGACGGGGGGCGGCGGTGAACCGCGCCGTCGCCGGGGCGCAGGGGTCGCCGGGACCGGGCGGGTCGCCCGGACCGGCCGGGGCTCCCGGAGCGGCTGGCGCTCCCGTGCCCGCCGGGGCTCCCGGAGCGGCTGGGATGTCCGTGCCTGCCAAGACGCCGCCCGTGCCCGCCGAGACGCCCGTGCCTGCCGAGACCGCCGTGCCCGCCGGGGCACGCGGGCCGGCCGAGGAGCCCGTGCCGGGGCCGGATGGGTCGCCGGCGGGCGACAGGGCACCGCACGGGCCCGTTGGCTCCGGCGGCACCGCGCCCCGCAGCCCGCGCCTCCCCTCCCGTTCCGCGGACGCCTGGGCCGAACTGCTCCGCCTGCCGGCGCTGTTCACCGTCCCCGGTGACGCCCTGGCCGGAGCGTCGGCCGTGGGCGCGCGGCCCGGACCGCGCACCCTGCTCGCCATCGGCTCCTCCCTCTGCCTGTACGAGGCCGGCATGGTCCTGAACGACTGGGCGGACCGTGCCGAGGACGCCGCCGAACGCCCCCACCGCCCGATCCCGTCCGGCCGGGTCCGTCCGGCCGCCGCCCTCGCCGCCGCCTGCGGCCTCACCGGTGCCGGCCTGGCGCTGGCCGCCCGGGCGGGGCGCCCGGCGCTCGCGGTCGCCGCGCCGCTGGCGGCGACCGTCTGGGCATACGACCTCGCCCTGAAGCACACGCCCGCCGGCCCCCTGGCCATGGCCGCGGCCCGGGGCCTCGACCTGCTCCTGGGCGCCGCGGCCACCGGCGGCGGCACCCGGGCCGCGCTGCCCTCGGCCGCGTTGCTGGGCACGCACACCCTGGCGGTCACGGCCGTGTCCCGCCGCGAGACGACCGGCGGTTCGGCCCTGGCCCCGCTGGCCGCCCTCGCGACGACGGGAGCGCTGGCCCGGCTGGTCACCCACCGCCGTACCCGACTCCCGGCAGGCCGGCGGGCAGCAGCCGCCCCCGGCCTGCCGGGCACCAACCCGGCCCCCGACCTGCCGGGCACCACCCAGGCGGCCCGTCGGCCGGGCACCACCCAGGTGGCCGGTGGGTCACGCATCAGCCAGGTGGCCGGTGGGCTAGGCGTCAGCCAGGTGGCCGGCAGGCCGGGCGTCAGCCAGGTGGCCGGTCTGCCGGGCATCGCGCCGGCCCCCGGTCTGCCCGGGCTGCCCGGCGGAACCCCGGCGGACCGTGCCCGCCGGGCCACGGCCGCCCTCACCACCGCCTTCGCCGCGGCGTACGCCGCCACCGCGGCGCGCCCCTGCTTCCACGCCGCCCTCAACCCCTCGCCCCCGCTCACCCAACGGGCCGTGGGCGGCGGCATCCGCGCCATGGTCCCCCTCCAGGCCGCCCTCACCGCCCGCTCGGGCGCGACCGTCACGTCCTTGCTCGTCGCGTCCCTGGCACCGGCCGGCCGGAGATTCGCGAAGCGGACGAGCATGAGGAAGGTGAGCATCACGTGAGCCGGGACGCACACCGTTCGACGGTCCCCGGGCCGGTCCCGGACGCGGACGACACACCGCCACCGCTTGCCGCCCTCCGCTTCGGGTACGGCACCAACGGACTCGCCGACCTCCGCCTGGACGACGCCCTCGCCCTGCTCGCCGACCTCGGCTACGACGGCGTCGGCCTGACCCTCGACCACATGCACCTCGACCCGCTCGCCCCCGACCTCGCCGCCCGCACCCACCGGGTGGCGCGGCGGCTGGCGGACCTCGGTCTCGGCGTCACGGTGGAGACCGGCGCCCGCTATGTGCTCGACCCGCGCCGCAAGCACGGCCCCTCCCTCCTCGACCCGGACCCCGACGACCGGGCCCGCCGCGTGGACCTGCTGCTCCGGGCCGTCCGTGTCGCCGCGGACCTGGGCGCCCACGCCGTCCACTGCTTCAGCGGCGTCACGCCGCCCGGCACGGACCCGGACACCGCCTGGAAACGCCTGGCCGAGGCCCTCGCCCCGGTGCTCGACGCCGCCGCCGACGCCGGTGTACCGCTGGCCGTGGAGCCCGAGCCGGGGCACCTCCTGACCACCCTCGACGACTTCCACCGGCTGCGCCGCGCCCTCGACGACCCCGAGCCCCTCGGCCTCACCCTCGACATCGGCCACTGCCAGTGCCTCGAACCCCTCCCGCCCGCCGACTGCGTACGCGCCGCCGGCCCCTGGCTCCGCCACGTCCAGATCGAGGACATGCGCCGCGGCGTCCACGAGCACCTCCCCTTCGGCGACGGCGAGATCGACTTCCCGCCCGTGCTCGCCGCCCTCGCCGCCACCGGCTACCGGGGCCTGACCGTCGTGGAACTGCCCCGCCACTCCCACGCGGGCCCGCACTTCGCCGAACACTCCCTGCCCTTCCTCCGCCGGGCAGCCGCGGCAGCCGCCCGTACCGGCCCCGCACCGGAGGCCCCACTCCCGGGCGAGCCCTCCGCCACCCCGGAAGGGAGCAGCACATGACCCACGAGCCCGGTGCCCGCACCACCCGGTCCACCACCCCGGACCCCACGGTCACCCCCACCGCGCACGACGGCCCCGGCACCCCGCCGACGCAGGCCCCGGCCCCCACGCCCGCCCGCACGTCCCCCGCCGACCCGCCGCTGTCCGCCGGCCTCGCCGCGCGTCTCGACGGGGCCGCTCGCGCCTGGCTCGACCAGGCCCTCGAGGAGGCCGCGAACCATCCCGGCGGCCACGGGCCCATCTCCGTGTGGGAGCTGCGCCTCGCCGAGGCCGGCCGCCGCTGCGGCCCCGAGCACGCCGACGCCGCCCGCGTCCTGATCCTGCGCGCCGCCCGCGCCGACACCGAGGCGCTGACCCGCGTCTACTTCCAGGGCACCGCCGACGAACGCCGCGCCGTCCTGCACGCCCTGCCCCACCTGGTGGCCGGCCCCGACGCCCTGCCGCTCGTCGAGGACGCCCTGCGCGCCAACGACACCCGGCTGCTGGCCGCCGCCCTCGGGCCGTACGCCGCCACGCACCTCGACGCCCACCAGTGGCGGCACGCCGTGCTGAAGTGCCTGTTCACCGGCGTCTCCGTGGACCACGTGGCGGACCTGGAGCGCCGAGCCCACGCGGACGCCGAACTCGCCCGCATGCTCGCCGACTACGCCGCCGAACGCACCGCCGCGCACCGCCCCGTCCCCGGGGACCTGCACCGCGTCCTGGCCCTGACCGGGACCGGGACGCCGCCGGTCCAGGCCGCCCCCCACGGCAAGGAGTCCTGATGCGCATCTTCGACCCCCACATCCACATGACCTCCCGCACCACCGACGACTACGAGGCCATGCACGCCGCCGGAGTCCGCGCCGTCGTGGAGCCCTCCTTCTGGCTCGGCCAGCCCCGCACCTCTCCCGCCTCCTTCCGTGACTACTTCGACTCCCTCCTCGGCTGGGAGCCGTTCCGCGCCGCGCAGCACGGCATCGCCCACCACTGCACGATCGCCCTCAACCCCAAGGAGGCCAACGACCCGCGCTGCGCCCCCGTCCTGGACGAACTGCCCCGCTACCTCGTCAAGGACCGTGTCGTGGCCGTCGGCGAGATCGGCTACGACTCGATGACCCCCGCCGAGGACACCGCGCTGGCCGCCCAGCTCCAGCTGGCCGCCGACCACGGGCTGCCGGCCCTGGTGCACACCCCGCACCGCGACAAGCTCGCCGGGCTGCGCCGCACCCTGGACGTCGTCCGCGAGTCCGCGCTGCCCACCGACCGGGTCCTGGTCGACCACCTCAACGAGACCACCGTGAAGGAGGCCAAGGACAGCGGCGCCTGGCTCGGCTTCTCCGTCTATCCGGACACCAAGATGGACGAGAAGCGGATGGTGGCCATCCTGCGCGAGTACGGACCGGACCGGGTCCTGGTGAACTCGGCCGCCGACTGGGGCAGGAGCGATCCGCTCAAGACCCGCAAGGTCGGCGACCTGATGCTCGCCGAGGGCTTCACCGAGGACGACGTCGACCGGGTGCTGTGGCGCAACCCGGTCGCCTTCTACGGCCTCAGCGGACGCCTCGCCCTGGACGTCGCGCCGCCCGACCCCACGCACGAGGGCAACTCCATCCTGCGCGGCGGGGAGTGAGCGATGCGCTTCCGCCACCCGGACGGCTCCACCGTCCACCTCGCCTACTGCACCAACGTCCACCCCGCCGAGACCCTCGACGGAGTCCTCGCCCAGCTCCGCGACCACTGCGAGCCGGTGCGCCGCCGCCTCGGCCGCGACCGCCTCGGCATCGGCCTGTGGCTCGCCCGCGACGCCGCCCACACCCTGGGCACCGACCCCGCCGCCCTGCGCGCCCTGCGCACCGAACTCGACCGGCGCGGCCTGGAGGTCGTCACCCTCAACGGCTTCCCCTACGAGGGCTTCGGCGCCGGAGAGGTCAAGTACCGCGTCTACAAGCCGGACTGGGCCGACCCCGAACGCCTGGAGCACACCACCTCCCTGGCCCGCCTGCTCGCCGGGCTGCTGCCCGACGACGTCACCGACGGCAGCGTCTCCACCCTGCCGCTGGCCTGGCGCACCGCCTACGACGACGCCCGCGCCGACAAGGCCCGCGCCGCCCTGGTCACCCTCGCCGAACGCCTCGACGCCCTCGAGGAACTGACCGGCCGCTCCATCCGCGTCGGCCTGGAACCCGAACCCGGCTGCGTCGTGGAGACCACGCGCGACGCGATCGCCCCGCTCACCGCGGTCGCCCACGACCGCATCGGCATCTGCGTCGACACCTGCCACCTCGCCACCTCCTTCGAAGACCCGCACACCGCCCTGGACGCGCTCACCGAGGCCCGCGTCCCGGTCGTCAAGTCCCAGCTGTCCGCCGCCCTGCACGCCGAACAGCCCCATCTCCCCGAGGTCCGCGAGGCACTCGCCGCCTTCGCCGAACCCCGCTTCCTGCACCAGACCCGCACCGTCCCCGCCCCGGGCCCCGCCACTGCCGCCGGCTCCGCCGCCAGCCCCGGCTCCGCCACCGCCCCGGACTCCGCGGCCGGTCCCGCCGACCCCACCGCCGTCCCCGGCTCGGCCGGCCTGCACGGCACCGACGACCTCGACCAGGCCCTCACCGGCCGCACCCTCCCCGACACGGCTCCCTGGCGCGCCCACTTCCACGTCCCCCTGCACGCGGCCCCCGCCGCGCCCCTCACCTCCACGCTCCCCGTCCTCGAGGCCGCCCTGACCCGGCTGGTCGGCGGCCCGCACCCGCTCACCCGCCACCTGGAGGTCGAGACCTACACCTGGCATGCCCTCCCGCCCGAGCTGCGGCCCCGCGCCCGCGCCCAGCTCACCGACGGCATCGCCGCCGAGCTGACCCTCGCCCGCGACCTGCTCACGGACCTCGGCCTGAAGGAGCTGCCATGACCGCCACGACCCGCCCCGGCCGCTCCGCCGGACCGACCCCGCTCCTCGTCCTCGACGTCGTCGGCCTCACCCCCCGTCTCCTCGACCACATGCCCCACCTCAAGGCGCTCGGCCAGTCCGGCTCCCGGGCCCCGCTCGGCACCGTCCTGCCCGCCGTCACCTGCGCCGCCCAGTCCACGTTCCTGACGGGCACGATGCCCTCCGAACACGGCATCGTCGGCAACGGCTGGTACTTCCGCGAACTCGGCGACATCCTGCTGTGGCGCCAGCACAACGGCCTCGTCGCCGGCGACAAACTCTGGGACGCCGCCCGACGCGCCCACCCCGGCTACACCGTGGCCAACATCTGCTGGTGGTACGCCATGGGCGCCGACACCGACATCACCGTCACCCCCCGTCCCGTCTACTACGCCGACGGCCGCAAGGAACCCGACTGCTACACCCGCCCCGCCGACCTGCACGACGAACTCACCGGAAAATTCGGCACCTTCCCCCTCTTCCACTTCTGGGGCCCCGGCGCCGACCTGGTCTCCAGCCAGTGGATCATCGACGCCACCCGTCACATCATCCGCACCCGCCGCCCCGACCTGACCCTGTGCTACCTCCCGCACCTCGACTACGACCTCCAGCGCCACGGCCCCGACGACCCGCGCTCCCTCAAGGCCGCCGCCGACCTGGACGCGGCGATGGCCCCGCTGCTGGACGACGCCCGCGCCGAGGGACGCACGGTCGTCGCACTGTCCGAGTACGGCATCACCCGCGTGAACCGCTCCGTGGACATCAACCGCGCCCTGCGCCGCGCAGGCCTGCTGGAGGTGCACACCCAGGACGGCATGGAGTACCTCGACGCGATGGCCTCCCGTGCCTTCGCGGTCGCCGACCACCAGATCGCCCACGTGTACGTCCGCCGCCCCGAGGACCTCGCCGCGACCCGGGCCGCCCTCCAGGACCTGGCCGGCATCGAGCAACTCCTCGACGACGAGGGCAAGAAGGCCCACCACCTCGACCATCCCCGCGCCGGCGAACTCGTCGCCGTCGCCGAACCGGACGCCTGGTTCACGTACTACTACTGGCTCGACGACGCCCGCGCGCCCGACTTCGCGCAGCTCGTGGAGATCCACCGCAAACCCGGCTACGACCCGGTCGAGCTGTTCATGGACCCGCTCGACCCCTACGTCAAGGTCAAGGCGGCCACCGCCCTGGCCCGCAAGAAGCTCGGCATGCGCTACCGCATGGCGGTCGTACCCCTGGACCCCTCACCTATTCGCGGCAGCCACGGCCGCCTCCCAGCGAGCGACGACGACGGTCCGCTCCTCATCTGCTCCACCCCCCGCGCTGTCGGCGACCGCCTCGCGGCCACCGACGTCAAGCAACTCCTGCTCCACCTCGCCGGACTCGACTGAGCATCGGCGCCATCACGCTCCGTCGAGGTCCACCTGCTGAAAGTGAAACACACGCCACTGACAACGGCCGGTCCGGGCGCCCCCGCTACCGGCCACGGCAGAAAGAGGCACCCGTGACCAGATCCAGCGACGCCCACCGTCACGACGGCCCCGACGCCTCCGCGGCCGGCGGCCCCGACGAGTCCCTGCGCCGCAGCCTCGGCGTCGACCGCCGGCGCTTTCTGAGCACCTGCACCGCCGCCGCGACCGCGGTGATCGCCGCGCCCGTCGTCGGCGCGGCCCCCGCCCTGGCCGCGGAGGACCGCTGGGGGAGGGGCGGCCACGACCGCGGCGGTGACGTCCTCGTCCCGTGCGACCGGCGCGGCATCATCCTCTACACCGTCCGCGACGCCACGGGCCGCGACCCGCTCTCCACCGACCTGCCCTCCGGCTTCCGCGAGGTCTTCAAGGAACTGGCCCGCCACGGCTACCGGCAGGTCGAGTTCGCCGGGTACCACCAGCACGCCAACGCGCCCGGCGGCGCCGACCTGGGGACCGTCGAGGGCGCCCGGCTGCTGCGCCGCTGGCTCGACGAGTACGGCCTGCGCGCCCAGGGCAACCACGGCTTCATCCCGTCGTCCTGGCCGCTGACCACGGCGGACCTGGACACCTTCAAGAAGCACCTGGAGATCGCCAACATCCTCGGCCTGGGGCACATGGGCACCGGCGGCGACCCCACCGGCAGCTCCCACCGCGCCGACTGGGACGTGGCCGCCGACAAGTGGAACACCCTCGGGGAGATCGCCCGCCGCGAAGGCGTCAAGCTGTACACCCACAACCACGACGCCGCCTACGGCTTCCTCCTCGACGGCGGCCCGCTCGACGACCAGGGCCGCCCGACGCGAAGCTCCGGCATCCGCAAGCTGGAGTACTTCCTGAAGATCACCGACCCCAAGGCCGTCTGGCTGGAGATGGACATCTTCTGGGCGCACGTGGCCCGGTACAAGTTCCACACCTACACCGCCCACGACGGCTCCACCCGGGAGAACGTCTTCGACCCGGCCGGCCTGGTCGCCCGCCACAACAAGCGGTACCCGCTGTTCCACGCCAAGGACGGCACCGTCAACACCTCGAACGGCATGGGGTACGACATGGTCCCGTTCGGCACCGGCGACATCGACTACCGCACGTTCTTCACCCGCGTCGGCCACCGCAACTACCACAACCCGATGGTCGAGCAGGACAACGCCCCGAGCGGCACCGACCCGGCCCAGTCCCTGCGCTACGCGCAGATCGGCTACCGCAACCTCGCGGCCCTGCGCAAGCGGCGCCGCTAGCCCCCGTCCCACGGGCACGGCATCCGGCCCTTTCCGCGCCGCCACCCGGCGCGGGAGGGGCCGCCGCGGTCACGCCGCCGGCCGCCCCGGCTCAGCCGATGCCCTGCCGGTCCGGCCGCAGGGCGAAGGCCCGGTCGGCCGCGGTCGCCGCCTCCCGGTCGACCGCCTGCCGCAGCAGCTCGCGGTGGCGCAGCAGCGGCTCCTGCCGTTCGGGCGGGGCGAGCAGCAGCAGATCGTCGAGCCCGGCCAGCATGCGCCGCGCCACCTGCGGATTCGCCGCGGCACACGCGCGTACCTCGGCGAACCCCAGGTCCACCAGCGCCGTCCACCCCGGCACGGGCTGCACCAGCCGCACCGCGCCGTGCCGGTCCCGGTGCGCCACCGCGTCCAGCGGACGCCGGCTCAGCGCCGCCAGGAACTGCACGACCCGGTCGAGCGCCTGCACGGCCGTCGTCGGATCGTTGACCGCCGGGGACAGGGCGCGCAGTGCGATGTCCGACAACTGGCGCAGCCCGAACCCGAGGTCCTGGTGATAGGTGCGCTCCACGCCCACCGACACGGTGTACCGCAGCGCCCTGTGCGGCGGGGCCTGGCCCCCGTGGACCGCCAGGACGGGCGTGCCGGGAACCACGAAGTCCCCGATCCGCGGAATCAGCCGCAGCACCACCCCGTGCTTGCGCGCCACCCGCACCAGCCGCGCGATGTGCACGTCCCGCAGCACCCCCGCCCGCCCTTCGTGCGGCACCCACCCGGTCTCCGGCCCGAGCCCCGGGGCGTCGTCGCCGGGCGCCGGGACGGGCATCGCGGCCGCCACCCGGAAGGACTCCGTGGCGATCCGCGCGATCACATGGCTGATCCGCATCAGCCGCAGTGTCGTGTTCACGTACAGCACGAACAGCAGCAGGCTCACCGCCACCATCAGCAGCGTCAGGACCGACTGCACGAGGGGGACGGTGGTGACCAGACGGGGGTCCCGGACGCTGTCGTAGTTGGTCAGCACGAGCAGCGTCAGGACGAAGGTCGCCAGGAAGACGGCGAACGTCGCCTTGGTGATCCGGCTGCGGACGAAGAGCCGCACCACGCGCGGGGTGAACTGGCCGCTCGCCATCTGCACCGCGACCAGCGAGATGCTGAACACCACACCGATGAACGTCATCATCGCCGAGGCGACGGTGTTCACCACGGTCTTCGCGTCGTCCGTCCACCGCAGCAGATCACGGATCGTCTCGAGGTCGCCCTCTTCCCTCAGCACCTCGACGACGGCCGCGTCGATCTCCTGCGCCAGCAGCCACACCAGGAACACGCCCACCATCGCCGCAGTCGGCGCGAACCAGAAGGTGTCCCGCAGATGCTCCCGCAGCGGTGACAGGGCCCGCCCCCGACTCCCCGGCGACGGACCCTGCGTAACCGTCCACTCACTCATGGTGCGACCCTAGGCGCAAGGCCGCCCCACGTCCCGGAGCGCCGCCCACGCGACGGAAACGCAGGTGAAAGGCACTGCGAAACCTTGGTATGGTTGAGCATGTCGCCGCGCGGGGATCCACCCCGCCCGAGCGGCGGACACCTTGTCCGGGTGGCGGAATGGCAGACGCGCTAGCTTGAGGTGCTAGTGCCCTTTATCGGGCGTGGGGGTTCAAGTCCCCCCTCGGACACTGAACAGACGAGGACCTCGGCCTTACGGTCGAGGTCCTCGTGGCGTTTCCGTCACGCACCGTTAACCCCCGGGGTCCACGCAGAGCACCCTCGACCCGGTGCCCTTGGCCTCCCGGCCCCCGCCCCCGCCCCCCGCCCCCCGTCCGCGGCGGCCGTCACAGGGCCCCGGCGTCCCGGGCCGTCCAGACGCTCGGGTAGATCGGCCGGAAGCCCAGCTCCCGGCGGGTCCGCAGGGTGGAGGTGATCCCGGACCACGGGTCGGGGTCGGTCAGCTCGTCGAGCCCGGCCGGCACCTCGACGCCGTTGAGCTGGTACAGCTCGACCGTCGTGACGGGGGCGTCATCGGCGATGTTGTAGATCCGCCCGGCGATGCCCGGCGCGTACAGCAGACGCATCAGGCCCTGGGCGACGTCCGCGTGGTGGACCATCTGGAGGCGCTGGTGCGGCGCCCAGTGGGCTGCCCACCGCAAGGAGTCGGCGAGGTGCGGGTCGCCCTCGCCGTAGACGAAGGGGAGCCGCCCGACGCGTACGTCCAGGCCCCCGAGGGCGAGCAGTTCCCGCTCGGCCTCGGCCTTGGACGCCGGGTAGGCGCCCCACAACGCACCGCCCGGCCGGCTCTCGTCCTCCTCGGTCAGCGGACGGCCCCGTCCGACGCCGTACACCAGGTTCGTGCTGACCTGCACGAACCGGTCCACACCGGAGGCCCGCGCGGCCCGGCCCAGGGCCACCGCCGCGTCCCGGTTGACGGCCCACGCCTCCTCGTCCGGCACCCCGCGGAAGGAGGCCGCGACGTTCACGACGGCGTCCACCCCCGCGAGCGCCTCGCCGAGCGTCTCCCCGTCGCGCATGTCGCCCACGGCGACCTGGGCGCCCAGCTCCGCGAAGCGCTCGCCGCGGGCCGCGTCCCGCACCAGGACGCGCACCTGCTCGCCCGGCTGCCGCTGGGCCAGCAGCCGCGGCACGAAGCGGCGTCCGACCTGTCCCGTCGTACCGGTCACCAAAGTCAGCATGATGGGCTCCTCACGCACTGTGTCGCCGTGCCGGCTGTCGACCCGGCGACGACCAGCCTCGGCGGATGCGGGGGCGACCGGGAGAGACCTCCCCATCAGGGGACCGGGAGTCCCTGGATGAGCCGGCCGCGGTCCCGCACCCTGGAGAGGTGAACCGAGCCGAACTCGCCGACTTCCTGCGCCGCGCCCGAGCCCGCCTCGACCCCACCGACGTGGGCCTCACGGCGGGAGCCCGACGCCGTACGCCGGGGCTGCGCCGCGAGGAGGTGGCCCAGCTGGCCGGCATGTCCGTGGACTACTACACCCGGCTGGAACAGTCCCGGGGCCCGCGCCCGTCCCGCCAGATGCTCACCGCGCTGGCCCGCGCCCTGCGACTGACGGAAGACGAACGCGACCACCTCTTCCACCTCACCGGCGAACAGCCGCCGCGTCGCGAGGTGACCAGCACACACGTGCGCCCGGGCCTGCTCCTGGTCCTGGACCGGCTGCACGACACCCCCGCGATGGTGGTGACCGACTGCGGCGAGGTCCTCGCCCAGAACCCGCTGTCGCGGGCGCTGACCGGGGACGTCCTCGCCCGCCCGCCCCGGGAACGCAACATGATCCGCCGGTTCTTCCTGGACCCGGCGGCCCAGCAGCTGTTCCCGCCCGAGGACCGCCCGGAGCGCGCCCGCGAACAGGTCGCCGCCCTGAGAGCCGTGGCCTCGGCCCGCCCCACGGACCCCGCACCGGCCTCCCTCGTCGCCGAACTGCGCACCGCGAGCGAGGAGTTCGCCCACCTGTGGGACCGGCACGAGGTCGCCGTACGCCGCTCCGCCGCAAAGCGGTTCCGGCACCCCGCGGTCGGCGTCCTCGAACTCGACCGCGAGGTCCTCGTCGCCCCCGACCACAACCAGCAGCTCGTCATCCACACGGCCCGCCCGGGCACGGAGTCGTACGAACGCCTGCGGCTGCTGCGGGTGGTGGGTTTGCAGGACCTGACGCCGGCCAGTCCCTGACGCAGACCAGCCGCTGACCGCGACGGGGCGGCCGGCCGTCGCCGGCCGCCCTGCGCGGCACCGCTGTCAGTGCCCACCCGTAGCCTGCAAGCGTGACATCAATCACCCAGACCTACGCCTATCTGGACGCGTCGGCGGTGCGGGAATCCGCGTCCGGACGCAGCCTCGCCCTGGAGACCTCCGGCGGTGCCACGCCCGCGGGCGAGGAGGCCAACCCGCGCTTCTTCGACGGGTTCCTGACCGCACCGACGGCCGCGGCGACGGCGCTGCTCGTGGTCGCCGACGTCGCGGCCACCCGCTATCACCGGCCCCGCTCCGCCGCCTCGCTCGACCCGGTCGTGACGGCCGACGGCGACCGGCTGCGCATGGAGTCCTTCTCCGGCTGCTGCGGCGTCTACGCCCGCCTCGACGTCCTCGCGCCCGGACTCGACGGCGGCGATATCGGCCACGGCACCACCAATGTCGACGTCAACGCGCCTCTGCGCCAGGCCCTCGCCAAACTCGGCGGACTCGACCCGCTGCACCTGAGGGTGGGCCCCGAGGGCGTGGAGGCCACCACCTTCGACGGCCGGTTCGTGGAGAAGAAGGTCCCGCTGCCGCAGCGCTGGCTGCGCGGCTTCGCCGAGGCCCAGGTGCTCGGGGCCGGCTTCGCCCCGCGCGCCGAGGTGCCGCCCGCGCAGGCGGCCGCCCTCCTGCGGTCCCTGCCCCGGTTCACCCTCGGCTCCGGCGCCCGCACCACGCGCTGGGTGGTGCCCGAGCGGCGCACCCTGCGACCGGTCGGCAGGCCCGTGCCCGGCGCCGTGTGCCTGCCCGGCGCGGAGCGGCTGACCGGCCTGATACCCGTACTGCGGCACGCCACGGGCGTGCGGCTCTACGCCCCCGAGGCCGCCGACGGCGGCGAGGCGGCCGTCGCCTGGGAGATCGGGCTGCCCGGCATGCGGCTGACGCTGCTGCTCTCCCAGAACGCCGCACGCGGGTTCTCCGGCGAGGGCGGCGTCCTCGACGACCTCGCCACCGGCGCCGCCGCACGGGACGCGGAACGGATCGCGGAACTCCTCGCCTGGGAACCGAAGGTGGACGTGGCCGCCCTGGCCGCCCTGGCCGTCCGGACCGGCCTGCCCACCGAGCGGGTCCGCGCCGCCCTCACGGTGCTCGGGACGTCGGGGCAGATCGGCTACGACCTCGCCGAGGAGACGTACTTCCACCGCCACCTGCCCTGGTCGGCGGGCGACGCCGAGGCCCGCAACCCCCGGCTGCGCGGCGCGCGGGCCCTCGTCGCGGAGTGCGCCGTCAGGATCGACGGCGCACTCGCCTGGGTCGGGAGGGACGACCACGCCCACCTGGTCCGCGTGGACGACACCGGGCGGGCGAGCTGCACCTGCCTGTGGTGGGCGAAACACCAGGGCGGACGCGGACCGTGCAAACACGTCCTCGCCACCCGCATGGTCCGCGACACGACGAAGGAGTCGGCACGGTGAGTCTGATCGAATCCGTGGAGGCCGGCGACGTCCAGGCGGTGCTCCGACTGCTCGGCGAACTCACCCCGGAGGAGAGAGCCGCCCGGCATGCAGCGCTCGACGCCCGCTTCCGGCCCGGGGCCTGGGACCGGTGGTCACGCCTGGGCTCCGAGCAGCGCGAGGCCCTGGCCACCGCCCTGCTGGGGAGCAGGACCACGCCCCGCGAGGCCGCGGACTGGCTGGCGGACGCCCCTCACCTGCCCCGGCACTGCGGCTGGATGGTGGACGTGGTGAACCTGCACCCGGCCGCGTGGCGCGCCGAGCTGGTCGCGTGCCTCGACACGCGCTCGTGGCAGGGCTCCTACGGCTCCGAGCGATTCGCCCTGGCCGAGCACCTCGTCCTCGACACCGGCTGTCCGCCGCCCACCTCCGACGGGTTCGTTCAGGCCTGGCTGAGCGACCGGCTGCGCGACCGCCGGTTCTGGCCCAGGCGTCCCGGCCACATGCTCGGCGGCGGGCGCGGCGCCGACCTCCTCGCCCGGCTGCGCAACGACGAGTTCACGCCGGTCCTCCTCCCGCTCGCCGTGTCCCGCCCCTCGGTCGACATCGGGCGGTACCGCAAGGAACTCGTCGCCCTCGCCGCCAAAGGCGTCGTCGACCGTGCCACGCTGAGCCGCCGCACCTTCGCGGACCTGGCCCGCGACACCCCCGCGGCCCGCGCGGCGGAGAAGCAGCTGGCCGGCCAGACCCTCACCCCCGGCGAACAGGAGCTGGTGACACGCGCCCGCGCGGAACTCGCCGAACCCCTGATCGCGCGCCTGCTCCAGGACGGCACGCGCAGCGAGACCGAGCGGCCCCTCACCCACCTGCGGGCCCTCGCCCTCACCCCGGCCGAGAACGCGCCCCTGCTCCGCGACCACGTGGCGATGCTCGACCTGTCGGCCCCGGTCGCCGCCTACGGCCAGGACGTCCTCGCCGGCCTCGACGAGGCCGGGCTTCTCGAGGACGACGTACGGACGGAGACCTGCGAACGCGTCCTGCTCCGGCCCGAGAAGAAACTGGTGCGCGCCCAGCTCGCCTGGCTCGACCGGGTGGCCGCGCGGGACGCCGACCGCACCGGCCGGGTCCTGACCGACGCGGCGCTGACGTTCCAGCACCCGGACGTGGGCCTCCAGGAACGTGCCCTCGACCTGGTCGCCCGTCACCTGCCCGCGGCGGGCGACCAGGTGCCGTCCGTGCTGCGCGAGGCCGCCGCGTCCCTCGGACCGGGGCTTACCGCGCGTGCCGCCGAGCTGTTCGGCCCGCCGGAGCAGGACGCCGGCGAGCCGTCCGCCGAGGCGCCGGGGGACGTACTGCCTCCGGTGCCCGAGCCTGCGCCGGTCCACCCCGTCGCGACGGCCCCCGAGGTCGCCCCCGAGGTCGCGGTCCTGCTCGCCGACGCCGACAACGTGGTGGCCTTCGAGCGCGCCCTCGACGGCCTCGTCCGCCACGCCCGCCTGGACCGCGACACCCTGTCCAAGGCGCTCGAGCCGGTCATGCGCAGGGAACCGGCCCACACCTGGGACTGGACGCAGCTCGACCTGTACGACGTGGCGGCCGCGGTGCGCGGCGACGAGCCGAGGGACTGGCACATCCACACCCGGCACGAGCACCAGGTGCTCCGGATCCCCGGCTGCGACCTGATCACCACCCCTCCGGGAGCCCTGCTCAAGGCGCGGCTCACCGAAGCCCTCGAACTGATCGAGTCCGGCGTCCAGCCCTACCTGCTGGCCCTGCCGACCCACGCCAACGGCGCGGTGGACGCGGCCACTCTGGTGGCCCGGATCGCCGAGTTCGAGTCCCTGGGCGTCACCCCCGCGCCCGTCGACCTGGCCCAGGCCCTGCTGCGGGTCACGCCCACCGACGACCGGCAGGTGCGGGACGCGGCGGGCGCACTCCGCTCGGACGCCGGCCGGCAACTGGCGCGGTGGCTCGGCGAGGGCGGCGCGCCACACCGCGACACGGCGCCGGAGAACTGGCCGGGCGACGACCCGACCGGTGCGGAACCCGGATGGTGGAAACCCGCCGACCCCTGGACCGAGCACGACCTGCCGCTCCCGCCGGTCGCCGCGGCCGTCCTCGGCCCCTACGCGTCCATCCGCGGGCAGAACAGCTCCACCTCGTGCCACGCCCACGCCGGTGCGTTCTGGCTCGCTCAACAACCGCACCACCGCGACGAGATGGCCGCGCGCTACAGCCACACCACCCTGCGCGGGCTGCTCCCGCGGCTGACGCAGGCCCATGGCCCCGCGGGCTACGCGATGCACTGGCAGATCGTGCGCAGGCTCCACCGGGACCCGGACGCGGCGGTGGACGCCCTGCTCGTCCTCGCCGCCCAGGGGCAGTTGGACGCCAGGCTGTTCGCCGGGCAGTGGCAGGCGCTGCTGCGGCGCGGGGTGAGCACCCACACGCGGGCCACCGCCGCACTGCGCGCGGCTGCCGAGACCGGCGCCTACGCGACCGTCTGGTCGATACTCGAGGCCGCCCTGCCCGCCCTGCTGCGCGACAAGCCGGTCACGGGAGCGGGGGCCATCCTGGCGCTGGCCGTCGAGTGCGCCTCACGCTCCGGGGCGAGAGGGAGCATCCCCGAGGTCGAGGAGATGGCCGCGCGCAAGGGGTCGAGCCAGACGGTGAAGAACGCGAGGCTGCTGCGCGACGTACTGCGGTGAGCGGGGCCGGCGCCCGGGAAATCCCGTGCGCCGCCCGCCCCGGCCTCCCTACACTCACCACGTCATCGACGAGACGAGTGAGGGGGGCCGGGCCGTGCGCGACCGCACCGCAGCCACCGCTCCCCTCTCCCGGTACGAGGTGATCCTCGTGTCTCGTGCCGTCCGGTGCCCGCTGCGCGGCCGGCACCGGATGCCCATGACGACCGTCTGAGGGCCCCGCCTCACGGGTGTGCGCCCGTGCCGGGGCCCGTCATGGGAAATCGCGCCGTCCTGTCACGATGACCCGAAAGGCCACAGGCCGTGCGCACCACCACACCCACCACGACCGCACTCGCCACGATCCGCAACCTCGGCATCCTCGCCCACGTCGACGCGGGCAAGACCACCGTCACCGAGCGGATCCTCTACGCCACCGGCACCACGCACAAACGCGGCGAGGTCCACGACGGCACCACCGTCACCGACTTCGACCCGCAGGAACGCGACCGCGGCATCACCATCTTCGCCGCGGCGGTCACCTGCGCCTGGGCCGGGCATCGGATCAACCTCATCGACACCCCGGGCCACGTCGACTTCGCCGACGAGGTCGAGCGCTCGCTGCGCGTGCTGGACGGCGCCGTCGCGGTGTTCGACGCCGTCGCGGGAGTGGAGCCGCAGAGCGAGACGGTGTGGCGGCAGGCCGACCGGCACGGCGTCCCCAGGATCGCGTTCGTCAACAAGATGGACCGCGCCGGGGCCGACCTGGACGCCGCCGTCATCTCCCTCCGCGACCGGCTGCACCCCGCGCCGCTGGCCGTCCAGCTCCCGATCGGGGCGGAGGACGGCTTCACCGGCGTGGTCGATCTGGTGCGCATGCGGGCGCTGGTGTGGGCCGACGACGCCGGCACCGTGCGGGAAGAGCCGGTGCCCGACGCCCTCCGCGAGGAGGCGGCACGCCGGCGCCGGGCGTTGGAGGAGGCGGTGGCCGAACTCCACCCGGCCGCGCTGGAGGAGTTCTGCGAGCGCGGGACGCTCACCGGGGACACGCTGGTGATCGCCCTGCGGGACCTCACCCGGTCCGGCGACGCAGTGGTGGTGCTGTGCGGCGCGGCCTACCGCAACCGCGGCGTGGAGCCCCTGCTCGACGCGGTCGTGGCCTACCTGCCCTCCCCGCTCGACGTACCCGCCGTGCGCGGCACCCGCCACGACGGCCAGGAGGAGGACCGGCCGGCGGACCCGGCGGCGCCCCTGACCGCCCTGGCCTTCAAGGTGCAGGCCACCGCCACGGGACGCCTCACCTACCTGCGGCTGTACTCGGGAACCGTGGAGAAGGGAGACACCGTGCGCGACGCGACGGCGGGGCGCACCGAACGGATCGCCGGCATCCTGCGGGTGCGCGCCGACCGGCACGACCCGCTGGAGCGCGCGGAGGCCGGGGACATCGTCGCCGTGGCCGGCCTGAAGTCGGCCCGGGCCGGCTCGACCCTGTGCGCGCCGGACGCGCCGCTCGTCCTGGAACCGCCCGGCACGCCCGAACCGGTCGTGCACGTCGCGGTCGAGGCCCGCCGGTCCACCGACACCGGTCGGCTGGCCTCCGCCCTGGCCCGGCTCGCCGAGGAGGACCCGTCGCTGACGGTGCGCACCGACCCAGAGACCGGGCAGACGGTGCTGTCCGGCATGGGCGAACTGCACCTGGAGGTCGCGGCGGAACGCCTGCGGCGCGACCACGGCGTGGAGGTCACCGTCGGCCGCCCCGGTGTGGCCTGCCGCGAGACGGTCGCCGGCGGCGTCACCGGCTTCGTCCACCGGCACGCCAAACAGGACGGCGGAGCAGGCCAGTTCGCCCATGTGGTCCTCGACGTCGAGCCGTGCGAGGAGCACACGTTCACGTTCCGGTCGGCGGTCGTCGGCGGGCGGGTGCCGCAGGAGTACGTCCGTGCCGTCGAGGCGGGCTGCCGGGACGCCCTGACGCAGGGCCCGCTCGGCGGCCACCCGGTGACCGGTCTGCGGGTCACCCTCACCGACGGGCAGACCCATGTGAAGGACTCCTCGGAGGCGGCGTTCCGCACGGCGGGCCGCCTCGGCCTCCGCGAGGCCCTGCGCGCCTGCGACATGCTCCTGCTGGAGCCGGTCGCCGAGGTCACGGTCACCGTGCCGGAGGACGCGGTCGGCGCCGTGCTCGGCGACCTGGCCGCCCGGCGCGGCCGCGTCACCGGCTCCGACACCCGCTCCGGCGCGGCGGTCGTCACGGCCACCGTGCCGCTGACCGAACTGTTCGGCTACGCCACCCGCCTGCGCAGCCGCACCCAGGGCCGCGGCACCTTCACGGCCAGGCCCACGGGCTACGCACCGGCACCGGCCGTGACCCCGGCCCGCTGACGGGACCCGGTCGGCCCCTCTTCCGAACGGGGGAGGGGCCGACCGTTCCGAACGGGGGCCGGCCGTCCCGAACGGGGAGGGGCCGGCCGAAGGCGGCATGGGGGCTGGAGCCGCCCCGGCGGCGCGGGCTCCACCCCCCCGGCCCGAAAACACGTACGCGTTACGGCCGACATCTGACACCATGGGTCGCTGCGCTGCGCTGCCGGTGCCGCGTTGTCGTCAACCGTGTGTCCTGACCGAGGGGGAAGCCGTGGCGGACTGGATCTACATCCTCGATCCGCGCAGGGACACGCTGGACGGAGAACCGGCCGACAGCGAGACCATCCGCCGGCTGGCGGAGGAGGAACCGGAGCTGGAGCTGTGGCTCGGCCGCCGCAACCGCATGGTGCCGGGCGACCGCCTCTGGTTCTTCTTCACCCACCCGGAAGCCGGCGTCGCAGCGGTGGCCGAGGTCGACGAGGAGCCCTGGGAGGAGCCGGACGACCCCGACGCCACCTACCTGGTCGCCGTGACCCTGCTGCCAGAGGCGACGAAGGAACTGCACCGCGACCCGGTGGACAGGGACCAACTCGGCCTCGCACAGGTGCGGTCGGTGCAGAGGGCGAAGCCGGAGGCACTGCCGGTGCTGATGAAACGGGCAGGCTGGTGACCCGACCGAGGATGACGCGCAGGCAGGTACGGGACACCGGTCCAGGGGCCGCCGCTCAGCGAGGGTGGATCCGTGGCGCCGACGATCCGCCTCTCGGGGTGGCCATGGGGCCGCCGCTCGTGCCCGCTCCCATGTCGCAGTGAACCTGCCTTGATCTTTCGGGTCGGTGCGATCGGGTCGGCCTCTCCCCGTGGTGCCTTATTGCGTACGATGTGCAAGTGCAACCCAGTCACTACACCATCCGCCCCGCCACCCCGGCCGACCTCGACGCCGCCCGCGCCGTCATGCTCGACACCGTCTACCGCGACTTCGGCACCGGCTATGTCCCGCGCTGGCACGGGGACGTCATCGACCCGGCCGGCGCCTATCTCGCGCCGGCCCGGCACACCCTTCTCGTCGCCGTCGATGAGCGTGACGGGCAGGTGGTCGGGACCGGGGCCCTCGACTCACGTGGGCCCGCGCACCCGCCCAACCCCCGTCACGTCGCCGAGCGTTACCCCTCCGGCGAGACGGCGCAGCTGCGGCGCGTGTATGTGCGGCCCGAGCACCGGCGGCAGGGGCTCGCCCGGCGGATCGTCGACGAGCTGGTGGCCTTCGCCGTGGCCGACGGCGGGTACCGCGCCGTCTATCTGCACACCGATCCCGCCGTCACCGGGGCCGAGCCGTTCTGGCGGTCGCTCGCCAAGGTCGTGCACGACGAGCGGGAGGACGCCGGGGGCGGGCAGGGGATCGTGCATTTCGACGTGCCCATGGGGTGAGGGGGCGCGGAGATCGATGGAAATGGTTTTCATGTAAGATCTCGCGTCGTCCCGCAGTACCCCCCCTTCCCCAGTGCCCCCAGTGCCCTCGCCCTCCGTACGCCGACACCCGTCAAGGACCATGCGCCCCCACCGCCCCTGCCGCCGCGTCAGCTCCCACCGTCCCCACGCCTCCCACCGCCGCCCCCGGCTGCTCGCCGCCCTGTTGCTCGCGCCCTTGATATCCGGCTGCTTCGCCTCCGGCGGCGACAGCGGTGACGGCGCCGGCGGCGACGGCGCACGGCTCCGCGTCGCGCTCGCCTTCCCGCCCGCCGAGAACCTCTCCCCGTACGGTGCCGACGCCACCATCCTCAGCCGGCTCGGGGTCGCCGAGGGGCTGACCAAGCTCGACGCCAACGGCTCCGCCGCACCCGCCCTCGCCGAGTCCTGGCGGCGGGACGGGGACCGTGCCTGGGAGTTCACGCTGCGCGAGGCCGCCTTCCAGGACGGGACCGACGTCACGCCCGCCGCCGTGTCCGGCTCCCTCGCCCACGCCGTCCGGGCCGAGCCCGCGCCCGCCGCCCTCGCCGGGGTGAGGCTCACCGCGAAGGCGGAGGGCGAGCGGGTCGTCCGCATCACCACCGACACCCCCGACCCGATCCTCCCGCTCCGGCTCTCCAGCCCGAGCCTCGCCGTCCTCGCGCCGAAGGCCTACGGCAAGAGCGGTCGCGTCGACCCCGTCGGCACCGGCACCGGACCCTTCGAACTGACCGAGGTGAACGGCTCCACCTCCGCCGAGCTGGAACGGTTCGACGACTACTGGGGCGGACGCGCCCAGGCCTCGGGCATCGACGCCCGCTTCATCGCCGACGGCACCGCCCGCACCAACGCCCTGCGGACCGGCGAGGTCGACATCGCCGAGGCCGTTCCCGTCGCCCAGGCCGCCACCCTCGACGAGGACACCCGAAGGGACACCGCCACCACCCGGACCACCAGCCTGCTGCTCAACGCCGCCGACGGCCCCTTCCGGGACGCCGGGCAGCGCGCCGCCGCCCGTGCCGCCGTCGACACCTCCGTGCTCGCCGAGGACGTGTACGAGGGGTACGCCGACCCCGGCGCCGGCGTCTACGGACCCGCCGTGACCTGGGCCGAGGGCAAGCGGAAGAAGCCCGTCGGGCGGAGTGACGCCGCGCCGCGGCCCACCTCCGGGACCGTACGCCTGGCCACCTACGACAACCGGCCCGAGCTGCCGGAGGTCGCCCAGGTCGTCGAACAGCAACTGGAGAAGGCCGGGTTCGAGGTCGAGCTGACCGTACGCGAGTACTCGCGGCTCGAGCGCGACGCCCTCGACGGCGAGTTCGACGCCTTCGTCCTCGCCCGCAACACCCTCGTCGACACCGGTGACCCGGTCGCCGCCCTCGCCGGCGACTACACCTGCGACGGCGGCTACAACATCGCCCAGCTGTGCGACAAGGACGTCGACCGGGCCGTCGCCGCCGCCGAGAAGGCCGCCGACACCGAGCAGCGGCAGGACGCCGCCATGGCCGCCGAGGCCCGGATCCTCGGCACCGACGCCGTCGTCCCGCTCGTGCACCAGCGGATCATCACCGGCGTGGCCGACTCCGTACAGGGCGTGCTCCTCGACCCCTACGAGCGCACCCTGGTCGGCACGGGAACGCGGCGCTGAGCATGCCGCGGCAGCTCCTCACCCTCCTGTGGCGGGCCGTGCTCGCGGCCGGGCTCGTGTGCGGGATCGGGCTGCTGCCATGGCTCACCCGCACCGACCCCGCGCTGACCGTCCTCAAGGCCCGGTCGGCCGAGCGCGCCCCCAGCCCCGAGGTGCTGGCCGGCATCCGTGGCCAACTGGGCCTGGACGACGGGCCGCTTCCGCTGCTCGGGAGGTGGCTCGGCGGGCTTCCGCGCGGTGACGCCGGGCGGTCCTGGATCTCCGGCTCCGAGGTGCTGCCCGACGTGCTCCGGGCGCTGGGCGCCTCGCTGCTGCTGATGGCCGCCTCGCTGCTCGTCGCCGCCGTCACCGCCGCGCTCGTCTGCGCCGGCACGCTGCACCGGGGCGCCCGGCGCACCCTCGGCGCCCGGCGGCGCGGCGGCACCGGTTCCGCCGTGCTCGCCGCGCTGCCCGAGTTCCTCGTCGCCTCCGTCCTCGCCACCGTCGTCGGCGTCCAGCTCGGCTGGCTGCCCGCCCTCGGCTGGTACGGGCCGCGGTGGACCGTACTGCCCGCGCTCGCCCTCGGCGTGCCCGCCGGCGCCGTCCTCGGACGGCTGCTCGACGACCTGCTGCCCGGCGCCTTCGGCGAACCGTGGGCCACGGCCGCCACCGCCCGGGGGCTGACCGGCCGCCGGGTCGCCCGGATGGCGGTGCGCCGGTGCGTGCCCGCGCTGTTGCCCAACCTCGGCCTCTTCGTCGTCGGGCTGACCGGCGGCGCCGTCGCCGTCGAGCAGATCTTCGACATCCCCGGGCTCGGCCGCACCACCCTCCAGGCCGCGCTCGCCCAGGACCTGCCCGTCCTCCAGGCCGGCACCCTCGCCCTCGTCCTGCTCGCCGCCCTCGCGACCGGCGCCGCACGGCTCGCCGCCCGGCTGCTCATCGGGCCCGCCCTGCGCGACGGCGCCCTGCCCACCCTGCACCGGCCGGTCCCGCCCGCCCGCTCCCGCACGCCCCTGCTCCTGGCCGCCGCGCTCCTCGCCGTCGTCGCGCTCGGCCTGCCCCGCGACCCCCTCGCCGTCACCACCGGCGACCGGCTCCGTCCGCCCTCCTGGGAGCACCCCTTCGGCACCGACGCCCTCGGCCGCGACCTGCTCGCCCGGGTCGGCCACGGCGCCCTCGACACCCTGCTCCTGGCCTGCGCCATCAGCGTCGCGGCCCTGATCGCCGGGGTGCTCCTGGGCCTCGTTCCCCGGTTCTCCGGGTCACTCGTCGACACCGTCAACGCCGTGCCGCCCGTGCTCGCCGCGCTCCTCGTCACCGCCGTCGCGGGCAGCGGCCCCGCCACGCCCGCGCTCGCCGTGACCGCCGTCGCCTGGGCGCCGCTGGCCGCCCACACCTCCTCGCTGCTGGAGCAGGAACGGGCCGCGCTGCACGTTCTCGCCGCCCGCGCCATGGGTGCCGGGCCCTGGTACGTGCTGCGCCGTGAAGTGCTGCCCGCCGTACTGCCGCCCGTGGTCCGGCACACCCTGCTGCGGCTGCCCGGCGTCGCCCTCGCCCTCGCCTCCCTGGGCTTCCTGGGCCTGGGCGCCCAGCCGCCGTCCCCCGAGTGGGGCCTGCTCCTCGCCGAGAACCAGCCCTACGCCGAACGCGCCCCCTGGGCCGTCCTCGCCCCCGCCGCCGTCCTCGCCCTGCTCGGTGCCCTGGCCGTCACCGCGGCCGGGGGAGTGCGGCTGCCGCGGCGGACCCGGCGCCTCCCGGCCGCCGTGCCGCCCGCCCGGGCCACGACGGCGAAGGAGAAGGAACCGGCGGTGGCCGGATGACCCGGCCGTCGGCTCGCCCCGCGACGCAGAACGAGGGGGCGCAGGAAAAGGCAGCCCGGGACAAGGCATCCGGGGGCAAGGCAGCCCTTGGAACGGCAGGACGCAGGCGGCTCTCGCCCCTCCTCCGGCTGCTGATCCTCACTCAGCTCGCCTTCAACATCGGCTTCTTCGCCGTCCTGCCCTTCCTCGCCGAACACCTCGGCCGGTCCGTCGGCATGGCCGGCTGGCTGGTCGGATTCGTGCTCGGGCTGCGGACGTTCAGCCAGCAGGGGCTGTTCGTGGTCGGCGGCGCCCTGGCCGACCGCCACGGCGTCCGGCCCGTCGTGCTCGCCGGATGCGCGCTGCGGATCGCCGGGTTCGTCTGGCTCGGGTACGCCGAGCGGACCTGGACCGTGATCGGTGCCGTGCTGCTCATCGGATTCGCCGCCGCGCTGTTCTCGCCCGCCGTCGAGTCGGAGGTCGCCCGGCAGGCGGTCGCCTGGGAGAAGACCGGCGGCGGCCCCCGTACCCGCGTCCTTGCGCTGTTCACCGTCGCCGGGCAGGCCGGGGCCTTCGTCGGACCGCTGCTCGGCGCGCTGCTGCTGGCCGTGGACTTCCGCACCGCGTGCCTGGCCGGCGCCGGTGTCTTCGTCCTCGTCCTGGCCGGGCACGCGTGGCTGCTGCCGCAGCACATTCCCGGGCGGGAGCGCGTCCCCGTCCGGGGCGGCGCCCGGCTGCTGCTGCGCAACCGGCGCTTCCTCGCGCTGTGCTGCGCCTACGGCGCCTACCTCCTCGCCTACAACCAGCTCTACCTCGCCCTGCCCGCCGAGGTGGAGCGGGCCGCGGGCTCGCAGGCGCCGCTCGCCTGGCTGTTCGCGCTGTCGTCCCTGCTGGTGGTGACGGCCCAGCTGCCGGTGACCCGCTGGGCGGGGGAGCGGCTCGCACCGCGCCGGTCGATGGCGGCGGGGCTGGTGCTGATCGCCTCCGGGTTCACGGCGGTCGCCCTCGCCCGGCCCGCCGGCTGGACGGGGACGGCCGGGCTGCTGCCCGCCGCCGGGTTCGTCGTCCTGCTCACCCTCGGCCAGATGCTGGTCGCGCCCGTCGCCCGCGCCTGGGTGCCCGACCTCGCCGAGGAGGGGCGCCTCGGGCTGTACACCGGGGCGCTGTCGTCGGTCTCGGGGCTCGTCGTGCTGGCCGGCAGCTCGGCGAGCGGCACCCTGCTGGACAGCGGACTGCCGGGCGCCGTGGTGTGGCTGGTGCTGGCGGCGGTACCGCTGGCCGCGGTGGGGCTGCTGCCCAGGCGTCACCCGGCGACGAGCTCCCGCGCCGACGGTGACGCCGACGGAGATGCTGACGCCGACGCCGCTCCGGGTGCCGCCCGCTGAACCCGCGACGTCCGCCACAGCCACCGCACGTCCCGGCCGAACGACCACACCAGCAGGCCCAGCGCCAGCAGCACCACCCCGGTGCCGACCGCGTGCGGCAGCAGCCGGGCGCCCGCCACCAGCAGCAGCACCCCCTGGAGCGCGGCCACCGTCTTGCGGGCCGTGCTCGGCGGCAGCGGGGCGGTCAGCCACGGCCACAGGCGCGCCGCGGCCACGAAGACGTAGCGCATGGCGCCGATCAGCAGCACCCACGGGCCCAGGTCCATGGCCACGTACACGCTGAGCACCAGGATCAGGAACGCGTCGACCTCCATGTCGAAGCGGGCGCCCAGCGGTGTCGAGGTGCCGGTGCGGCGGGCCACCTTGCCGTCGACGCCGTCCAGGATCAGCGCCACCGCGGTCAGGCCCACGAGCAGGGACACCGGCGGGGTGCCGAAGAACGAGTCCGCGACCAGCGCGGTCACCCCGCCGACCAGCGTGGCCCGGCCCAGGGTGACCCGGTTGGCCGGGCCGAAGGCGGGCGGACGGGTGCGGTGCAGGGCCCGGGAGAGCACCGCCCACGTGGCGAACGCGAAGACCAGCCCGGTCAGCCAGCCCGCCGGGCCCATGCCGATCGCCGTGCCGAGCAGCGCCAGCAGCAGCACCTGCGCTCCCGCGCCCACGGCGGTCTCCTGTTGTACGGGCCTGGCGTCGTAACTGTTGTTCAGGGCCACCGAACACCCTCCGGCCGAGTGACAGAGTCGATCAACGCCGCTACCTTGTGCGCGGCCTGTGCACCCCTCGGTACGCAGGCGGCTTCCCGATCGTTCAGGAGGACTCCGATGAAGCGCACCGCCGAGGCCTTCTGGCTCGACGCGCCCGGACGGGCCCGGCTGAGGCAGGTGGAGCTGCCGGAGCCGGGCGAGGACGACGTGGTCGTGCGCACCCTCTACAGCGGCGTCAGCCGCGGCACCGAGACCCTCGTCTTCGGCGGCCGGGTGCCCGAGAGCCAGTACGCGGCGATGCGCGCGCCGTTCCAGGAGGGCGACTTCCCGGGGCCGGTGAAGTACGGCTACCTCAACGTCGGGGTGGTCGAGGAGGGCCCCGAGGCGCTCGCCGGCCGCACCGTCTTCTGCCTCTACCCCCACCAGAGCCGGTACGTCGT
Source organism: Streptomyces sp. NPDC031049 (assembly GCF_055571015.1). NCBI lineage: Bacteria > Bacillati > Actinomycetota > Actinomycetes > Kitasatosporales > Streptomycetaceae > Streptomyces > Streptomyces sp. NPDC031049. The sequence continues at coordinate 171,370 of NZ_JBVIGC010000009.1, forward strand.
CCCGGCCGCCGCCGTGAACGCGGTGCCGGACGCCGTGCCCGCCGCCCGCGCCGTGCTCGCCGGGACCGTGGAGACGGCCGTCAACGCCCTGTGGGACGCGGCGCCGCTGGTCGGCGACCGCGTCGCCGTGGTCGGCGGCGGCATGGTCGGCTGCTCGGTGGCCGCCCTGCTGGCCCGCTTCCCGGGCGTCCGCGTGCAGCTGGTCGACGCCGACCCGCGCCGCGCCGCCGTCGCCGCGTCGCTCGGCGTCGGCTTCGCCCGGCCCGAGGACGCGCTCGGCGACCGGGACCTCGTCGTGCACGCCAGCGCCACCGAAGCGGGCCTGGCCCGCTCCCTGGAACTGCTGCGCCCCGAGGGCACGGTCGTCGAACTGAGCTGGTACGGCGACCGGCGCGTCGCCCTCCCCCTCGGCGAGGCCTTCCACTCCCGGCGGCTGACCGTCCGCAGCAGCCAGGTCGGCACCGTGTCCCCGCGGGCGGCGGGCCGTACGTACGCCGACCGGCTCGCGCTCGCCCTCGACCTGCTCGCCGACCCCGCGCTGGACGCGCTCGTCACCGGGGAGTGCGCCTTCGAGGAGCTGCCCGAGGTGATGCCGCGGCTCGCCTCGGGCGAGATCCCCGCCCTCTGCCACCGCGTCCGGTACGCCTGACCGATCCTGCCGACCGGTACGCCTGACCTGTCCGAACCGATCGGAGCAGGCGGCGGCGGAGCTGAACACGGGAGGCGGACAGGCCGTACTACACGGCGTCCCGCCGAGCGATCGGCGGGGATCAGACGCGCCACACCTGGAGGGTCGTCCGTTGTTCAGCATCACCGTCCGCGATCACATCATGGTCGCCCACAGCTTCCGCGGCGAGGTCTTCGGACCCGCGCAGCGCCTGCACGGAGCGACGTTCCTGGTGGACGCCACGTTCCGGCGCGAACAGCTGGACGAGGACAACATCGTCGTCGACATCGGGCTGGCGACCCGCGAACTGGGAGCCGTCGTCGCCGAACTGAACTACCGCAACCTCGACAACGAACCCGAGTTCGCCGGCATCAACACCTCCACCGAGTTCCTGGCCAAGGTCGTCGCCGACCGGCTCGCCGAGCGCATCCGCAAGGGCGCGCTGGGCGAGGGCGCCAAGGGACTGGCGGGCCTCACCGTCACCCTGCACGAGTCGCACATCGCCTGGGCGAGTTACGAGCGTGCGCTGTGACCGGCGCGACCACCGGCCGGACCGGCACCACGCCCGAGGTCCGCTCCGGTGCCTCCGCCGCGTACGGCACGGGTGTCAGCGCCACGTCCGGCGCGGGTGTCGGCGCCCCCTCCGGCGCGGGTGTCGGCGCCCCCTCCGGCACCGGTGTCCGTGCCCCCTCCGGCACCGGTGTCCGTGCCCCGTCCGGCACCGGTGTCCGGTCCGGCGCCGCCTCGCGGGACCGGCTGGCGTACGTCCCCGCACAGTCCTCCGCCCCGAGGAACGGCGAGATCATCCCCATGTCCCTGCGCTCCGTGCACTTCGTCATGCCGGGCGGCGTCGACGACCCGGCCGCGCCGAGCGGCGGCAACGCCTACGACCGGCGGGTCTGCCTGGACCTGCCCGCCTTCGGCTGGCGCGTCCGCAGGACCGTCGTGGCCGGTGACTGGCCCCGGCCCGACCGGGCCGCCCGCACGGAACTGGCGCGCGCCCTGCGTCGGCTGCCGGACGGCGCGGTCGTGCTGCTGGACGGGCTGGTGGCCTGCGGCGTGCCCGAGGTCGTCGTCCCCGAGGCCGAACGGCTGGCCCTGACCGTCCTCGTCCACCTCCCGCTCGCCGACGAGACCGGCCTCGACCCGGCCGTCGCCGCCGAACTGGACGCCCGCGAACGGGCGGTGCTGCGCGCGGTGCCGGCCGTCGTCGCCACCAGCGACTGGGCCGTCCGCCGCCTCGTCGCCCACCACGGGCTCGATCCCGCCCGGGTGCACGTCGCCGCGCCCGGCGCCGACATCGCGCCCGTCGCACCCGGGACCGACGGTGTCTCCCGGCTGCTGTGCGTCGCCGCGGTGACGCCGCGCAAGGGACAGCACCGGCTGGTGGAGGCCCTGGCCGCGGTGGCCGACCTGCCGTGGACCTGCGTGTGCGTCGGCGGGCTCGGCCAGGACCCGGCGTACGTGGAGCGGCTGCGGGCGCGGGTCCGCTCCTGCGGCCTCGACGACCGGCTGACGCTGGCGGGTCCGCTGACCGGCGCCGACCTCGACGCCGCCTGGGCCGCCGCCGACCTGATGGTGCTCGCGTCGTACGCCGAGACCTACGGCATGGCGGTGACCGAGGCGCTCGCGCGCGGCATCCCGGTGCTGGCCACCGACGTCGGCGGCATCCCGGAGGCCGTCGGCCGCGCCCCCGACGGCGGGGTGCCCGGCATCCTCGTGCCGCCGGAGGACCCCGCCGCCCTCGCCGCCGAACTCCGCGGCTGGTTCGGCGAGGCCGACGTACGACGCCGGCTGAAGGCCGCCGCCCGGAGCCGCCGCGCGGGCCTGGACGGCTGGGCGACCACGGCACGGAGCCTGGCCGGAGTACTGCGCCGGCTGCCGGGCGGACCACGGAGGACGGCATGAGGAAGACGGCGACGACGAGCGGGAAGGCCGCGGCTGCGGCCCGGCCGGGCCGCGCGGACGCGACCGGGACGGCGGCCGGCGTGGCCGCCGTGGCCGCGGTGGACGCCCCGCTCCGGAGCGGGCCGGGCGGCGGCTCCGGCGGTGGGGCCGGCGGCTCCGGCTTGGGCTCCGGGTCGGGCGGCGGCTCCGGAATCATGCCGGGCGCGGGCCCGGCGGGGGCTGGTGCCCCCGGCGGCGGTCGATTGGACGAGGGGTTCGTCACTCGTTCGGGCGAGGGACCCGGCGGCCGCGCCGACGAGGAGGCCGGGGCCGCGTCTGCCGGGCTGCCGGACGACGGGATCGGTGACCGGTCCGTCGTCCTGCGCGGCGACGACGGTGACGGTGAGGGCGACCGCGACCGCAACGGCGACCGCGACCGTGGTGGCGTCGGTGACGGCGGTGGTGTCGGCGGCGAGGGGCGGGCCACCGACGCGACCGGCGACGCGACCGCCGACCCGGGCACCGTTCGGCTGCGCAGGACCGGCCCCGACGAATCGCCCCGCTACGCCCCCGAGTGGCTCCGGCTGCGCGAGGGCGCGGACGCCGCCGCGCGTGCGCACGACCTGCTCGATCCGCTGCGGATCCGGCTGGCCAACCTGCCCCGTTCCGCACGCGGGTACCTCGTGCACGACGTGGGCTGCGGCACCGGCTCGATGGGCCGCTGGCTCGCCCCGCTGCTCGACGGGGCCCAGCACTGGGTGCTGCACGACCGCGACCCCTATCTCCTGCACTTCGCCGCCGTCGGCGCCCCGCGCTCGGCCGCCGACGGCAGCCGGGTCACCGTCGAGACCCGCCGCGGCGACATCGCCCGGCTCACCCCGGAGGCTCTGCACGGGGCGTCCCTGGTCACCGCCTCCGCACTGCTCGACGTCCTCACCGCCGAGGAGGCCGGCACCCTCGCCGCCGCCTGCGCGGGCGCCGGCTGTCCCGCCCTGCTGACCCTCTCCGTCGCCGGCCGCGTGGACCTCACCCCGGAACACCCTCTGGACGCCGAGATCACCGAGGCCTTCAACGCCCACCAGCGACGCGACGGCCTGCTCGGCCCGGACGCGGTGACGGTGGCCGCGGACGCCTTCGCCGCGCACGGCGCGACGGTGCGGTCGGCGTCCAGCCCCTGGCGGCTGGGCGGTCCGGGCGACGCCGCGCTCATCGCCCAGTGGCTGCGCGGCTGGGTCGGAGCGGCGGTCGAACAGCGGCCGGACCTGCGCGAGCGCGCCGACCGGTACCTGGCGGAGCGCCTCGCGGCGTGCGCCGTCGGGGAGTTGCGGGTCGTCGTGCACCACCAGGATCTGCTGGCGCTGTGCCGCCCGGCGGGCGGCACAGCATGAGGGCCCGCACGGCACCGCCTCCGACGACGGCGAAAGGGCTCGGCACCGGGACACCGGTCGGCACCGGGACTGCCGTCCGCACGGTGACACCGGACCCCACCGGGACGCCTGTCAGCACCGGGACACCCGTCGGCACCGGGACAACGGTCCGCACCCGGCCAGCCGTCCACACCGAGACGGCCGCCGGCCCCGGTACCGCTCCACGCGCACGCCGGCCCGACGGCGGCCCGGCCCCCGGCGCGGGCGACGCCGCCGCCCCCCGCCGCGGCCCGGCCCCCGGCGCGGGGAGCGACACCGCCGCCCCTCGCGCACACACCGGCACCGTCGCCCTGCGCCTGCTCCGCGCCCACCTCGGCACCCTGGTCGGCCTCGGGATCCTGACCGTGCTGCTGTGGCGGCTGGGCACCGGCGCGCTGCTGGACGGGGTGCGCCGGATCGACGCGGTGACATTGCTCGCGGCGCTCGGGATCGGCGTGGTCACCACGGTGTTCAGCGCCTGGCGGTGGGCCCTGGTGGCCCGCGGCCTGCGGATCGGGCTGCCGCTCGCCCCGGCCGTGGCCGACTACTACCGGGCGCTGTTCCTCAACGCGGCCCTGCCCGGAGGCGTCCTCGGCGACGTGCACCGCGCGGTACGGCACGGGCACAGCGAAGGTGACCGCCGCCGGGGTGTGACGGCGGTCGTGCTGGAGCGGACGGCCGGGCAACTGGCCCTCGCGGCCGTCGGCGCGGTCGTCCTGCTGACGATGCCGTCCCCGGTGCTGGGCCCGGCCCGGCAGGTAGCCCCCCTCGTGGTCGCGGCCGTGCTGGGCGCGCTCGCGGTCGTGGCCGCGCTGCGGATGAACCGGGCGCCCGCACGAGGCGGGGGCGCCCTGCGCAGGATGCTCGGCGAGGCCCGCAGGGGGCTGCTGTCCCGGCGTGTGTGGCCGGGCGTCGTGGCCTCGTCGCTGGTCGTCCTCGCCGGTCACCTGGCGATGTTCGTGCTGGCCGCCCGGGTCGCCGGAACCTCCGCGCCCGTGTCCGTGCTGGTGCCGCTGGCGGTGCTGGCGCTGCTCGCGATGGGGCTGCCGCTCAACGTCGGCGGCTGGGGGCCCCGCGAGGGGGTCACCGCATGGGCGTTCGGCGCGGCCGGACTGGGCGCGGGCAGCGGCCTCGGCGTGGCGGTGGTGTACGGGGTGCTCGGCCTCGCGGCGAGCCTGCCCGGTGCCGTGGTCCTCGTCGCCCGCCGGGGCGCGGGGCGCACGGACCGCTCCCGAGGCACCGCCCGCGGACCCTACGACCGGACACGACCCGGCGGGCCCGGCGCGCGCCCGCCGGCCGGCTCCCCGCCCTCCGGGGCACCGGCCGGCTCCCCGCCCTCCGGGGCCGTCAGCAGCGCGACATACGCACCGAAGGATTCCGCGAGGCTCGCCAGCAGTTCCTTCCCCTTTTCCGCCGAACCCAGTGAAGGACGCCCGATGACACCGGAATCGGTATAGGCGGACATACCGAGGGAGAGCAGATGACGTCGGTCGTCGGCGACGAAGTCGGAGGATTCGTACCCCGGCCGGAGGAATTCCGGATGGGCGTGCAGCAGAACGGAGGTCTCGATTTCCCCGGCGTGCATGTCGGTGAGCAGCGAGGTGACCACACCCGCCCGCACCCGCGCCTCCTCCCAGTCCTCCGGGGCCGGGAACAGCGCCATGCGCTCACCGCGCGCGGTGGCCTCCTGCACGACGTTGCCCAGGACGTAGTTGCCGCCGTGGCCGTTGACCACCACGAGCGCCTCGACGCCCGAGCGGCGCAGCGAGTCCGCGATGTCCCGCACCACCGCGTACAGGGTCGTCGCGGAGATGCTGACCGTGCCCGGCCAGGCGGCGTGCTCGTGCGAGCAGGAGACGGTCACCGGCGGCAGCAGGTGCACCGGGTGGGCGGCGGCGATCTCCCGCGCGATCGCGCAGGCGACCAGCGTGTCGGTGGCCAGCGGGAGGTACGGGCCGTGCTGCTCGTAGCTGCCGACGGGCAGCACCGCGACCTGCCGCCGCTGCTGCGCCCCCCGCCCGCGCACGTCGTCGGTGGTGTCCGCCGGCACCAGCGCCCTCGTCGTGGAACGGCTCATCCGCGCCCGGCCTTTCGTCTCGCCCACCAGAAACTCCCCGTCCGGGAATCCCCGTCCGGTCGGCCCGTCCAGGAACTCCCCTGAGGAACTCGGAAAATGATGACAGAAAAAGTTGGCATTCTCGGCAAGAAGGCACCGCAGCGCACGGACGTGGAACGCGTCGTGAATGCCCCGCTGCCCACGGTGTACGGGAAATTCCAGGCGGTCGGCTACTACGACCACGAGCGCGGCGACGAGCAGGTCGCCCTCGTCCACGGCGACATCGGCAGCGAGGGCGTGCTGACCCGGCTGCACTCGGAGTGCCTGACCGGGGACGCCTTCGGCTCCCAGCACTGCGAGTGCGGCGACCAGCTCGACTCCGCGCTGCGTGCCGTGGCCGCCGAGGGCGCGGGCGTCGTCGTCTACCTCCGGGGCCACGAGGGACGCGGCATCGGCCTGCTCGCCAAGCTGCGCGCCATGGCCCTCCAGGCAGAGGGGCTGGACACGGTGGAGGCCAACGTCGCCCTCGGCCTGCCCGTGGACGCCCGCGACTACGGCGTGGCCGCCCGCATCCTGGACGACCTGGGCGTGCGGTCGGTGCGTCTGATGTCCAACAACCCGGCGAAGCGCGAGGCGTTGACCCGCCACGGCATCCAGGTCGCGGAGCAGGTGCCGCTGCTGATCCCGCCGTGCGAGAACAACATCACGTATCTGCGGACCAAGCGGGAGCGGATGGACCACCACCTGCCCCACCTGGACGCGGTGGCGCATCCGTCCTGAGCCGCCGGCCCCGCGCCTGCGGGGCCGGTCAGTCCGTCACCGCGTCGTGCACCAGCCGTCTGAGGTCCCGGAAGACGCCGTTCGAGGACCTCGGGCGCACCTGCGTCATGAACTGCACGGTCAGCTCGCGGACCGGGTCGACCCAGAAGGTCGTCGTCGCCACCCCGCTCCAGCCGTACGTGCCGTGTGACGACGGTTCCTGGGTGCGCCCGGGGTCGATCACCACGGACACCCCGAGGCCGAAGCCGACCCCGTCGTTGCCGGGCTCGTCGTGTGCCGGGCGGCTGCCGCACGCGCGCAGGTCCGCGCCGCCGGGAAGATGGTTGCGGGTCATCAGGTCCACCGTCGACGGTGCGAGGAGACGGACGCCGTCGAGTTCGCCGCGGCGGCGCAGCAGCTCCATGAACCGGTGGAAGTCGTGTGCGGAGGAGACCAGGCCGCCGCTGCCCGACAGAAAGCGCGGCCGTCCCCGCAGCGGCAGCCCCGGGATCGGCTCGATGCCGCCGCCGTCCCGTTCGCCGTACAGCTCGGCGAGGCGTCCGGTCTTCTCGTCCGGCACCTGGAACCCGGTGTCGGTCATGCCGAGCGGGCCGAAGATCCGCTCGGCGCAGTACACGTCCAGCGGCTGCCCGCTCACCACCTCGATCAGCCGGCCCAGCACATTGCTGGCCACCGAGTAGTTCCACTGCGTGCCCGGCTCGAACTGAAGGGGCAGGCTCGCGTACAGGTCGACCGTCTCGGCGAGGTCCGCGCCCGGCCGCACCGAGGACTCCAGTCCGGCCGCGCGGTACAGGGCGTCGACGGGGTGGGTGTGGTAGAAGCCGAAGGTCAGACCGGCGGTGTGGGTCATCAGGTGCCGGACGAGGACCGGCCCGTCGGCCGGGCGGGTGACGACGTCGGGCGGGTCCCCCGCGGCGTACACCCGGGGCTCGGCGAAGGCGGGCAGGTACCGGGCGACCTCGTCGTCCGGCGACAGCCGGCCCTCCTCCACGAGCATCAGCGCGGCGACCGCGGTGACCGGTTTGGTCATGGAGTAGATCCGCCACAGCGTGTCGGTCCCGACCGGCAGCCCGGCGGCCACGTCCCGCCGGCCGTGCACGGTCAGGTGGGCGACGCGCCCGCCGCGGGCGACGGCCACGAGGAAACCCGGGAGGCGGCCCTCGTCCACGAGACCCGCGAAATGCCGGTCGAGCCGGTCCAGCGCCTTCGGGTCCAGTCCGGCCGCTCCGGGGTCGGCCTCCTGCCGCAGTCCTGCCATCCGCTCTCCTCCGTCACTGGTGGGGCTGCGTCCGGCCTACCCCGATCACGGCGACTCTCACCTCCCGGCCGGGGCCGACCGGCCGGTGCGCGCCTCCAGCGCGTGCAGGACGGCCACCATGTCCCCGCCGCCGTGCCCGAGGGCGACCGTCTCCTCGAACAGGGCGTGGCAGACGTCGAGCAGCGGGGAGGCGAGGCCCGCCGCGCGGGCCGCCTCGGCGATCAGACGGTTGTTCTTCAGCACGTCCAGCGCCGCCGCCTGCACGGCGAAGTCGCGGTCCAGCAGCTTGGGCGCCTTCATCCGGGAGACGGCACTGGCCATGGGGCCCGCGTCCAGCACGTCCAGGAACAGCCGCCGGTCCAGGCCGTGCCGCTCGGCGAAGTGGTAGGCCTCGGTCAGCCCCGTCACCAGGGTGATCAGGAACAGGTTCACCGACAGCTTGGTCAGCAGCGCGTTCGGCGCCGGACCGCAGACGAAGGTCTCCCGGCACATCGGCTCCAGCAGCCCGCGCACCGCGGCGACGGCCTGCTCCTCACCGGCCAGCATCGCCACCAGCTCGCCGCGCTCCGCCGGGACGCGCGAGCCGGAGACGGGCGCCTCGACGTACCGCCCTCCCGCCGCCGCGATGTCGGCCTCCAGGTCCCGCGAGTACTCCGGCGAGGTGGTGCCCATGTGGACGACGGTCCGCCCGGCGACCCGCGTGGCCAGGTCCGGGGTGCCGCGCGCCAGGACGGCGTCGACCGCCCGCTCGTCCGCCAGCATCAGCAGGACGGCGTCGGCCCGGGCGAACAGCTCGCCGGGGCCCTCGGCCGTGGCCGCCCCGGCGGCGCGCAGCGGCTCGGCGCGGGCGGCCGTGCGGTTCCATACCACCAGCGGCGTGCCCGCGTGCGCCAGGCGGAGTGCCATGGGCTGCCCCATGACGCCGAGACCGATGAAGCCGACCTGCATGATGCACCGCCCGTGCGTCCGAGAGTGTGGCTATGACCGTCGTCATAGTAGCCCGGCCTATGACGTTCGTCATAGGGTGAGGGGATCGAGACGGCACGGCGGGTGAGCCGGCGGGAGGCGGAGGACCATGACCCAGCCCCGGTACGGGCCCCGCGAGCGCATGGTGTTCAGCGCCGCCCAGCTCCTCAGGCGCGGCGGCGTCGGCGCGGCCGGCATGCGGGACGTCGCCGCGCACGCCGGGGCGCCCCGCGGGTCGCTCCAGCACTACTTCCCCGGCGGCAAGGAGCAACTGGTCAACGAGGCCGTCGCCTGGGCCGGCCGGTACGCCGCGCGGCGCGTCGCCCGCTTTCTGGAGGGGATGGCGCGGCCCACGCCGAGCGGTCTGTTCGCGGCGATGGTGCGGCAGTGGACCGACGAGTACGAGGCGGAGGGCTTCGCCGGCGGCTGCCCGGTCGCCGCCGCGACCGTGGACTGCGCGCGGACGACCGCCTCCACGCGGGAGGCGGCCGCCGACGCCTTCGCCGCCTGGACCCGGCCGGTCGCCGCGGCCCTGACGGAGATGGGCGTCCCCGGGGAACGGGCCGGGCCGCTCGCCACCCTCATGATCAGCTCGCTGGAGGGCGCCGTCCTCATCGCCCGCGCCGAACACGACACCCGGGCCCTGACCACCGTCGCCCGGGAACTGGGACCGCTGCTGGACGCCGCCGTCCAGCGGCGGTGACCCTCCGTCAGGAACCGCCGGGGCCGCTAAGGTTGGTCCGTCACGGCGCACGGCCGGAGCCACGGACGGGGGAGTGCGGGAATGCTGGATCCGATCTCGCTGGGCGCCATCGGCGCGGTGCTCGGAGCCGTCGGATCGGGCATGGCCAACGAGGCGGGCCGCTGGGCCTGGGAATCCGCCGGCGGACTGGTCCGCCGCATCACCGGACGCGAGGTGCCCGCACCCACCACCCCCGACCAGTTCGACGACGTGGCCCGCCTGGTGCACGAGCGCGTACGGGAGGACCCGCGACTGGCCCGCGCCTGGACCGAGTTCGCGCGGGGCGTCAGCACATCCGGACCCGCCACCGCCCCGGACCACCGCCCCTGCCTGCCCACCGCACCCCGCTTTTTTACCGACCGGCGCGAGGCCCTGCGCCTCCTCGACAAGGAGGCCACCCGCGCCCACCAGGGCCGCCCCCGGCTGGCGCTGCTCCACGGACCCGAGGGCATCGGCACCAGCACGCTCGCCGTCCACTGGGGCTGGCGGCAGGCCGCCCGCTTCCCCGACGGCCAGCTCTACGCCGATCTGCGCACCCTCGCCCCCGAGGCGGCGCCCGGCACCCTGCTGCGCGGCCTCGGCGTGCCCGACGAGGAGATACCCCCGGCCGCCGAGGACCGCGCCGGGCTGCTGCGCCGCTGCCTGACCGGCCGTCGGCTGCTCCTCGTACTCGACCACGCCCGCTCCGCCGCGCAGGTCCGGCCGCTGCTGACCGCGGCGCCGGGCGTGTTCACCATCGTCGTCGCCCGGCAGCCGCTCCCCGGCCTCGACGCGCTGCGCGTCCCGGTCGGGCCGCTCGCCCGCCGGGACGCCGTCAGGCTCCTCACCGACCTGGCCGGCAAACCCGCGCTCGCCGCGTCCCGCGCCACCCTGCCCGCCGTCCTCGACCGCTGCGCCGGCTCCCCCTACGCCCTGCGCGCCGCCGCGCCCCGCCTCACCGGGACCGGCCCGGCGCCCGCCCGGCCGGAGGTGCCCGACGTGCCCGACAGCGACCCGGTCCGCGCCGCCGCCGACGACTCCTACCGCCGGCTCACCCCCGGCGCCGCCCGCCTCTACCGGCTGGCCGGTGTCCGCGACTGGCCCGCCCTGGACGCCGCTGCCGCCGCCCGCGCCGCCGGCGGCACCGAGTCCGAGGCCGCCGGGCACCTCGCCGAACTCGCCGACGCCCTGCTCGTCGAGCGCGCCGACTCCGGCCGCCACCACTACCGGCCCGCCGTCCGTGCCCACGCCGAGCGCGAGGCCGCCGCCACCGACGGCATCGCCGCCTGCTCCGCGGCCGTCACCCGGGTCGTCCGCCACTACCGGGACCTGGCGGTCGGCGCGGCCCGCGCGGCGCTGCCGGAGAGCTGGCGGGTGCCCTCGGAGCCCTCGCCCGCGACCTTCCCCGACCGGGGCACGGCCGTCGCCGCCCTCGCGGCCGAGACCGGCAACCTCGTCCAGGCGGTGCACGCGGCCGAGGAGTTCGGGGACGCCGAGACCGTCCTGCTGCTGTGCCGGGCGCTGTGGCCGCTCCAGCTCAAGGCCGGCCACCACGACACCCTGCTGCCCGCCCTGCGCGCCGGGGCGCGCACCGCCGACGCGCACGCACCCGGCACCCGCACCTCGGGGGCGCTGCACGCCCAGCTCGCCCACACCCTCACCGAACTGCGCCGCTGGGAGGAGGCCGAGTCCGAGGCACGTGCCGCCGCCCGCGACGAACAGGCCGCCGGACACGCCCGCGGCCACGCCTCCGCCGTCGAGTTCCTCGGCCTGCTGCGGTTGCGCCAGTGGAGGTTCGCGGAGGCTCACGACCTGTTCGAGGAGGCCGGCCGCGTCCTCGACGCCGTCGGCCCCGGTGACGAGGGCGCCGCCGACCTGCCGCGCGCCCGCGCGCTGCTGGAACGCCACCGCGGCCGTGCCCTGCGCGGCCTCGGCCGCCGGACCGAGGCCCTGACCCGGCTGGAGGCCGCCCTCGGCTTCTTCCGCGCCGCCGGCGAGGCGTACAACACCGCCCGCACCCTCACCGACCTGGCCGAGACCCACCTCGACGCCGGGGCGCAGGACGCCGCGCTAGCGCTGATCGACGAAGCGCTGGCGGCACTCTCCCGGGAGAACGCCGCGTACCACGTGGCGCGGCTGCGGGCGCTGCGGGAACGGTGCGCCGCCGTCGACGGCTGACGGACGCGGCGGGTCGTCCTCGCCGGGGTCGGAACGGTCCGTCAGCCCCGGGTCCGTCAGCCCCCGGGCGTGACGGACACTCGATGGGCGACCGCACCGGTGCGCACCGTCAGGCCCCGCGCGGACAGCTCCTCCCAGGCCTTGCCCGCCGCCAGCCACGCGTGCAGCGCCGACGCGTACAGGGCCGGGTCGGCGGCCCCCTCCCCGGCCGGCTCGGCGGTCAGCCGCAGCACCGCACCGTCCCGGGTGCGGACGAGACAGGTCCGCGCGCCGTCGACATGGGCGGCGAGCGCGCAGTGCGGATGCCGACCGAGCACCTCCGCCGTCCACCGTGCGGGCGGGCCGAGGCGCGGATCGTCGGCGGCGCCCTCCCGGAACACCACGTCGGCCACGGCGAGCAGGTCCGTCTCCCGGGTGTCCTCGTGGACCGCGAGATGCGCCTCGCCGCCCGCCTCGTGCCGGGGGCCCGGGTCCGCGTACCGTGCCACCGCCACCTCGCCCGGCCCCGGCAGCCGGGTGACCACCGTCAGCGGCGTGGTCGTCCTGCCGGGCTCGTACGGCGGCAGCGGCAGCGGTTCCAGCCGCGCGGGCGCGCCGGGTTCGGGCAGACCGAGGAGGCCGTAGAAGAGGCGCCGCAGCCGGGCCGCCGACTCGCCCGGCGCGGAGCTGACGAACCGGGCCGGCCCGGACGACGGCGGGGGACCCGCCCACAGCGCCTCCACCTGCGGGCGCAGCGCCCGCACGGGGTCCAGCCGGGGTGCGGTGCGCACGAAGGCGTGGACCGGCGCGTCGGGGTCGAGCCCGGCCAGCGGGGCGGCCCCCAGCAGCACCGGCGTGCCGAGCGCGGCGGCGTAGTACGTCACCGAGCCGTGGTCGCCGATGACGGCGTCGGCGGCGACGAGCGCCTGCCGCCAGCCGTGCAGCGGGTCGATCAGCGCCAGCCCGGAGCGGCGGGCCCGGTCCAGCCAGGCGCGGATCTGCCCCGGCCCGTGACCGTGCCAGACGTTGGGGTGCAGGACCGCGGCGAGCCGGTACTCGTCGGCCGGGAACTCGGAGGCCAGGCGGGGCAGCAGGGACGGCAGGACGTCATCGCCGCCGTCGCCGAACAGGGAATCCGGGTTCCACGTGGAGCTGAGCAGGACCAGCCGCCGGCCATGGTCGGCACCGAGAGCCCGGCGGTAGCGGTCGCGGTACGGGCGGGCCGCAAGCATGCGGTCCCAGCAGGGGTCCCCGGCCAGCACGGCCGTCGGCGCCGCCTCGGGACAGACGGTGCGCAGCCGCTCGTACTGCTCGGGGTGCGACAACACCAGCGCGTCGGCGACGGGCCGCCCGTCCGGGCCGAGCAGCCACTCCGGCGACATCCCGAACACGGGCGCGGGCTTCCGGCTTCCGGCTTCCGGCATCCGGCATCCGGCATCCGGCATCCGGCATCCGGCATCCGGCATCCGGCATCCGGCATCCGGCACCGCCAGCCTCTTAGTGTATCCGACACCATGGGAGAGGACCGCCAACTTGCCCTGTATCGACCGGAGTTGGCCGCCGAAGCTCGCCGAGACCGCCAATGAGACCGGAGTCGCCAGCGCCTGATCCCAGGGCAGTACGGGCACGCCCACCTCGTCCAGCAGCGCCGCCAGCCCCGCCCGGAACGCCGACGACCCCGGGCAGGTGGCGAGCACCTGTACCCGGAGGTCGTCGTGGAACAGCGGCAGGACGTCGAGGAGCCGGGTCGCCGCGGTCACGTTGTGGACGACGAGCAGCACGCTGCGGGTGCGTCCCCGCGTCGCCCACCGTGCCGCGTCGTCGCCGACCGGCACCCGTATCCACCCGGCAGCCCCCGTCACGTCCCTCCGCCTCCCGATGCCGTCGCGCGGACCGGGCAACGATAGTCGACGCCGGGGGCGCATCGGTCAGGCCGTCACCGTCTCCGGCTGCGCCGACTCCGCGCGGGTGCGCTCGCCGAGCCGCTCGGTCGGCACCCTGTGGGTCTCCCGCGCGGACAGCGCCGCGATCACCGGCGGCACGCACAGCGCGGCCGTGAACAAAGCCACCGCGGACCAGTCGTCGCCGCCGGGACCGGCGATCCGCGCGGCGAACGTCACCGCGAACCCGGCCACGGCGAAGCCGATCTGCGTGCCGATCGCCACCCCGGACAGCCGGACCCGGGTCGCGAACATCTCGCCGTAGAAGGCGGGCCACACGCCGTTCGCCGCGCTGTAGACGACACCGAAGCAGACGATGCCGAGCAGGAACGTCAGCGGGTAGGAGCCGGTGGAGACCGCCCACAGGTACAGGAACATCGTCACCGCGCTGCCGACCGCGCCGATCAGGTACACCGGGCGCCGCCCGATCCGGTCCGACAGCACGGCCCACAGCGGGATCGCGGCGAGCGCGACGGCGTTGGCCAGGGCGCCCACCCAGAGCATGGCGGTACGGGACATGCCGACCGAGTCGCTGGTGGCGTAGGCCAGCGCCCACACCGTGAAGATCGTGCTGACCGAGGCGATCAGCGCGCCCGCGATCACCCGCAGCACGTCCGCCCGGTGGTCGCGCAGGAGGACCGCCAGCGGCAGCTTCTCGACGCCCTCCCGCGCGGCCTGCTGCGCGAACGCCGGCGTCTCGTCGAGCTTGCGGCGGATGACGTAGCCGACGACGGCCACCGCGACGCTCAGCCAGAACGGCACCCGCCAGCCCCAGGACAGCAGATGCTCCTCGGGCAGCGCGGCGACCGGGATGAACACCAGGGTGGCCAGCAGCTGACCGCCCTGCGTGCCGCTGAGGGTGAAGCTGGTGAAGAAGCCGCGCCGGTGCGGGGGCGCGTGTTCCAGTGTCATGGAGTTGGCGCTGGCCTGTTCGCCGGCCGCGGAGATGCCTTGCAGGACCCGGCAGAACACCAGCAGCGCCGGGGCGAGCGTGCCGACCTGGTCACGGGTGGGCAGACAGCCGATGAGGAACGTCGACAGGCCCATCAGGATCAGCGTGAAGACCATGATCTTCTTGCGGCCCATCCGGTCCCCGATGTGCCCGAGGACGAACGCGCCGAGTGGGCGGGCGGCGTACGCGACGCCGAACGTGGCCAGCGACAGCAGGGTCGCGGTGGCCGGGTCGGACTCGTCGAAGAAGATCTCCGGGAAGATCAGCGCGGCGGCGCTGCCGTAGATGAAGAAGTCGTAGTACTCCAGGGCGCTGCCGATCCACGCCGCGGTCGCGGCCTTCTTCGGCTGCCCGGGCGGGGCGGGGGCGCGGTGGGACGCGTCGGGGACGGACACGGCGGCTCCTTCGGGGGGGCTCCACCGTAGGCGGAGTGGGCGGAAGGTGAGCGAGGGGGAGACGTGGGCGGGAAGGCCAGAGGTGCCGAGCGGCTAATTAACCCACTGGATAGTTAGTTCGTTGGGTAGGGATGTTGCGCGTGCGTTTCCCCGCTGTCAAGGGGTCGTGGCGCGCGGTTTCCCGGCGCTCAGTCCGCCGTGCGCTCCGCCGTCAGGTACGCGATGACCATGTCCCCGAGCATGGTGCGGTAGTGCTCGCGCTGGGCCGGGTCGACCAGGTCGCGGCCGAACAGCGCGCCGAAGGTGTGCCGGTTGGAGACCCGGAAGAAGCAGAACGCGCTGATCATGGCGTGCAGGTCGACCGCGTCGACGTCGGCCGTGAACAGCCCCGAGCGCCGCCCCTCGTCCAGGATGCGGCGGATCACGTCCAGCGCCGGGGAGCCGATCCTGCCCAGCTTCTCGGAGGCGGCGATGTGCTGCGCGCCGTGGATGTTCTCGATGCCGACCAGCCGGATGAAGTCCGGGTGCTGCTCGTGGTGGTCGAAGGTCACCTCCGCCAGCCGCCGGATGGCCGCCACCGGGTCCAGGTGCTCGACGTCGAGCTGCTGCTCGGCCTCGCGGATCACGCCGTACGCCCGCTCCAGCACGGCCGTGAACAGCTGCTCCTTGCCGCCGAAGTAGTAGTAGATCATCCGCTTGGTGGTGCGGGTGCGGGCGGCGATCTCGTCGACCCGTGCGCCGTCGTAGCCGGCCCGGGCGAACTCGCGCGTCGCCACGTCCAGGATCTCCGCCCGGGTGCGGGCGGCGTCGCGGATCCGCCCAGGGGTGCGTGCCGGTTCGTCGACGCTGGTCATCGGGCTCCTCCGGCCGCGGGCGGGGTCGTGCCGGTGATTGTAGAAGGTCTTCCGCGGTCTTCCCCCGGGCCCGGCCGGGCTGCTATGACTAACGTACTGGTTCGTACATTAGCTCGTGATCAGGCGCTCAGTGATGCGCCTCTCTGGAGGTCCACGGTGGCCAAGGACTCGTATCTCGTCGGCCTGATCGGTGCCGGCATCGGCCCGTCGCTCAGCCCGGCCCTGCACCAGCGGGAGGCCGACCGGCAGGGCCTGCGCTACGTGTACCGGCTGATCGACGTCGACGCGCTCGGTGCCCCGCCCGAGGCGGTGGGCGATCTGCTGCGCGCCGCCCGCGACCTGGGCTTCGACGGCCTGAACATCACCCACCCCTGCAAACAGCTCGTCGTCGAGCACCTGGACGCGCTCGCCCCGCAGGCCGAGGCGCTCGGCGCGGTCAACACGGTCGTCCTGGACGGCGGCCGGGCCGTCGGCCACAACACCGACGTCACCGGCTTCGCCGCCTCCTTCGCCCGCGGGCTGCCCGACGCACCGCTGGAGCGGGTGGTGCAGCTCGGCGCCGGCGGCGCGGGCGCGGCCGTCGCGCACGCCCTGCTGACCCTGGGCGCCGGGCGGATCACCGTCGTCGACGCGCTGCCCGAGCGGGCCGCCGGCCTCGCCGCGTCGCTGGCCGGCCACTTCGGCGCGGACCGGGCCGGTGCCGCCCCCGCCGGCCGGCTGCCGGAGCTGCTGAAGACCGCCGACGGCATCGTGCACGCCACCCCCACCGGCATGGCCGCCCACCCGGGCCTGCCGCTGCCCGCCGGACTGCTCCATCCCGGCCTGTGGGTCGCCGAGGTGGTCTACCGCCCCCTGGAGACCGCACTGGTGCGCGCCGCCCGCGCCGCCGGCTGCGCCGTGCTCGACGGCGGCGGCATGGCCGCCTTCCAGGCCGCGGACGCGTTCCGCCTGTTCACCGGCCGGGAACCCGACAGCGCGCGGATGCTCGCGGACCTCGACGGCCTGACGGGCGCCGTCGCCGCCCCCCAGTAGGTCGCCGCCCCCCCAGTAGGAAGCAGGTACCGACGTGCGGACGTCCATCGCCACCGTCTCCCTGAGCGGCCCCCTCACCGAGAAGCTCACCGCCGCCTCCCGGGCCGGCTTCGACGGCGTCGAGATCTTCGAGAACGACCTCCTCGCCAGCCCTCTCGGTCCCGAGGAGATCCGCGCCCGCTGCGCCGACCTCGGCCTGACCGTCGACCTGTACCAGCCGATGCGCGACATCGAGGGGGTGCCGGCCGAGGAGTTCGCCCGCAGCCTGCGGCGCGCCCGCCACAAGTTCGAGCTGATGCGCCGCCTCGGCGCCGGCACCGTCCTGGTCTGCTCCAGCGTCCGTCCGGACGCCGTGGACGACGACGCCCTCGCCGCCGAGCAGCTGAGCGAACTCGCCTCCCTCGCCGAGGACTTCGGTATCCGCGTCGCCTACGAGGCTCTCGCCTGGGGCCGGCACGTCAGCACGTACGACCACGCCTGGCGCATCGTGGAGGCGGCCGGGCACCCGGCGCTCGGCACCTGCCTGGACAGCTTCCACATCCTGTCCCGCGCGGGCGGCCCCGCCGACCTCGACGGCATCGAGGCCATCCCCGGCGAGAAGATCTTCTTCCTCCAGCGCGCCGACGCGCCCCTGCTCGCCATGGACGTCCTCCAGTGGAGCCGCCACTACCGCTGCTTCCCCGGCCAGGGCGGCTTCGACATCGCCGGGCTGCTGCGGCGGGTGCTGCGCACCGGCTACGACGGACCGCTCTCGCTGGAGGTCTTCAACGACGTCTTCCGTCAGTCCGAGGCCGGCCCCACCGCCGTCGACGCCCAGCGCTCCCTGCGCGTCCTGAAGGAGTCCGTCGGGCTGGCCACGCCGCCCGCTCCCGTCGTCCCCACCGGGGTGGCCTTCGCCGAACTGGTCACGCCCGACGCCGCGCCCGTCGCGGCACTGCTCGGCGCGCTGGGCTTCGCCCGCACCGGCCGGCACCGCTCCAAGCCCGTCGACCTGTGGCAGCGCGGCGAGGCCCGGATCCTGGTCAACACCGGCGCCGCCGGACGCCGCGACGGCACCCGGCTCGCCGCCGTCGGTCTGGAGTCGCCCGACCCGGCCGGGGCCGCCCGTCGCGCCGAGGCCCTGCTCGCCCCGGTGCTGCCGCGCCGCCGCGCCGCCGGGGACGCCCCGCTGGAGGCGGTCGCCGCCCCGGACGGCACCGAACTGTTCTTCTGCGCCACCGGCCGCCCCGGACACCCCGACTGGCGCGCGGACTTCACCCACGTCGCACCCCCGCCCGGCACCGACGACGGCTGCCGCATCGACCACCTCGCCCTCACCCAGCCCTGGCACCAGTTCGACGAGGCGGCGCTCTTCCACCGCGGCGTCCTGGGCCTGAGCCCGCAGCCCAGCGTGGACGTCGCCGACCCCTACGGCCTCCAGCGCAGCCGCGCCGTCAGCGACGACGACGGCCGCGTCCGCATCGTGCTGTCGGTCGGCGCCGCACCGGCCGACGCCACCGTGCACGCCCAGCACATCGCCCTGGCCACCGACGACATCGTCACCGCGGCCCGCCGCCTGCGCGCCGCCGGCGGCCGGCTGCTGCCCATCCCCGCCAACTACCACGACGACCTCGCCGCCCGGTACGAGTTCGCCGACGGGGAGCTTCAGGCGTACCGGGAGCTGGGCATCCTCTACGACCGGGACGCGCACGGCACCTTCCGGCACTGCTACACGCTCACCGTCGGGCGGGTCTTCGTGGAACTGGTCCAGCGCGATGCCGGCTATCGCGGCTACGGCGCCCCCAACGCCCCCGTGCGGCTGGCCGCCCAGCACGCCGCCGGGGGATTCACTGCCGGCTGAGGTTCCGGGTGACGCCCGCGGCGACGGTCGTGGCCAGGATCCAGCCGGTGAGCACCAGGACGTAGGCCAGCGCCTGGTGCCCGCCGGCCGGGGCGAACGCCGCCTCCTGACCGAAGGAGATCACCGGCAGCAGCAGGTCGAGGGTGTAGAACACCGGGTTGAACGGCGGTGCCTCACCGGGCTTCAGCGGCTGCGGATGGTCCAGGGCGAAGGCCACGGAGCCGATCGCGAGCAGCGACAGCAGCCAGCCCGCGGCACGCAGCGGGCGGAAGCCGTAGCCGACGGCGGCGTCCTGCACATGCCCCCACAGGCGGGCGTACCAGGACAGGGTGGAGCGGTGGCGGCGCTGTTTGGCGAGCTGGACGCGCCGGGCCGCGTGGTCGTCGCCGATGCGGCGATAGGCGGCGGTCAACTGCTCGTAGGCGTCCGGGGCGTAGCCGTCGGCGTCGCGGTCCAGCATGGGCAGCCGGCGCTCGGCCGGTTCGTGAGGCGTGAGGGTGGTGTAGGTGAGACCACTGAGATGCACCCTCTCCGAGACCATGTCCGGCTCGACGAAGAGCACGTCGAGCTGGGCGCGCCGCAGATTGAGGGTGCCGCGCACCGGATGCGCGCCCCGGCGCAGCCACAGCTCCCCGATGGCGGCGCTGCTGGCCCGCAGGGCGGGCCCGCCCGGGTTGGACAGGCAGGCGTACGACAGGTCCACCCGGCCCGTGACCCGGGCGGCACGCAGTCCGATCCACCCGCGTATCCGCGCGTGCCGCAGCAGCAGATGCCCCTCGACGGCGGAGGTCTCGGCGTCCAGGGCGGGCCCGCCCTCGTGGTCGAGCCGGGCCCGGTTCAGGTCGACGGATCCGGCGACGGTGGTGCCGGTCAGCCGCACCTCCCCGTCGACCTGAAGGCCGGGTGCCCACAGGTCCTCGCCGATGGCCGCCTGGTTGAGCTGGAGCGCCGGGCCGTCGCCGAGGGCCGCCAGCTCGGCCCGCTCCAGGTGCACCGCGCCCGCCGTCTGGGTGCCGGCCAGCATCAGCCGGCCCCGCACCCGGCACCGGCTCAGCTGCACCATGCCGTCGATGCGGGCGCCGGCCAGGTCGAGGCCCGGCATCACGGAGCCGCGCAGGCTCAGGCGCGGCACCTGGATGCCGTAGAACTCGGGACGCTCGGTGAAGTGGCAGTGGCTCATCCGGACCGGGCGGTCGAGCACCGCGTGGGTGAGGTCGAGCGCCCCGGTGATCCGGGCCCCGGCGATCCGCAGGGCGGAGATCTCACCGTCCTCCTGGGGCGCGGTGACCAGCAGCGCCCGCAGGACCGAGGCGCGCAGCGTGCGTTCGGCTCCCCAGGCGGCGCCGGTCGCCGCGTCCTCGTCCGCCGCGGTCCGGAAGTCCACGATCTCGCCGCGGGGGAAGGCCCGCCAGACGCGCGCCTCGGCCGGTGTCAGGTCGTTGATCTCCATCAGCGAAGGACTCTGACCCGAACCGGCCGATCACGTCAACGGGCTTTCGGGGCAGCCGACTCGGCGGCTGGGCGGCGGCCTACTTCTTGGCGGCCTCCACCGCGTGGCCGCCGAACTGGTTGCGCAGCGCGGCGATCATCTTCATCTGCGGCGAGTCCTCCTGGCGGGAGGAGAACCGTGCGAACAGCGACGCGGTGATCGCCGGCAGCGGCACCGCGTTGTCGATCGCGGCCTCCACGGTCCACCGGCCCTCGCCGGAGTCCTCGGCGTAGCCGCGCAGCTTCTGGAGGTGCTCGTCCTCGTCGAGGGCGCTGACCGCGAGGTCCAGCAGCCAGGAGCGGATGACCGTGCCCTCCTGCCAGGAGCGGAAGACCTCGCGGACGTTGTCCACGGAGGCGGCCTTCTCCAGCAGCTCCCAGCCCTCGGCGTAGGCCTGCATCATCGCGTACTCGATGCCGTTGTGGACCATCTTCGCGAAGTGGCCGGCGCCGACCTTGCCCGCGTGGACGTAGCCGTAGGGGCCCTCCGGCTTGAGGGCGTCGAAGATCGGACGCAGCCGGCCGACGTGCTCCTCGTCGCCGCCGACCATCAGCGCGTAGCCGTTCTCCAGCCCCCACACACCGCCCGAGACACCCGCGTCCACGAAGCCGATGCCGCGCCGGCCCAGCTCCTCGGCGTGCTTCTCGTCGTCGGTCCAGCGGGAGTTGCCGCCGTCGATCACGGTGTCGCCGGGCTTGAGGATGCCGCCGAGCTGGTCGATGACGTTCTGGGTGACGGCGCCGGCCGGGACCATGACCCAGACCGCGCGGGGCGCGGCGAGCCGGTCGGCGAGTTCCACCAGGTTGTCCACGTCGGAGAGTTCGGGATTGGTGTCGTACCCGATGACCTCGTGGCCGGCGTTGCGCAGGCGCTCGCGCATGTTGCCGCCCATCTTGCCGAGACCAACAAGACCGATCTGCATGTCAGTGCCCTTCCTTCAGTTCGCGGTAGGCGGCCACCAGCGCGGCCGTGGACGGGTCGAGACCGGGCACGTCGGCGCCTTCGGTCAGGGCGGGTTCGACGCGCTTGGCGAGGACCTTGCCGAGTTCTACGCCCCACTGGTCGAAGGAGTCGATGTGCCAGATCGCGCCCTGCACGAACACCTTGTGCTCGTACAGCGCGACCAGCTGGCCCAGGACCGACGGGGTCAGCTCGGTCGCCAGGACGGTGGTGGTGGGGTGGTCGCCCCGGAAGGTGCGGTGCGGCACCTGCTCCTCGGGCACGCCCTCGGCCCGCACCTCCTCCGCGGTCTTGCCGAACGCGAGCGCCTGGGTCTGGGCGAAGAAGTTGGCCATCAGCAGGTCGTGCTGGGCCTTCAGTTCCTCGCTCAGCTCGGCCACCGGCCGGGCGAACCCGATGAAGTCGGCCGGGACCAGCTTGGTGCCCTGGTGGAGCAGCTGGTAGT
Source organism: Streptomyces sp. NPDC031049 (assembly GCF_055571015.1). Lineage (NCBI taxonomy): Bacteria > Bacillati > Actinomycetota > Actinomycetes > Kitasatosporales > Streptomycetaceae > Streptomyces > Streptomyces sp. NPDC031049. Next base: position 193,175 of record NZ_JBVIGC010000009.1, read on the forward strand.
AGGCGTGCTGCCCGTTGGTGCCGGGCGTGCCCCACACCACCGGCCCGGTCTGCCAGTCGACCTCGCGCCCGTCGCGGTCCACGGACTTGCCGTTGGACTCCATGTCGAGCTGCTGGAGGTAGGCCGGGAACAGGGACAGGTAGTGCGAGTACGGCAGCACCGCGTGCGACTGGGCGCCCAGGAAGTTGCCGTACCAGACGCCCAGCAGGCCCAGGATCAGCGGCGCGTTGGCCTCCGGGTCGGCGTTGCGGAAGTGCTCGTCGACGATGCGGAAGCCGTCGAGCATCTCCCGGAAGCGGTCCGGGCCGATGGCGATCATCAACGACAGGCCGATCGCCGAGTCGTAGGAGTAGCGTCCGCCGACCCAGTCCCAGAACTCGAACATGTTGTCGGCGTCGATGCCGAACTCGGTGACCTTCTCCGCGTTCGTCGACAGGGCCACGAAGTGCCGGGCGACCGCCTTGTCGTCACCTCCCGTCCCGGCCAGCAGCCAGGAGCGGGCCGAGGTGGCGTTGGTGATCGTCTCGATCGTGGTGAAGGTCTTGGACGCCACGATGAACAGGGTTTCCGCCGGGTCCAGGTCCCGCAGCGCCTCGTGCAGATCGGCGCCGTCCACGTTCGACACGAACCGGAACGTCAACTCCCGTGCCGAGTAGGCCCGCAGCGCCTCGTACGCCATGGCGGGGCCCAGGTCGGAGCCGCCGATGCCGATGTTGACGACGTTGCGGATGGGCCTGCCGGTGTGCCCGGTCCACTCGCCGGAGCGGACCCGGTCCGCGAACGCCGCCATCCTGTCCAGCACGGCGTGCACCTTCGGCACCACGTTCTCGCCGTCGACCTCGATCACCGCGTCCCGCGGGGCGCGCAGCGCGGTGTGCAGCACCGCCCGGTCCTCGGTGACGTTGATCCGCTCGCCGCGGAACATCGCGTCGCGCAGCTCGGCCACGCCGGTGGCGGCGGCCAGTTCCTGGAGCAGGGCCAGGGTCTCGTCGGTGACCAGGTTCTTGGAGTAGTCGATGCGCAGGTCGCCGACGCGGACCACGTACCGCTCCGCGCGGGTGGGGTCGGCGGCGAACAGCTCACGCAGGCCGGGACGGGGCAGCGCCTCCTCCCGGTGGTCCACCAGTGCGGTCCACTGGGGGCGCCGGGTGAGCGCGGGGGAGTCAGACATGGACCGGCGTCTCCTTCGTGCCCTCGCCGCGCAGGGCGATGGCGTACATCTCGTCGGCGTCGAGGCGCCGCAGCTCCTCGGCGATGAGTTCGGCGGTCGTGCGCACCTTGAGCGCCAGGGTGCGCGGGGGCTGGTTCGGCAGGGTCAGGGTGGCCAGCGGGCCCTCGGGCCGGTCGATGACGATCTCGCCGTCCGCGGTGCCGAGCCGGACGCCGGTCACCACCGGACCGTCGGTGACCACCCGGTCGACGGCGACGCCCAGGCGGGCCTGGAGCCAGCGGGCCAGCAGCTCGGCGGCCGGGTTGTCGGCCTCCGCCTCCACGGCCGCCGACGTCACCGGGACGCGGGCCTGGTCCAGGGCCGCCGCCAGCATCGAGCGCCACGGGGTCAGCCGCGTCCACGCCAGGTCGGTGTCACCGGGCGCGTAGGAGCGGACCCGGGCCTCGAGGGTCGCGAGCGGGTCCTCCACCGCGTACAGGTCGGTGATCCGGCGCTGGGCCAGCGCGCCGAGGGGGTCCTGGGCCGGGTCGACGGGCGCGTCCACCGGCCACCACACCACGACCGGGGCGTCCGGCAGCAGCAGCGGCAGGACGACGGAGTCGGCGTGCTCGGTGACCTCGCCGTACATCCGCAGCACCACCGTCTCGCCGGTGCCGGCCTCCGAGCCGACCCGGATCTCGGCGTCCAGGTGGGACTTGGTGCGCTCGCGGGGATTGCGGGGGTGCCGCTTGATGACGACCAGGGTGCGCGAGGGGTGCTCGTGCGAGGCCTCCTCGGCCGCCTTGGTCGCGTCGTAGGCGTTCTCCTCGTCCGTGACGACCACGATCGTCAGGACCATGCCGACGGCGGGCGTCCCGATGGCCCGGCGGCCCTGCACCAGCGCCTTGTTGATCTTGCTTGCCGTGGTGTCGGTCAGGTCGATCCTCATGGCCTGCGCCAGCTCCGTCCGTCTCGTGCGAGCATCTCGTCCGCTTCCGCGGGGCCCCAGCTGCCCGCGGCGTACTGCGCGGGCCTGCCGTGCCCGGCCCAGTACTCCTCGACGGGGTCGAGGATCCGCCAGGACTCTTCCACCTCCTGGTGACGGGGGAACAGGTTGGCGTCTCCCAGGAGGACGTCGAGGATGAGCCGCTCGTACGCCTCCGGGCTGGACTCGGTGAACGACTCGCCGTAGGCGAAGTCCATCGACACGTCCCGGATCTCCATGGAGGTGCCCGGCACCTTGGAGCCGAACCGTACCGTCATGCCCTCGTCGGGCTGGACGCGGATCACGATGGCGTTCTCGCCCAGCTCCTCCGTCGCCGTGGTGTCGAAGGGGGAGTGCGGGGCGCGCTGGAAGACGACCGCGATCTCGGTGACCCGGCGGCCCAGCCGCTTGCCGGTACGCAGGTAGAAGGGGACGCCCGCCCAGCGGCGGTTGTCGATCGCCAGCTTGATCGCCGCGTAGGTGTCGGTGGTGGAGGCCGGGTCGATGCCGTCCTCCTCCAGGTAACCGCGCACCTCGGCGCCGCCCTGCCAGGCCGCTGCGTACTGCCCGCGCACGGTGTGCCGGCCGAGGTCGTCGGGCAGCCGCACCGCCCGGAACACCTTCAGCTTCTCGGTGAGCAGCGAGGCCGCGTCGAACGCGGCCGGCTCCTCCATCGCGGTCAGCGCCATCAGCTGGAGCAGGTGGTTCTGGATGACGTCGCGGGCGGCGCCGATGCCGTCGTAGTAGCCGGCCCGGCCGCCGATGCCGATGTCCTCGGCCATGGTGATCTGCACGTGATCGACGTAGGACCGGTTCCAGATCGGCTCGAACATCTGGTTGGCGAAGCGCAGCGCCAGGATGTTCTGGACGGTCTCCTTGCCCAGGTAGTGGTCGATGCGGAAGACCTGGTCCGGCTCGAACACCTCGTGCACGATCGCGTTCAGCTCGCGGGCGCTCGCCAGGTCGTGACCGAAGGGCTTTTCGATGACCGCGCGCCGCCAGGAGCCCTCGGGGGCGTCCGCCAGCCCGTGCTTCTTCAGCTGCTGGACGACCTTGGGGAAGAACCTCGGGGGCACGGAGAGGTAGAAGGCGTAGTTGCCGCTGGTGCCGCGGGCGGCGTCCAGCTCCTGGACGGCCTCGCGCAGTTGCTTGAACGCGGTGTCGTCGTCGAAGTCGCCGGGGATGAACCGCATGCCCTCGGCGAGCTGCTGCCAGACCTCCTCGCGGAACGGGGTCCGCGCGTGCTCCTTGACGGCCTCGTGCACGACCTGCGCGAAGTCCTGGTTCTCCCAGTCCCGGCGGGCGAAGCCCACCAGCGAGAACCCCGGCGGCAGCAGGCCGCGGTTGGCCAGGTCGTACACCGCCGGCATGAGCTTGCGGCGGGACAGGTCGCCCGTGACGCCGAAGATGACCAGCCCCGACGGCCCCGCGATGCGCGGCAGCCGCCGGTCGCGGGGATCGCGCAGCGGGTTGCTCCACTCGGGTGCCGGGGCGACCACGGGGGCGGCACCGCTCCCGGCCGCCGTGGGTTCGGTCCCGGCCGCCGCGGCACCCCTGCCGTCCGCCCCGGCTCCGGCGCGGGGTCCGGCTCCGGAACGGGAGGCGGCGGGGGCCCCGTCCTCCGGCCGCTCGTCGGCCGTCAGCGGCTCCCCGGCGTCGACGACCCCGGCGGCCTCCCGAGCGGCCCTGTTCTCCTTGGCCTCCTTGCTCTGCTTCGTCTCCTCGGTCCCGCCGGCCGTAGGGGCGGGAAGGTCCTCGCTCATTCCCCGTCAACTCCCTTGCTGTTGAGGGACTTCGTCACGGCGTCGAGCAGGTCCTGCCAGGCCACCTCGAACTTGGCGACGCCCTCCTGCTCCAGCTGCTCCACCACCTCGTCGTACGAGATGCCGAGCCGCTCCACGGCCGCGAGGTCGGCCCGGGCCTGGGCGTAACCACCGGTGACCGTGTCGCCCTGGACGTCACCGTGATCGGCGGCGGCCTCCAGGGTGGCCTCCGGCATCGTGTTCACGGTGCCGGGAGCGACCAGCTCCTCCACGTACAGGGTGTCCCGATATGCGGGGTCCTTCACACCGGTGGACGCCCACAGGGGGCGCTGCTTGTTCGCGCGGGTGCCCGCGAGGGCGGCCCACCGGTTCCCCGGCGGCGTCCCGCCGTCGGCGGAGCCGAACACCTGCTCGTAGGCCGCGTAGGCCAGCCGAGCGTTGGCCAGGGCCGCCCTGCCCTTCAAAGCCAGGGCCTCGTCCGTGCCGAGCAGCGTCAGCCGCTTGTCGATCTCGCCGTCCACGCGGGAGACGAAGAAGGAGGCCACCGAGTGGATCGCGGACAGGTCGAGCCCGGCCGCCTGTGCCTGCTCCAGCCCGGCGAGGTAGGCGTCCATGACCTCCCCGTACCGCTCCAGGGAGAAGATCAGTGTCACGTTGACGCTGATCCCGGCGCCGACGACTTCGGTGATCGCCGGAAGACCGGCCCTGGTCGCCGGAATCTTGATCATCACGTTGGGGCGGTCCACGAGCCAGGCCAGCTGCCGGGCCTCGGCGACGGTGGCCGCCGTGTCGTGGGCCAGGCGCGGGTCGACCTCGATGGAGACCCGGCCGTCCCGGCCGCCCGTGGCCTCGTACACCGGCCGCAGGACGTCCGCGGCGGCCCGGACGTCGGCGGTGGTCATCATCCGGACCGCCTCGTCGACGGTCACGCCCCGCACCGCGAGGTCGGCGAGCTGCTCCTCGTAGCCCGCACCGGAGCCGATGGCGGCCTGGAAGATCGACGGATTGGTGGTGACGCCGACGACGTGCCGGGTGGCGATCAGCTCGGCGAGGGCGCCGGAGGCGATCCGGGTGCGGGACAGGTCGTCCAGCCAGACGGAGACGCCCTGCTCGGACAGGCGTCGCAGGGCCGCCGCGCTCGCGGGGGCTTCGGTCACTGTGATCATCTGCTTTCTCGGAAGGTGCGGGATGCTCGGATCAGCCGCGGGCGGCGGCCAGGGACTCCTTGGCCGCGGCGGCGACGTTCTCGGGGGTGAAGCCGTACTCGGCGAACAGGGTGGCGGCGTCGGCGGAGGCGCCGAAGTGCTCCAGGGAGACGATCCGGCCGGCGTCGCCCACGAACCGGTGCCAGGTCAGGCCCACACCGGCCTCGACGGCCACCCGGGCCCGCACGGACGGTGGCAGCACGCGCTCGCGGTACTCCCGCGGCTGCTCCTCGAACCACTCCACGGACGGCATGGACACCACCCGGGTGGCGATGCCCTCCGCCTCCAGCAGCTCCCGCGCGGCCACGGCCAGGTGCACCTCGGAGCCGGTGGCGACGAGCAGCACCGCGGGGGCGCCGCCGGAGGCCTCGCGCAGGACGTAGCCGCCGCGGGCCGCGTCCGGGTCCGGCTCGTGGACCGGTACGGCCTGCCGGGTCAGCGCCAGCCCGTGCGGGGCCGGGGCGGTGCCGTGCCGCCGCAGGATCTCGCGCCAGGCGATCGCGGTCTCGTTGGCGTCGGCCGGGCGGACGACGTTCAGGCCGGGGATGGCGCGCAGCGAGGCCAGGTGCTCGACGGGCTGGTGGGTGGGGCCGTCCTCGCCCAGGCCGATGGAGTCGTGCGTCCACACGTACGTCACCGGCAGCTGCATCAGGGCGGACATGCGGACCGCGTTGCGCATGTAGTCGGAGAACACCAGGAAGGTGCCGCCGTAGACGCGGGTGTTGCCGTGCAGCGCGATGCCGTTCATCTCCGCGGCCATGGCGTGCTCGCGGATGCCGAAGTGGATCGTGCGGCCGTACGGGTCCGCCTCGGGCAGCGGGTTGTCCGCCGGCAGGAACGACGACGTCTTGTCGATCGTGGTGTTGTTCGAACCGGCCAGGTCGGCGGAGCCGCCCCACAGCTCGGGGATCACCGCGCCGAGCGCCTGGAGCACCTTGCCGGAGGCGGCGCGGGTGGCGACGCCCTTGCCCGTCTCGAAGACCGGGACCGCGTCCTCCCAGCCCTCGGGCAGCCGGCCGGTGACCACACGGTCGAACAGCTCGGCGCGCTCCGGCCGGACCGCCCGCCACTCGGCGATCCGCCTGTCCCAGGCGGCGTGCGCCTCGGCGCCCCGGTCCAGGGCGCGGCGGGTGTGGGCGAGGACGTCGCCGGCGACCTGGAAGTCGCGCGCCGGGTCGAAGCCGAGGACTCGCTTGGTGGCGGCGACCTCCTCCGCGCCGAGGGCGGAACCGTGGGAGGCCTCGGTGTCGCGGGCGTTCGGCGCCGGCCAGGCGATGACGGTGCGCATCGCGATGATCGAGGGGTGCCCGGTCTCGGCTTGCGCCGCCCTGAGCGCCGCGTACAGCGCGTGCACGTCGACGTCGCCGTCGGCGGTCGGCTCGATCCGCTGCACGTGCCAGCCGTAGGCCTCGTACCGCTTCAGCACGTCCTCGGAGAACGCGGTGGCGGTGTCGCCCTCGATGGAGATGTGGTTGTCGTCGTACAGGAAGACCAGGTTGCCCAGTTTCTGGTGGCCGGCCAGCGAGGACGCCTCCGCCGAGACGCCCTCCTGGAGGTCGCCGTCGGAGACGACCGCCCAGACGGTGTGGTCGAACGGGGAGGTGCCCGCGGGGGCGTCGGGGTCGAACAGGCCGCGCTCGTAGCGGGCGGCCATCGCCATGCCGACGGCGTTGGCGACACCCTGGCCCAGCGGGCCGGTGGTGGTCTCCACGCCCGCGGTGTGGCCGTACTCCGGGTGGCCGGGCGTCTTCGAGCCGTGCGTGCGGAACGCCTTGAGGTCGTCCAGCTCCAGCTCGTACCCGGCGAGGTACAGCTGCGTGTAGAGGGTCAGCGAGGTGTGGCCGGGGGAGAGGACGAAGCGGTCACGGCCGGTCCACTCGGGGTCGGCGGGGTCGTGCCGCATCACCTTCTGAAAGATCGTGTACGCGGCGGGCGCCAGGCTCATCGCGGTGCCCGGGTGTCCGTTCCCGGCCTTCTGCACGGCATCGGCCGCCAACAGGCGGGCGGTGTCGACGGCACGCCGGTCGAGTCCGGTCCAGTCGAGGCGGTCCCCGCGATCCGATGGGTGCGTGCTCATCTTCAAGAAATCCTCAGTGGGAGCGAGGCAGCTGGTCCGATGGGTTCAAACTTAAAAGTCTGACTTTTGAAGGTGAAGGTCGGGGTGTGCCAGCCTGTGGTGAAAGTGGGACACCGCTCGGCGGCCCGGCGCGCACCTGAGCCGGCCTGTGCGCGACTGAGGAGGCACGAGAAGGACATGGCGGACGAACACCTCCAAGGCGGCGCCGACGCGCCCGGTGGCGGCGCGCCGGGGGGCGACGCGATCAGAACCCTCCCCTTCCCGGCCGACCTCAGCGTCCTCGGCGTCGGCATGTTGGTCGGACCCATGGGCGCGGGCCGCACCTGGCACGCCGAGGCGCCCCTGCACCGGGTGCACCGCATCGACTTCCACGTCGTCATGCTCTTCACCGGCGGCCCGGTCCGGCACATGATCGACTTCACCGAGTACGAGGCCGGGCCCGGCGACCTGCTGTGGATCCGCCCGGGGCAGGTCCACCGCTTCGCGCCGCACGGCGAGTACCGCGGAACCGTGCTGACCATGCAGCCCGGCTTCCTGCCCCGCGCCACCGTCGAGGCCGCCGGCCTGTACCGCTACGACCTGCCGCCCCTGCTCCACCCCGGCCCGGCCCAGCGGGCGGCCCTGCACGCCGCGTTGGAGCACCTGCGGCGCGAGTACGAGGACGAGACGACCCTGCCGCTCAGCCTGCACACCGCCGTGCTGCGCCACTCGCTCTCCGCGTTCCTTCTGCGCCTGGCCCACCTCGCCGCCAGTTCGGCCGAGGCGGTGCGGCCCGGGCCGGCGGACACGACGTTCACCCTCTTCCGGGACGCCGTCGAGGAGGGCTTCGCGACCAATCACAGCGTCAGCGCCTATGCCGACGCGCTCGGTTACTCCCGCCGCACCCTGGTCCGCGCGGTCCGGGCCGCCACCGGGCAGACGCCCAAGGCGTTCATCGACCACCGCGTCGTCCTGGAGGCCAAGCGCCTCCTCGCCCACACCGACCTGCCCATCGGCCGGGTCGGGGCGGCCGTCGGCTTCCCGGACGCCGCCAACTTCTCCAAGTTCTTCCATCAGCACACGGAGACCACCCCGGCGGCGTTCCGGGCCGAGCTGCGCTGAACGGACGCCGCGCGGCGCGACTTCCGCGGCGCGCATGCGGAAGGGGCCGCACGCGTGCGTGCGGCCCCTTCGCCTCCTGCGGGGGGTCGATGCCCTCCAGGCCCCTGCGCCCCTGCGGGGCTCAGCGTCCGAAGGAGAACCAGTTCACGTTCACGAAGTCCGCCGGCTGGCCGCTGCTGAAGGTCAGATAGACGTCGTGCGTGCCCGTCACCGCGGAGATGTTCGCCGGCACCGTCCGCCAGGACTGCCAGCCCCCGGTGTTGCCGACGGCGAAGCTGCCGATCGGCGCGCTGGTACGGCTGTCCAGGCGCACCTCCACCAGGCCGCTCACCCCGGACGGGGCACCGCTGGCCACGCGCGCGGAGAACTGTCTCGCCGCCGTGGAGCCGAAGTCGACGCCCTTGTAGACGGCCCAGTCGCCGTTGGCGAGGAAGCCGATGTTCTGGCCGCCGCCGGAGTCGAGGGTCGTCTCGGTGCCGACGCCGGACTGGCCGTCGTAGGACTCCGCCTGGATCGTGGAGTAGGCGTCGCGGCTGCCGCTCGGCGGGGGCGTGGTACCGCTCCCATCGGCCGACAGCACCTGGACGTAGTCGACGAGCATCGAGTGGCCGGGCTGGGTGCCGGCGTCCGGGCCGCCGCCGAAGGCGTTCGGGAAGCCGCCGCCCATCGCCACGTTGAGGATGATGTAGTAGCCGTGGTCGGTGGCGTTCGCCCACGTCGTGGCGTCGACCTGGGTCTCGCGGACCGTGTGGAAGTGGTTGCCGTCGAGGTAGAAGCGGATCTCCTCCACGGACGTGGAGCGGTCCCACTCCATCCGGTAGGTGTGGAAGCCGGCCTGGCAGGTGGTGCCGGTGCAGGTGGTGCTGGAGCCGATGCCGCTGGTCTCGTTGCAGGGGCCGCCGGGTGAGGTGCCGCAGTGCATCGTGGCCCAGATCGTGTTGAGACCCTGGGTGTTCTCCATGATGTCGATCTCGCCGACGGCGGGCCAGTTCCAGTAGTTGCCCCGGTAGGGCGCGCCGAGCATCCAGAACGCCGGCCAGTAGCCCTTGGCCGCGGCGCCCGTGACGTTCGGGACCTGGATGCGGGCCTCCACGCGCAGCGTGCCGCCGGCCGGGGGCTCGAAGTCGGTGCGGTTGGTCTCGATGCGTCCGGAGGTCCAGTTGCCGGCCGCGTCACGGCGCGGGGTGATGCGCAGGTTGCCGTTGCCGTCGAGGGAGACGTTGTCCGTGCTGGACGTCATCGTCTCGATCTCGCCGGTGCCCCAGTTGGCCGGGCCGCCGGGGTACGAAGTCCCGGTGGCGTACTGCCAGTTGGCGGTGTTCACCCCGGAACCCGCGGGGCCCTCGAAGTCGTCGACGAAGACCTGGTTCCAGCCGGACGGGGGCGGGGGAGCGGCGGCCGTCGCCGTCGGGCCGGTCACGGCGGTGGCCGTCGCGGCGAGGCCGAGCACGCCGACGACGGCGACGAGCGCCCGGCGCAGTGGCCGCCGTCTGCGGGGGGTGCCGGAAGGTTCTCTCATGTGGGGGTGCCTCTCGGGTGCGTGAGTGGGGAGCACGAGCGCCCCGAGGCGCGCTCGGGGCTGAGAGCGCTCTCAGAGTGCGCCCAATGTGCTCTCAGCTCCCGCCGTCGTCAAGAGGTGAAACCGAGAAAGTCCCTACGGGGCCGATGAGTTCACCGAATGAATCAGTGGCCGGAGGGCTGCAGCGCGCTGCCCGCCGTCCATTCCTTCCACGAGAGGTTCCAGCCGTTGAGCCCGTTGTCCGCGGCGACGGTCCGCTCTCCGGAGTTCTTCACGACCACCACGTCACCGAGCCGGGAGCCCGCGAAGAACGCGTGCCCCGCGGTCGCGTCGTCGTCCGGGTCCTTGGCGTCGTGCAGGCCGATGCAGCCGTGCGTGGTGTTGTCGTGCCCGAACACCTTCGCGTCGGTCCAGTAGTTGCCGTGGATGAAGGTGCCCGACGTGGTCAGCCGCTGGGCGTGCGGGACGTCCGGGATGTCGTACTCGTGGCCGAGACCGACCGTCGAGGACTCCATGCGGGTCTGCTTCAGCCGCTCGCTGATCACCATGACGCCGGACCAGGTGGCGTGGCCGGCGTCGCCGCCGGTGACCGGGTAGGCGGCGATCTTCCTGCCGTCCCGCACGACGGTCATCCGCTTCTCCGCCAGGTCGACCGTGCTGATCTGCGAGCGGCCGATGCGGAAGGCGAGGGTCTGGTCCCGGTCGCCGTAGCGGCCCTCGGCGGAGCGCACGCCCTTCAGACGCAGCCGGACCGTGACGGTCGTGCCGGGGGCCCAGTACGTCCTCGGCCGGAAGTCCAGCCGGGTGGCGCCGAACCAGTGGCCCGCCACCTCGACGCCCGGGTCGGCGGTGACCGTGATCGCCCGCTCGACCGCCGCCCGGTCCGTGACGGCGTGCGAGAAGGTGACCGACACGGGCATGCCCACGCCGTAGGTGCCGCCCGCCTCCGGGGTGACGGAGGCGGTGAGCGTCCGGCGCTCCGACGGGCCGCCGCCGGTGCCGTCCGCCGCCCGCGCGGGGGCCGCCGGGAGCGCGCTCAGGGCGGCGGCGGCCGGCAGCGCGCCGAGCGCGGTGAGCATTGTGCGCCGGGACCGGCCCGGCCGGTGCTGCTCGGGCCGGGCGGATATGGGGGACGTGCTCACGGCGTGCGGCCTTTCTGCGCGGGCCACCGGTGCGGGGCGATCGGTGCGGGGCGATCGGTGCCGGTGTGCTCTGGGGCGGCGGGATGAGTGCAGTCTGCACCATATATCTGGGTTGCCCCTGTGCGTGCCCGTCGGTGGCCTGTGACCGCTGTGAGAAATGTGGCAGACGCGCTCGCCGGTGGCCCGGGGCCACGGTCGGTCACCGGTGCGTGACCGCCTGGCTCCCCTCCGCGGGCCCTCGCCCTTGGTGACCGCCGGGCCCGGCCGGTGCCCGGGGCGTGCCATGATCGGCGCCAGGCAGGAGGCGGGCCCGCGAGGGAAGGGTGCGGACGTGAGGCTGACGGTTCTGGGCGGCGGCGGATTCCGGGTGCCCCTGGTGTACGGGGCGCTGCTGGCCGACCGGGGTGAGGGGCGGGTGACCCGGGTGGTGCTGCACGACCTGGACGCCGGGCGGCTGGCGGCGATCACCCGGGTGCTCGCCGAGCAGGCGGCCGGGGTGCCCGACGCCCCCGAGGTGAGCGCCACCACCGACCTGGACGAGGCGCTGACCGGCGCCGACTTCGTGTTCTCCGCCATCCGCGTCGGCGGCCTGCGGGGACGCGCCGACGACGAGCGGGTGGCCCTCGCCGAGGGCGTCCTCGGTCAGGAGACGGTCGGCGCGGGCGGCATCGCCTACGGCCTGCGCACCGTCCCCGTCGTCGACGACATCGCGCGCCGCGTGGCCCGCCTGGCCCCGCACGCCTGGGTCATCAACTTCACCAACCCCGCCGGACTCGTCACCGAGGCCATGTCCCGGCACCTCGGCGACCGCGTCATCGGCATCTGCGACTCGCCGGTCGGCCTCGGCCGGCGGATCGCCCGCGTGCTCGGCGTCGACCCGGACCGGGCGTGGATCGACTACGCGGGCCTCAACCACCTCGGCTGGGTGCGCGGCCTGGGCGTGGCCGGCCGCGACGAGCTCCCGCGGCTGCTCGCCGACCCGGCCCTGCTCGGCTCCTTCGAGGAGGGCCGGCTCTTCGGCCCCGAGTGGCTCCAGTCCCTCGGCGCGATCCCCAACGAGTACCTGCACTACTACTACTTCGGCCGGGAGGCCGTACGCGCCTACCGGGAGGCCCGGCAGACCCGGGGCGCCTTCCTGCACGACCAGCAGGCCGCGTTCTACGCCCGCGCCCGCGACCCCGAGGTCCCGGCGCTGGAGCTGTGGAACCGGACCCGCGCCGAGCGCGAGGCCACCTACATGGCCGAGAACCGCGAGGCGGCGGGCGCCGGTGAACGCGAGGCCGAGGACCTGTCCGGCGGCTACGAGCAGGTGGCGCTGGCGCTGATGCGGGCCGTGGCCCGGAACGAACGCACGACCCTGATCCTCAACGTCCGCAATCGCGGCACCCTGCCGGTACTGGACGCCGATGCCGTCGTCGAGGTGCCCTGCGTGGTCGACGCCACCGGCGCCCACCCGGTGGCGGTGGACCCGCTGCCCGGTCATGCCACCGGCCTGGTCTGCGCGGTCAAGGCCACCGAGCGCGCGGTGCTCGCGGCGGCCGGGTCCGGGTCCCGCGCGGCCGCCGTCAAGGCCTTCGCGCTGCACCCGCTCGTGGACTCCGTGACGGTCGCCCGCCGTCTGCTCGACGGCTACACCGCCGTCCACCCGGGCCTGGCATACCTCCGCTAGCGGCCCGGGCTCAGCCCCGGAGGCCGGGGTCCGGACGGGAGGAGGCGGCCACCGGGGCGGCGCCGGGGGCGACCAGGGGCTTCGCGGCGGCGTCGGCCGGGGCGGCCGGGGCCGCAGCGGTGTCCGGTACGGGGCCGTGGGCCGAGGCGAGGGCCGGGTCGTCCGTGTGCCGCTGCGGCAAGGGCACCGGGCACAGCGGCCGGGGCCCGGACACCACCGCGTAGTCCTGGCCCAGGAACGGCGGCACGATCTCGCCCGGGTCCTCGCCGAGCGCCAGCCGCACCGCCGCCCACGGGGCGTTCACCCCGCACAGCGCCAGCTGGTGCAGCCCGCCCGCCGGGCGGGTGTTGACGTCCATCAGCACGGGCCGGTCGCCGTACATCCGGAACTGGACGTTGGACAGGAAGTGCAGCCCGAACCGCCGCGCGAGCCGGCGGGCCGGCTCCAGCCACTGGTCCTGAAGGGTGAAACCGCGACGCCGGCCGTTCTTGGTACGGCCCACGGCCAGCCGGACCCGGTCGTCGGGGCCGGTGAGCAGGTCCACCGACACCTCCGGCTCCTCCAGCCGCGGCATGACCAGCCAGTCGACGGGCTCCTCGGCCGTCCGCACCGCCTGAACGACCAGGTCCAGCGGCACGTACGGGCTGGGGAAGCCGTTGAGCTGCGCCATCGAGTACGGCTCCCGGGTGATCACCCGGAACCCGACCCCGCCGGCCCCGGAGGCCGGCTTGAAGCAGGCGCGGTGGCCCCCCTCCTCCAGCTCCGTCACGGCGGACAGCAGTTCCTCGGCCGTGCGCACCCGCCACCACGGCGGCACCGGCACGCCGACGGCCCGGGCCGCCTCGTAGCCGGCCACCTTGTCCTGGAAGACGGCGACCGCCTCGGCCCGCGGCGCGAGCAGCGCCGTGCCGGCCGCCTCGAACTCGGCGCGGTGCGCCACGATCGCCGCCTGGTGCAGCCGGGGCACGAACACGTCGATGCCCCGCCGCCGGCACTGGTCCAGGGCGTACTCAACGTACGCGGCGGGGGAGAGGGACTCCGGTTCCAGCTCGGCGGTGTCGGCGGCGGCCAGGACGGGGGAGTCGGGGTCACCGTGGGTGGCGTGGATCTCGACGGCGCGGTCGCTGGGGTTTCTCCGCAGCTGCTCCACGAAGAACACGTTCTCCGCGTACGTGCGGTTGAGCCAGACGCGTACGCGAGAGACCATGCAGGCCACCTTTCACGGTTCGCGGGCAGGGCGAAGCAGGGCCGTGCCCGGCCAGGGGAGATGAAGGGACACCGAGCCGCCCTGCGCGGGGGGAGGTTCGAGACGGTGGTGTTGGGCCGATCATAGGGGCTCGGAGGCGTTGCCGCGCAACGCGTGTGTCAAGGATGCGCCCACCGCCGCCCGATGCCCACCGGGCGTCCGCCGGCCGGGCGTTCCCGGGCCTGATCACCGGGCTCCGCGCCCTTGCGGCGCCGTGTTCCGCGCCTCCCGGATCGCCGGGCTCCGGCCCCCCGAGTCGCCGGGCTCCGCCGCGCCGGTCGCGCTTGTCGGCCGGTGTCCGATGTGATCTCGTGGAACCGGCGCGTGGGCCCGGGTCCTGGGACCGGGACGGACGGGTCCCGCGGGGACGCGCCGCGGTGACGGTGCGCGGAGGACGGCCTGCCCGGAGGGGGGACCGAGTGGTGACGGCGACGACGGGGAACCAGGGAGTGCCGCGCCCGCGCCCGGTCCGCGGAGGAAGAGGCCCGGTGATCGAGGAACTGCTGCCGGACACGGTGGTCGCCGTGGAGGCCGTCGGCGTGGACGAGAGCCGGCCGGTGCCGCCGCTCCACCCCGAGGAGGCCGCGGCCGTCGCCCGGGCCGTCGCCAAGCGGCGCCGGGAGTACGCGGTCGTCCGCGCCTGCGCACGGCGGGCCATGGAGAAGCTCGGCGTGCCACCCCAGCCCGTCCTGACCGGCGAGCGCGGCGTGCCCCTCTGGCCGGCCGGCCTGCTCGGCAGCATGACCCACTGCGACGGCTACGGCGCCGCCGCCCTGGTCCGCGCCGCGGACCTCGCCTCCCTCGGCATCGACGCCGAGCCCGCCGCCGCCCTCCCGGACGGCGTACTGGACACCGTGGCCCTGCCCGCGGAGCGGGCCCGGCTGCGCCGGCTGGCCGCCGAACGGCCCGGGGTGCCCTGGGACCGGCTGCTGTTCAGCGCCAAGGAGTCGGTGTACAAGGCGTGGTTCCCGCTCACCCGGGCCTGGCTGGACTTCACCGAGGCCGACATCGAGATCGCCCAGGACCCCGGCGCCCCGCCGCAGGGCACCTTCCGGGCGGCCCTGCTGGTGCCGGGACCCCGTGTGGGCGGCCACCGGCCGGCCCGCTTCGAGGGCCGCTGGACGGTCCGGCACGGCCTGGTGGCGACGGCGGTCACCGTTCCGCACACCTGACCGACGGCCGCCCGGCGGCACCCTGGTCAGGGGGCCGGCGGGGTCACGGCCCTGTCAGGCACGGGGGCACCAGCTCGCCAGCATCCGGAAGAACTCCTCCTCATTGCCCGTCAGGCCGGCTGCGGACAGCGCCTGTTCGGCCTCGGCCAGCACGGCGGGCGGCACCATGGCGGGGCCGTGGCCGTCCGGCGGGCCGGCCGCCGTGTCGAAGGCGGCCCGCACGGTGTGCAGCAGCCGCAGATAGGCCTGGACGGCGGTGCGCTCGCTGTCGGTCAGCACGGCGGTGGTCATCGGTCGGCTCTCCCCAAACGACGGCAACGAAGCACGCCGCCCGCACGGCGACGCCACCCACCAGCTTGCCGCCCACCACTGACAATGCCGCCGAACAGCACGCCGATTCGCCCACTCGGGCGGGTCCGCGCCGCGCCTCCCCGATGCGCGCCGCCCCCCCCCGCGCCCCCCGAGGGCCAACGGGCCGCCGGACTAGCCGAGATAGCCCAGCGAAGCCTCGATCCGGCCCGCCAGGTGGTCCCGCTGCACCGGTCCCCGCAGCGACGAGCCCGCCAGCCACGTCCGGCACTTGCTGGCCAGCAGCAGCCCGAAGCTTTCGGCCTCGTTCTCCTCCGCCTGGTCGAAGCGGGTCCGGGCGGCCACCGCCCGTACGGTCGCCCGCAGGGCGTCCTCGTCGAGCTGGTCGCCGATCACCCGGGCCGCCACCGCGCCGCCCTCGGTCCGGTGGCCGCAGTGCCCGGCCTTCATGTGCCACAGCTCGTGCCCCAGGATGACCAACTGGTGGTTGGGCGCGGTGCGTTCCTCCACCACGACCAGGTCCTGGTCGGCCATGTCCAGCCACAGCCCGCTGGCCGTGCCGGGCGGGAACGCGGCCGTGCGGAAGAGCACGGGCCGGCCGCGGCGCCGGCTCATCGCCCCGCAGAGCGCGGCGTACAGGTCGGCGGGCGGCACCGGGGCGTCGAGCGTCAGCTCCGCGACCAGCTCACCGCACAGGCGGCGCATCTCCCTGTCGATGCTCACGTCTCTCCCCAGGCTCACGACTCGGGCCGCTTGACGCTCTCCAGCAGCATGTCCAGCCACTCGGCGACCTTGTCGCGGTGCTGGTCGGTGGGCAGCTGTGCGGCGCGCCAGGCGATCCCGCGGACGCCGTGGTCCTGGAGCAGCCGCTCCAGCGGGTCGTCGGCCACCGCGGCCGTCTCCCGCTCGCGGTCGGCGAGCTTTTGCAGGAGTTCCTGCTCGGTGTGCTGGAGAACGCTGGCGAGCGCCTCGGGGTCCTCCGCCGTGAGGAATCCGGCGTGCACCCGGAAGAAGCGCTGGATGGCGTCGCAGTGCTCCATGGTGGGACGCCGGTCGCCGTTGATGAGCGCGCCCGCCTGCTGCCGGGACATTCCCGCGCCGTCGGCGATCTCCTGCTGGGTGTACTTGCGGCCGTTGGGCTTGAGCCGGGTGCGGCGCAGCAGGTCCAGCCGTTGCACGAACCTGGCCTGCACATCGGGCTCGCCCGCCGGCCGGCCGCACAGCAGCGCTCCCACCACGGGCTCGGGGACACCGGAGGCCACCGACAGGCGGCCGACGTCGAAGACCTCGGCGTGCGGTACGCCGAGCCGGTCGGCGAGTGCGGTGACACGGGCGACCACGGCCTGGAGCGCGGCCGTCGGCGTGGTGCCGGGTCCCTCGAAGCCACCTGTCACCGACAGATCTCCTACGTCTCTCACAGGACTCACAGGCTTCTCACAAGCGGGTTGCCGTGAACTTCCCGGAGAGTAGCGGGTGGTTCGAACTCGCATCCAGGTCTCGCCACAACTGTGGCCAATTTCAGCCGTCAACCGGCATGAAATGCCACGATAGTTGACATGCCTTGCGTGGGGGCACCAGGATCGGGGCGCCGCGTGAAGGCCGCATAGGCAAGAGGGGTGACCTCCCGATGGCATTTCAGGCAGGAGGGCAGCGGCCGGCACCGCGGCCCTGCCCCACGACTCCCGACGCTCAGGCGTACCTCCAGGACTACGCCGCGCTCCTGGAAGCCGTCACCTTCCCCTCCCTCGTCGTCGACCACCGCTGGGACGTGGTGCTGGACAACAGTGCCTTCCGCGCGCTGTTCCGGGACGTCGGAGGGCACCCGACGGCCATGCCGGGCGACAACTTCCTGCGTTTCGTGCTGTTCCACCCGGACGCCGCCAACGTCCTCGGCGACCACGAGTCGAGCTGGTTCCTGCCGATGCTGGCGCAGTTCGCGAACGCGCTGGAGCGCCACGGCCACGACCACGTGCTCCAGACGATCCGCCGCGACATCGCCCAGGACCCGATCATGGAGGCCGCCTACCGGCAGGGCCTGCCGCACTGGATCCGCGCGGTCGGCGTGGAGGCGGTCGACCCCGACGGTGCCGTACGGCCGCTGGTCCACCCCGATCCGCGCCGCGGGGTCACCGAGTGCCGCGTCGTGGTGGAGACCCCGAGGGCGCTTCAGGACCTGGGCTGGACCCGGCTGACACTGGTCCTGCGCGAGGCGCCCTCCGCGCCGCCGCGCCGCCGCGGCACCCGGCGTCCGGCAGGCCACCTGAGGGTGGTCCCGCCCGCCGACTGAACGCCCGCCGCGCCCCGCGACGGGCCGAGCGCTTCACTCCGGCCGGGTGCCCCGTCAGCGCGCCGACGGCGTCGGCACCCTTCCGCCCTAGAGTGCTGTGTGACATATTACTGTCGTGAGCGAGCCGCTGACCTGCGATGTCGTCGTGGTCGGCGCCGGAGTCGTCGGCGCCGCCTGCGCCCTGTACGCCGCCCGCGCGGGCCTCACCGTCACCGTCGTGGACCGTGGTTCCGTGGCCGGCGGCACCACCGGAGCCGGAGAGGGCAACCTCCTCGTCTCGGACAAGGAACCGGGACCCGAGCTGGAGCTTGCCCTGCTCTCCCTGCGCCTGTGGCGGGAGCTGGCCGACGAGATGGGCGCGGCCGTCGAGTACGAGGCGAAGGGCGGGGTCGTCGTCGCCCGGACCGAGCGGGCCCTCGCCGGTCTCGAAGCCCTCGCCGGCGCCCAGCGGACGGCCGGCGTCGAGGCGGTCGCCGTCCCGGCCGGCCGGCTGGCCGACCTGGAACCGCAGCTGGCCCCCGGCCTCGCCGGCGCCGTGCACTATCCGCAGGACGCCCAGGTGATGCCCGCCCTGGCCGCCGCCCACCTGCTGCGGGCCTCCGGGGCCCGGCTCCTGACCGGCCGGACGGTGACCGAGGTGCTGCGCCGGCCCGGCGGCGCGGTGCGCGGGGTGCGCACCGACCGAGGGGACCTGCACGCCCCCGCGGTCGTCAACGCGGCCGGCACCTGGGGA
Organism: Streptomyces sp. NPDC031049; assembly: GCF_055571015.1. Classification (NCBI taxonomy): domain Bacteria; kingdom Bacillati; phylum Actinomycetota; class Actinomycetes; order Kitasatosporales; family Streptomycetaceae; genus Streptomyces; species Streptomyces sp. NPDC031049. Next base: position 211,533 of record NZ_JBVIGC010000009.1, read on the forward strand.
GGCGACCTGGCCGCCCGCGCGGGGGTGCACCTGCCCGTGCGGCCCCGGCGGGGCTTCGTCCTCGTCACCGAGCCGCTCCCGCGCCGCATCCGGCACAAGGTGTACGCCGCCGACTACGTCGCCGACGTGGCCAGCGACTCGGCCGCCCTCCAGACCTCGCCGGTGGTCGAGGGCACCGCGGCCGGACCGGTGCTCATCGGCGCCAGCCGGGAACGGGTCGGCTTCGACCGCACCGTGTCGCTGCCCGCCCTGCGCGCCCTGGCGGCGGGTGCCACGCGGCTCTTCCCGTTCCTGACCGGCGTACGGGCCATGCGGACGTACGCCGGTTTCCGGCCGTATCTGCCCGACCACCTCCCGGCGATCGGCCCCGACCCGCGCGCCCCCGGCCTGCTGCACGCCTGCGGCCACGAGGGCGCCGGCATCGGACTGGCCGCGGGCACCGGCCGGTTGATCGCGCAGGCGCTCACCGGCACGCGCCCCGATCTCGACCCCGCACCCTTCCGCCCCGACCGCTTCCCCGAGGAGGGCGTGTGAACCCGCTCCGACTCGCCCGGGCCCGACCCGGCCCCCCCTTCACCGTCACCTTCGACGGCCGGGAGATCCGGGCCCTGCCCGGCCAGACGGTCGCCGCCGCGCTGTGGGCGGCCGGTGTCACCTCCTGGCGCACCACCCGGGGCACCGGCGGCCCGCGGGGCGTGTTCTGCGGGATCGGTGTCTGCTTCGACTGCCTGGTCACCGTCGACGGCCGGCCCAACCAGCGGGCCTGCCTGGTGCCCGCGCGGCCCGGTGCCGTGATCGGCACCCAGGAGGGGACCGGCCATGCGGAGTGACCTCGCGGTGATCGGCGCGGGCCCGGCCGGCCTCGCCGCGGCCCTGGCGGCAGACGCGCGCGGGGTGCGCGTCACGCTCGTCGACGCCGCCGCCGGTCCGGGCGGCCAGTTCTTCCGGCAGCCCGCCGCCGAACTGGGAGCACGGCACGCCCGCGCGCTGCACCACCAGTGGCGCACCTGGGAGCGGCTGCGCGACGGCCTCGCCGCCGGCGGCGTGCGGGTCCTGACGGAGCATCATGTCTGGTGCGTGGAGCGGCGGCCCTCCGGTGGCTTCGCGGTGCACGCCCTGCGCGGCCCCGGGCAGGACGAGCCGGCCGTGGTGCACGCCGACACCGTGCTGCTGGCGACCGGCGGCTACGAGCGGGTGCTGCCCTTCCCCGGCTGGACCCTGCCCGGCGTGATCACCGCCGGGGGCGCCCAGGCCATGCTCAAGGGGGCCCTCGTCGTCCCGGGACGGACCGCCGTCGTGGCCGGCACCGGGCCGCTGCTGCTGCCCGTGGCCGACGGACTGGCGGCGGCGGGCGTACGGGTCGCGGCCCTGGTCGAGTCCGCCGACCCGCGCCGCTTCCCCCGGCACGCCCGCGCCCTGGCCGGCAAGCTCCCGGAAGGCGCCGGACACGCCGCCCGGCTGCTGCGCCACCGCGTCCGCCTGCTGACCCGGCACACCGTCGTCCGCGCCCACGGCGGGGGGACCGGCGCAGCCGACGGCGGGGGAGACCGGCTCACCGGCGTCACCGTCGCCGCCCTCGACACCGCGGGCCGCGTACGGCCCGGCACCGAACGGCACCTCGCCTGCGACACCCTGGCGGTCGGCCACGGCATGCTCCCGCACACCGACCTCGCCGACGGCCTCGGCTGCGCCCTCGACGGGACGGCCGTCGCCGTCGACGCCGAGCAGCGCACCACGGTGCCCGGGGTCTGGGCCGCCGGGGAGACGAGCGGCATCGGCGGTGCGGGTCTCGCGCTCGCCGAGGGCCACATCGCCGGCCGCTCCATCGCCGCACGGCTGCGCGGCGCCCCGTGCGATCCGGCGCCCGCGGCCCTCGCCGCCCGCCGGCGTCTGCGCCGCGCGGCGGCGGCCCTCGACTCCGCCTACGCTCCCTCCCCGCACTGGACCGACCAGGTCACGGACGACACCGTCGTCTGCCGCTGCGAGGAGGTCACCGCCGGTGCCGTCCGCGACGCCCTCGACCTGGGCGCGGGCGACACCCGCACCGTCAAACTGCTGACCCGCGCGGGCATGGGCTGGTGCCAGGGCCGGGTGTGCGGCCCGGCGGTGGCGTCACTCGCCGGCTGCGCGGACACCCCGCCCCGGCGGCTGTTCGCCCGCCCCGTCCCACTGGGCGTCCTCGCCGGCCTGCCCACCGAGGACGACGCGGACGACGACCGGCACACCGGGGACGGCGTCGCCACCGGTCCGCACGCGGAGAAGGCCGCGGCCGTCGGCCTGCCCACCGAGCAGGACCCGGACGGCGACCCTCACGCGGAGGAAGGCGAGGCCGCCGGCCCGCCCGCCCGGGATGGCGTCGCCACCCGGCCGCGCGCCGCGGAAGGCGAGGCCACCGACCAGCACCCCGAGGAAGGACCCTCATGACCGACCACCGACCGTGGCGCGGCGTCCTCGTCGCCACCGCCCTCCCGTTCCGCGACGACCTCTCCGTCGACCACGACGCCTACGCCGAGCATTGCTCCTGGCTGGTCGCCAACGGCTGCGACGGCGTCGTCCCCAACGGTTCGCTCGGCGAGTACCAGGTCCTCACCCCCGAGGAGCGCACGAAGGTCGTCGAGACCGCCGTCGCCGCGATCGGCGGCGACCGGGTCATGCCCGGCGTCGCCGCCTACGGCTCCGCCGAGGCACGCCGCTGGGCCGAGCAGGCCCGTGACGCCGGCTGCGCCGCGGTGATGCTGCTGCCGCCCAACGCCTACCGCGCCGACGAGCGTTCGGTCGTCGCCCACTACGCCGAGGTGGCCAGGGCGGGCCTGCCGGTCGTCGCGTACAACAACCCCATCGACACCAAGGTCGACCTCGTACCCGAACTGCTCGCCCGGCTGCACGCCGAGGGGCACGTCCGCGCGGTGAAGGAGTTCTCCGGCGACGTCCGCCGCGCCTACCGCATCGCCGAACTCGCCCCCGAACTGGACCTGCTGGTCGGCGCCGACGACGTCCTGCTGGAGCTGGCGCTCGCCGGCGCCAAGGGCTGGGTCGCCGGCTACCCCAACGCCCTGCCCGCCGACTGCGTCGCCCTGTACCGCGCCGCCGTCGCCGGCGACCTCGCCACCGCCGTCCGCCTGTACCGCCGGCTGCACCCGTTGCTGCGCTGGGACTCCCAGGTCGAGTTCGTCCAGGCGATCAAGCTGTCCATGGATGTCGCGGGACGGCACGGCGGGCCCTGCCGCCCGCCGCGCATGCCGCTGCCGCCCGAGCAGGAGGCGGCCGTGCGCACCGCCACCGAGAAGGCCCTCGCGGCCCGGCCCGCGTAGGAGGGAGCGGACCATGCGCAGCAAGCTCGTGCTGCACGCCGTCGACTCGCACACCGAGGGCATGCCGACCCGCGTCGTCACCGGCGGGATCGGCACCATCCCCGGCGCCACCATGAACGAACGGCGGCTGTACTTCCGCGAACACCGCGACGACGTCAAGCGGTTGCTGATGAACGAACCGCGCGGACACTCCGCGATGAGCGGCGCGATCCTCCAGCCGCCGACCCGCCCCGACTGCGACTGGGGCGTCGTCTACATCGAGGTCTCCGGCTACCTGCCGATGTGCGGCCACGGCACCATCGGGGTGGCGACGGTCCTCGTCGAGACCGGCATGGTCGAGGTCACCGAGCCCGTCACCACCATCCGCCTCGACACCCCGGCCGGTCTCGTCGTCGCCGAGGTGGCGGTCCGGGGCGGTGCCGCCACCGCCGTGACCCTGCGCAACGTGCCCTCGTTCGCCGTCGCGCTGGACCGCACCGCCACCCTGCCCGACGGCCGCACGGTGACGTACGACCTCGCCTACGGCGGGAACTTCTACGCCATCCTGCCGCTGGCCGGGTTCGGCCTGCCCTTCGACCGGGCCCGCAAGGACGACATCCTCGCCGCGGGCCTGTCCCTCATGGAAGCGATCAACTCCGAGGACGAGCCGGTCCACCCGGAGGACCCCTCCATCCGCGGCTGCCACCACGTCCACGCCTACGCCCCCGGCTCCACCGCCCGGCACTCACGGCACGCCATGGTGATCCACCCCGGCTGGTTCGACCGCTCCCCGTGCGGCACCGGCACCAGCGCCCGCATGGCCCAGCTGCACGCCCGGGGCGAACTCCCCCTGGAGACCGAGTTCGTCAACGAGTCCTTCATCGGCACCCGGTTCACCGGCCGGCTGCACGGCACCACCGAGGTGGCCGGCCGACCGGCCGTGCTGCCCAGCTTCACCGGCCGCGCCTGGATCACCGGCACCGCCCAGTACCTGCTGGACCCGGCCGACCCCTTCCCGGCAGGCTTCGTCCTGTGAACCGCAACGGCCCCGCGCTGCCCGTCCTGGGCGGCAGGAAACCCAGTCACCGCGAGCGCGTCGCCGACGCGCTGCGCGCCGCGCTGATCGCCGGCGAACTGCGCCCCGGCGAAGTCCACTCGGCGCCCGCACTCGCCGCCCGCTTCGGCGTCTCCGCCACCCCGGTGCGCGAGGCCATGCTCGACCTCGCCAAGGAGGGACTGGTCGACACGGTGCCCAACAAGGGTTTCCGGGTCACCGCCGTCACCGACCGGCAGCTCGACGAGTACACGCACATCCGGTCCCTCATCGAGATCCCGACCACCGCCGGACTCGCCACCACCGCCGGCCCGGACGCCCTGGCGGCCCTGCGCCCCGTCGCCGAGGAGATCGTCGCCGCCGCGGCGGCCGGCGACCTCATCGCCTACGTCGAGGCGGACCTCCGCTTCCACCTGGGCCTGCTGGCGCTCGCCGGCAACGAGCACCTCGTGCACGTGGTGCGGGACCTGCGCCGCCGCTCCCGGCTGTACGGGCTGACGGCACTGGTGGAACAGGGGCGCCTGGAGGCGTCCGCCGAGGAGCACCTGGAGATCCTGGACGCGCTGCTGACCCGCGACGAGGACGCCGTACGGGCCGTGATGACCCGGCACCTGGGGCATGTCCGCGGACTGTGGGCCGCCCCATGAGCCCGTCCCCGGTCCGGGCCCGGCCCCGCACCCCGTTACGCAAGCAGCTTGCATATTTTGCGCTACGCTTGCGGCCATGACGCGACGACTGGCCGAGGTGGCGAAGAAGGTCGGGGTCAGCGAGGCCACCGTCAGCCGGGTGCTCAACGACAAGCCGGGTGTCTCCGAGGCCACCCGCCAGGCCGTGCTCTCCGCCCTCGACGTCCTCGGCTACGAGCGGCCCACCCAGCTGCGCGGCGAACGCGCCCGGCTCGTCGGCCTGGTCCTGCCCGAGCTGCAGAACCCCATCTTCCCGGCGTTCGCCGAGGTCATCGGCGGGGCGCTGGCCCAGCTCGGGCTGACCCCGGTGCTGTGCACCCAGACCAAGGGCGGCGTCAGCGAGGCCGACTACGTGGACCTGCTCCTCCAGCAGCAGGTCTCCGGCGTCGTCTTCGCCGGCGGGCTGTACGCCCAGGCCGACGCGCCCCACGACCACTACCGGCGGCTCGCCGAGCGCAACATCCCGGTGGTGCTGGTCAACGCCGGCATCGACCAGCTCGGCTTCCCCGGCGTCTCCTGTGACGACGCCGTCGCGGTCGAGCAGGCCTGGCGGCACCTGGCCTCGCTCGGGCACGAACGGATCGGCCTGGTGCTGGGCCCCGGCGACCACATGCCCTCCGGGCGCAAGCTGGCCGCCGCGCGGGCCCTGGGCGAGCTGCCCGACGAGCGTGTCGCCCGGACCATGTTCTCCATCGAGGGCGGCCACGCCGCGGCCGTCCGGCTCATCGAACAGGGCGTCACCGGCTTCATCTGCGCCAGCGACCCCCTCGCCCTCGGCGTCGTCCGGGCCGCCCGCCGCAAGGGACTCGACGTGCCGGCCCGGATCTCGGTCGTCGGCTACGACGACTCGGCGCTGATGAACTGCACCGAACCGCCGCTCACCACCGTGCGCCAGCCCATCGAGGCCATGGGCCGGGCCGTGGTGGAACTGCTGAACGCGCAGATCAGCGGCAGCTCCGTGGCGGCCGAGGAGCTGTTGTTCGAACCGGAGCTGGTGGTGCGCGGCTCGACCGCCCAGGCCCCTCGCGACTAGCCGCCGCGCCCGTCCGCCCGCCTGTCGACGGTTTCCGGGCCGCGCGCGACATCTTGCGAACGACGCGTCAAGGGGACGGGGCCGCACCGCCGGCGGACTCCCCGCCCTCCGGAGGCGTCCGGCGCCAGGTCACCTGGACCTGGAGATGCCCCTGCGCGCCGGTGCGGGCCAGGACGGCGCCGACCTCGGCGTCGAGCTGGATGCCGAACTCGACGGTGACCTCGTCCGGACGCTGCGGAAGCGCGCTCATCCGGCTCAGCGTCGCGGCGGCGGCCCGGCGCACGCCCTCCAGCGCCGACTCGAACGACCCCGTGGCCCGCGCCACCAGGTCGGAGGCGCTGGTCGCGTCGACCACCCCGCCGTCGAGGTGGTCCACCTGCGCCACGACGGTGCCACCGTCCTCCAGCTCGAACCGCAGCAACTCGGCCATGCGCTCCCCCGTCCGTCCCGGTGACCCGACGGGTTCTCTGTGCCCACCGGCGCACCGCGCGAATCGTCCGGAAGGCCCCGCGAAGTCGCCCTCGGACAGGACGATGCCGACCTGAACTCCGGGCGGAAACAATCCACTTCCGGCCCATGTGGCTGCCAGGTGCTCTTTCGGTGCGGCAGTCGAACGGTCAGTATGAGAGGGAGCCCGTGGACGCGAAGCAACCACTTTCGACACAGCTACTAGGGGGCAGCGGGACGTGACGACTTCTGCGACCGAGTTCGAGACCGATCTCGTCGATCTCAGCCGATGTGGGCTCCAGGACGTGATGACCTCCCACGACCCCCGGTTCGTGGACGCGCTGCACACCCTCGTGCGGCGCCTGGGTGAGACACCGGCGCTGCAGAGCGCCAGCGGGGGAGCGGGCAGTCCGTACCTGGCCGCCGACTGCGGCGACGACGACCTCCCCTCCTGACGCCGGATGACGAATCCGCCCGCCGGCAGCCGGACCGGGCTCGGTACCCACCGCACGCCGGTGTCCGATCTCGACGAGACGGCCGCCGGACTCGTCGCGCCGTCCACCGCCGAGCGGATGCGCGCGGTCGAACGCAGCCGGCGCATGCTCATGCTGCGCGCCGTGGTGGACGCCGCGGGGGAGCCCGCCGCCGCACCGCAGCCGCTGCGCCCGGAAGCCGCCATGGACCTGCTGCTGCGCGTGGAACGGTCCCGTCCGGACGTCGTCGTCGACCTGCTGGAACACCCCGGCACCGGCACCTGGGCGGTGCGCATGCTGGAGCGCCTGCGGGCCGGTGGCCGAACGGACGACGGGACCGGCGGCGCGCCACCGCTGTGGGCCGAACTGGGCTACCTGCACTGCCTGGCCGCCGCCGGAGCACTGCGCGCCGGCGTCGCAGGAACGTTGCGCCTGCCGGTGTACGGCGACGCGCTCACCCTCCCCACCCTGGGGCGCCTCCAGCTCGCACCCCAGGCCCGGCCGGCACCGGCCGTCGCCACCCTGCACATCCGCCGGTCCGGCGACCGCTGCGCGCTGCTCGTCCTCGGTGACCGCACGACGCCCCTGCCGGCCGATCTGCGCACGGCCGGCGGGCCCTGGCATCCGCTGCGCCGCGTCGCCTGGAGCCGCCTGCCGGACGACCCGCCCCTCGCGCTGGAGGAGGGCGACCCCTACCGGGACTTCCGCACCGGACCGTCCCCGGCCGTCTCCTCGCTCACCGGCACCGAGGCGGACCGCTGGCGGCACCTGCTGTGCGAGGCCGGCGAACTGCTGCACGCCCGGCACCCGCGCGCCGCGCAGCTGGTGGCCCGGACCCTGCGGGTACTGGTGCCCCTTCCGGCCGCACCCCGGTTCCGCACCGCCAGCGCCTCCTACACCGAGGCCGTCGGCAGCGCCCTGCTGTCCCTGCCGCAGGACGCCGTGGAACTCGCCGTGTCCCTGGTGCACGAGGCCCGGCACTCCGTCCTCAACGGGCTGCTGCACCAGCTCCGGCTCACCCACGGCGAGGGCCCGCTGCTGTACACCCCCTGGCGCGGCGATCCGCGCCCCGTCTCCGGCGCGCTGCACGGTGCCTACGCCTTCGCCGGGGTGGCCGACTTCTGGCGGGTCGAACGCGCCGCCCTCGACGGCCGGGCGGCCGACCTCGCCCACTTCGAGTTCGCCGTGTGGCGCGGGGCGGTCACGCAGGTGCTGGACGCCCTCCCGGCGGGCGGGGCGCTGACGGACCTCGGGCGGCGGTTCGTCGCGCGGATGGCCGCCCAGGCCGGAGCCTGGGCCGGCGAGCCGGTGCCCGACCGGCCGCGGTCGGTGGCCCGCGCGGAGGAACACGACCTGCGGGCGGTGTGGCGGGGCCGGCATCTGCGGCCGGACCCCGGCCCGGTGCGGGAGGTCGCCGCCGCGTGGCGGCGCGGCGCGGACCCCAAGGAGGCGCCCCCGGTGCCCTCCCGGCTGCGGCCGGACTCCGGGCCCGGGTCCCCCGATGCCCGCAGCGAACTGCGCCGGGTGCTGCTGACCGAACCCGGGACGCTGGCCGACCGCGCCGCCGACGCCACGGACACCGCCCGGCCCCCGGCCCTGGCGGCGGCCGACGTGGCCCTGCTGCGGGGCGCGGCGGACGACGCCGCCCGCCGCTACCGGGACGTGCTGGCACGGCATCCCGCCTCGGCGTCCGCCTGGGCCGGGCTGGGGCTCGCCCTGCGCGACTCCGGCCGGCCCACCGCGGCCGGTGCCCTGCTGCGCCGCCCGGAACTGGTCCGCGCGGTGACCGAGGAGCTGCGCACCGGACCGGGCGCACCGCCCGACCCGGTGGCGATCGCCGACTGGATCGGCCGCTCCGCCGCGGTGGACGAGGACCCCTGACGGGGCCGGGCCCTCGGCCGGCTCAGGCCCCTTGACGGGGCCGGGCCCCTCGCCGGCCTCTACCCCCTCCTCGTCGGCCGAGGGCCCCCGGCGGGCCGTACGGTCGTCAGGAACAGACGTGGCGCCCGCGCGAGCGCGGGAAGGGGACGCGGAGGCCCCGGCGGCGCGCGGCCCCGTGCGCGAACCGCCCGCCGGAAGCGGACGACCGCCCGGCCCCGCGGCGGTCACCGGACGGGGCGGGCGGTCGGAGGGGTCGACGGGACGGCGCCTCGGCAGCAACGCCGGCCGCAGGGCCCCGGCAGGGAGGCCGGCCGGGCGGCGAGCCGGCCTGCCGGGGCGCCCGGCGTCAGAGCGGCATCGGGTCGATGTCGCAGTTCGCCGGCCGGTTCTCGGCGGCGGCGACGGTGGCCGGGTGGTCGTCGCCGAGGACCCGCTCGTACCGGGCCAGCGTGTCCGTCTGGAGCGCGTCGGCCTCGTCGACCCGCCCCAGCAGCCGCAGCCCCAGCGCGAGGTTGACGCTGGTGGCCAGCGTGGCCGGGTGGTCCGGGCCGAGCCGCTGCCGGCTCTGCTCCAGCGTGCGGGTGCTCAGCTCCACCGACTTCTGGACCTCGCCCAGTTCGTACAGGTCGGCGGCGAGGTTGGTGGCGCAGGCCAGCACGTTCGGGTGGTCCTCGCCCAGCTTCTCGCCGAGCGCCGGCAGCAGCCGCTCGTTGAGCCGGCGGGCCTCCTCGCTGCGCCCGAGCAGCCGGAGGCAGACGGCGTGGTTGACCTGTGCGCCGAGGGTGTGCGGATGCTCGGCGCCGAACAGGCGCGCGTACCCCTGGCAGCCCCGGTCGCTCAGTTCCAGGGCCTGCTGGAGGTCGCCGCTGTGGCGCACGTCGACGGCGTGCGCCAGCAACGCCGCGAGCGTCTCCGGGTAGTTGTCGCCGTAGCGGTTGCGGAACAGCGCGAGCGCCTTGGAGGACAGTTCGAGCGCCTTCTCGTGGCGGCCCGCGCGCCGCTCGGCCACCGCCAGACCGCGGTAGCCGCCGATGGTGTTCGGGTTGGTCGACCCGTAGTTGTACTCGTAGCGGCTGACGACCTCCTGCTGCTGGTCGCGCGCCTCGATGTACTCGCCGGCCTCCTGCCGGTCGACGGCCACGCCCGCGAGGGTGCCGAGGGTGGACAGGGCGTTCTCGCCCAGCTCCTCCAGCTTGCGGCGGTAGGTGTCCTGGTCCAGTTCGAGCGCCTGCCGGAAGTCGCCGGTGAGCCGGAGGTTCAGGGCCACGCGGTGGGCGACGATCAGCGTGGACACGTCGTTCGGGCCGAACAGCCGCCGGCTGGTCTCGAAGATCTGCTGGTCCAGCTCGGAGGCCCGGGCGAAGTCGCCGCGCATCCGCAGGTCCCAGGCGAGAATGGAGATGATCTCCAGCGTGCGCTCGTGCTCCGGGCCCAGCGTCCGCGTCATCGCCTCCCGGGTGCGCTGGTCCAGTTCGTACGCCATGCGGTAGTGACCGAGGATGCGCAGCGCGTCGCCGTAGAGCTTGGCCGCCATCAGCACGTGCTCGGCGTGCTCGCCGTCGACGCGCTTCCAGGTCTCGTAGGCCTGCTGGGCGAGGTCGCGGGAGCCCTCGTGGTCGCCCCAGGAGAACATGTACTGGATCTCGTTGAGCACCAGTTGCCGCACCCACGGGTCGGCGGACTCCACGGCCCGGCTGCTGATCACGTGGGGCAGCAGCTCACCGTACTGCCGCCACTGGCCCGGGTCGGCCGGTGCGCTGGGGTCGCCCTTGGCCAGCAGCCGGTGGGCGCCGTTGCGCATCTGCTCCTTGACGGTGTCGGGCATCTGGTTGATCAGCACCCGCTGCACCAGTCGGTGCAGCTGGAGGGTGTTGGTGCTGTGGTTGATCCTGGCGAGCGCGTAGCGGTTGATCTCGCGGATGGCCCGGCCCAGCCGGATCGGGTCGCTGAGGGCGGCGGCCAGCTCCGGCGGCACCGGGGCGTCCCGGACCCCGGTGAGCAGCCGGCGGGAGATGGGCTCCGGGGCGAAGAAGGCGCACACCTGGAGGAGCTGGAGCGCCGCCGGATGGTTCTTCTGCAACCGCTCCAGCGAGACGTTCCACGCGGCCGCGACGGACAGCGGGTAGTCCGGCGGCGGATCGCTCAGCATCAGCTCCGCCGCCTGCTGTTCGAACAGGCGCAGGTACTCGTCGGCGGGCATGCCGGTCTCGGAGAGCCAGACGGCGGCCTGCTCGATGCCGAGCGGCAGGTCGCCGAGGGTCTCGGCGAGCCGGTCCGCCGTGCGGTCGTCGAGGCTCGGAGCGCGCAGCTGGAGCAGCTGGCGGCTTTCGTCGCGGGCGAAGACATCGACCTCGAGAGGGCGCGCCGCGGTCGCCCACTGGGAGTTGCGAGAGGTCACGAGAATGCGTCCTGGGCCATTGGTGGGGAAGAATTCGCGAACGGCGTCCGGGTCCTCGGCGTTGTCGAAGACCAGCAGCCAGTTCTTGTACGGTTCGCCGACGCGCAGCGCTTCTATGACCGCGGGCACGGCGGTGTTGGCCTCGCCGCTGCCGACCTCCAGGCCGAGCCGCCGGGCGAGCTCCACCAGCATCTGCCGGATCTGCTGCGGCTGCTCGGAGGGGATCCACCAGATGACCTGGTATTCGTTCTGATGGCGGTACACGTACTCGACGGCGAGCTGGGACTTGCCCACGCCGCCCATGCCCTGGAGCGCCTCCGGGAGCACCGCCGTGGTGCCTTCCTGGAGCCGCCGGTGCAGGTCCTCGAGCAACTGTTCGCGTCCGGTGAACGCACGATTCCGTGGAGGCACGTTGCCCCATACGGGCGGCGGTTTCTGAGCCCCGTCGACCCTGGTCCTCGCAGGGACAGGCTGCACGCCACTCACGGACACGATCCCTCCAACGTCTGCATTCGATCCGAGGTCGCCTCCCGGGGGGAGGGTTGGGTGCGTCTCGCCGGGAGGCGCGGACCTCGGACTGCCGAACTCATCACTCTGTGTATCACGGTCATGACCCGTGGTGCTGCCCGCGGGCGGGGCGGCGGGCGCGGGGGCGGCGGCGCTCACCGGCGCGGCGCTCAGCCGGTCGTGGAGCACGCTCGCGGCGGCCGTGTGCTGCCCGTCGAGCGCGCTGAGGGCCGGCAGCACGGGGGCGAGCCAGGTGCGCACCCCGTCCAGCGGCAGCCGCGCCGCGCGGCTGGGGTCGGTGAGCAGATCGCGGGCCTGGCGCAGGGCGCCGCCGGTGGCGGCCGGCAGGATGGTCGCCAGATGGTCGAAGACCACCCGCACCGCCAGCGCGGTCTCCCTGCGGGTGCCCTCGGCCAGCAGTTCCTGCCGCACTCCCGCGGCGAACTCCAGGTCGATGCGCGCCGACGGCGGCACGTCCGGGGCGTCGGGGGCGGCCGGTGCGGGCTGGAGCAGCCCGCTCACCAACAGCTCGGCCAGGTGCCAGGGACGGGCCTCGGGCAGCAGCCGCTGCTGGAGCACCTGGAGCACGGAGAGGTTGACGGGGATGGCGGCGCCGAGCCGGGCCAGGTGGTAGGCGACGGGGCTGAGCTGCGCCCGCAGTCTCCGGACCCGGTCGGCCGCCGACAGCGGCGCCGGCGGGGCGGGTTGCCGTACGGCCGCCGGCGGCGGCTGGGCGGCGGACACCGGCACCGTCCGCACCGTGTACTCCGCCGGCCGCTCGTGGCGCAGGAACCGGGCCCACGCGCCCAGGCCGTCCGGGGTCAGCTCCAGCACGGGCAGCGGCAGCCACCCGGGGCCCTCACCGGTGGCCGACGGTGGCACCAGCCCGTCCGGACGGTGGGCCCAGCGGGCGTTCGCGGCGGCCGGCCCCGGGCTGCGCAGCCGGGTGGGCGCCGGCACCACGGGTAACCGCGACCAGAGGTACTCCGGCAGGACGCTCACCACGGCGACGGGCACGTCCGACGCCCAGCGGGCCAGCCGGCGGTACGTGGCCCCGTCCCGCCAGTGGGGCGCGTACATGTCGGTCAGGACGAGCACCATGTCCCGGCCGCCGGCACCGGGCGCGACGGGGGCGGTCCCCACGGACCGCCAGTGCCGCACGCGGACGTCCCGGAACGCGCCCGAGCCCGCCAGCACCGACGCGAAGCGGGTGGCCGTGCGGGTCCACAGGGCCATGGACTCGCCGTCGTCGACCACCAGGGTCACCGTCAGCCAGCGTTCTTCCGCCGGGCCGTACCGCGGTACCCACACTCCCTGCTCGGCCCGCGACTCGGCGGTGCCCTCCTCGTCCAGCAGCCGCACGGTGCGCGAGGGCAGCCGCAGCCGCAGCGGGCGCAGGGCCTTCTCCAGCGCCCGGGAGCGCTCCAGGCCGGGGCCGGCGAGGAGGCCGGCCCGCGGATCGTCGTCGTGGTGCGCCGTCGCCCACGCCCCGGACGGCGGCGGTGCCGGCGCCGGCGGGCGAGGGTCCGTCCGCCCGTCCGCGGCGGTGTCGTCGAGGGGGTGGGTGTCCGCGGGCCCGGCCCCGTCCGCGGGGACCGTGCCGTCCGGCGGTTCGCCGGCCGGCAGCGGGCGTCCGTCCTCGTCCGGGGGCGCGGCGGGCGGGTCCTCGGCCAGGACCGGGGCGTCCGCGTCCTCGTCCGTGCCCGCCCGGTCCCCGCGGTCCTCGCGGCCGTCGCCGTCCTCACCGTCCCGGCCGGCGCGTACGGCCCGGACCCGGAGGTCGAGCTGCGCGGCCAGCCAGACGGCCTCTCCCACGTCGTACACGGTGGGGCGGGCGCACGCCTCCCCGCGCGAGGCGATACCCGGCGCGGTGCCGTCGCTCGCCCCGCCGTGCTGGGAGGCCGGCAGGGTCATGCAGAACCGACCTCGTCCAGCCTGCGCCACAGCGAGTGCAGCAGCCGGTTCCACGAGGCCTCGTCGGGACCCGCGGGGGAGATGCGCAGGAACTCCGCGTTCAGCAGCTGGTCGGCGGCGAGCGTGCCGCCCGCCAGGGCGCGCGAGAGGAAGTCCCGGATCATCGCGGAGCGCTCGCCGCCCTCTCCGGTGGCGAACTGGGCCGCCAGCATGGCCGCGAGCCGGTCCGCGTCCGGCGCCGCCATCTCCAGCGTCAGACAGCGGCGCAGGAACGCGGGCGGCAGGGAGCGCTCGCCGTTGCTGGTGATCACCACGAACGGGAAGGCGCGGCAGCGGACCCTGCCGTGGTGCACCACGTACGTGTCGTCCGGGTCGTCGGTGTGCACGGTGACGTCCGGCATCCGGGACCGCACCCGGGACAGCTCGGGGATGCGGAACTCGCCGTCCTCGAAGACCCCCAGCAGGTCGTTGGCGAGGTCGGTGTCGGCCTTGTCGAACTCGTCGATGAGCAGCACCCGCGGCGTCTCACGGGGAATCAGGGCCGTGCCCAGCGGGCCGAGCTGGACGAAGTCGCCGAGCCCGGCCGGCGACTCGGAGCCCTCGCCCGGCTCCTCGGCCGCGTCGGCGTCGGAGCCGTGCAGCGCGCCGCGGGCGGCGGCCTCCTGCACCCGGCCGATCGCGTCGTAGGCGTACAGGCCCTCCTTCAGGGTTGACCTGCTGGTGATAGTCCAGCGCAGGACGCGGCCGAGGTCGAGCTCGCGGCTGACCCGGTGGGCCAGGCTGGACTTGCCGATCCCGGGGGCGCCGGTGACGATCAGTGGCCGCCGCAGGAACAGCGCCGCGTTGACCATGTCGGCCTCCTCCGGCGGCGCGGACCGCAGACGCACCTCGGGGGAGCCCAGGCGCCGGCGGATCTCGGCGTCGTCCCGGGGCGGAGGGCCGGTGACCACGGGGCCGCCGTCGAAGTCCCGCCACGGGGGCGGGGGCGGCAGCAGCTCCGCGAGCGGCGCGGTGGCGCCCGGCCCGCCCGAGCCGCGGTAGATCCACCACTCCCGGGCGTCCTCGGTCACGGCGGACGCGCCTTCGGGCACGCCGGGTTCCCGCGGGACGTCACCGTTCATCGCCACCCCCCTCTCCCGGGCCCGCGCGGGGTCACCGGGCGACCGACTCCGGGTCCGTCACGGCCAGGGGTCGGTCGGTCGTCGTGCCGGCCAGTCACGCAGGTGCCGTGACCGGTGTTCAGGTCGTCACACCCTAGTGGGTCACGCAGCGCCTCGTTCGCGCTCAAGCAATTGGCTCGGGAACTTCAGGAAGTCTGTTCGGGTCGTCCCACAGCACGGCAAGACGAGGGCCACAACCCTCGGCGTTATGGTCCCCCGTACCGGGAGCGGAGCGCAAGCGCGTCAGCCGGTCCAGAATCCGGCTCAACTCGCCCTCCAGCGCACCTTCGGCCACGGCGGGCAACGCGTCGGCGGGGGCGCCCGAACGGCTCCACAGCAGCAGGGGAAGCCCCGCCTGAAGGCCCACGAGGAGTTCCTTCCTGCCGTGCTCGTCGTCGGGCGGCGAACCCAGGGTCATCAGCACGACGGCCGGATCCCGCGCCAGACGCGCGTAGAGCAACTCGCCGCGGGCGCCGTCGCCTTGGGCGCAACGGTGCACACGGGCCGGCCGCTCGTCGGCCGTCAGCACGTCCCAGCGCTCGTTCCACACCCGGTGCAACTGCTCTGCGTCGATGCGCTCCTTGCTGCGGACGACGACCGTGTAGTCCACTCCGAGCGGCGGCCCGCCCAGTTCGTTGTCCCACACGGCGTCCGCGCCGAAGGCGCTGTGCCGCGGCCACTCCTCGACCGGCTCGTTCACCAGCGACAGGGGGAGTATGAACTCCAGTACGAGACCGCCGCGATGGGTGCGCAACCGGGACTCCTCCCGGTCGACGAGGGTGGCGACATGACGGCGCACCTCGGAGGCGGGCACGGACCGCTCCTCGCGCCTGCGCGGCTCCCAGACGGCCGTGGTGTTCACCCAGCAGCTGACGTCGACCCGATCGGGTGAGGTGGTGGCGGGCGCGAGCCGGATCAGCAGATGCGCGGGCCGCTCGGGTTCCTTGCGCCGTATCCCGGCATACGTCCGGGAGTCGTCGAGGATCCACTGCGCCTCCATGGTGTCCCGCACGGTGGTGCGCACCTGGCGGCTGATCCAGGCGCGGATCGCGTCCCCGCGCTCCGCGGTGAGCAGGACGGCCAGTTCCTGGAGGAAGCGCACCGTGCGCGGCGCGCCGTCCGGCGGGCGGTTGGTGTGGGCGAGCAACTGGTAGGCGTCCCAGGCCGTGTGCACGATCTCCGGCAGCGGCCCGAAGTGGTCGCCGGCCGCCGAGTGGTAGACGGTGTCGAGCGAGGGCACCGTGGTGCGGTCGAGGCCGGCGAGCAGCTGGGCCAGCTCCCGCTGGGCGGGGTCGTCGAGGACCGGCGGCACCACGGGGTGGGCCAGGGACGCGGCGTGCCGCGACGGCAGGTCGTAGTCGGCCAGGTGCTGCACGGCCTCGGTCAGCCGCCGCCAGCCGTCCGGGACGGCGCCGAACGTGCGCACCATCGTGACGATGTGGATCTTCTTGTCGTCGAATTCCGGTACCGACAGGCGCAGTCGCAGACGGTCCATGGCGTCGAGGATGCAGACCCTGCGGGCCACCAGGTCGTCCAGGGCCGACACCTTCATCAGGGCGTCCGCCAGCCGGGCGGCGGCCTGCGGTTCCGGGGAGGTGGTGTCAGCCATCGGCGCCCAGCCGGTCCGGCCACGTCCGCCGCGCCTGTGTCACGAAGTCCTTCACAGCGATGGTGTCCCCTTCCAGCCACTGCACCGCGTCGACCAGGGCCGCGGGTCCCTCGGCGAAGTCCCCGCACCGGCGCACGATCTGGTACAGCTGCATCCTGGGCGTGCCGGCCCGGGCGGTCCCCGCGGCGATCGCGGAGGGCAGCTGGCCGAGCAGCGGGGCCGCGGGGTCCGTCCGGAACGTGTCCATGGCGAGCAGCCGGTCCACCAGCGGCCACAGGGCGCTCGGCGGTGCCGGCCCGTCCGGGACCGGGCGGTGGGGCGTCCGGGCGCCGGGCACCGCGAAGGGAGTGCCGTCCAGGACGTCCAGCGGAATCATCCAGGCCACCCGCGGCGCGCTCGCACCGCCCGCCGGCCCGGGCGCCAGGACCGCGGCGAGGACGCCGACGACCAGCGCCCGTCCGGCGTGCCACACACCGGCCCCGCTGAAGCCCTTCGCCACGGGAGCGCCGACCGCGTCGAGCCCGTCGATCTGCCGCCAGGCGGGATGCGCGCCGCCGGAGCCGACCACCTGTCCCCGCGCCCAGACGCCGTCCGGCACACCCGCCGGATGCCCGAACACCGAGACGCGCCCGCCGGTGTGGTCACCGCACACACCGAGCGGCGCGGGCGCCACCGGCGCCGGTGGCGGCTCCGCCAGGCGCAGCACCGCCAGGTCCCCGGCGGGGGCGGAGCGCAGCCAGCCGCCGTCGGCGACCTGTGCGCGGACCGGCCCGGCCGGGTGCCCTCCGGCGGCGGGGAAGTCCAGCAGGACCTCCGCGCCGGGCGGCGGCCCGGGATGCGGTCCCGGCAGCCGCAGGGCGGCCTCGACCACGTGCGCGCAGGTCAGGACCGTCCGCTCGGTCAGCAGTACGCCGGCGCCGATGCCGGCCGCGCCCCGGTGGTCCCGTACGCGGGCCCGCCAGGTGCCCGCTCCCTGCGATACGTCAGCCTCCGACATTCCGTGACCCCACGTGTTCCCCCTCGTTCCACGCGTGCGGAAAAACCAGGGTAAGCCGAGTCGAAGAGCTTGGGTACGGGTGAGGTGCGGGTCGATCCCTGGCGCGTTCAGCGCTTCAGCTCCCGGTGCGCGGTCTCCGGCAGCCGCAGGTACACGGCCGACGACAGCAGGCACAGCGCCGCGACGTACCAGGGGAACAGCCCGGCGTTCCCCAGCTCCTTGAAGAGCGTGCCGACGTACGGGGCCGTGCCGCCGAAGAGCGCGACCGTCAGCGAGTACGGGAAGCCGATGCCCGCCGCGCGCACCCGCGCCGGGAACACCTCGGCGTTGACGGCCGCGCTGATCGAGGTGAACCCGGTGAGCAGGACCATGCCGGCGCACTGCACGAGCAGCAGCACGGCGAAGGAGTCGCGCAGCGTGTGCAGCAGCGGCACGCACAGCAGGGCGAAGCCGAGGCCGAAGAAGAGCAGGAGCGGGCGGCGGCCGAAGCGGTCGGAGAGCATCCCGCCGAGCGGCTGGAGCAGCGCGAAGAAGGCCAGCGAGAGCGTGCCCGCGAGCAGCGCGTCCGACTTGTCGATCCCCGCGTTGAGTTCGGCGTACGTCGGCAGGTACGACGTCCAGGTGTAGTAGGCGATGGTGCCGCCCGCGGTGATGCCGCAGATCAGCAGGGACTCGCGCGGATGCCGGCGCAGCGCCTCGAACAGGCCGGGCCGCGGGGCGCCGCGCTGTTCGGTGCTGCGGGTCTCCTCGGCGCCCTGCCGGATCCAGAAGCCGACCAGGCTCAGCACGGCCCCGACGACGAACGGCACCCGCCAGCCCCAGTCGTCCATCGCCGGCTCGGAGACCGTGGTCACCAGCAGCGCGGCCAGCCCGGAGGCGGCCAGTTGCCCGACGGTGGTGGAGACGTACTGGAAGGAGGAGAACAGCCCGCGCCTGCCCGGCCCCGCCGACTCGACCAGGAAGGTCGTCGCGGCCGCGAACTCCCCGCCCACCGAGAGGCCTTGGAGCAGCCGGGCGAGTACCAGGATCACCGGTGCCAGCAGACCCGCGGACGCGTACGTCGGGGTGAGCCCGACCAGCAGGCTGCTGCCGCCCATCAGCAGGATGGTCACCGTCAGCGCGGACCGCCGTCCGCGCCGGTCCGCGATCGAGCCCATCAGCAGCCCGCCGACGGGACGCATGAAGAAGCCCACCGCGAACACCGCGAACGCCGACAGCAGCGGGACCAGTGAGTCGTCCGCGCCCTCGGGGAAGACCTGGTCGGCGATGTAGGTGGCCAGGAAGGTGTACGCGTACCAGTCGTACCACTCCACGGCGTTGCCCACGGAGGCGGCGAGGAGCTGGCGTACGGGCCGTCGGGTCGGTGCTTCAGCCGTCTGCATGACTGTCATGATCGCGACCATTTCCGGGGTGTGCGGCCGGCACACCTCACGTACCGACGACTTTCACATGAGGGCCACCGCGCCCTTCCCTGACGTTTGGTGCTCCTGGAACACTCCTTGCGCGCGCATTCCGTCATGTCCGGTACCGTCCGGCCGGCCGAACCCACCTCAGGCGAGAGGCTTCCCACCCCCCATGTCCGAAGTCAACCGGCGCCGATTCCTCCAACTCGCGGGCGCGACCACGGCGTTCAGCGCCCTGTCCGCCAGCATCCAGCGGGCCGCCGCCCTGCCGGCCAACCACCGCACCGGGACCGTCGAGGATGTCGAGCACATCGTCGTCCTGATGCAGGAGAACCGTTCCTTCGACCACTACTTCGGCAAGCTGAGGGGCGTCCGCGGCTTCGGCGACCCGCACCCGGTCACCCTGCCGAGCGGCAGGCCGGTGTGGCACCAGGAGAACGCCGGCACCGAGCTGCTGCCCTTCCACCCGGACGCCGACGACCTCGGCATGCAGTTCCTGGAGGGGCTGCCGCACGGCTGGCCGGACGGCCAGGACGCCTACCACGACGCCCGGTACGACCGGTGGCTGCCCGCCAAGGGCAGCACCACCATGGCGTACCTGACCCGCGAGGACATCCCCTTCCACTACGCCCTCGCCGACGCCTTCACCGTCTGCGACGCCTACCACTGCTCGTTCATCGGCTCCACCGACCCCAACCGCTACTACATGTGGACGGGCCACACCGGGAACGACGGCGGGGGCGGCGGCCCGGTCCTCGGCAACGACGAACTGGGCTACGACTGGACGACCTACCCCGAACGCCTGGAGCGGGCCGGGGTCTCCTGGAAGATCTACCAGGACATCGGCGACGGGCTGGACGCGGACGGCCACTGGGGATGGATCGACGACGCCTACCGCGGCAACTACGGCGACAACTCGCTGCTGTACTTCAACAAGTACCGCGACGCCGCCCCCGGCGACCCCTGGTACGACAAGGCCCGTACCGGCACCGACGTCAAGAACGGCGACGGCTACTTCGACCTGCTGCGCGCCGACGTCCGGGCGGACCGGCTGCCGCAGATATCCTGGATCGTGGCCCCCGAGGCCTTCACCGAGCACTCCAACTGGCCCTCGAACTACGGCGCCTGGTACATCGCCCAGGTCCTGGACGCGCTGACCTCCAACCCGGCCGTGTGGGCGAAGACGGCCCTGTTCATCACCTACGACGAGAACGACGGCTTCTTCGACCACGTGGTGCCGCCGCTGCCGCCGAAGTCGGCCGCGCAGGGCCGCTCCACGGTCGACGTCTCCCTGGACGTCTTCCCGGGCAGCGCCACCCACCGCGAGGGCTTCTACGGGCTCGGGCCCCGGGTGCCGATGCTCGTGGTGTCGCCGTGGAGCAAGGGCGGCTACGTCTGCTCCGAGACCTTCGACCACACCTCCCTCATCCGCTTCATGGAGCGCCGCTTCGGGGTGCGCGAGCCGAACATCTCGCCCTGGCGGCGGGCCGTGTGCGGCGATCTGACCGCCGCGTTCGACTTCTCCCGCCGGGACAGCCGGCCCGCCGAACTGCCCGACACCGACGCCTACGAGCCGCCGGACCGCGAGCGTCACCCCGACTACCGTCCGACGCCGCCCGCCGACCCGGCCATGCCGAGGCAGGAGCGCGGCCTGCGCCCGGCGCGTCCCCTGCCGTACGCCCCGCACGTCGACGGCTCGGCCGACCCGGCGGCCGGCACGTTCACGCTCACCTTCGCCTCCGGGGCGCGGGCCGGGGCCGCCTTCCTCGTCACGTCCGGCAACCGCACCGACGGGCCGTGGACGTACACCACCGAGGCCGGCAAGACCCTCTCCGACACCTGGAACTCGGCCTGGTCGGGCGGCACCCACGACCTGGCCGTGCACGGCCCCAACGGCTTCCTGCGCGTCTTCAAGGGCCCCGGGAAGACGGCCGGCCCCGAGGTCACCGCACGGCACGTGCGCGACGACGTCGAGCTGGCCTTCACCCACCACGGCTCCGCGGCGGTCCGCCTGACGCTGGCCGACGCCTACACGGGCCGGACCCGGACGGTGACGGTGCGCCCCGGCGCCACCGTCCGGCACACCGTCGACCTCCGGCACAGCCGGCGCTGGTACGACCTGACGGTCACCTCGGCGTCCGACCCGTCGTTCCTGCGCCGGTTCGCCGGGCACGTCGAGAACGGGCGGCCGGGGGTGAGCGACCCGGCGATCGTCACGGAGTAGCCGCTACAGCACGGTCAGGTGCCCCGGCTCCGGCTGCGGTCGGTTGCGGTTGCGGCTGCGGCTGCCGGGGCCTCGCGGCACGTCCGCGCGGGGCGCGTCGGAGGGTGCGGCCGGCGGGGGAGCCGGGTGCCCGGTCCTGCGCGGCGGGGCCCGGCGGGGGGTCCCGCGGTGCGTCCGGCGCGGGGGCGCCGTCGGCGGCGGCCGGGGCGTGGGCCGGTGGGGGTGTGCCGTCCGTGCCCGTCGGGGCGCCCGTCGGGGCGCCGGTCGGGGCGCGGGTCAGTATCAGTACGCCCCGTGCGGCCAGGCCCGCGCCGGTCAGGGCCAGCAGGACGCCGGCGGGGCCGCCCCGCAGCCGCTCGCCCAGCAGCGACACGCCGATCACCGCGGCGGCCACCGGGTTGGCCAGGGTCACCACGGCGAGCGGGGCGCCCAGACCGCCGCGGTACGCGGTCTGCGCCAGCAGCAGGCCACCCGCCGCGAAGGCCGCCACCAGCACCGCCACGCCGACGACCTGCGCGCCGGGCAGCGAGCCCGAGCGGCCGGTGGCGGCGACCGTGACGGTCTGCGTCAGCGCCGAGGCGACCCCGGAGGCGATGCCCGAGGCGGTCGCGTGCCGCAGGCCCGGCCGGGCGCCCGGCCGGGACAGCAGGCCGAGCAGCGCGGCCGTCGCCCCCGACACGGCCAGCGCCTCCGGCACGCTCAGCACGTCGTCGGGGGCCGGGCCGCTCGCGGTGAGCAGCAGCGCGCCCAGTCCGAGCAGGGCCAGCCCGGTGCCCTGCCACTCGGCGGGACGAACGCGCCGGCCGGCGGTCCGCGCCCCCAGCGGCACCGCCGCGACCAGCGTGAGCGCGCCCAGCGGCTGGACGAGGGTGAGCGGCCCGTACTTCAGGGCCGCGACGTGCAGCAGGGCGCCCGCGGCGTTCAGCGCGACCGACCACCACCAGGCGCTGCTGCCCAGCAGCCGCACCGCGCCGGTGGCCGGACGGCGTGCGGCCAGCCGCTCCTGGGCGACGGCCGCGGCGGCGTAGGCGACGGCGGAGACCAGGGACAGCCCGACGGCGAGCACGGCGGCACTCACGCGACCGCCCCCGCCGCCCCCGCCGGTCTCCGATCCGCCGCCGGCTCAGCCCCCGCCGCCCCCGTGGGCTGCGGTGCTCCCACGGTCCTCGACGGTGGCGTCGGCCCCGGCGGGCCGGTCGGGCGCCGGCCGGCGCGGGTGCGGGCCACCAGGGTGCGGGGCCGGCGCCGGGGCGGGCGGAGCAGCGCGAGCGCCAGGCCCAGCAGAGCCGTGGCCACGAGCACGTCGAGCCAGTAGTGGTTGGCCGTGCCGACGATCACCACCAGGGTGATCAGCGGGTGCAGCAGCCACAGCCACCGCAGCCGGGACCGGGTGGCGACGATCAGGCCGACCGCCAGCATCAGCGCCCAGCCGAAGTGCAGGGACGGCATCGCCGCGAACTGGTTCGACAGCCCGTCCGTCTCCGGCGGGCCGTACACCGACGGCCCGAACACCCGGGCGGTGTCCAGCAGACCGGCCGCCGTGAGCATGCGCGGCGGGGCGAGCGGGAAGGCCAGGTGCAGCACGAGCGCGGCACCGGTCACCGCGGCCAGCGCCCGGCGGGCCCAGAGGTAGTGCCCCGGCCGCCGCAGGTACAGATACACCAGGAAGGCGGCGGTGGCCGGGAAGTGCACGGCCGCGTAGTAGGTGTTCGCGAGCTGTACGAGCGTGTCGCCGTGCAGCAGCAGGGACTGCACCGCGCCCTCGTCGGGCAGCCGCAGGGCACGTTCCAGGTCCCACACGCGGTGCGCGTTGGCGTAGGCCTCGCCGGTGTGGCCCGCCGCCAGTCGCCGGCCGAGTTTGTAGACGGCGAAGAGCCCCGCGACCAGCAGCAGCTCACGGAGCAGCGGTGGTCGCGCCGGTGTGTCCGGCTCCCGTTCGGCGGGCTCGGTGCGGGCGGTCATCCCCGGTCCCTTCACTGACGGTGAGGCGTGTGGGCGGTGTGACGGGACTCATCGATACGGTTCCGTTCCGATACGGAAGTGTACCGATACGCTGGAGTACCGGTACACTGGCGTATCGATGGCCGACGGAGACGCGGCCACGCCAGACGCGGAGGAGCGGCACCGATGACGGCACACGCGGCACACGCGGCGGACCGGCCGGAGACGGCCGGGACCCGGGGCACCGCGCCGCGCCGCTCCAAGCTGACGCCCGAGCGGGAGCGGGAGTTCTTCGACACGGTCGTCGAGCAGATCCGCGAGTGCGGGTACGACGCCGTCACGATGGAAGGCGTCGCCGCCAGCACCCGGTGCAGCAAGTCCACGCTCTACCGGCAGTGGAAGACCAAGCCGCAGTTCGTCGCCGCGGCCCTGCGCTCGCGCAGCCAGGTGCGCTTCGCGGGCATCGACACCGGATCGCTCGCCGAGGACCTGCGGCGGGCGGCGCGGGCCGCGGGGGAGTGGTCGGGCGAGGACACCCGGCTGCTCCAGGCACTCGGCCACGCCGTCATGCAGGACCCGGAACTCCAGCGGGCCCTGCGCGAGGCGATCGTCGAACCGGAGATCGCCGCGCTGCGCGCGATGCTGGAGCGGGGCGTCGAGCGGGGCGAGGTGCCCGCCGGCCACCCGGCGCTGGAGTACGTCCCGGCGCAGATGTTCGGGGTGCTGCGGGTCCGGCCCGTGCTGGAGGGGGAGTACGCCGACGCCGACTACCTGGTCCGGTTCGTGGAGGCGGCGGTGCTGCCCGCGCTCGGACTGACCTGAGACCCAGGTCGCCGTCCACGGGATGACTGGACGGTGACCTGCCCGCGCCGCACCGTGGGGACGGGGGCGGCGCGCACCCACCGGCCGGGTGGGGCGCCCTGTGAGCGGAGGGGCGTCCCGCCCGGCCGGCCTGTTGCCCCGCCCGGCCGGGCGGGGGGGGCGGGACGGTTCAGACGTCCTGGCCGGAGCCGCGGCCCGAGGCGGCCTCGATGCCCTCGGCGATGTCGTCCATCACGGACTGCCGCTCCCCGACGTCCACACCGATCCGGACGACGACGATGCGCTCGGGGTTGGCGGGCGAGGGCAGGGCGAGGGACTCGACGTAGCCGTCGGCGCCCTTGCTGGTGACGGCCTTCCAGCGGACCCGGTAGCCCTTCTGCCCGGCCACCGTCACCGCCTCGGACGCCAGCACCTCGTGCGAGGTCAGCGAGCCGTAGCCCTTGCCGTACGACTCCTTGGCGTTGGCGGCGATGTCCGCCTTGGCGACCTGCTCGGCGGTGCGTCCGTCGGTGCCGAGCACGAGCGCGGGCGCCGAGTACGCGCCGCCCTTGGAACACTCGGCGGAGGTGTCGCCGGGGCAGGCGTAGGTCTCGTCGGAGGAGACCGACGCGCCGACCGTGATCTCCTGGCCGTACCAGCCGTCCGGGATCGGCAGGCTGATGCCGCTGATCGAGTCCGTCACCGAACCGCTGTCGATCTTCGGGGGGCCGGAGCGGTCCGGGGAGGGCGACTCACGGTCCGAGCCGCCGTCGCCGCCGTCGTCCTCGCCGAAGGGGCCGTCCTGGCGGCCGGGACCGTCCGGGCTCCGCTGCTGGGAACCCACGCGGTCCTCGCCCGCGCCGTCGCCGGACAGGGCGTACACGCCCACGCCGATGCTCGCCAGGACGACGGCGGCCACCCCCACGGCTATCCCGGTGCGCAGCCCCCTCCGGCGGTCTTTGGGCGGCTGGGCCGGATACCCCGGATGACCGCCGTACGCCGGAAGCCCCGGGTACGGCGGAGGCGCGGGCTGCTGCGCCGGCCGACCCGCGGGGTACGCCGGCCGACCCGCGGGGTACGCCGGCCGACCCGGGGCCGTGTCGCCGGAGGCGGGCTGTGCCGGCTGAGGCGGCATCGCGTCGCCCGGAGCCGGTTCCGCCGGCCGCTCCGGGGGCGTGCCGGCGGGCATCGGCGGTGCGGGCTCCTCGGCGGGCCGCTCCGCACCCGCCGCGCCCGCCCCGCCCGGCGTCTCGCCCGGCGCCCCGTCCTGCGTCCCGTCCTGTGCCTCGCCCCGCGCCGGCGGCGCCTGGGTCGTGGCCGGCCCCGCCGGACGGATGCGGTCCGTCCACGCCTCGCCGTCCCACCAGCGCTCGGTGGCGGGACCGTCCTTCTGCTGCCCGGGGTCGGGGTACCACCCGGGAGGAGTCACCTGCGTCATGAGCACACCGTAAGAGGCGTCGGTGAAAGCGGCATGAGAGGATCCGGCCCCCGCGGCCCCCGCGGCCCCGGCGGCCACCGGACCCCGCCGGCCGTCACCGGACGTGGGCGGCGCACCCGCCCGCGAACCGCCCGCCCGGCCCCGCCGCCCCGCGGCGCGGTCCTCGGGCCCGAACGCCCGCCGCGCACGGGAGTTGACGTCCGCTCAGAACCCCTCGCCTGGTCGCGAGCCCGCGCGCGTCGTCCGCCCATTACCCGATGTCACCCGACACGGCAACACCTGCGCCGACCCATGACCACCACGCCCGCCGGAAGGCTAGGCTCGAGGTCTGTACGTCGTTCGGGCGACTTGGGGAGGTAACGGGATGACGGAGGTACGGCCCACGGCCGCCGCCTCGGCTTCCCTGTGGGAGCGCGACGAGGAAGTCGCCGCCATCACGCGGGCGGTCGACGCGCTGTGTGCGGACCGCTCCTCGTCCGGCGGTCTGCTGGTCTTCCGGGGTGATGCGGGGCTCGGCAAGACCGCCCTGCTCGCCGAGACCCGCCGGATCGCCGAGGCCCGCGGCTGCACCGTGTGGTCGGCCCGCGGCGGCGAGACCCTGCGCTCCGTCCCCTTCAACGTCGTACGGCAGTTGTTGCAGCCCGCGCTGGTGTCGATGCTCCCGGAGGAGGCCCGCGAGTACCTGGGCGACTGGTACGGCATCGCCGGTCCCGCCCTCGGCATAGCGGACCCCGGTGAGCGGCAGGCCGACCCGCAGGGCGTGTGCGACGGCCTGGTCGCCGCCGTCCGCCGGCTCGCCCGCCGGGAGTGGCCGCTGGTGCTGCTCATCGACGACGTGCACTGGGCCGACCAGGAGACCCTGCGCTGGCTCGCCGCGTTCGCCGAACGCCTCCCCGAGACACCCGTCCTGCTCGTCGTCGCCCGCCGCCCCGGCGACGCCACCGGCGACAGCGCCCGCCACCTCGACGCCGTCGCCGCCGCCGCGCACCACCCCGCCGCCACGCTCAGCGCCCTCACCCCCGAGGCCACCGCCGGGCTCACCCGCGCCACCCTGGGCGACGACGCCGACGCGCCGTTCTGCCGCGAGGTCTGGGCGGTCACCGGCGGCAACCCGTACGAGACCGTCGAACTCCTCGCCAAGGTCCAGGACAGCGAACTGGCACCGGTCGAATCACAGGCCGGCGAACTGCGCGCGCTGAACCGCTCCGCGCGCGGCGGAGGCCTCGTCGCCCGCCTGGAACAACTCGGCATGGACGCCACCCGGTTCGCCTGGGCCGCCGCCATCCTGGGCACCGGCATCACCGTCGACATGGTGGCCCGCCTGGCCACCCTCGACCACGACGAGGCCGTGCGCTGCGCCGAACTGCTGCGCACCGCCCGCATCCTCACCGAGCCCGGCCCCGGCGCGGCCGGCACGGCGGCCCACGGCGACCTGGAGTTCGTCCACCCGCTGATCGCGACCGCCGTCTACAACTCGATCCCGGACGCGCTGCGCCGCGCCATGCACGGCATCGCCGCCCAGCTCGTCACCGACTCCGGACTCGGCGCCGCCGCGGCCTCCCGCCATCTGCTCCAGGTCCACCCGGACGACGACCAGGAACTCGTCGCGCAGCTGCGCGAGGCCGCCCGCGAACACCTCGCCGTCGGCGCCCCCGACGCGGCCCGCCGCTGCCTGGAACGCGCCCTGGAGGAACCGCCGCTGCCCGAGGCCCACGCCCGCGTGCTCTACGAACTGGGCTGCGCCACGCTGCTCACCGCGCCCGCCACCACCATCGGCCACCTGCGCACCGCCCTCGGCATGCCGGGCCTCGACGGCGACCAACGCGTCGACGCCGTCTTCCGCCTCTCCCAGGCCCTCCTCCACAACGACCAGTTGGAGGAGGCGGTGCGCACCGTCGAGGCCGAGGCCGCCCGCCATCCCGAAGGTCCGGCCCGGCTGCGCCTCCAGGCCGTCCAGTACATGTGGGAGGGCATCCACGCCGGCGAGAACGCCACGCCCGGCCGCTCCGAGCGGCTGCGGGAACTCGCCGCCACCTGCACCGGACGCGACAACGCCGAACGCGCGCTGCTGATCCTGCGCGGCTTCGACGCCATGACCCACGGCGAGAACGCCGAGGAGGTCGCCGAACTGTGCGACCGTGCCCTGGTCAACGGCCGGCTCGCCCCCGGACTCGGCTGGACGGACCCCGACTGGGGCCTGGAACTGCTGATGATGCTGGCCAGCGCCTACGTCTACACCGACCGCCTGGACCGCGCCGAGGCCCTGTTCACGGAGGCCCTGCGCGCCTACGAGACGGCCGGCTGGAGCGGCGGCCACCTCGCCCTCGCCCACGCCTACGTCGGCCTGGGCCACCGCCGGCGCGGCCGGCTGCGGGAGGCCGAGGCGTCGCTGCGCGAGTCGCTGAGGCTGGCCGAACGCGTCGGCCGGGGCCTGCCGCTGTACTGGTCGGCGACCTGCAACCTGGTCGACACGCTGCTCGCCCGCGGCCATGTGGACGAGGCCTGGTCGATCGCCGAACAGTACGGCTTCGCCCCGCCCTACCCGTCGACGATCGTCCTGCCCGACCCCCGCTCCGTCCGGGGCCGGCTGCTGCTCGCCGTCGGTCGCACCAAGGACGGCGTCAACGAACTGGAGGCGGCCGAGAAGGCGTCCGCCGCCCGGGGCCACCACAACCCCGTGATGGTTCCGTGGGCCGTGGACCTGGCCCGCGCCCTGGCCACCGAGGACCCGGGCCGCGCCGCCCGGCTGGCCACCGACGCCCGCCGCCAGGCCGAGCGCTTCGGCACGGACACCGCGATAGGGGAGGCCCTGCGCTGCGCCGCCGCCCTGGAGACCGGCCAGCGCGCGGTCCGGCTCGCCGCCCAGGCGGTCGCCTACCTGGAGGCCTCGCCCTGCCAGTACGAACACGCCGCCGCCCGCGTCGAGCACGGCATCGCCGCCCGCTCCGTCACCGAGCTGCGCCGCGGCCTGGACCTGGCCCGCTCGTGCGGCGCGGACGGGCTGGCGGCGCGGGCGGAGGAGGCGCTGCGCACCGTGCCCGTGCCGGGCTAGGCCCCGTCCCGGCTCAACGGCGGTCCCGGTGCCGCCGCAGGTCTCGGTCCCGTCGGTGCCGGTCCCGTCGGTCCCGGTGCCGTCGGTCGGCGGGAGGCCGGTCGGCGGAAGGCGGGCCCGCGGGGGACGGGTCGGCGGCGGGTGGGTCGGCGGCAGGTGGGTCCGCGGGGAACCCCAGCTCGCGGATCTCCTGGCCCAGTACCGGCGTGAGCGCCCGGGCGTAGGCCTCCGCCACATGGCTCTCGTCGCGGTAGACGAAGGTGTCCGCGACGACCGCGGGGCACCGGCCCGCCCGCGGACACAGCCATGGCTGCGGGTCGAGCACCGCGGCGCCGGTGCGGCGGGCCGCCGCCGCGGCGGCCTCCCGCAGCACCGGGGACCTGATCGCCTCCCGCCGGTCCGCCTCGCAGTTCTCCAGCCGCAGCGGATGCCGCGCCGCGCACTCGACGGCGTCCCCCCTCGGCCACGGACTGTCCAGCAGCACCGCCACCCGCTCCGCGTCCCGCACCAGCCTCCGGTACACCCGCTCGAACCCGGTCGTCCATTCCCGCGACGGTTCCTCCATCCGGTCCACCGGCTCGGCCGCCTCCGACGAGGCGGCCACGACCAGCGCGGGCCGCAGTTCCGCGATCCGCCGCAGCGCCCTCTCCCGCCAGGTGTCGCACGCCCGGTACGCCCTGCCGTCGGCGCGGATCGTGACGTCGGCGGTCTTGCAGGACGCCTTCGTCAGCGACACCAGCCGCCATCCGTGCTCCCGGCTCAACCGCTCCAGGGCCGGGAACCACTGCGCCGCGTGCGAGTCACCGAACAGGACGACGACCCGCTGCGACGACGGGACCCCGTAGGCGCACGCGGGCGACCGCGTGGCGGCGTATCCGACGTGGCAGCCGTCCCGGTACACGGCCGAACGCTGCTTCTTGACGTCCGGCAGCGCCGGGGACAGGTTGGCCGGCAGCGCGGTTGTGGACGCGGCGATCAGGCCGGCCAGCCGGCCGCGGGGGTCCTGGGCCCCGGCGAGCGTCCCGCCCAGCTCCGGGGAGCGGACCGAGGAGCTGATCGACGGCGGGAAGGACGCCGCGACGAGGCAGCCGCACACGACGCTCGCGGACAGCCCCAGGCCGAAGGCCGCCGACAGCGCGGGCCTGCGACGCAGCGAGGCCCGGTAGCGGACCGGGTTCTCCACCAGGTGCAGGGTCGCCCAGGCCAGCAGCAGGGCCGCCGCGCTCAGTTGCAGGGACAGCCGGAGATCCGCCGTGCGGTTCAGGGCCGCAGGACCGAGCATCAGCAGCGGCCAGTGCCACAGGTACCAGCCGTACGACACGTCCCCCACCCACGTCGCGGGACGCAGCGCGAGCAGCCGTGCGGCGCCGGCCCCGGACGGCCGGCAGCCACCGGCGATCACCAGGAGCGTCCCGAGCACGGGCAGGCAGGCGAAGTGACCGGGGAAGGGCGTGCCGGCGTCGTACAGGACGGCCGACGCGACGATCGCACCCAGCCCGAGCCAGGAGAACGCCGCGCACACGGCACGCGGTACCCGCGTCAGTGCCGCCGCCGAGAAGGCCAGCAGGCCTCCGGCACCCAGCTCCCACAGCCGGGTGTGCGCACCGAAGTACGCCCAGGACGGCGCGTCCTCGGTCGCCCGCACACTCAGGACGTAGGAGACGACGCACAGGCCGGCCAGGGGCAGCGCCCTCAGCCACGGACGCCGCACCGCCTTCCAGGTCACCAGGAGCAGCGCGGGCCACACCAGGTAGAACTGCTCCTCCACGGACAACGACCAGAACTGCTGGAAGGGCGACGGGGCACCGCCCTCCCGGAGGTAGTCGGTTCCCGAGACCGCCAGGTCCACGTTCATGACGTACACGGCGCTGGACAGCGCGTCGTGCAGGTACTCCTCGTAGCGGATCTTGGAGGCGAACAGCCGGCAGCACACGAGGGTGGTCAGACAGGTCAGGGTCGCCAGGGGGAGGATGCGCAGCGCGCGCCGGCCGTAGAAGCGCCGCAGGGACACCGATCCGCTGCCCCGGGCCTCCCGCAGCAGGCCCGAGGTGATGAGGAAGCCGGAGACGACGAAGAATACGTCGACACCGACGTAGCCGCCGGCCAGGTGCGGGAGTCCGGCGTGGGCGAGCACCACGAGGGTGACGGCCAGCCCGCGCAGTCCCTGGATGTCGCGTCGGAAGGCGATGGGGGTGCGTGTCACAACCGGGACTGTCCGCAGGCGCGGCACGGTTACCGTCGCGCGGGTCACACGGCTTCCCCGGCTTCCCTCGGCCTGCATCCACCGGTATGACGCACGTCACTGAAGCGCTGCCGGTGGTGCGGACAGTTACAGGCGTGGAGCAATCACTGCGCGCGCGTGTCCGGGCCGGCGACCCCGAGGCCTTCGGCCGGCTGTTCGACACCTACGCCTCGACGGTCCACCGGCATGCCGTACGGGTCACGGGCAGCTGGTCCACGGCCGAGGACGTCGTGTCGCTCACCTTCCTCGAGGCCTGGCGGCTGCGTGGCCGGGTGCTGGCGGCGGGCGACAGCCTGCGCCCCTGGCTGCTCGGCATAGCGACGAACGTCATGCGCAACATGGCGCGGACCGCGCGCCGGCACCAGAACGCGCTCGCCCGGCTCCCTCCCGCCGACCCGGTGCCGGACTTCGCCGAGGAGGTGACGCAGCGGCTGGCCGACCAGGAGGAACTCGTCGCCGCGCAGCGGGCGCTGAGCGGCATGCGGCGCGCCGAACGGGAGGTGTTCACGCTGTGCGTCTGGGAGGGGCTCGGCACCGCCGAGGCGGCCGAGGCGCTCGGCGTGTCGGCCGGCACGGTGCGGGTGCGGCTGTCGCGCGCCAGGAAGAGGCTGCGCCGGCTCACGGACGCCGAGCGCGGACGGGAGCCCGCCACGGACCGGCGGCCGGCCTCCGGAGCCGGGACGCCGGAGCGGCACGGCGGACCGGAGCGGCACGGCGGACCGGACCGGCACGGCGGACCGGAGCGGCACGGCCGTCCGGAGCGGCACGGCCGTCCGGAGCGGTACGGCCGAGTGGATCAGTGCGCACAGGAGGGGAACCGATGATCCCGAAGCGACACCACGGGCCCGGGCACGAGGAGCCCGCCGAGCTGCTGCCGGCCCCGGGCGACCCGCGGCTCGGCCCGGAGCGGCACCGGGCCCTCAGGCAGCACCTGATGCGGGAGATCGCCTCGCAACGGGCGGCCACACCCCGGGCGTTCCCCCGTCGCCGGTTCGTCGTCTGGGCGGCGCCGCTGGCGCTCGCGGCCACCGTGGTCGCCGGGACGGTCGTCGTCACCGAGCTGCGGGGCGGACAGCGGGCCGTGCAGACACCGAGCCGGCCCACCACGACGGTCGGCGATCCTCCGCCGATCACCATGGGCGCCGGCCAGTTCCTGTACAAACGCCGGGTGATGTCGGGGGACTACACCGCCTACGACGGCACCGCCGACCTGGTCCGGCGCGAGGACTGGCTCGCCGTGGACGGCGGGCGGGACGGCCTGGTCCTCACCGGCCCGGACCGGCCGGGAACGGACCGGCTGGACCCGCGCGCGCCGACGACGGAGCGCATGGCCATGTCCGGTGGCACGGACTACCGGGAACTGAGGGAGCTGCCCACCGACCCGGAAAAGCTCCTCGACCACCTCTACAGGGAGACAGAAGGCCAGGGACCCACCCATGAGGAGGCGGTCTTCGAGACCGTGTCCTCCCTGGCCGAACCGGCCGCCCTGGTCCCCGGCCTCAGCGAGGCGCTCTACCGGGCCGCGCGCCGGATCCCCGGCGTCGTCGTCGAGAACGGCGTCCCCGACCGGGCCGGGCGCACCGGCATCGGGCTGACCCTCCCGAACTCCCGCGGGGACGAGCGGGCCCTGGTCTTCGACCACGCGAGCTTCGTCTTCCTCGGCGTCGAGCGGACCACCGCGCTGCTCGAGATCGGCGTCGCCGACCGGGCCGGCGAGCCGCCGGCCGAGTCCTGGAAGCTCGGCTCCGGCCGACGCCCCGCCAGGCCCTAGCCGGCCGTGCCGTCGTCCTCGGCCAGTGCCCGCTGGGCCGTGGCGAACGCCGAGTTCGCGGCCGGCACCCCGCAGTACACCGCCGTCTGCAACAGCACCGCACCGATCTCCTCGGGCGTGAGCCCGTTGCGGCGCGCCGCCCGCACATGCATGGCCAGCTCCTCGTCGTGGCCGTGCGCGACCAGCGCGGTCAGCGTGATCATGCTGCGCTCCCGGCGCGAGAGGGTCTCGTCGGTCCAGATCTCGCCCCAGGCGTAGCGGGAGATGAAGTCCTGGAAGCGGGCGGTGAACGGCGTCTGCCGGGCCTGCGCGCGGTCCACGTGCGCATCCCCCAGCACCTGGCGCCGCACCGCCATTCCGCGCCGGGCGTCCCCGTGCAGATGCGAGGTCAGCGCGGTCAGCACCGCCTCGGGGCGCTCCGCGGGCGCCAGATGCGACGCGCCCGGGATCTCGACCAGCCGCGCGTCCGGCACCGCGTCGGCGATCTCCCGCAGGTGGGCCGGCGGAGTGGCGGGGTCGTCCCGGCCCGCGATCAGCAGGGTGGGCACGGTGATCCCGCCGAGCCGGTCCCGCACGTCGAACGCGGCCAGCGCGTCGCAGCAGGCGGCGTACGCCTCGGGGTCGGCGTCCCGGTGGTCCTGCACCAGCCGGGGCACGGTGAAGCCGGGCGTGAACCAGCGCCCGGCCGCGCTCTCGGCCAGCTCGGCCAGCCCCTCCCGGCGCACCCGCGCGGCCCGCTCCCGCCACGGCCCGGCGCCGTTGAAGTGCGCCGACGAGCAGATCACCGCCAGGGAGGAGAGCCGCTGGGGGTGGTGCACGGCCAGGTGCAGCCCGACGGCGCCGCCCAGCGACACGCCGGCGTAGGCGAACCGCTCGACGCCGAGCCCGTCGGCCAGCGCCAGCACCAGGCCGGCCAGGTCGGCGACGGTGGCGCCGGCGCCGATCAGCCCCGCCGGGGAACCGCCGTGCCCGGGCAGGTCCCAGCGGATCACCCGGTGCACCGCGGACAGCTCCGGGGCCACCGCGTCCCACAGGGCGTAGGACGTGCCCAGCGAGGGGCCGAGCAGCAGCGGGGGAGCGGAGGAGGGGCCTTCGATCAGATGGTCGAGCATGGTCAACGTCGCTCCAGAGCACGGTCGGTGAGGCTCGCGGCGGAGCCGGTGTACTGGGCCGGGTCGGCCAGGCCGGAGAGGTCGGTGTTCCCCAGATCCGGCTGCTCGGCGAGAAGTTCGGCGAGCGGGCGGTCCTCGGCGTGGGCGCGCCGGGCGAGTTCGGTCAGCAGTTCCCTGGCGCGGGACCGGCCGAGAACGGGGGCGAGTGACGCGGACAGCCGCTCGGAGACGATCAGACCGTGCGTCAGTTCCAGATGGGCCCGCATCGCGTCGGGCCGCACCCGCAGGCCCCCGGCCAGTTCGGCGGCGTCGCGCGCGGCCCCGCCGACCAGCCGCAGCAGCTCCCGCAGCGGCTCCCACTCGGCGTGCCACGCCCCGGCCGGCCGCTCGTCCTCGGCGGCGAGCGACCCGTAGAGGGTCGCGGCGAGCTGCGGCGCGCGCCGGGCCGCCGCCGCGATCAGGGTGGCGCGCACCGGGTTGGCCTTGTGCGGCATCGCCGAGGAGCCGCCGCCGCTGCCCTCGGCCACCTCACCGATCTCGGTCCGGGACAGCGTCAGCACGTCCGCGGCGAGCTTTCCCAGCGCCCCGGCCGCGAACGCCAGGCATCCGGCGAGGTCGGCGACGGGGGTGCGGAGCGTGTGCCAGGGCAGCGAGGGCGCGGCGAGGCCGAGTTCGCGGGCGTACGCCGCCGGCAGCGCGGCCGGGTCCGGGACGCCGTACGCGCCGAACGCGGCCAGCGTGCCCGCGGCCCCGCCGAGCTGGACGGGCAGGCCGTCGCGCACGGCGGTGATCCGGTCGCGGGCGTCCAGCACCAGCGACCGCCACCCGGCGGCCTTCAGCCCGAACGTCGTCGGCACGGCGTGCTGGGTCAACGTCCGCCCGGGCATGGGCGTGTCCCGGTGCTCGGCGGCGAGCCGGGCGAGCGCCCGCTCCGTGCGGGCGAGGTCCGCGAGCGCCGGCTCCAGGGCGCGGGCGGCGACCAGCATCGTCGCCGTGTCCAGGATGTCCTGGCTGGTCGCGCCCCGGTGCACGTACGGGCCGTGCTCCGCGCCGACCGCCGCCGTCAGGTCGGCGACCAGCGGGATGACGGGGTTGCCGCCGCCCCGGGCACGCCCGGCGAGCGTCCGCACGTCGAACCGGTCCGGGTCGGCGGCCTCGGTCACCGCCCTCGCCGCGGCGTCCGGTACCGCCCCCAGTGCCGCCTGGGCGCGGGTCAGCGCCGCCTCCGCGTCCAGCAGGGCCCGCAGATACGCCAGGTCGCCGGTGGCGGCGGCGGTGGGCGAGCCCGCCCACCCGGGGGCGAGCAGGCTCGTGTCGTCGGCGTGCGCAGATGTCACCGGTACTCCAGGAAGACCGTCTCGCCCTCGCCCTGAAGGCGGATGTCGAAACGGTACGTGCCGCCGCCCTCCTCGGCGGCGATCAGCGTGTCGCGGCGCTCGTCCGGCACCCGGGACAGCAGCGGGTCGGCGGCGAGCGCCGCCGCGTCGCCCGGCAGGTAGATCCGCGTGAACAGGTGGACGAGCAGTCCGCGCGCGAACACGCACACGCTGAGGTACGGCGCGTTCCGCCCGCGGGCGCCGGGGCGCAGCGTCCGCGCGTACCAGTGGCCGTCGGCATCGGTCTGGATGCGCCCGAACCCGGTGAACTCCACGCCGTTGCGCCCGAGGAAGCCGCCGGTCGCCGGGTCCCGGCGCAGCGAGCCGTCGGCCGTCGGGACGTTGCCCTCGGGGTCCGGACCCCACAGCTCCACGAGGGCGTCCGGCAGCGGCCCGCCCTCGCCGTCGCGCACGTACCCGTGCACGGTCACCGTGTCCGGATGCCCGAGCGGGGCGATGTCCTCACCGCCGCGGAAGGGCAGCGCGTGGCCGTAGAACGGGCCGACGGTGTGCGAGGGGGTGGGCAGGACGCTCTCCGGCCGGCTGGTGTCGATCTTCGTCATGGCGGTCAGCGCCCTTCTTCGATCCAGGTGGCGTGCGGGCCGTCGAGCACGATGTCCCAGTGGTAGCCGAGCGAGAACTCGGGCACGGACAGGCTGTGGTCGTAGGTCGCCACCAGCCGCTGCCGGGCCGCGTCGTCCGTGACGGACTGAAGGATCGGGTCGTGGGGGAACAGCGGGTCGTTCGGGAAGTACATCTGCGTCACCAGGCGCTGGGTGAACGCCGAGCCGAACACCGAGAAGTGGATGTGGGCCGGGCGCCAGGCGTTGACGTGGTTGCGCCAGGGATAGGGACCGGGCCGGACGGTGGTGAAGCGGTAGCAGCCGTCGTCGTCGGTGAGCGTGCGGCCCACGCCGGTGAAGTTCGCGTCCAGCGGCGCGTCGTGCTGCTCGCGCTGGTGGGCGTAGCGGCCGGCCGAGTTGGCCTGCCATATCTCCACGAGCTGGCCGCGCACCGGGCGTCCGTCCCGGTCCAGCAGCCGGCCGGAGACGGTGATGCGCTCGCCGACCGGTTCACCGGTGTGCTGCCGGGTGAGGTCGTTGTCGATCGCGGTGATGTCCCGTTCCCCGAAGGCCGGGGAGGACAGTTCCACCAGCTCCGGATCCTGGGTGACGTCGATGGCGACCGGCGGCTGCGCGGGGTGGCGCAGCAGCGACGAGCGGTACGGGGCGTAGTCGCGGCGCGGGTGGTGCTCCACGGGCGCGCCGTCGGCGACCCGCTCGACGTACGCGGCGTGCTCCGCCGCGATCTCCGCGTCGATGTCCTGCTGGGTGAGAGTCATGGGTTTCCCCCCGGGGTGGCTAGCGTTCGAGGACGAGGGCGAGGCCCTGGCCCACGCCGATGCACAGGGTGGCGACACCGGTGCCGCCGCCCCTGCGGGCGAGTTGGTGGGCGACGGTGCCGGCGAGGCGGGCACCGGAGGCGCCGAGCGGGTGACCGAGGGCGATGGCGCCGCCCTGCGGGTTGAGGATCGCCGGGTCGAACTCGGGCCACTCGGCCACACAGCCCAGCACCTGGGCGGCGAAGGCCTCGTTCAGTTCGAGGACGTCCAGGTCGGCGAAGGTCCTGCCGGCCTTGGCCAGGGCGCGGTTCACGGCCTCGACGGGGGCGAGCCCGAAGTAGTGCGGGTCGGTGGCCGAGACACCGGTGGCGCGGATCCGGGCCAACGGCTCGCGGCCGGTGGCCTTCAGCCCCTCCTCGTCGGTCAGCAGCAGTGCGGCGGCGCCGTCGTTGAGGGGTGAGGCGTTGCCCGCGGTGACGGTGCCGCCGGTCGTGCGGAAGGAGGGCCTGAGCTGCGCCATGGCCTGGAGGGAGCCGTCCGGGCGCACGCACTCGTCGGCGGCGAAGTCGACCGGGGCGCCCTCGCGGCGCGGGACCGGCACCGGGGCGAGTTCGGCGTCGAAGAGGCCCTCGGCCTGAGCCCGCGCGGCCTTGCGGTGGCTGTGCAGGGCGAACTCGTCCTGCTGCCCGCGGCCGATCGCG
This sequence comes from Streptomyces sp. NPDC031049, assembly GCF_055571015.1. Classification (NCBI taxonomy): domain Bacteria; kingdom Bacillati; phylum Actinomycetota; class Actinomycetes; order Kitasatosporales; family Streptomycetaceae; genus Streptomyces; species Streptomyces sp. NPDC031049. Next base: position 248,385 of record NZ_JBVIGC010000009.1, read on the forward strand.
TGCTTGTCGGCGATGAGTTCGGCCGACTCGCCGAGCGGGCCGGTCCACTGCGGGTCCATCCTCGGGTTGACCATGCGCCAGCCCAGCGTGGTGGAGTACAGCTCGGTGTGCCCGGCCGGGAACGGCCTGTCGGACTTGGGCAGCACGTACGGCGCCCGGGTCATGGACTCGACGCCGCCGGCCAGGACGACGGAGGCGTCCCCGACGGCGATGGTACGGGCCGCCTGGACGACGGCTTCCAGGCCCGAGGCGCACAGCCGGTTGACGGTCACGCCGGGCACGGAGGTGGGCAGTCCGGCGAGCAGCGCGGCCATGCGGGCGACGTTGCGGTTCTCCTCGCCGGCGCCGTTGGCGTTGCCGAAGCAGACGTCCTCGACACGGGACGGGTCCAGGGCGGGGGTACGGGCGAGGAGCGCACGGATCGCGTGGGCGGCCAGGTCGTCGGGGCGGACGCCCGCCAGGCCGCCGTTGTACTTGCCGAACGGGGTCCGTACGGCGTCGACGACGTAGACGGTCTTCACCGCACCCCCTCCGCCACGGTCAGTTCGGCGTCGGTCTTCGCGGCGATCTCCTCGACGCCCACGCCCGGGGCGGTCTCCACCAGGACGAGTCCGTCGCCGGTGACGTCGAGGACGCCGAGGTCGGTGATGACGCGGTCGACGCAGGCCTTGCCGGTCAGCGGCAGCGCGCACTCGGTGAGGATCTTCGGGGAGCCGTCCTTGGCGGTGTGGCTCATCACCACCACGACCGTGCGGGCGCCGTGCACCAGGTCCATCGCCCCGCCGATCCCGGTGATCATCTTGCCGGGGATCGCCCAGTTGGCCAGGTCGCCGCGTGCGGAGACCTGCATGGCGCCCAGCACGGCGACGTCGATGTGTCCGCCGCGGATCATCGAGAACGACAGCGCCGAGTCGAAGAAGGAGGCGCCCGGCAGCACGGTGACGGTCTCCTTCCCGGCGTTGATCAGGTCGGGGTCGACCTGCTCCTCGGCCGGGTAGGGGCCGGTGCCCAGGATGCCGTTCTCCGACTCCAGGACGACCTCCACGCCCTCCGGGAGGTGGTTCGGGATCAGCGTCGGCAGCCCGATGCCCAGGTTGACGTACTGGCCGTCCCGCAGCTCGCGCGCGGCCCTGGCCGCCATCTGCTCACGTGTCCAGGCCATCAGCCGCTCACCGTCCCTCGTGCCCCGGGCACGGAGACCGTGCGCCGCTCGATCTTCTTGTCGGCCGCCTGCTCCGGCGTGAGCGCGACGACCCGCTGCACGAAGACGCCGGGCAGGTGCACCGCGTCGGGGTCGATGCCACCGGGCTCGACCAGCTCCTCCACCTCGGCGACCGTGACCTTCCCGGCCATGGCGGCGAGCGGGTTGAAGTTGCGGGCGGACTTGCTGAAGACGAGGTTGCCGTGGCGGTCGCCCCTGGCGGCCCGGACCAGCGCGAAGTCGGTGCGGATGCCGCGTTCCAGCACGTAGTCGGTGCCGTCGAACTCCCGCACCTCCTTCGCCGGGGAGGCCAGGGCGACCCCGCCCTGCCCGTCGTAGCGCCAGGGCAGCCCGCCCTCGGCGACCTGCGTGCCCACCCCGGCCGGGGTGTAGAAGGCCGGTATGCCGGCGCCGCCGGCCCGCAGCCGCTCGGCGAGCGTGCCCTGCGGTATCAGCTCCACCTCCAGCTCCCCGGCCAGGTACTGCCGGGCGAACTCCTTGTTCGCGCCGATGTAGGAACCGGTCACCCGGGCGATCCGGCCGGCCGCCAGCAGCACCGCCAGGCCGGACTCCATCGCGCCGCAGTTGTTGGAGACGACCGACAGGCCGCCGGCCCCGCGCTCGTACAGCGCCTGGATCAGCACGTTCGGCACACCGCTCAGCCCGAAACCGCCCACGGCCAGCGACGCGCCGTCCGGGACGTCGGCCACCGCCTCGGCGGCCGTGGCCACCACCTTGTCCATCCGAGAAGTCCCATCTCCCACCCAGCCACGCAATTAGTCAGCGCACTGAGTATTTCAGCGAGGTGACCCACACGCTGCCATCGGACGCCCGAGGCGTCAATACCCTGGAAAACCGCACGTGGAAAGCGGGTGCGGCATGCAGACGACATCGCGGTGGCGGCGGTATCGTTCAGTGCACCAACGAAGACAGTCACGGGAGCGCACATGGCCGCGGTGGATCTGACCACCCATCCCGGGCACCTGGCCCGGCGGCTGCAGCAGGCCCACTACCTGCTGTGGAACACGATGGTCTCGGAGGAGATCACCTCTCCCCAGTTCGCGGTCCTCAACGCGCTCGTCGCCGAGCCGGGACTGGACCAGCGGACCGTCGGGGAGCGGGTGGGGCTGGACCGGTCCACCATCGCGGAGGTGATCAGCAGGCTCGGCCGCCGCGGACTGCTCGACAAGGTGCGCGACCCGCAGGACGGCCGCCGCTTCCTGCTCCGGCTGACCGACGAGGGCGTGCGCACCCACCGCCGGCTCACCGTGCGCACGGCCCGCATGAACCAGGTGTTCCTGGCGCCGCTCTCCGCCGACGAGCGGACGGTGTTCTTCGACCTCATCCGGCGGGTCGCCGACGCGGCCGAGGGGCTCCGCAACCCCGCGGAGCCCCTCGCCGCACCGCACTGACCGGGCGCCGCCGCGCTCGTCAGGGGGACTCGGCGAACACCACCCACACCTGGCCCTCGGCGAACCGCATCGGCGAGCCGTCCGCGGCCCGGAAGACCGTGCCGTCCGCCGCCGTCGGCCGCTGCCAGGTGGCGCTGTAGGCCCGTCCGTCGCGCAGCACCTCCGCCTTCCCGGCGCCCACCGACTCGACGTACGGCGAGTTGCTGCCGCGGAAGTCGCGGAAGCCGGACTCGCGGACGTCGACGTACTGCACGACGACGGTCGCCGGGGCCAGCCGCCGGCCGGCGGTGCTGACGGCCGGCTCGCCGTCCATGCTGACCAGCCAGCGGTCCCGGCTGCCGGACCAGCTGAAGGTGAAGCGCGCCGCCGGGTAACGCACGGTGTGCGAGCTCTCGGCGGTGCCGCCCGAGGGGGCCGCGCCGAAGCGGAAGCCGGTCCCGACCAGCGCCTCGGTGCCCGGGGCCGCGGGCATCAGCCGGTGCGGGCGCAGATACAGGTTGTGCGGGGCGGCGCGGCCGTCGTCGCGGACGTAGGCCCCGGAGTGCTCGTCCGCCGGTGCGGGGGTGAGCGGCGCCTGGTCGATGAGCGGCAGGAGCTTGCGCTGGGCCCCGGAGAAGGCGAGCGTCGGCCGGTCGAACTGGCGCAGCAGCTCCAGGTCGGACTCGCGGGCGCTGCGCACCGGCCCCACGGTGTCGGGCAGCCGCGTCGCGTAGAGGGCCATCAGCCGGCTCAGTCCGCCCTCGACCGGCTCCACGTAGACCAGGTCGGCGTCCTCCAGGCCCGTCTGCGGGCGTGCCGCGCGGACGTTGTCCACCTTCACCGCGAGGACCGACGCCTCGCTGCGGCTCTCCGGCCGCGGCGACGACGTCTTCCGGTCCGCTCCGCGTCCGTCGTCGCCCGGGCCGGACTGCGCCGTGCAGCCCGCGGCCAGCAGGACCGCCATCGCCGCGGTCACCAGCGTCCGCCCGGCTCCGTTCCGGCTGCGCGCTCCTCGTCGCATGCCCACCACCGGCCACCCACCATTCCTGTGTCATTGATTGTGCGCTTCTTGGTGCGTTTATGGCCATACCCGACTGTTTCGGTATGTGCGCGGTGGATCGGCTGATCGGCTCAGTATGTTCATCGGACCGGTCGTCACGGTTGGGCGGGGAGGGCCTCGGGTACCCGGGCGGCACCGCGGCGCGGGCGCCGCAGCGGAGGCGCCGCGCACCGACCACCCGCGGGTGACTCGAGGGAGCGCGAGACGATGAAGGCAGTGACCTGGCAGGGCAAGCGGGACGTACGGGTCGAGGAGGTGCCCGACCCGAAGATCCAGGAGCCGACGGACGCGGTCATCCGCGTCACCTCCACCGGGCTGTGCGGCTCCGACCTCCATCTGTACGAGGTGCTCACCCCGTTCATGACCCCCGGCGACATCCTCGGCCACGAGCCGATGGGCATCGTCGAGGAGGTCGGGGCCGAGGTGCCGGACCTGAAGCCGGGGGACCGGGTCGTGGTGCCGTTCCAGATCGCGTGCGGGCACTGCTTCATGTGCGACACCGGGCTGCCGACGCAGTGCGAGACCACACAGGTCACCGGCGAGGGCATGGGCGCCGCCCTGTTCGGCTACACCCGCCTGTACGGCGCCGTGCCGGGCGGGCAGGCCGAGTACCTGCGCGTCCCCCAGGCCCAGTTCGGGCCGATCAAGGTGCCCGAGGGCCCGCCGGACGACCGCTTCGTCTACCTGTCCGACGTGCTGCCCACCGCCTGGCAGGCGGTCGCCTACGCCGACGTGCCGCAGGGCGGCAGCGTCGCCGTGCTCGGTCTCGGTCCGATCGGCGACATGGCCTGCCGTGTCTCCCTGCTCAGGGGTGCCGGGCAGGTCTTCGGTGTGGACCTGGTGCCGGAGCGGCTGCGCAGGGCGAAGGAACGGGGCGTCAAGACCTACGACCTGCGGTCCTTCGACAGTGAGAAGGAACTCGTCGCCGCCATCCAGGACGAGACCGACGGCCGCGGCCCCGACGCCGTGATCGACGCGGTCGGCACCGAGGCGCACGGCAGCGCCGCCGCCAAGCTGGTCCAGCAGGGCGCCGCGATCCTGCCGCGCAAGATCGGCGGGCCGCTCGCGGAACGCTTCAGCATCGACCGCCTCGCCGCCCTGCACACCGCGATCGAACTGGTCCGGCGCGGCGGCACCATCTCGCTGTCCGGCGTCTACGGCGGCATGGCCGACCCGCTGCCCATGCTGACCCTGTTCGACAAGCAGATCCAGCTGCGGATGGGCCAGGCCAACGTGCGCCGCTGGAGCGACGACATCGTGCCGTACCTCACCGACGAGGACGTCCTCGGCGTGGAGGACTTCGCCACCCACCGGGTGCCGCTCAGCGACGCGCCGCACGCCTACGAGATGTTCCAGAAGAAGCAGGACGGCGCGGTCAAGGTGCTGATGCAGCCGTAGCCGCCACCGGCGGCCGGGACCACTACGGCCCCCCGAGGATCTCCGCCAGGTCGTAGCGCACCGGCTCCTGGAGCTGGGCGTAGGTGCAGCTCTCCGGCGTGCGGTCCGGGCGCCAGCGGCGGAAGCGGGCCGTGTGCCGGAAGCGCGCCCCGTTCTCCATGTGGTCGTAGGCCACCTCGGCCACCCGCTCGGGGCGCAGCGGCACCCAGGACAGGTCCTTCTTGCCCGACCAGCGGCTCGGCGCGCCCGGCAGCCGCGCCGACTCGTGCGCGGCCTCGTCCGCCCACGCCGCCCACGGGTGCCCGGCGGCGTCGTCCATCCGCAGCGGCTCCAGCTCCGCCACCAGCTCCTCGCGCCGCTTCATGGAGAAGGCCGCGGACACCCCGACGTGCTGGAGGGCGCCCCGGCCGTCGTACAGGCCCAGCAGCAGCGAGCCGACCACCGGACCGCTCTTGTGGAACCGGTAGCCGGCCACCACCACGTCCGCCGTCCGCTCGTGCTTGACCTTGTACATCGCCCGCTCGTCCGGCCGGTAGCGCAGATCCAGGGGCTTGGCGACGATCCCGTCGAGGCCCGCCCCCTCGTACTGCTCGAACCACTCCTGGGCCACCGCGACGTCGGTCGTCGCCGGCGCCACGTGCACCGGCGGGGTGACCTCGTCGAGCGCCCGCACCAGCAGTGCGCGCCGGTCGGACAGCCCCACGTCGAGCAGCGACTCGCCGTCCAGCGCCAGCAGGTCGAAGACGACGAGGGACGCCGGGGTCCGCTCGGCCAGCGTCCGCACCCGGGAGTCCGCGGGGTGGATGCGCTCGGTGAGCGCGTCGAAGTCCAGCCGGCCCTCCCGGGCGATCACGATCTCCCCGTCCACCACCGAGCGCTCGGGCAGCCGCTCCCGCACGGCGGTCACCAGCTCGGGGAAGTACCTGGTCAGCGGCTTGCCGGTCCGGCTGCCGAACTCCACCTCGTCCCCGTCGCGGAACACGATCGCCCGGAACCCGTCCCACTTGGCCTCGTACTGCATGCCCGGCGGGATCGTCGCCACGGGCTTGGCGAGCATCGGCTTGACGGGAGGCATCACCGGCAGATCCATGGTCCGATTCTGACCGCATGCGTCCACTCTCGCCTGATGTGCGAGGGTCGTCCGGTGGGCCTACCGTGGCTCGCATGGGCGAAGCGGTGGAACTGGAAGCGGGCGGCCGGACCGTACGGCTGACCAATCCCGGCAAGATCTTCTTCCCGGAGCGCGGCTACACCAAGCTCGACCTGGCGCGCTACTACCAGGCCGTCGCCCCCGGCATCCTGCGCGCCCTGCGCGAGCGGCCGACCACCCTGGAGCGCTACCCCGACGGCATCGCCGGCGAGTGGTTCTACCAGAAGCGCGCACCCAAGGGCATGCCCGACTGGATCCCCACCGCCCACATCACCTTCCCCAGCGGACGCAGCGCCGACGAGATGTGCCCCACCGAGGAGGCCGCGGTGCTGTGGGCCGCCCAGTACGGCACCCTGACCTTCCACCCCTGGCCGGTGCGCCGCGCCGACGTCGACAGCCCCGACGAACTGCGCATCGACCTCGACCCGCAGCCCGGCACCGACTACGACGACGCGGCCCGCGCCGCCCAGGAACTACGGGCCGTCCTCGAGGAGTTCGGCGGACTGCGGGGCTTTCCCAAGACCTCCGGCGGCCGGGGCCTGCACGTCTTCGTGCCGATCGAACCGCGCTGGACCTTCACCCAGGTGCGGCGCGCGGCCATCGCCGTCGGACGCGAGATGGAGCGGCGGATGCCGGAACAGGTCACCATCAAGTGGTGGAAGGAGGAGCGCGGCGAGCGCATCTTCATCGACTACAACCAGACCGCCCGGGACCGCACCATCGCCTCCGCCTACTCCGTACGGCCGCGTCCGCACGCCCCCGTCTCCGCGCCGCTGCGCTGGGACGAGGTCGGCGTCGCGCACCCCGAGGACTTCGACATCACGACCATGCCCGCGCGCTTCGCCGAACTCGGCGACGTGCACGCGGACATGGACGACCGCCGCTACTCCCTCGACGCCCTGCTGGAACTGGCCGCGCAGGACGAACGCGACCACGGCCTCGCCGACCTGCCGTACCCGCCCGAGTACCCGAAGATGCCGGGCGAGCCCATGCGGGTGCAGCCGAGCCGCGCGAAGAAGCAGCCGGGGCCGACGGCGAAGTGACCGGTGCCGGCGGGTGCCGGCGGCCGGGTGACGGGTCCGGGCACGGGGCGCGCGCCCGGCTCCCGGACCCACCGTCCTACAACTCCCTGATCCGGACGTCCCGGAACGACACCACGTCCGTCGTGCCGTGCACCTGGAGCCCGATGTATCCGGAGGCGTACCGCCGCCCGTCCGTGCCGGGATCGTCCGCGCGCGGCGGGGTGAACTCCTGGCCGCCCACGTTGTCGAACTCGTTGATCAGCACGCCGTTGCGGTAGATCTCGTAGTGCTGGCCCACCACGCGGATCTCGTAGTCGTTCCAGGTGCCCTTCTCCGTCACACCGGCCCCGGCGAGCCCCACCCGGTCGAAACCGTAGACCGAGCCCGTCTTGTACATGTCGCCGTCGGGCCGGTCGAGCACCTGCACCTCGTGGCCGTACTTGATGGCGACCCACTCCGGACGCGACTCCTCCGGGTGGTCGTGGACCTGCGGGAAGCGCACGAACACACCGGAGTTGGCGTTGCCGGCGCCCGGGGCGTCGTCCCGCCACTGGAGCCGCAGCGAGAAGTCGCCGTACTTGCGCTCCGGGAACCACAGCATGCCCATGCCCGGTGTGGTGGTGGAGGAGGTGATCGACCCGTCCGGGTTCAGCGCGAACGAACCGCCGCCGACCTGCTCCCACCGGGCGAAGGACTCCTGGCTGCCGTCCATGATCTTGCGGTAGCCCTCCGTCTGCCCCGGCTTGCCGATGCCGGACTGGCGGGCGGCCCGCTCGATCGCCCGGTACTCGCGCCGGTCGACCACGCCCTCGTCCGAGAGCGCGTCCAGGACCTCCCGCACGTGCTTCAGGAAGAGCTGGTGGGACGTCCACTCCTTCTCGTCCTCGATCAGCTCGCCGATCCGGCACCGGTTGTTCGTCACCCGGTTCGGCACGCCCGAGTCGACCGTGCCGACGATCACCGTGAGCCGCTCGTCGTACTCCGGGCAGGGCGGCGCCGGCACCTCGCCCGCCACCACCGTGAAGCTCACGGTCAGCGGCTCGGAGGTGTTGCCCGCCTCGTCGGTGGCCCGGTAGGCCACGGTGTGCCGGCCCACGCGGTCGACCACGACCGGCTCGGTGTAGGCCAGATAGGGCCCGGCGTCGAGCGAGTACTCGATGCCGGCCACCCCCGAACCGCCCTCGTCGGTGGCGCTGACGGTCACCTTCGCGCTGCCGACGTAGGCGCCGTCGGAGTTCTTCGTGCCCTCCACGGTCGCGCCGGTCACCGGCGGGACGGTGTCCTGCGGGGGAGCGGCGACCACGGTGAACTCCACGCTCTTCTCCGCCGCCGCGTTCCCGGCCCTGTCGGTGGCCCGGTAGCGCACGGTGTGCGTGCCGGCCTCGTGCACCATCACCGGCGCGGTGTAGGCCTGCCAGGCACCGTCGCCGACGGCGTACTCGATGGTGTTGACGCCGGACCCGGTGTCGGAGGCGGTGACCGTCACCGTCGCCATGTCGATGTAGGCACCGTCCGGATCCTTCTCGCCGCTGACCGTCGCCGAGGTCTCCGGCGGGGTCGTGTCGTCCGTCGGCGGGGCGACGACGGTGAACGTGACGCTCTTCTCGGCGGCGGCGTTGCCCGCCGCGTCGAAGGCGCGGTAGCGGAGCGTGTGCTCGCCGACGGTGTCGACCACGACCGGCGCGGTGTACGGCTGCCAGGCGCCGTCGGCACCGAGGGCGTACTCGATCCGGTCGACGCCCGAGCCGCCCGCGTCGGTGGCGGTGAGGGTGACGCTCGCGGAACCGACGTAGGCGCCGTCGGCGTTCTGCGTGCCCTGCACCTCGGCCGCCGTCTGAGGCGCCGTCGTGTCGTCACCGCCGCCGCCCTCGGTCACCACCAGCACCCCCTGCATCTGGCCGTGGCCGGGGATCGTGCAGTGGTAGAGGTAGCGGCCGGGGGTGAGCGTGACCTCGGCGGTGTGCCGGCCGCCCTGGTCGTCGCCCGGGTTGGCCAGGATGTTCAGCTGGACGTCGCTGTTGTACTCCGGGTCGCTGGTCACGAACGTCAGCGTGTGCGGCATGCCGGTGGTGTTGCCGGTCGCCGCGCTGTTCTCGAACACGATCGTCGCCGGGCCGGCCACCGCCGTCTCCGGCGCCGACAGATACCGGTCGATCGGGTCGCCGGCGGTCCAGGTGAGCACCTGCTGCTCGGCCGCCGCCTGCGCGGCCCGGGGCTGCCCGGCCGCAGGGACGGCCTGGAGGCCGAGCATCACCAGCAGGCCCGCCAACAGTGCTGCCCAGATTCTTCGTTCGCGTATCACCGGTTCCCCCTCGCCAGCTCTCCGGCGGCCGGGGTGGGCCCGCCGCCCGTGTACGTGACGCGCCACAGCGCCGACCTGGAGTCGGAGGTGAAGAAGCCGCGGCCGTAGTCGAGCACGTACAGCGCGCCGTCCGGTCCGAACTTCCAGTCCATCAGGTTCCTGATGCCGTCGTCGCCCACCGGCACGATCTTCTTCAGCGACTCCGAGTGCACCGGCAGTCCGCCGTCGCCCTGTGTCCTCGGGTCCATCAGCACCGCGTTGCGCGGCTGGTCGGCGTCGTAGAAGTCGCCGACGAACCACTTGCCGTCCCAGTAGGCCGGCCACTTGGTGCCGCTGGTGCTGTCCGCGTCGTAGCGGTAGACAGGCCCGTTCATCGCCGCCTGGCCGCCGCCCTTGAGCCACGGCAGCCCGTACGTCGCCTCCTCGGCCTTGTACGACGGCACCCCGTTCTCGTCGCGCGGGAAGTCCGGGGCGCCGCCCTGCGGGGAGTACCAGATGTTGTTGCCGGTCACCGGCGGCAGGTTGACCAGACCGTCGTTGTTCGGCGACTCGTTCTTCGGGGCGTCGCAGTCGTACCAGCCCAGCGGCTTCGACGGGTCGGGCAGGTTGCGGTCCCGGTACGGCTGCTTGTTGCCCATGCAGTACGGCCAGCCCCGGTTGCCCGCCTCGGTGATCACGGCGAACGTGTCGTACTTGGCCGGGCCCCAGGTCGGCGACGGCGAACCGGCGTCCGGGCCGACCCAGCCGGCGTAGAGGATGTCGGTCGACTTGTCGACGAAGATGCGCGCCGGGTTGCGGACGCCCATCACATAGATCTCGCCGCGGGTCTTGCCGCCGCCCTCGTCCGTCTCCTCGCCGGTGAACAGGTTGCCCTCGGGCAGGGTGTAGGTCCCGTCGGGCTCGGGGTGGATGCGCAGGATCTTGCCGTTGAGGTTGTTGGTGTTGCCGGCGGTGCGGCGGGCGTCCGCGAAGGACACGCCCTTGAAGTTCGGCTCGGGGTTGTTGCCCGAGTAACCGCCGCTGAACCCGCTGGAGTTGTTGTCGCCGGTGGCGATGTACAGGTTGCCCTTGGAGTCCCAGGCCATGCCGCCGCCCGCGTGGCAGCAGCTGTGGATCTGCACGGGCCACTTCAGCAGCACCTTCTCGCTGCCCGGGTCCAGCTTGTTCGTCTCCTGGTCCAGCGTGAAGCGGGAGACGCGCCGCTCGGCCATGTGGGTCTCGCGGTCGATCTCCGAGTGCGGGGTGTAGTGCAGGTACACCCAGCCGTTGTCCTCGAACCGCGGGTCCAGCTCGATGCCGAGCAGGCCCTCCTCGACCTTGGTCAGCTCGTCGCCGCCGCCCTTGTTGCCGAAGACGGTCAGCTCTCCGGCGAGCGTGACCTCGTCGGTCTTCGGGTCCCAGACGTGGATCTGCCCCTTGCCCTTGCCGATGTCGGGGTCGTTCCAGTCGGTGACGACGGGCTGGGAGGCGTCGGCGCCGCCGCGGCCGATGTAGAACACGCGGCCGTCGGGCGCGGTGACCAGGCCGTGCGGTTCGCCGATCTGGTCGTTCCGCCCCGGCTGGTTGGGCTCGGTGAGCCGCTCCGCCGTGTAGTTGCCGGTGATGGTCGCCTTGCAGTCGGCCCGCACCAGGCGCGTCGTCCACAGCAGCGCGCCGCGCAGGTGCGCGCGGAAGTCGGTCTCGTCGTACGACGACACCGTCCCGCCCATGCCGGTGTAGAAGGACCGCCCGCCGTCGTAGTCCCGGCACCAGCTGACCGGGTGGTCCCAGCCGTTGGCGCCCTCGCCCGGCTGGTACGTCGACTCGCGCACCCGGGCCACGGTGTGCACGTCGCCGGAGGGGTTCTCCGCCCAGTTCAGCCACTTGTCGGGGCGCTTCCACTGCACGGGAAGGTCCTTGGTGGCCGGATGGCGGCGGTCGCCGACCTCGACGGTGGCCCGCTGGACCGTCGCCGGGCTCGACGCGGCCGGCCGGGCGCCGACCAGGCCCGTGAACCAGTCCGAGTACGGCTCCGCGCGGGCCGCGTCGTGGATGCCGACGAACCCGCCGCCGGCCTCCATGTACGCCTCCAGCCCGGCCTCCTGCTCCGGGCTGAGGACGTCACCGCCGCCGGTCAGGAAGACCACCGCGTTGTACCGCCCCAGCTTGCGCTCGCTGGTGAAGACCGAGGCGTCCTCGGTGGCCTCGACGCGGAAGCGCTCCTCGGCCGGACCGGACAGCCCGATCCGCTCGATGGCCGCGATCCCGGCGTTCACCAGCGGTGACTCCTCACCGGGCGCGGCGGACCCGTGGAAGACCAGGACCCGCACGTTGGCGCCGCCCGGCGGCGACTTGATCGACATCGTTGTCAAAGGCGGCTCGGGCGCCGGGCGCGCGCTGGCGGCGGGCCCCGTCAGGAGCCCGCCGGCGACGAACCCGGCGGTCGCGACGGCCGCCCACCTTCTTCTTCTCGCGCTCAACCCTCGCAAGTGCATGGGCACCTCCTCGGTCACGGCAGCAGCGCCAAGGAAGGTAGACCGCTTTGCGTGTCCCGCCAATAGGTATCACCGAGTTGCACCGAACTTTGTCCTGACTGTGGATAAACCACGGGGTGGCCGGTACCGTCTCCTCGGCGCATCACGGCTCTTGACGGCCCATCAGTGGTCCTGTCTCCGCAACATCCGTACCAGTGTGGGGAGTTCGTCATGGACAGACGCGGCTTCAACCGGCGAGTGCTGCTGGGCGGCGCGGCCGTCGCGACATCGTTGTCGCTGACGCAGGAGTCCTCCGCCGCTCCGCCTCCCGCCGCCCCCGCCAAGACGGCGCCGGCCGGGGGCGAGGTGCGGCACCTGAAGCTCTACGCCGAGAAGCTGCCCGACGGGCAGATGGGCTACGGCTTCGAGAAGGGCAAGGCGGCGATCCCCGGCCCGCTGATCGAGCTGAACGAGGGCGACACGGTGCACATCACCCTCGAGAACACCATGGACGTCCCGGCCAGCCTGCACGTCCACGGCCTGGACTACGAGATCTCCAGCGACGGCACCAGGATGAACAAGAGCGACGTGCCGCCCGGCGGCACCCGCACCTACACCTGGCGCACCCACGCCCCCGGCCGCCGCAAGGACGGCACCTGGCGGGCGGGCAGCGCCGGCTACTGGCACTACCACGACCACGTCGTCGGCACCGAACACGGCACCGGCGGCATCCGCAAGGGCCTGTACGGCCCCGTGATCGTGCGCCGCAAGGGCGACGTCCTGCCGGACGCCACGCACACGGTCGTCTTCAACGACATGCTCATCAACAACCGCGACCCGCACACCGGACCCGACTTCGAGGCCACGGTGGGGGACCGCGTCGAGTTCATCGTGATCACGCACGGCGAGTTCTACCACACCTTCCACATGCACGGGCACCGCTGGGCGGACAACCGCACCGGCATGCTCACCGGCCCCGACGACCCCAGTCAGGTCGTCGACAACAAGATCTGCGGACCGGCGGACTCCTTCGGCTTCCAGGTGATCGCGGGGGAGGGCGTGGGCGCCGGGGCGTGGATGTACCACTGCCACGTCCAGAGCCACTCCGACATGGGGATGGTGGGTCTGTTCCTGGTGAAGAAGGCCGACGGGACCATACCGGGGTACGAGCCGCACCATCCGCACGGCGCGGGACGGGACACCGGGGCGGACCCGGTGCACGAGCACTGAGCGCGGGGGTGCCCGTGCCGACGGCGGCGCCCGCTGCTGACCGGCGACCCGGCGCTATCCTGGGCCGCAGCCGCCGAGGAGGAGCGCTTCGTGACCGAGACCGCGCCGCGTCCCACGCTGGAGGCCGTGGCCGCGCGGGCCGGGGTCTCTCGGGCCACCGTGTCCCGGGTGGTCAACGGCACCGCCGGCGTCCGTGAGTCCCTCGTGGAACGGGTGCGGCGCGCGGTGGAGGAACTCGGGTACGTCCCCAACCAGGCGGCCCGCAGCCTGGTGACGAGACGGCACGACGCCGTCGCCGTCGTGGTCGCCGAACCGGAGACCCGGGTCTTCGCCGATCCCTACTTCGCCCTTCAGCTGCGCGGCATCAGCAAGGAGCTGACGGCCCACGACAACCAGCTCGTGCTGCTGCTCACCGAGGGCCGCGAGGACCACGCCCGCGTCGGGCGCTACCTGGCCGGCGGGCACGTCGACGGTGCCCTGGTCTTCTCCCTGCACCTCGACGACCCGCTGCCCGGGCTGATCCGGCGGGCCGGCGTGCCGACCGTGTTCGGCGGGCGGCCCGGCTGGAGCGACGGCGACGGCGGGGGCGACGCGGTGGTCTACGTCGACAGCGACAACCGCGGCGGGGCCCGGGCCGCCGTGCGCCACCTCGCCGGGCTCGGCCGCACCCGTGTCGCGCACATCACCGGCCCCCTCGACCAGACCTCCGCCGCCGACCGCCTGGCGGGCTTCCGGGACGTCCGGCCGGACACCGGCCCGGAGCTGGTCGCGCACGGCGACTTCACGCCCGCCGGCGGTGAGCGGGCGATGCGGGAACTGCTCGAGCGGTGTCCCGGCCTGGACGCGGTGTTCGCGGCCAACGACCTCACCGCCGCGGGCGCCCTGCGCGTCCTGCGCGAGCACGGGCGGCGGGTGCCGGACGACGTGGCCGTGGTGGGCTTCGACGACATGCTGCCGGTCGCCGAGCAGACGGACCCGCCGCTGACGACGGTCCGCCAGGACATCGAGGAGATGGGCCGGCTGATGGCCCGCCTGCTCCTGCACGGGCTGGAATCCGCCGACGCCGACGCCGACGCCGACGCCGACGCCGTCACCGGCAACGGGACGGCGGCGGCCGGCGGGACGGCCGCCGGGGCTGCCCGGCACGGCGCCGCAGCCGTGAACGGAACCGCCGCCCCGGGCACCGCCGTGCCGCGGACCGCCGGGGCAGCCCGTCCGGCCGGCGTGGTCCTCCCGACCACGCTGATCCGCCGCGCCTCGGCCTGAGCGGCACCGGCCGGCCGGAATCAGCCGTGGCGGGCGGGCGGGCCGGCGGTGCAAGGCGCGTTGCGCGCGCCGCCGTGCGTGGCCGGGGCGCAGGGGAGACCATCGTGGGGCCGGAGGCCGTGCCGGGCGGCGTTGACCGCTCGTTGATCGAACGTTTTTCGCCGACCGGCACGATCCCGGGCATGCACATCGACACCAACACGGCGCCCGGCCTCGTCTGGCAGGACGAGGCGCTGTGCGCGCAGACCGGGGCGGAGTTCTTCTTCCCCGAGCCCGGCAGCTCCGTACGCGAGGCCAAGCGGATCTGCGGCCTCTGCCCGATCCGGGCGGCCTGTCTGGAGTACGCGCTCGACCACGACGAGCGCTTCGGCGTCTGGGGCGGCCTGTCGGAGAAGGAACGGCTGGCCCTGCGGCGCACCCCGCGCTAGACCGCCCGCCCGGGGTGTCCGCCGTGGCGGGGGAGCGGGGCTCAGCCCGCCGCCCGCGCCGCCATCCGCGCCTTGCGGGCCGCCAGCCTCTCGTCGAACTTCGCGGCTTCGGCGTCCAGTCCGCCCATGTACAGGCCCAGTTCCTCCTGCGCCTGCATGCCCTCGGGGCCGAGCCCGTCGATCTCCATGATCTTCAGGAAGCGCAGGACGGGCTGGAGCACGTCGTCGTGGTGGATGCGCAGGTTGTACACCTCGCCGATGGCCATCTGCGCGGCGGCGCGCTCGAAGCCGGGGATGCCGTGGCCGGGCATCCGGAAGTTGACGACGACGTCCCGCACGGCCTGCATCGTCAGGTCGGGCGCGAGCTCGAAGGCGGCCTTGAGCAGGTTGCGGTAGAAGACCATGTGCAGGTTCTCGTCGGTCGCGATGCGGGCCAGCATGCGGTCGCAGACCGGGTCGCCGGACTGGTGGCCGGTGTTGCGGTGCGAGATGCGGGTCGCCAGCTCCTGGAAGGCGACGTAGGCGACCGAGTGCAGCATCGAGTGCCGGTTGTCCGACTCGAAGCCCTCGCTCATGTGGGCCATGCGGAAGGCCTCCAGCTTGTCCGGGTCGACCGCGCGGGAGGTGAGCAGGTAGTCCCGCATCACGATGCCGTGCCGGCCCTCCTCGGCGGTCCAGCGGTGCACCCAGGTGCCCCAGGCGCCGTCGCGGCCGAAGAGGCTGGCGATCTCGTGGTGGTAGCTGGGCAGGTTGTCCTCGGTCAGCAGGTTGACGACCAGGGCGATGCGGCCGATCTCGGTGACCTTGGACTGCTCCTTCTCCCAGGCCTCGCCGTCCTCGAACTGGCCCGGGAAGTTGCGGCCGTCGCTCCACGGCACGTACTCGTGCGGCATCCAGTCCTTGGCGACCTTCAGATGCCGGTCGAGTTCCTTCTCCACCACTTCCTCCAGCGCGTACAGCAACCGGGCGTCGGTCCAGCCGGCGGAACTACCGAGAGGGGGAGAGGTGATCGTCACGTGAACTCCAGGGGACGTGCGGTACAGCGGAGAGGCCCGGCGAGCGGTGCCGGACCGAACTTACGGGATCGTAGGCTACGAAGCCGTAGGTTACGACCCCGTAGGTTAAACGCGGCGTAAAGGCCGCTGATCAGCGCCGCGTCCGTGATACGGAAAGGCCCCGGAAACCGCAGGTCCCGGGGCCCGGATGCAGGAGGGTGAGCCGTCAGGCGTACAGCTCCCGCATGCGTACCGAGAGGCAGGTCACACACCCCTCGAGCTTTTCGAACTCGCTGATGTCCACCACCACCGGCTCATGGCCGAGATCGGCGTACAGCTCCGCCGTCCGCGGCGCGCTCGCCGCCATCAGCAGCTTGTCGCCGCCGAGCAGTACCACGTGCGCGCCGGACTCCTCGGGCACCGGCAGGAACCGGGGGAACAGCGAGGGCGCGTCCATCCTCGGGATGTGCCCGACGACGGTCCCGTCCGGCAGCGCCGTCACCGCCGACTTCAGATGCAGCACCTTGCTCACGGGCACGGCGACGACCCGCGCGCCCAGCGGTTCGAAGGCCGCCCGCAGCTGCTGGACGCCGGCCGCGTTGGTGCGCCCGCCGCGGCCGACGTAGACCGTGTCGCCGATCTTGAGCACGTCACCGCCGTCCAGGGTGCCCGGCTCCCAGATCCAGTTCACCGAGCAGCCCAGCCGCGCCACCGCCTCCTCGACGCCGGCGGTCTCCGCCCGGCGGGACTCGGCGCCGGGCCGGGTGATCAGGGCGACGTTCTTGTACATGACCACGGTGTCCTCGACGAACACCGAGTCCGGGCAGTCGTCGGCCGGGTCGACCTCCAGCGTCTCCCAGCCGTGGGCGCGCAGCGCGCTCACGTACGCCTCCCACTGCTCGACCGCGAGGTCGCGGTCGGCCTTCTCCCGCTCGATGTGCGTCACCAGCCCCTCGGCGAGGCGCGGGCTGGGGCGGCGGACGAGGGCCTTCTTGCTGGGCACGTGCGGGTCTCCGTATCGGGGTGACTGGACCGGCGCCCGGTGGTGCGGCGCCGGTCCGCCATCATGCAGTGCCCGCCCGCGCGGACGAAACCCCCGTCAGCGGGCCGTGGCCCTCCTGAGATACTCGCCGGTAGTGCTGCCCCGGGCGGTGAGCAGGTCCTGCGGGGTGCCCTCGAAGATCACCCGGCCGCCGTCCCGGCCCCCGTCCGGACCGAGGTCGATCACCCAGTCGGCGTGCGCCACCACGTCGAGGCTGTGCTCGACGACCACGACCGTGTTGCCGGCGTCGACCAGCCGGTCCAGCAGGGCGAGGAGCCCGTCGACGTCCGACATGTGCAGGCCGGTCGTCGGCTCGTCCAGGACGTACACGGCGCCGGTGCGGTGCAGGCGCGTGGCCAGCTTGATGCGCTGCCTCTCCCCGCCGGAGAGCGTGGAGAGCGGCTGGCCGAGGGTGAGGTACGTGAGTCCGACGTCGTGCAGGGAGCGCAGTCGGCGCCGTACGCCCCGGTCGGCGAAGAAGTCCAGGGCCTCGCCCGCGGTCATCTCCAGCACGTCCGCGACGGACCTGCCGGCCACCGTCAGCCGCAGCACCTCGTCCCGGAAGCGCCGCCCCTCGCACGCCTGGCACGTCGTCGTCACCGGGTCCATGAAGGCGAGGTCCGTGCAGATGATCCCGCGGCCCTCGCAGGCCGGGCAGGCGCCCGCCGAGTTGAAGCTGAACAGCCCCGGATCGGTGCCCGTCTCGCGCGCGAAGATCTTCCGTACGGTGTCCATGATCCCCAGGTAGGTCGCCGGGGTGGACCGCGCCGAGATCCCGATGGCGGACTGGTCGACCACCACGGTACCGGGGTGGGCGGCGGTGAACTCCGCGACCAGCGTGCTCTTGCCCGACCCGGCGACCCCGGTCACCGCGGTCAGCACCCCCGTCGGGAACTCCACCGTCACGTCCCGCAGGTTGTGCCGGCCGGCCCCCTTCACCCACAGCCCGCCGGCCGGGGTGCGCGGCGCCGGTTTCACCGCGGTGCGCCGGCCCAGGCACCGGCCGGTGAGCGTGTCGGCGCGGGCCAGTTCCCGCGGCGTCCCCTCGAACACCACCCGGCCGCCGTCCGCGCCGGCCCGCGGACCCATGTCCACGACATGGTCGGCGAGCCGGACGACGTCCGGGTCGTGCTCCACGACCAGCACCGTGTTGCCCTTGTCACGCAGGCGCAGCAGCAGGTCGCCGAGGCGGCCGACATCGCGCGGGTGCAGCCCGACGCTGGGCTCGTCGAAGACGTACGTCATCCCGGTCAGGCTGGAGCCGAGGTGCCGCACGGTCTTCAGCCGCTGCCCCTCGCCGCCGGACAGCGTGGACGTCTCCCGGTCCAGGCTGAGATAGCCGAGCCCGATCGCCTCGATGCGCTCCAGCGCGGTCACGGCGGCCCGGGCGATCGGCCGGGCCACCGGGTCGTCGATCTCCTTCAGTACGGTGATCAGGTCGGTGACCTGCATCCGGGCGCAGTCGGCGATCGACCGGCCGCCGATGCGGCTCGCCAGCGCCGCGGCGTTCAGCCGGGCGCCCTCGCAGGTGGCGCAGGTGCCCTCGACGAGGAACTGCCGGACGAGTTCCCGGGTCTTCTCGCTCATCGCCGACAGGTCCCGCTTCAGGTACAGCCGTTCGAACCGGTCGGCGAGCCCCTCGTACTCGGTGGTCCAGGTGCCGCCGGTGCCCCGCACGGTGACCTTGCTGCCGGGCCGCCCGCGCATCAGGAACGCGCGCTCGGCCTCCGTGAACCTGCCGACCGGCTTGTCCGGGTCCAGCTCGTCGCTGTTGGTGTAGGCCTGCCCCTGCCAGGTCCCCGCCGCGAACGGCGGGAAGCGGACCGCTCCGCCGGCCAGCGACCGGTCCGGGTCGAGGATGCGGTCCCAGTCGGGCCGTACCGTCCGGCCGAGCCCGTCGCAGCCGGGGCACATGCCCGACGGGTCGTTGAACGAGTACGCCGTCGCCGGTCCGGCGCCGGGGGTGCCGTGCCGGGAGAACAGCACCCGCAGCACCGAGTGGACGTCCGTCATCGTGCCGACGGTGGACCGGGAGTGCCCCGCGACCGGCCGCTGGTCGACGACGATCGCGGGGGTCAGGTCCGACAGCTCGTCCGCGTGCGGCCGCTCGTACTTGGGCAGCCGGTTGCGGATGAACCAGGTGTACGTCTCGTTCAGCTGGCGCTGGGACTCCACCGCGATCGTGTCGAACACGACCGAGGACTTCCCCGATCCCGAAACGCCGGTGAACACGGTCAGCCGGCCCTTCGGGATGCGGAGGGTGACGTCCTTGAGGTTGTTCTCCCGGGCCCCGGTGATGGTGATGAACTCATGCGTGCCGTCGCTCATGCCGGCGACGCTAGGCGGGAAACCCGACAGCTTCTGGCGTGATTTCCTTCAGTTCTCCCTCCTCCATCAGCAGCCAGCGGGTGATGCCGATGGACTCCAGGAACGGCAGGTCGTGGCTGGCGACCAGCAGCGCGCCCTCGTACGACTCCATGGCCGAGGTGAGCTGCCGTACGCTCGCCAGGTCCAGGTTGTTCGTCGGCTCGTCCAGCATCAGCAGCTGCGGCGCCGGCTCGGCGAGCATCAGCGCGGCCAGGGCCGCCCGGAAGCGTTCGCCGCCCGACAGCGTCGCCGCCTTCTGGTCGGCGCGGGCGCCCCGGAACAGGAAGCGGGCGAGCCGGGCCCGGATCCGGTTGTTGGTGGCGCCCGGGGCGAACCGGGCCACGTTCTCGGCGACGCTCAGGTCGCCGTCGAGCACGTCCAGGCGCTGCGGCAGGAAGCGCAGCGGCACATGGGCCGTCGCCTCGCCCGCCACCGGTTCAAGGTCCCCGGCGATGGTGCGCAGCAGCGTGGTCTTGCCCGCGCCGTTGCGCCCGATCAGCGCGATCCGCTCCGGACCGTGGACATCCAGACCTCCTTCCGCCCGGGCCCCGTAGGCGAGTTCCAGGTTCCGCAGGGTGAGCACGGTGCGGCCGGCGGGGACGGCCGTGTACGGCAGGTCGACGCGGATCTCGTCGTCGTCCCGGACCGCCTCCGCCGCCTCGTCGAGCCGCTCCTTGGCCTCGGCGAGTTTCTCCTCGTGCATGATGCGGTGCTTGCCGGCCGCCACCTGGGCCTGGCGTTTGCGTTCGCCCATGACGACCTTGGGCTCGCGCTTGGTGTCCCACATCTTCTGGCCGTACCGCTTGCGGCGGGCCAGCTTGACGTGGGCGTCGGCCAGCTCCTTCTTCTGTTTGCGCAGGTCGGCCTCGGCGACCCGCACCATGCGCTCGGCCGCCTCCTGCTCGACGGCGAGGGCCTCCTCGTACGCCGAGAAGTTCCCGCCGTACCAGGTCAGCTCGCCGGAGCGCAGGTCGGCGATCTGGTCGACCAGCTCCAGCAGCTCCCGGTCGTGGCTGACCACGATCATGACCCCGGGCCAGGACGCGACGGCCGCGTGGAGCCGCCGCCGCGCGTAGACGTCGAGGTTGTTGGTCGGCTCGTCCAGCAGGAGGACGTCCGGCCGGCGCAGCAGCAGCGCCGCCAGCCGGAGCAGCACGGACTCCCCGCCGGACAGCTCGCCGACCGTGCGGTCCAGGCCGATGTGGCCGAGGCCGAGCTCGCCGAGCGTGGCCAGGGCGCGCTCCTCGACGTCCCAGTCGTCGCCGACGGTCTCGAAGTGCTCCTCGGCCACGTCGCCCGCCTCGATCGCGTGCAGCGCGGCACGCTGTGCGGCGATGCCGAGCGCCGCGTCGACCCGCAGGGCGGTGTCGAGCGTGACGTTCTGGGGGAGGTAGCCGAGTTCGCCGGCGACCCGGACGGAGCCGTCGGCGGGGGCCAGCTCCCCGGCGATCAGTTTCAACAGGGTGGACTTGCCCGAACCGTTGACGCCGACGAGTCCGGTCCGGCCGGGGCCGAAGGCGGCGTCGAGCCCTTCGAAGACGGTCGTGCCGTCGGGCCAGGCGAAGGAGAGGGACGTACAGCTGATGGCAGTAGGCATGCGGGCCTCCGCGGTTGCTTGAAGCGATCAGGGGCAAACGCGTATCGAGACACCGAAGGGGGCGACCACCGGGGGAGAACCGCCGAGGAGAGGAGGCCCCAAGGCCGGAAGACCGGGCCGGGGCGGAGAGAAAGCCCTGCTCGTCGGGGGACGGCTCGGATGCCGAGGTCGCACGCTGCGCACACACTTCAGGTGTGACGCGGTGTCTCAGGACCTCAGACGAGCAACGTCCTTCTCCAATCGACGGCAACAGGACCGCTGTACAGCGTATAGGAGCCTCGTCGGCAGTGTCAACCCCCCTTGTCCCGCTCCCGCGTTCGGAGCAGAAGGAGTCCCCGTGACCGATGGCCCGCTCTCGCTGCCGGCCCGGCTCTGCCTGCTGGCCTGGGACACCACACCGCCCGCGGCCACGGCCGGCGCCCGCCCCGACCGCCTGGTGCGGGCCGGGGCGCTCCTGGAACTGGCCCGGCGGGGTCTGCTGCGGGACGACGACGGCATCGTCACCCCCGCCGACCTGGACTCCCGTACCGGCGACCCCGTCCTGGACGGCCTGCTGGACCTGGTCCGCGAGTCACTGCCGCGCCCCTGGCGCACCTGGGTGACGCTGCGGACGCGCATCACCTTCGACGCCGTCCGGGAGCAGCTGGTGGCCGAGGGGTGGCTGCGCGCGGAGAAGAAGCGGGTGCTCGGCGTCTTCCCGTCCGTGGAGCACGTGCCGGCCCGGCCCGCGGCCGTGGACGCCCTGCACGAGGAGGCCCGGTGCGTCCTGGCCGGCCCGCATCCGCCCGGGCGGGTGCCCGCCCGCGACGCCGCCGCGGTCACCCTGGGTGCCGCCGCGGGACTGCGCGCCCTGGGTGCCGCGCGGGACGACCCCGCCCGCCGGGCGCAGCGGCTGGGGGAGCTGGCCGACCGTGCGGTGGCCGGGCCCGGGCTGCGGACGATCCTGGGCGAACTGTGCGCGGCGCTGGGCACGGCGGGCGCCGGGGCCGCCGCCGCGACGGGCCGCTGAGGCCGGCCGCGCGGTCAGCAGGTGCCGCGCATCAGCTCCGCGAGCTCGTGGTCCAGGTCGAGCTGGAGGTGCTCCAGGCCCACGGGGACCAGTTCGTTGGTGGCCTTCAGGAACCGGCGCAGCTCGTCCGAACGGACGTGGACCACGGCGGTGCCCTCGGGGGCGTGGAACTCCAGCACGGTGCGGTCGTACCCGTACGGCCGCACCCGTACGTCGCCGTGTCCCTCGGCCTCCTCCATGCCCGCGGCCAGCAGTTCGCGGGAGAAGGTCCAGCACACGTCCACGCCCTCCAGTGTGGCCGGTGCCGGGAAGGTCATCCGGACGGCGAACGGGTCGTGCCGGTCGTAGTGGAGCATCGCGGGAATGGTCGGCATGCGCGGCGCGGCGGCGACGAGACGCGCCTCGACGGGCTGCTCGATGACGGTGGACAACGCCTTGCTCCCTCGTGACGGCTGGACGGACGTGGCGGGCGGACGGGCCGGGCACTGGGAAAGACGACGGAACGGGCCGATCCGTGCACACCAGTGGCGAGTGACCTCTGTCACCGGGTTCATGCTCGGCGCGGGAGCCGAGTGACCGGCCTCTCCTCGCGTGCCCCGCGCGGCACTTGCCGCCGCGCGGGGTGCCCTGTTTGTCCGTAACGTGGGTATCCGTTCGCATAGGTGACGGTGAAAAGGAGTGAACGGACATGCCACGCGGATCCAGCTCCAAACGGGAGCGGCAGTACGAGCACATCAAGGAGAGCGCCCAGGAGCGCGGCGCCGGCACCGGCCGGGCCAAGGAGATGGCCGCCCGGACGGTCAACAAGGAGCGCGCCCGGTCCGGCGAGTCGAAGACCGCGAGCAAGTCCTCGACGCGCGGGAAGTCCCCGAGCAAGCGGGGCGGCGAGCGGTCGGGCCAGGGCTCGGCGGGGCAGACGTACGACGAGCTGTACCAGGAGGCCAAGCGCCGCGACATCTCCGGCCGTTCGAACATGAACAAGAGCGAGTTGCAGCGCGCGCTGGGCAAGTGAGGCCGCGCCGCGCCGCCCGGCCCCGGCCCACCGGCCGCACGGCCCCCCGTGACGGTGTCGGACTTCCCGCCGTCGCGGGGGTCGCCGTGCCTGGACATCCGGCGCCCCGGATCTCCGGCTGTGCCCCACCCGTATCTCCGGCCGCGTCCCCCCCCCCGGATCTCCGGCTGTGCCCCGGGCGCCCGGCCGGGGAGCGGCGGTCACCCGAACGCACGCTTCCGCGTAGGCTCGTGGCCACCATGACGACCGTACGCATTCCCGAGGACTGGCCGGCCACCGAGGCACAGGCCCGCGCCGTCCAGGACGAACTGCGGGCACGCGTGGTGCTCGACGAACCGGGCCCGCCGCCCGGCACCGGCCATGTCACCGGCGTCGACGTGGCCTACGACGACGAGCGGGACGTCGTCGCCGCCGCGGCCGTCGTCCTGGACGCGGCGACGCTCACGGTGGTCGCCGAGGCCACCGCCGTCGGACAGGTCTCCTTCCCGTACGTGCCCGGACTGCTCGCCTTCCGCGAGATCCCGACCGTCCTCGCCGCCCTGGACGCGCTGGGACGGCCGCCCGGCCTCGTGGTCTGCGACGGCTACGGCCGCGCCCACCCGCGCCGCTTCGGCCTCGCCAGCCACCTCGGCGTCCTCACCGGCCTGCCCACCATCGGGGTGGCGAAGAACCCGTTCACCTTCGTGTACGACGATCCGGACGCCCCGCGCGGCAGCGCGTCGCCGCTGCGGGAGGGCGCCGAGGAGGTCGGCCGCGCCCTGCGCACGAGGGACGCCGTCAAGCCGGTGTTCGTCTCCGTCGGGCACCGGACGGATCTGGACAACGCCTGTGCGCACACGCTCGCGCTGACACCGCGCTACCGGCTCCCGGAGACCACCCGCAGGGCGGACGCCCTGTGCCGCAGGGCGCTGAGCCGGGCCCTCTACTCCGGCTGACGTTCCCGGTCCTCGACGGTCCAGCGGCCCACCTCCCGGTACCGGGAGTCGTAGACGGGGCCGCCGTCGCCCGGCTCGAGGGCGTAGTGCTTCAGGTTGCCGCCCCAGTAGCGCAGGATCCGCCCGAGTTCGCCCGCCGGGTCCTCGGTCAGTGCGTCGTCGTCCATGGAGACTTCAAGCAGGAATCTCATACCTTCAAGGGTTTCATTGAACTCCTTGTTGGCACTTCTGCGCCCGCGCACCCCGACGGCTGGGGAGCAGGCCGGGACGAACCTTCAAACGGCAGGGGAAGCCCCCGGGGGAGTGCCCCCCAGCCCCCCTAGCGGACCGCCCTGAGTACCAGACCGCCCTGAGTATCCGTACGGATGTGCCGGCGCGGCGGGTCCGGGCAGCCTGGCCGCATGACGACACACCGTGCCCCGAAGCCCGCAGCCCACCCCCGCCGGCCCGTGGAGCGCGCCGTCGTCGTGGCGCTCGTGCTCGGCGTCCTGGCGGGGGTGGGCTGGATCGGCGGGATGATCTACACCATCGCCGTCTACGCCACGGCGGGGTGAGCGGTGCCGCGCGGCGGCACCTCAGCGGGTCGCCGCGACCCGGAAGCGCAGGCCCGCCGCGCGCAGCCGGTCGATCAGCGCGTCGCCCATCGCCACCGCCGTCGTGACCTGCCCGGACGTCGGCGGCAGGTCGTCCAGGGCGAGGCACAACGCCGACTCGGCGAACATCTTGGCCGTCTCGTCGTACCCGGGGTCGCCGCCCGCGACCTCGGTGAACACCCGCCGGCCGCCGCCCTCGCCCACGAACCTGACCGAGAACCAGCTCTTCGCCCGCCGCTCGGCACTCGGCCCGTCGCCGGGCTTGAGCCGGCCGGACAACCAGCGCCGGGCCGCGGGCAGTTGCGCCGCCGCCACCAGCGCACCCAGGCCGGCCACCCCGCCCACGGCGACCGGCAGGTGCCGCACGGCCGCGTAGTGCCGGTAGCGGAAGTCGGGGCCGTAGCGCTCCAGCGCCCTGGCGGAGCGGCGCACGATCTGCGGGTCCACGGTCGGCAGCGGCAGCGCCCAGGCGCCGATCTCCCCGGCGAACCGGGGCGCCCCGGTCGGCGTCGTCGCCCGCCGGCCCACCAGGCGCGGCTCGTGCCGGCGGCGCTCCCGCGCGGCCGCCGCCATCTGCCGTCCGCGGGCGAACTGGCCCAGCGCGGAGGCGAACGTACCGCCGGAGAACATGGCGTTCGCGGTCACGAAACCGTCGACGCGCAGCGGCACGCCCTCCGGCAGCTGCCGGACGGTGAAGTACACGCCCAGGTCGTGCGGGACCGAGTCGAAGCCGCAGGCGTGCACCAGGCGGGCGCCGGTCTCCCGCGCGCGGGCGTCGTGGCGGACGTACATCAGGTCGATGAACTCCGGCTCGCCGGTGAGGTCGAGACAGTCGGTGCCGGCGTCCGCGCAGGCGGCGACGAGTCCCTCCCCGTGCACCACGTAGGGGCCCACCGTCGTGGCCAGCACGCGCGTCTGCTCCGCGAGGGCCCGCAGCGAGGCCGGGTCGGCGGAGTCGGCCCGCAGCACGCCCACCTCACCGGTGCCGGGCAGCCGCTCGCGCAGCCGTCGCAGCCTGCCCTCGTCGCGGCCGGCGATCGCCCAGCGCAGCCCTTCGGGCGCGTGCGCCGCCAGGTACCGCGCGGTCAGCTCGCCGACGAACCCCGTCGCCCCGAAGAGCACGACGTCGTACGGACGGTCCTGCCTGTCCGACCTGCTCATGACATCCTCCGCCGTTCCGCGCGCCGCAGCACGCGCCGTTGTCGGTGGCCGAGGCTAGCGTGAGGGGTGCGGAGCTTCGACGACGAGCCCGGAGGTGGCAGGTGGCCGTGCCCAGCAGCGCACTGAAGAAGTGGGAGGAAGTGCGCGAGTTCGCCCTCGGTCTGCCGAGTGCCGTCGAGGACTTCCCCTGGGGCGAGTCCGTGGCGAAGGCCGGCGGGAAGGTCTTCGTCTTCCTCGGCGTCGACGACGGCAGCCATCCGCTCGGCATCACCGTCAAACTCACGGACGAGGAGGCGCACGCGCACGCCCTGACCTGCCCCGGCGCCGAGCCCGCCGGGTACGGACTGGGCCGGGCCGGGTGGGTGCGGATCCCGCTGGAGGAGAGGGGGGCACCGGTCGCCGAGCTGCTGTGCGACTGGGTGGAGGAGAGCTACCGCGCCATCGCCCCGAAGCGTTTGACGGCGGAACTGGATGCCGGCTGACCCCGCACCGCGGCCCCCGGTGGCCGCCTGCCTCGGTGCGCGGACCGGTGGCGGGGCCGTGACGGAAACGCTCGGCGCGGGATGCTCGGCGCATAATTGGCTAAGCGCTTGCTCGCTCGGCCCTTGTGCCGACCGGAGCGTGTTCCTAGCATCACCGGTGTTACATCAGTTGTGTCACACACTGGGGGCGGGATGACCACCGGACCGACCACGGGACGGACCATGGGACGCACCGCACGACCCGCGTCGGAGCCGCGCACGGCGCCGGCGCCGCCACCGCACGGCCCGCTCGCCGGCGTGCGGGTGGTCGAGCTGGCCGGCATCGGGCCCGGCCCCTTCGCCGCCATGCTCCTCGCCGACCTCGGCGCCGACGTGGTCCGCGTCGACCGCCCCGGCGGCCCCGCCCTCGGGATCGACCCGGCGTACGACGTCACCAACCGCAACAAGCGCTCGGTGATCGTCGACCTCAAGGCCCCCGACGGACCCGCCCGCGTCCTCGACCTGGCCGCCCGCGCCGACGTGCTGATCGAGGGCTACCGCCCCGGCGTCGCCGAGCGGCTCGGCGTCGGCCCCGGGCCCTGCCACGCCCGCAACCCCCGCCTGGTCTACGGCCGGATGACCGGCTGGGGACAGGACGGCCCCCTCGCCCCGCGGGCCGGCCACGACATCTCCTACCTCGCGCTCACCGGCACCCTCGGCATGATCGGCCGCCCCGACGAGCCGCCGGCCGTCCCCGCCAACCTCCTCGGCGACTACGCGGGCGGCTCCCTCTACCTGGTCGTCGGCGTCCTCGCCGCCCTCCACCACGCCCGCGCCACCGGCACCGGCCAGGTCGTGGACGCCGCCATCGTCGACGGCGCCGCCCACCTCTCCGCGATGATCCACGGCATGCTGGCCGCCGGCGGCTGGCAGGACCGGCGCGGCGCCAACCTCTTCGACGGCGGCTGCCCGTTCTACGGCACCTACGCGACGGCCGACGGGCAGTACATGGCGGTCGGAGCGCTGGAGCCGCAGTTCTACGAGGAGTTCATGACCCGCCTCGGCATCCCCGAGCAGGCCGCGGCCCGCGACGACCCGGCCCGCTGGGGCGAACTGCGCGAGGCGATCGCCGCCCGCTTCGCGTCCCGCACCCGTCAGGAGTGGACGGCCGTCTTCGCGGACTCCGACGCCTGCGTCGCCCCGGTGCTGTCCCTGCGCGAGGCCCCGCACCACCCGCACCTCGCCGCCCGCGGCACCTTCACCGACCACGGCGGCCTCACCCAGCCCGCCCCCGCGCCCCGCTTCTCCGCGACCCCCACCGCCGTGCGCACCGGCCCCGTCCGGCCGGGCGCCGACACCGAGGCCGTGACCCGCGACTGGGACCTGCCCCTGCCGGCATCGCCGCCCGACCGACCCGCTCGCTCGACCAACCCTCACCGAAAGGCCGTCCAGTGACCACCGAAGCGTATGTGTACGACGCGATCCGCACCCCGCGCGGACGCGGCAAGGCAGGCGGCGCCCTGCACGGCACCAAGCCCGTCGACCTGGTCGTCGGCCTCATCCACGAGATCCGCGCCCGGTTCCCCGGCCTGGACCCGGCCGCGATCGACGACATCGTGCTCGGCGTGGTCGGCCCCGTCGGCGACCAGGGCTCCGACATCGCCCGGATCGCCGCCGTCGCCGCCGGATTGCCCGACACGGTGGCCGGCGTGCAGGAGAACCGCTTCTGCGCTTCGGGCCTGGAGGCCGTCAACCTGGCCGCCGCCAAGGTGCGCTCCGGCTGGGAGGACCTGGTCCTCGCGGGCGGCGTCGAGTCCATGTCCCGGGTGCCGATGGCCTCCGACGGCGGCGCCTGGTTCAACGACCCGATGACCAACCTCGCCACCAACTTCGTCCCGCAGGGCATCGGCGCCGACCTGATCGCCACCATCGAGGGCTTCTCCCGCCGGGACGTCGACGAGTACGCGGCCCTGTCCCAGGAGCGGGCGGCCACGGCCTGGAAGGAGGGCCGCTTCGAGCGCTCCGTGGTGCCGGTGAAGGACCGCAGCGGCCTGACCGTCCTCGACCACGACGAGCACATGCGCCCCGGCACCACCGCCGACTCCCTGGCGGGGCTCAAGCCGTCCTTCGCCGACATCGGCGAGCTGGGCGGCTTCGACGCCGTGGCGCTCCAGAAGTACCACTGGGTGGAGAAGATCGACCACGTCCACCACGCGGGCAACTCCTCCGGCATCGTCGACGGCGCCTCACTGGTCGCGATCGGCTCCAAGGAGGCCGGCGAGCGCCACGGCCTCACGCCCCGCGCGCGGATCGTCTCCGCCGCCGTGTCCGGCTCCGAGCCCACCATCATGCTGACCGGCCCCGCGCCCGCCACCCGCAAGGCGCTCGCCAAGGCCGGACTGACCATCGACGACATCGACCTGGTCGAGATCAACGAGGCCTTCGCCGCGGTGGTCCTGCGCTTCGTCAAGGACATGGGCCTGAGCCTGGACAAGGTGAACGTCAACGGCGGCGCGATCGCCCTCGGCCACCCGCTCGGCGCCACCGGCGCGATGATCCTCGGCACGCTCGTCGACGAACTGGAGCGCCAGGACAAGCGGTACGGCCTCGCCACCCTGTGCGTGGGCGGCGGCATGGGCATCGCCACCATCGTCGAGCGCATCTGACCCCCTCCCGACGGATCACCTGGAGCACACCCGCATGAGCACCGAGTCCACCACCATCCGCTGGGAGCAGGACGACACCGGCGTCGTCACCCTCGTGCTGGACGACCCGAACCAGTCCGCGAACACCATGAACCAGGCGTTCCGCGCGTCGCTCGCCGCGGTCGCCGACCGCCTGGAGGCCGAGAAGGACACGATCCGCGGCGTCATCGTCACCTCCGCCAAGAAGACCTTCTTCGCCGGCGGCGACCTGCGCGACCTGATCCGCGTCACCCCGGAGACCGCCCAGGAGCTGTTCGACGGCGGCATGGCGATCAAGCGGAACCTGCGCCGCATCGAGACCCTCGGCAAGCCCGTCGTCGCCGCCATGAACGGCGCCGCGCTCGGCGGCGGCTACGAGATCGCCCTCGCCTGCCACCACCGCGTCGCCCTCGACGCCCCCGGCTCCAAGATCGGCTGTCCCGAGGTCACCCTCGGCCTGCTCCCCGGAGGCGGCGGCGTCGTCCGCACCGTCCGGCTCCTCGGCATCACCGACGCGCTGCTGAAGGTGCTGCTCCAGGGGCAGCAGTACAACCCGCGCCGCGCCCTGGACAACGGCCTGGTCCACGAGGTCGCCGACAGCCCCGAGGAGATGCTGGCCAAGGCCCGCGCCTTCATCGACGCCCACCCCGAGTCCGCCCAGCCCTGGGACCGGCCCGGCTACCGCATCCCGGGCGGCACCCCGAGCAACCCCAAGTTCGCGGCCAACCTCCCCGCCTTCCCGGCCAACCTGCGCAAGCAGACGAACGGCGCCCCCTACCCGGCGCCGCGCAACATCATGGCCGCCGCCGTCGAGGGCGCCCAGGTGGACTTCGAGACCGCCCAGGTGATCGAGGCCCGCTACTTCGTGGAGCTGGCCGCCGGACAGACGTCGAAGAACATGATCCAGGCCTTCTTCTTCGACCTCCAGGCCGTCAACTCCGGCGCCAACCGCCCCCAGGGCATCGAGGCCCGAAAGGTCCGCAAGGTCGCCGTCCTCGGCGCCGGCATGATGGGCGCCGGCATCGCCTACTCCTGCGCCCGCGCCGGCATCGAGGTGCTCCTGAAGGACGTGTCCCTCGAAGCGGCGGCCAAGGGCAAGGGCTACTCCGAGAAGCTGTGCGCCAAGGCCGTCGCCAAGGGCCGCACGACACAGGAGAAGGCCGACGCGCTGCTCGCCCGCATCACGCCCACCGCCGAGACCGCCGACCTGGCCGGCTGCGACGCGGTGATCGAGGCCGTGTTCGAGGACACCTCGCTCAAGCACAAGGTCTTCCAGGAGGTCGAGCAGGTCGTCGCCCCCGACGCGCTGCTGTGCTCCAACACCTCCACCCTGCCCATCACCGCACTCGCCGAGGGCGTCCAGCGCCAGGCCGATTTCATCGGGCTGCACTTCTTCTCGCCCGTCGACAAGATGCCGCTGGTGGAGATCATCAAGGGCGAGCGCACCGGCGAAGAGGCCCTCGCCCGCGCCTTCGACCTGGTCCGGCAGATCAACAAGACGCCGATCGTCGTCAACGACTCGCGGGGCTTCTTCACCTCCCGCGTCATCGGCCACTTCATCAACGAGGGCGTCGCCATGGTCGGCGAGGGCATCGAGCCCGCCTCCGTGGAGCAGGCCGCCGCCCAGGCCGGCTACCCGGCCAAGGTGCTGTCCCTGATGGACGAGCTGACGCTCACCCTGCCCCGCAAGATCCGGGCCGAGACCAGGCGGGCCGTCGAGGAGGCGGGTGGCACCTGGACACCGCACCCGGCCGAAGCCGTCATCGACCGTATGGTCGACGAGTTCGGCCGCCCGGGCCGCAGCGGCGGTGCCGGCTTCTACGAGTACGGCGAGGACGGCACGCGCACGGGCCTGTGGCCGGGCCTGCGCGAGCACTTCACCAAGCCGGGGCACGAGATCCCGTTCCGGGACATGCAGGAGCGCATGCTGTTCGCGGAGGCGCTGGACACCGTCCGGCTCCTGGAGGAGGGCGTGCTGACGTCCGTCGCCGACGCCAACATCGGCTCGATCCTCGGCATCGGTTTCCCGGGCTGGACCGGCGGCGTGCTCCAGTACATCAACGGCTACGACGGCCACGCCGGGGCGGGCAGGGGGCTGCCCGCCTTCGTGGCCCGCGCCCGCGAGCTGGCCGAGCGCTACGGCGACCGGTTCCAGCCGCCGGCGCTGCTGGTGGAGAAGGCGGAGAGGGGAGAGGTCTTCACCGACTCGGCCCGGTGAACGCCCGTCATCCGGTGAACGGCCGGTCACCCGGTGAACGGCCGTCTCCGGGCGCCCGGTCGTCACCCGGTGAAGACCGGTCGTCTCCGGGTGACCGGTTGCCGCCGGACGACTGGCCGTCTCCGGGTTACCGGTCGTCCCCGTCCGGCCGGTCATGGCCGTCCGGCCGGTCGTCCCCGTCCGGCCGGGTGAGCCACTCGCCCAGCTCTTCCCGCAGCGACCGCTGGAACGTGGTCAGCAGCGCCTGCACCACCAGGGGCTGCATGTGCGCCGACAGGGACCTCACGTCCCGGGCGTCGCGCTCGGAGACCTCGTCGCGCAGGAGCCGGGAGAGTTCGTGCGCCGCGGCGCGCGAGTGCTCCATGAGGACCTTGCGCGCCGTCACGATCGCCTCCTGCGACAGCGGCACGTCCAGCAGGCGCACCCCGAGCCGCAGCATGCCGAGGTCGACCCGGTAGCCGCCGGGCACGGGCCGCACCACGTCCATCGCCGTCAGCCGGTCCAGGGCGTCGTCGTCCAGCGCCCGCCCGGCCCGCCGCCGCAGCTCCTCGACGGTCAGCGTCTCCTGGGAGTCGGGCGCCCAGGAGGCCACCACCGCGCGGTGGATGGCCAGGTCGTGCGCACTCAGCCCCGGCGGCAACCGCTGGAGGTACCGCTCGATGCCGGCCAGCGTCATCCCCTGCCCCCGCAGCTCCTCGATGAGCGCGAGCCGGGCCAGGTGCCCACGCCCGTAGTGGCCGACCCTGCGCGGCCCGATCGCGGGCGGCGGCAGCAGCCCCTTGGTGCTGTAGAAGCGGACCGTGCGCACCGTCACGCCCGCCTGCGCGGCCAGCTCGTCGACCGTCAGGGTCAGCTCCTCGGCATGGCTCTCCATGTGCAGCAGTATCGCTGTCTCACCAACACTGTGAAACCGCCGCGGACCCCGGAACGGATCATGTGAGAAGTCACGCTCTGTGACATCAGCCACCGTGTGGGGCGCGTGAGGTGTGGGAAGGTGCTCTCTTGGTCTGTGCCGCTTACAGGGTGGTGCGGGCCATGGCACGTTCGGACGTCCCGGGCTCATCGCGTCCGGGCGCAGAGAGTGGAACCACCCGTGAGCAAGGACGCCGTGGACACGGCACAGGTCGCCGACCATCCCCGGGCGACCGCGACGCCCGCGGACGCGGGCGACGCCGGCTACAGCAAGGGCCTCAAGGCCCGGCACATCAACATGATCGCCATCGGCGGTGCCATCGGCACCGGCCTGTTCCTCGGCGCCGGAGGGCGTCTGCGGGACGCGGGCCCGGCCCTCGCGATCGCCTACCTGGTCTGCGGCGTCTTCGCCTTCTTCGTGGTCAAGGCGCTGGGCGAACTGGTGCTGTACCGGCCCTCGTCGGGGTCCTTCGTGTCGTACGCGCGCGAGTTCCTCGGGGAGAAGGGCGCCTATGTCGCCGGCTGGATGTACTTCCTGAACTGGTCGACGACCGGTATCGCCGACATCACCGCCGTCGCGGTGTACACGCACTACTGGAGCATGTTCACCAGCGTCCCCCAGTGGGTGCTGGCGCTGATCGCCCTCGCCGTGGTGCTCGCGGTGAACCTGATCTCGGTGAAGATCTTCGGCGAGATGGAGTTCTGGTTCGCGATCGTCAAGGTCGCCACCCTGGTCGGCTTCATGCTCATCGGCATCTTCCTGCTGGCCACCGGGCGCGAGGTGGCCGGCCACACCCCGGGCCTGAGCCTGATCACGGACAACGGCGGCGTCCTCCCGCACGGGGTACTGCCCGTCGTCCTCGTCATGCAGGGCGTCATTTTCGCCTACGCGGCCCTGGAACTGGTCGGCGTCGCCGCCGGCGAGACCGCCGAGCCCCACAAGGTCGTCCCGCGCGCGGTGAACTCCATCATGTGGCGCGTCGCCCTGTTCTACGTCGGCTCGGTCGTCCTGCTGGCCCTGCTGCTGCCCGGCTCCGCCTACTCGGGCGACGAGAGCCCCTTCGTCACCGTGCTGTCCGGCATCGGCGTCCCCGCGGCCGGCGACGTGATGAACCTCGTCGTCCTCACCGCGGCCATGTCGTCGCTGAACTCCGGCCTGTACTCCACCGGCCGCATCCTGCGCTCCATGGCGATGGCCGGCTCCGCGCCGAAGTTCACCGCCGTGATGAACCGCAGCCAGGTCCCCTACGGCGGCATCCTGCTGACCTGCGGGGTGTGCGTGCTCGGCGTCGGCCTGAACTTCCTGGTGCCCGCCCACGCGTTCGAGATCGTGCTGAACGTCGCCTCCCTCGGCATCATCTCCACCTGGGTGATCATCATGATCTGCCACATGATCTTCGTCCGCCGCGCGAAGGCGGGCCTGGTGGAGCGACCGCACTTCCGGCTCCCCGGCAGCCCCGTCACGGAGCTCGCCACCATCGCGTTCCTGCTGGGCTGCCTCGGCATGATGTGGAACGACCCCGACGTCGGCCGCAAGACGCTGCTGCTCGTCCCCGTCCTCGCGGTGCTGCTGGTCGCCGGCTGGTTCGGCGTCCGCCGCCGGGCCGGCCGCACGGCCGACGAGGAGCTGGCGAAGCTCACGCAGTAGCGGCCGACCGGCGCAGACGAGCGATGCGGCCCCCTGTTCGTCCGCGTCCCGCCGCGACATGGCTGACACGTCGTCAACTGCGCACGGGGGCCCGCCGGAACGGCGGCCGCCACCCCTCTCCCGTGACCACAGGCCCTCTTCTTTACCGCAGTTGACCGATGTAACGTCCGCCCATGCCGACACGCACGCGCTTCACGAACTGGAGACCGCTCGCGCCCGCGGCCCTGGCCGCCCTGCTGGCCACCCTCCTCTCGCCGACCGCCGCCGAGGCCGCCCCGCGCGAGAGCAGGCCCGTCCACTCCTACGCGAACGCCATCCGCGAGGCCGTCTGGGTGGACACCGGACTCGACGGGGACGGCGACGGCCGCGGCGACCGCGTCGCCGTCGACATCGTCCGCCCGCGCGAACCCGCCCTGCGGGGCCGTAAGATCCCGGTCATCATGGAGGCCAGCCCGTACTACTCCTGCTGCGGGCGCGGCAACGAGAGCCAGAAGAAGACGTACGACGCCGACGGCGACGTCGTCGGGATGCCGCTGTACTACGACAACTACTTCGTGCCGCGCGGCTACGCCTTCGTCGGCGTCGACCTGGCCGGAACCAACCGCTCCGACGGCTGCGTCGACGTCGGCGGCCGGTCCGACGTCCGCTCCGCGAAAGCCGTCGTCGACTGGCTCAACGGGCGCGCGACGGCGTACACCACGCGCACCGGCTCCGAGCGCGCCGAGGCCGACTGGACCAACGGCCGCACCGGCATGATCGGCAAGAGCTGGGACGGCACCGTCGCCAACGGCGTCGCCGCCACCGGCGTCGAGGGCCTGGAGACGATCGTCCCGATCGCCGCCATCTCCTCCTGGTACGACTACTACTTCACCCGCGGCGCCCCGCTGTACGGTTCCGGCCCCGACTGGCTGTCGAACTACGTCAACAGCCCCGACGCCCGCGCCCAGTGCGACGCCGTGCAGCGGAGACTGGCCGACGGCGCACCGCGCAGCGGCGACTGGACCCCGCTGTGGTCCGAGCGCGACTACGTGAAGGCCGCGAGCCGGGTGAAGGCCAGCGTCTTCCTCGTCCACGGCATGCAGGACCTCAACGTCCGCATGCAGCACGTCGGTCCGTGGTGGGAGGCGCTCGCCGAGAACGGCGTCGAACGCAAGATCTGGCTCTCCCAGACCGGGCACGTCGACCCGTTCGACTTCCGCCGCACCGAGTGG
Organism: Streptomyces sp. NPDC031049; assembly: GCF_055571015.1. Lineage (NCBI taxonomy): Bacteria > Bacillati > Actinomycetota > Actinomycetes > Kitasatosporales > Streptomycetaceae > Streptomyces > Streptomyces sp. NPDC031049. Next base: position 283,131 of record NZ_JBVIGC010000009.1, read on the forward strand.
ATCGAGACCCTGCACCGCTGGTTCGACCACGAACTCCTCGGCTACGACAACGGCATCGACCGCGAGCCCATGGCCGACATCGAACGCCACCCCGACCAGTGGGTCACCTCCGCCACCTGGCCGCCGCGCGGCACCGCGCGGACCGCCCTGCGCCCCGCCGACGGCGCCGAACCCGGCGTCGGCGCGCTGGGCCTGGCCCGGGACCGCGGCACCGAGACCTTCACCGACGACCCCGCCCGCGGTGAGACCGACTGGGCCGCGGACATCGACCGGAGCACCCCCGACAAGGCCGGCTTCGTCACCGGCCCGCTCACCCGCGACCTGCGGCTGTCCGGCTCCTCGACGGTCACCGTCACCGCCACGCCCAGCACCACGACCGCGCACCTGTCCGCCGTCCTGGTCGACCTCGGCCCCGCCACCATCCGCGACTACGCCGACCGCGGTGAGGGCGTCACCACCCTCGACCACCGCACCTGCCGGGGCGCGAGCACCGCGGGAGACAGCTCCTGCTACCTGGAGACGGCGGCGAAGACGACCGACACCGACTACACGATCGTCAGCCGCGGCTGGGCCGACCTCGGCAACCACGCCTCGCCCCGGTACGGCCGCCCGCTCACCCCCGGCAAGCCGCACACCATCACCCTCGACCTCGCGGCCACCGACCACGTCGTCCCGGCGGGCCACCGGCTCGCCCTGATCGTCGCCGGCACCGACCGGGGCCTCATCGACCCCCCGGCCGACACGCCGACGCTCACCGTCGACCTCGCCCGCACCGTCGCCCGCGTACCGTTCGTCGGCGGCACCCGGGCGTTCGCCCGCGCCACCGCCGGCACGGGCCCTGGCACGGCTGCCGGCGCGCCCGCGGGCACGCCCCTGGACGGCGTGACCGCGCCGCACACCACCCACCGCGTTCCGGAGGGAGCCCAGTGAGGTACCGCGTCCCCGTCCTGGCCGCCACCGCCGTGGCGCTCGCCGCATCCCTCGTCACCGCGCCCGCCCGGGCCGCCGACTCCCCGCACGGCAGCGGGCCGCGCACCGGCTTCGAGCGGAGCCACGGTGCCCGCTGGACCACCCAGCCCGAGGAACAGGACCTGCTGGCCGCCGCCGACCGCGCGAGCGACCGGGTCGACGTCGACCGCGTCGGCACCACGAAACAGGGCCGCCCCCTCCAACTCGTCACCGTCGGCCGGGTCTCCGCCCCCACCAAGGTGCTGCTGGTGTGCAGCCAGCACGGCGACGAACCCGCCGGCCGCGAGGCCTGCCTGACCACGATCCGCGATCTGGCGTGGTCGAAGGATGCGCGGACCCGGCGCTTCCTGGACCGCACGGCCCTGCTAGTCGTGCCCACCGCCAACCCCGACGGCCGGGCCGCCGGCACCCGTGGCAACGGCGACGGCCTCGACGTCAACCGCGACCACCTCGCCCTGCGGACCGCCGAGGCCCGCGCCCTGGCCGCCGTCGTCCGGGACCGGCACCCCGACGTCGTCTACGACCTGCACGAGTACGGCGCCACACCCCCGTACTACGACAAGGACCTCTTCGACCTCTGGCCCCGCAACCTCAACACCCACGAGCGCGTCCACGACGAGGCGCGGACCCTGTCCCGGGCCCACGTCCGCCCCGCCGCCGAGGACGCCGGGTACTCCACCGGCACCTACGGCATCTGGACCGACCCCGACACGGGAGAACCGATCCGGCAGACCGCCGGCGACGGCCAGGAGCGCATCCTGCGCAACATGTCCGGAATCAAGCACGCCGTCGGCCTGCTCATCGAAAGCCGCGTCGACCCCCTCACCGACGCCGAGCGGCGCGACGAGGCGCTGAACAACCGGCGCCGGGTGCACTCGCAGCTCGCCGCACTGAAGGGCCTGTTCGACTACACCGACGAGCGGCGCGGACACCTCGAGGCCGCGACGTCCGCGGCCCGGCACGCCGGGTACGCCGACCGCGGCCCGGTCCACCTCGGCGGCGCCGACAACGACGCGCCCGAGCCGGACGAGGTGATCGAGGACCCGCCCTGCGGCTACCGGCTCACCTCCGGCCAGTACGCCGAGCTGAAGGACGAGCTGGCCCTGCACGGCGTACACGCCCACCGCACCGGCGACGGCGCCTACGTCCCCCTGCGGCAGCCGCTGCGGGCGCTGGTGCCGCTGCTCCTCGACGAGCGGGCGACATACCACGTAGCAAGGGGTGAACCGGACAGCTCCTGTTGAGAGGGGGTTGTTTTGCGCCATCTGTGGTAGGGGCGTACCGAACAAATGTCGTCCCCTCATCGATTCGGTGAAAGGTGCCGCCTGTGACGAACGACCGACCAAGTGACCAGGGACCTCACGAGGGGGCCGCGCTTCCGGGTTCGGAGGCGGGCCTTCCCGGGCAGGAGAAGCACCCCCGGACCGACCGGGTCGTCTTCGGTGTCACGGCGGTGCTCACCCTGGCCTTCGTGGTATGGGGCGCCGCCGCGACCGACTCGCTGGAGTCCGCCTCCAGCAGCATGCTCAGCGGCCTGATGCACAACGGTGGCTGGGCGTTCGTCCTGGCGGCGTCCGGGTTCGTGGTCTTCGCCCTGTGGCTCGCGGCCAGCCGCTACGGCCGTATCCATCTGGGGGCCGAGGGCGAGGAACCCGAGTTCCGCACCGTGTCCTGGGTCGCCATGATGTTCAGCGCGGGCATGGGCATCGGTCTGATGTTCTGGGGCGTGAGCGAGCCGCTGGCGCACTACACGACCGCCCCGCCGGGCACGTCACCCGCCGACTCCGGCGACCGCATGGAGACGGCCATGGCCACCACCCTCTTCCACTGGACGCTCCATCCGTGGGCGATCTACGCGGTGGTCGGCCTCGGCATCGCCTACAGCACCTTCCGCAGGCGCCGCCGCCAGACCATCAGCGCCGTGTTCACCCCGCTCATCGGCGAGAAGCACGCGGGCGGCGTCGGCGGCCGGGTCATCGACATCCTGGCCATCATCGCGACCGTCTTCGGCTCAGCCGCCTCGCTCGGTCTCGGCGCCCTCCAGATCGGCTCCGGGGTGGAGAAGCTCGACTGGATGGACAGGGTCAGCACCGGGCTGCTGGTCGGCATCATCGCGGTGCTGACCGTGGCCTTCGTGGCCTCCGCGGTCTCCGGCATCGAGAAGGGCATCCAGTGGCTGTCCAACACCAACATGGTGCTGGCCCTGCTGCTGGCGGTGTTCGTGTTCGTCGCCGGCCCGACCGTCCTCATCCTCGACCTGCTGCCGACCTCGGTCTTCACCTACCTCGGCGATCTGCCCGAGATGGCCGGGCGCACCGAGATCAGCGGCGGCGAGGGCGTCCCGGACTGGCTGGGCAGCTGGACGGTCTTCTACTGGGCGTGGTGGATCTCCTGGACGCCCTTCGTCGGCATGTTCATCGCCCGCATCAGCCGGGGCCGGACCATCCGTCAGTTCATCGGCGGGGTCATCCTCGTCCCCAGCACCGTCAGCCTGATCTGGTTCGCGATCTTCGGCGGCTCGGCGATGCGGCTCCAGGAGCAGAACCGTCTGGGCGACGAGACGACGCCCGAGGGCCGGCTCTTCGCGGTGCTCCAGGAGTACCCGATCGCCACCGTCACCAGCCTGCTGGTGATGATCCTCGTCGGCATCTTCTTCGTCTCCGGCGCCGACGCCGCCTCCATCGTGATGGGCACCCTCTCCCAGAAGGGGGCGCTGGAACCCAGCCGCATGGTCGTGGTGTTCTGGGGCGTGGTGACCGGAGCGGTCGCCGCCATCATGCTCCTGGTCGGCAGCGGCGGCGGGGACGCGCTGACGGGTCTGCAGAACCTGACGATCCTCGCGGCGGCGCCCTTCGTTGTCGTCATGATCTTCATGTGTGTCGCCCTCATGCGCGATCTGCGCCGCGACCCGCTCATCGTGCGCGGCGAGATGGCCTCGGAAGCCGTCGAGATGGCCGTCGTCGAGGGCCACAAGAAGTACGAGGGCGAGTTCGAGATCCGCATCGGCCCCGGCCCCGGCACGGAGGTCGAGGGCGACCCGATCGGCAGCCACGACTGACCGGGACCGGCGGCCACGGTCGGCCCACGGGCGCCCGCGGAGAAAGGCGCCCAGCGAAGAAGGTGACGGCTCAGCGGGAGGCGAGGCGGACTGCCTCACGCGCACACCCCCAGGCCACGGTCACCCCGGCGCCGCCGTGGCCGTAGTTGTGCACCAGCAGCCGCCCGTCCGGCAGCGGTTCGCGCTCCAGCCGGACCGCGTGCCGGGCGGGCCGCAGCCCCACCCGGTGCTCCAGCACCCGCGCCCCGGCGACCTCCGGCCGCAGCGCCGCGCACCGCCGGACGATCGCGGCCGCCTGCGCCGGGTCCGGCTCCTCGGACCAGTCGTCCTCCTGCGCGGTGCCGCCCAGCACGAGCCGGCCGGGCTGCGGGAGGAGGTAGGCCGGGGCCCCCGACTCCGGGTCCGTGGCGACGGTCCAGGTGCGGACACCGGGATTCTCCACGACGACCAGCTGCCCCCGCACGGGGCGCACCGCCGGGTCGGGCACCAGCGTGCGGGCGCCGAGCCCCGTGCAGTTGACCACCACCGGTGCCGCGACCTCCGCCAGTCCGGTCACCGTCCGCTCCTCGACCACGCCGCCCGCCGCGGCCAACCGCTCCCGCAGCCACGGCAGATGAGCCGACATGTCGATGAGCGGCAGCCGGGCCCACACCCCCGGGCCGCCGTACTCCTCGGCCGTGGCCGCCCGCAGCCCCGGCAGCCGGCCCGCGGCCCACCCGCCGACGTCCTCGAGCCCGGTCCCGCCCAGCACGCCCTCGGCCATCCGCACCCCGGTCGTCTCCGGCCGCCCGGCCAGTTCCTCGTAGACCTTCAGCGACCGCAGCGCCCAGGCGCGGGCCGGCGCCACCGGTTCGATCCGGTAGGGCCACCACAGCGCCCCCGCGACCGCCGAGGTGGTCCGCTCGACCGGCTCCCGCGTCCACAGCCGCACCCGCCTCCCGTCCTCGGCGAGCAGCACGGCCGTGGTCAGCCCGATCACCCCGCCGCCGACCACGACCACCTCGTCGTCCCGCCCGTTCCTCACACGAAATGTCATACGGACTGTCATACGGCGTGTCGTACGGGGTGTCATACCGGTTGCCGTGCCGTCCCGTGCCGTGCATGGACGTCGACGGAAGTGCGCCATGCCGTGCGCAGACCGCACCCGGCGCGGGAATACTCCCCGCATGGCTGCCGAGTACGCGACCTTCGGCCTGGCACCGGCGACCCGGGCCGGGGGAGTCCTCGCCGACGGCGACTACCAGGTGCACCGCGACTTCGTGGACTTCATCGTCGACGGACGCCCCCTGCTCCACCGCCTCAGCGACCTGGACGCCGTCTCCCCGCTCGCCTCCGACATCCCGCCCGCCGTCTTCACCGCGCACGTGCGCGCCCTGCTCCTCGAGGCCGGGGCACCGCTGCCGGGAGACCGGTACATCCTCTACGGCTGCCCCGAGTGCGCGGACCTGGCCTGCGGTGTCGTGACCGCGGTGATCCGCCCCGACGGCGAGGACGTCGTCTGGAGCGACTTCGCCTGGCAGACCGAGGAGCGGGCCGACCTGGAACTCAACGGCTACCACGGCATGGGCCCGTTCCGCTTCTCCGGCCCCGAGTACCGCGCGGCACTCACCGGGCTGCTCGACGGCGCCGGCGGCGGGCCGCGCAGCCGCGTCCTGCTGATCGGCGCCCGCGTCGCCGTGCCCGCCAGGCTCGCCGCGGCCCTGCGCACCATCGGCATCGGTGCCGACATCACCCGCGACGCCGCCGGTGTGCCGCCGGAGGAACTGCGCTGCTACGCCGCTGTCGTCTTCGGCCGCGAGGTCCCCGAGGCGGAACGCGCCGCCGTGCGCACGGCCTTCGAGCGGGCCGGCCTCGAGGTGGCCTGCGTCGACGGCCTCGCCCCGATCGTGCCGCTCCTGGTCGCCCAGATCGAGCACGCCCTGGACCGGGTGCCGGCCGAGCGGCGCCGCCTGGCCCGGCTGGCCGTGGCCGACGGCGCGGCCCACATCGAGGTCACGTCACCCTGCCGGGTCCGCCTCACCGCGTACCGCCTGGACCGCCTCCACCGCACCCACACCCACGACGTCGTCGACACCCACCTGGAACCGGGCGCCCACGCCGTCCCCCTGTCCGCCAAGGCGCTGAGGGGGCAGTCCTATCTGGTGGCCCGGGCGTCGACCAGCGTCCTGGTGACAGCGGTGCACGGCACCGGGCCGACGGGCACGGCCCACCGGCGCCGGTAACCGGGGAAAGGCCACCGGTCCACTGCCCCCGAACCCCGGTCCACGGCCCCCGAACTCCGGTCCACGGACCCCGGACTTCTGACCCCGGACCCCGGACCCCGGACCCCGGTCCGCGAACCACGGACCCGGACCCTGACCCCGGACCACGCCGGGCACCCGCCCCGCGAGGCGCCCGGCGCGCGGACCCCTACGCCAACCCGGCGCGCCGCAGGGCGTCGGCCATCGCGCCGTTGGCGGGAGGTGCCTGCCGGGGCTTGCCCCCGGACCGGCCCTGCCGTCCCTGGCCCTGCCCCTGCCCCTGCCCTTGCCGTCCCTGCCCCTGTCGCTGCTGCCCCTGCTGCCGCTGCTGGGGCGGCCGGCCGCCCCGCTGCCGCTCACCCTGCGCCGCGGCCTCGTCGTCCAGCCGCAGCGTCAACGAGATCCGCTTGCGCGGGATGTCGACGTCCAGCACCTTCACCTTGACGATGTCCCCGGGCTTGACCACGTCCCGCGGGTCCTTCACGAACGTCTTCGACATCGCGGACACGTGCACCAGGCCGTCCTGGTGCACACCCACGTCCACGAACGCGCCGAACGCCGCGACGTTCGTCACGACGCCCTCCAGCACCATCCCGGCCGACAGGTCGGAGATCTTCTCCACACCCTCCTTGAACGTGGCCGTCCGGAAGGCCGGGCGCGGGTCGCGTCCCGGCTTCTCCAGCTCCTTCAGGATGTCCGTGACGGTCGGCAGACCGAACGTGTCGTCCACGAAGTCCGCCGGCCGCAGCGAGCGCAGCACCGAGGTGTTGCCGATCAGCGCGGCCACCTCCTGCCCGGTGGTCTTCACCATCCGGCGCACCACCGGATACGCCTCCGGGTGCACGCTGGAGGCGTCCAGCGGATCGGCGCCGCCGCGGATCCGCAGGAAGCCCGCGCACTGCTCGTACGCCTTCGGGCCGAGCCGCGGCACCTTCCTCAGCTCCGTCCGGGACCGGAACGGCCCGTTCGCGTCCCGGTGGGCCACGATGTTCTCCGCGAGGGTCGAGGTGATGCCGGACACGCGGGCCAGCAGCGGCGCGGAGGCCGTGTTGACGTCCACGCCCACGCCGTTCACACAGTCCTCGACGACCGCGTCCAGCGAGCGCGACAGCTTCACCTCGGACAGGTCGTGCTGGTACTGGCCGACGCCGATGGACTTAGGATCGATCTTCACCAGCTCGGCCAGCGGGTCCTGGAGCCGGCGCGCGATGGACACCGCGCCGCGCAGCGACACGTCCATGTCCGGCAGCTCCTGCGAGGCGAAGGCGGAGGCCGAGTACACCGACGCGCCGGCCTCGGAGACCATCACCTTCGTCAGCTTCAGCTCCGGGTGCCGCACGATCAGGTCCCCGGCGAGCTTGTCGGTCTCCCGGGAGGCCGTGCCGTTGCCGATGGCGATCAGCTCCACCGCGTGCCGTTTCGCCAGCCTCGCCAGCGTGGCGATCGCCTCGTCCCACTTGTTGGCCGGCACATGGGGGTGGATCACGTCGGTGGCGACCACCTTGCCGGTGGCGTCGACGACGGCGACCTTCACGCCCGTGCGGAAGCCGGGGTCCAGGCCGATCGTCGCCCGGGTCCCGGCGGGCGCGGCCAGCAGCAGGTCCCGCAGGTTGGCCGCGAAGACGTTCACCGCCTCGTCCTCGGCGGCCGTGCGCAGCCGCAGCCGCAGGTCGATGCCGAGGTGGACGAGGATCCGGGTGCGCCAGGCCCAGCGGACCGTGTCCAGCAGCCACTTGTCGCCGGGCCGGCCGCGGTCGGCGATCCCGAACCGGTGCGCGACGATGCCCTCGTACGACGACGGGCCGTCCGCCGGCTCCTCCGGCTCCAGGACGAGGTCGAGGACGTCCTCCTTCTCGCCGCGCAGCATGGCCAGGATCCGGTGGGAGGGCAGCTCGGTGAACGGCTCGGCGAAGTCGAAGTAGTCGGCGAACTTGGCGCCGGCCTCCTCCTTGCCCTCCTTGACCTTGGCGGCGAGCCGCCCGCGCGTCCACATCCGCTCCCGCAGCTCGCCGATCAGGTCGGCGTCCTCGGAGAACTTCTCGGTGAGGACGGCCCGCGCTCCGTCGAGGGCGGCCTGCGGGTCGGCGACGCCCTTGCCGGCGTCCACGAACGCCGCCGCGGCGGCGAGGGGCTCCACGCCGGGGTCGGCGAGCAGCCCCTCGGCCAGCGGCTCCAGCCCGGCCTCGCGAGCGATCTGGGCCTTCGTCCGCCGCTTCGGCTTGAACGGCAGGTAGACGTCCTCCAGGCGGGCCTTGGTCTCCGCCCCGCGGATCCGGGCCTCCAGCTCCTCGGTGAGCTTGCCCTGCTCCCGCACGGACTCCAGGATCGCCGTGCGCCGCTCCTCCAGCTCCCGCAGATAGCGCAGCCGCTCCTCGATCGTGCGCAGCTGCGCATCGTCGAGCATCTCGGTGGCTTCCTTGCGGTAGCGGGCGATGAAGGGCACCGTCGAACCGCCGTCGAGCAGCTCGACCGCGGCCTTGACCTGCCGCTCCCTTACGCCGAGCTCCTCGGCGATCCTGCCTTCGACCGACCCTGCTGCCATGGACCCGCCGGACCCGGGTGTCGTCACGATGCCCTACCGCCTTCTCACTGAGGTTGCGCGGCAATTGTGGCAGGCGGCACCGACAACCGGGGATCAGGGCCGCACCGGCGGGGCGGGATCACACCCTGCGGCTGCGGGTCGAGCCGGACGCGCCGCCGAACAGCCGGGCCAGCGCCCGGAAGGGAAGCGTCACGACGGTGGCGACGGCGCCGCCGATCTGGCGCAGGACATCTGCGATGGCACGGAACACGGATTCCTCCTTCGTCCTGTCCCGGCCGGCGTGGCCGGGACAGGACGGGTACCTCGCAGGCGCTCCGGCATGCCCTGCCGGACGGTCAGGCCTTGCCGACCAGGTCCGCCGGGAACGCGCCGGCCGCCGCCGCGGCGCGCGCGAAGCCCGCTGCGAGCTCCGTCAGCCGGGCCACGCCCTCGGCGCCCAGGTGCTCGTAGGGAGCCGCGTCCAGCCGGTCCGTCTCCTGCTCGATCTCCTCGCGCAGGGCCACCCCGCGCCCGGTCAGCTCCCGGTCGCCGTCGAGCAGCCCGCGGTCCTGGAGCCGGGCCGTCGCCGCGTCCCACTCCTCGCGGGACCATCCGCGCGTGCCGCACGCCCACCGCGGCGTCATGCCCTTGCCGGTCGCCGTGTGGGTGACCAGCGCCTCCAGCCCGTCCAGGCCGGCGTCCACCAGGACGGCGAGGTGCCCGTCGCCCCGGTGCTCGCGCAGCAGCGTGGCCGCGTGCCAGTAGGCGAGGTGGGGCTCCTCGGGCACGGGGAGGTCGGCGTGCGCGGCGTACAGCGGCCGGGCGCCGCGGGAGCAGGCCTCGGCGGCCCGCAGCGCCAGCCGCGCGGCCTCGGCCATCTCCGCCGACGCCGCCGCCTCCTCGCCCAGCAGCCGGCGCAGGGTCGCGTCGACGGCGCGCAGGCGTGCGGCCAGCGCCTGCTCCGGCGTGACCGTCCGCCACACGCCCGGCACGTGCCGGGCCACCAGCTCGTACTTGTAGTTGTAGAAGGCCGCCGTCACGGTGCCCGGCCCGACCGGCCCGAGCGCGGCGGCCCGCGCGGCGAAGTTGACGGCCCGGGGGTCGGCGACCCCGAGCGCGCCCATCTCCCGGCCCAGGTCGGGGGAGAAGTAGTGCGTCGAGTGCAGCGAGTTGAGCGCGTTGTGACAGCGGCGCCCGGGGCGCCGGTCGATGGCGGCAGTCGTCATGGCGCGCAGGTTACCAACCGCTCAGTACGTCCTCCAGGGGTGGACGGCATGGCAGAAAGTGGACGGCATGGCAGAAAAGACGGCCGTCATGCCACCTCCCACTGGCTCGCCCTGGACCACCTGAAGCGGTACGGGGCCGAGCCGGCCGGCGAGCGTGTCGTCGCCGACGGCAAGTACGTCACCGCGGCCGGTGTCTCCGCGGGCATCGACATGGGGCTCACCCTGCTCGGCCGGATCGCCGGCGACGACCACGCGCGGGCCGTCCAGCTGCTGACCGAGTACGACCCCCCGGCCGCCCTACGACGCGGGCTCCCCGCAGAAGGCGCCGGCCCACCTCGTGGCCCGGTTCCGGAGCGGGAGCCGCTTCAGCCTGACGTAGGCACGCTCCAGGTGAAGCGCGGCTGCCTGCGCTCCAGGAACGCGGCGACGCCCTCCGCGGTGTCGCGGCTGCCGGACGCCTGCGCGGCCCAGTGCCCGTCCCGGTCGGTGCGGCCGTCGGCGAACTCCTTGGCCGCGGCCTGCGTCAGCTGCGAGCGCGAGACCAGCAGGCGGGTGAACTCGGCGACCCGCTCCTCCAGTCCGCCCGCCGGCAGCACCTCGTCGACCAGGCCCGTGCGCAGCGCCCGCCCCGCGTCGATCAACTCGCCGGAGAACAGCAGGTACTTCGTGGTGGCCGGCCCCACCAGCGCCACCAGCCGCCGGGTCGCGGACGCCGGATAGACGACCCCCAGCTTCGCCGGGGTCACCCCGAACAGCGCCCCCTCCTCGGCGAACCGCAGGTCGCAGGCGGCCGCCAGCTGCGCCCCGCCGCCCACGCAGTGCCCGCGCACCGCGGCCAGCGTCGGCTTGGGGAACGCGGCGAGCGCCTCCTCGGCGGCCACGGCGAGCCGCTGGGCCTCCTCGGGCGAACCGCGCAGCGTCGAGATGTCGGCACCCGCGCAGAAGGTCCCGCCCTCCCCGGTGAGCACCAGCGCCCGTACCCCCGGGTCGGCGGCCAGCGTGCCGAGCAGCGGTGGCAGGGCACCCCACATCGCGGCCGTCATGGCGTTGCGCTTGGCCGGATGGCGGATGACGACGGTGGCCACCGAGTCGGCGACGTGATGCAGCAGCTGGGGCTCCATGCGCCGGATGCTATCGGCCGCGCCGTGGACGCGATCAAGAGCGGGCGGCCGTCGCGAGGTGAGAGGTGCGCCACGGCGGGCAGGGGGCACACGGAGAGGGAGACGCGGCCCAGGGAGGCGCTCATGACCACGTCCAAGGCGCGCGGCGGGACCGCGCGGCTGAGCCGTGACTTCGGCCGGCTCGCCGCCCTCGGGGTGCTGCTGGTGATCGCCGGAGCCGTCGGGCTCGTCTACACCGCCGTGGCCACCCTGACCTCGATGCTGCTCTTCGGCTGGCTGCTGCTGACCGGCGGTGCCGTGGGGCTGCTGCACGCGGTCCAGTCCCGCGGCACCAACTTCTTCTGGCTGGGGGTCGTCGTGGCGGCGCTGAACATCGCCGCCGGAGTGGTGATCATCAGCGAGCCGGACACGGCCGCCGCCGCGCTGACCATGTTCGCCGCGCTGCTGTTCCTCACCGCCGGGCTCTTCCGGCTGGTCGGCAGTGCGGTCGTCCGCGGTCCGCAGTTCGGCTGGACGCTGCTGCTGGGCGCCTTCGACCTGCTCCTGGGAATCCTGGTGCTGGCCTCCTGGCCGGGCAGCAGCCAGTACGTCATCGGGACGTTCTTCTCGATCGCCCTGCTCTTCGACGGCCTCGCCCTGATCGCCACCGGCTCCGGCGGCCGGCGCGTCGTCGGCATGGTCGCCGACCGGCAGGAGGCAGCGGACGCCGGCCACGGGGAGGCGTCGGGGGGACCGTCCGGCAAACCCGTACAACCCGACTAGTTCCCGGAGTTCACGTCAACCGGGCAAGGATCAGTCCGGCACTCGACCGATGCATACGCGCGCGATCAGATCCGTTCGATACCCGCTGACTTGTGTTCAGGCATCCGGAACCGAGCGACTCGTTACCAACACTCGGGGGTGTGGCGACGATCGAGCGCGAGGGTGGCGACCGGACGATGGACGACGGCGGGCGCGGGTCCGGCCCCCGCCCCGGGGAACCCGGGGCGCCCCACGGCACGCGGGACCCCGGGCAGCCGCTGCCGTACGAGGGCGTGTGGCGGTTCACCGCCCCGGCGGTGGACGCCTCGGTCCCGCAGGCGCGGCACGCCGTACGGGACCTGCTGGTCCGTCAGGGGGTACCGGCCTCGGACGAGGTGACACAAGGCCTGCTGCTGATCGTCTCGGAGCTGGTCACCAACGCCGTCCGGCACGCGGCGGTGCTCTCGCCCATGCTGGCCGTGGAGGTCGCCGTCGGCCCCGAGTGGGTCCGCGTGGCCGTGGAGGACGACCACCCCTACCGGCCGACCGCGCTGGAGACCGACCACGGGCGGACCGGCGGCCGCGGCCTGCTCCTGGTGCGCGAGATCACCCGCGAGGCCGGCGGGGCGTGCGACGTCGCGCACACGGCCGGCGGCGGCAAGGTGATCTGGGCCGCCCTGCCGCTCAAGCCCGCGCATCTGACGTAGCAGCCGTGCGGCCGCCGGGGAAACGGTCCCTCACCAGTCGGCGGACGGGCCCGTCAGCTCCCTGATCGCGGGACGGGCCGCGTCCAGCACCGTCATGAACCACGCGGAGAACGTGTCCCGGGCGTGCCGTTCGGCCAGCTCGGACGCCGTGACGAAGGCGGTCTCGGCCACTTCCTCGGGGTCCGGCCGCAGGGGCGCCTGCACCAGACCGACGAACAGGTGGTTGTACTCCTGCTCCACCAGGCCCGAGGCCGGGTCGGGGTGGTTGTAGCGCACCGTGCCCGCCTCGGCGAGCAGCGACGGGGAGACGCCCAGCTCCTCGTACGTCCGCCGGGCCGCCGCGGCGAAGGGCGCCTCGCCCGGGTAGGGGTGGCCGCAGCAGGTGTTGGACCAGACGCCGGGGGAGTGGTACTTGCCGAGCGCCCGCTGCTGGAGCAGCAGCCGGCCCTGCTCGTCGAAGAGGAACACCGAGAAGGCGCGGTGCAGCCGCCCCGGCGGCTGGTGCGCGGCGAGCTTCTCCGCCGTGCCGATCGTCGCGCCGTGCTCGTCGACCAGTTCCAGCAAAATCGCGTCTGCGGTGCCGTTCGACGAACTGTGCGTCGCGGTGGCAGGTGTGATCGGCATACCCATCCTTCGCATCGGTCCTCGCGCCCCAAGTGTGCCGTACGATTCCGGCACTCCCGGCACTTCGCCGTCCGCCCGCATGTCCCGCGCGGGCGCCGGACCGTGGGCCGCACCGGCCGGCGACCGGGCAGGGGCTCGATGGATGATCGTGCCCGGCACCGCGGCCCGGGAATCGTCCGGGCCGGGTCCGGCACCGGGCACGGCACCAGCCGACGGCGGACGGCCGCACACCCCGGCGCACTCCCCGCTCCGCACGCCCGCGGCTCAGCGGCACGGCACCGAGCGCCCGCGGCTCAGCGGCACCGGCTCAGTGGCACAGCCGTGCTTCGTGTTCCGCGTGCCCGCCGGGCTCCAGCTGGAAGGTGCAGTGCTCGACGTCGAAGTGGTCGCCGAGGCAGCCCTGCAACTCGTGCAGCATCTTCTCGTGGCCTATCGCGGTGAGGACCTCGGAACTGACCACGACGTGCGCGGACAGCACCGGCATGCCCGAGGTGATCGTCCAGGCGTGCAGGTCGTGCACGTCCTCGACGCCGTCCAGGGCGAGTATGTGGGCCCGCACCTCGGCGATGTCGACGCCCTTGGGCGCCGCCTCCAGCAGCACGTCCAGGGTCTCCCGCAGCAGCCGCACGGTCCGGGGCACGATCATCAGCCCGATGAGGAGGGACGCGATCGGGTCGGCCGCCTGCCAGCCCGTGACCAGGATCACCAGCGCCGACACGATGACCGCGACCGAGCCCAGCGCGTCCGCCGCGACCTCGAGGAAGGCGCCGCGCACGTTCAGGCTCTCCTGCTGGCCCCGCATGAGCAGCAGCAGCGACACCGAGTTCGCGGCGAGACCGACGGCACCGAAGACGATCGTCAGCCCGCCCTCGGTGCCGGCGGGCGTGAGGAACCGCTCGACCGCCTCGTACAGCACATAGCCGCCGACCCCGAGAAGCAGCAGCGAGTTCGCCAGCGCGGCGAGGATCTCCGCCCTGGCGTAGCCGAAGGTGCGCCGGTCGCTCGGTGGCAGGCTCGCGAAGTGGACCGCCAGCAGGGCCATGCCCAGGCCCACCGCGTCCGTCGCCATGTGGGCGGCGTCCGCGATCAGCGCCAGGGAGTCGGCGAGGACACCGCCGACGATCTCCACGACCATCACGGTGAGCGTGATCCCCAGTGCCACCCGCAGCCGGCCCCGGTAGGCGGCGGTCGCCGTGCCGCCGGCGCGCGCGCCGTGCGCGTGTCCGTGGTCGTGCCCAGCCCCCATGAAAAGCCGCCTCCCAGCGATCCCTCGACGTGCGTCCGGATCACAGTGAACTACGGGTGGGGGGTATCGGGCAAAGCGGCACTGAACACCGTTGTCATCTGCTCTGACCTGCGGAAACGTTATGCAGGTCAGAGCCGTGCGGCGGGTCGTGAGTGGTCCGGCGGCGGCCCCGGTCACCCACTCGGCCCCGTTCGCGGGGGACCGGTTGCGACGTCCCCCGTGTCCGTTCTGCCGGGCGCGGTTTGTCGGCCGGGTGCCGCATCCCCGATGATGATCGCGGCAAAGGCGTGCCCACGCCGCGTCGACCGGCTGTGAAACGGGCGATGAACGCGGCGTTCTGTTCATCCGATAGCCTCTGCCGACATGCCGCCCGGGTGCCGCAGGCGCGGGCGTTCCACCATGCACAGGTCCGGCCCGAGTCGCCGGTGTCCAGGGAGTGAGTTCGGTTGCCGACCGCCATCCTGACCGGCCAGCCGGTCCCCGGTTCGTCGATCGAGGACGATCTGCGGTCCCTCGGTTTCACCGTGCGCCGCGCGCACCACGCCGCCGACGCCGAGACCGAGCTGGCCCGGGTGCCGGACGCGGAGCGCGTCGCCGTGGTCGACGCCCGCTTCGTCGGCCACCTGCACGCCCTGCGCCTCGCCCTCACCGACCCCCGCTTCCCGCTCGCCGCCGTCCCCGGCGCCGTGACGGCCCAGCCGGCCGGCCGCCCGGCCCTGGTCCGGGCGATGGCCCGGGAGCACTCCGCCGGCGGCGGCAGCACGCTGGTCGACAGCCTCGCCGAGCGCATCGTCACCGCCCTGGACGCCGACGGCGCCGACGTGCACCGCCCCGAGCTGGGCAGCCTCGTCGCCGCCGTCCCGGCCGACCCGCAGGCCCGCAACGAGGCCCGGCAGGCCGTCGCCGCGGTCGACGACGAGGCCGTCCGCCTGAAGACGGCCGTGAAGTCCCGCGACGGCTTCTTCACCACCTTCTTCATCAGCCCCTACTCGCGCCACCTCGCCCGCTGGTGCGCGCGCCGGGGCCTGACCCCCAACCAGGTCACCACCGCGTCCCTGCTCACCGCCCTCATAGCGGCCGGCTGCGCGGCCACCGGCACCCGCGGCGGCTTCGTCGCCGCCGGCCTGCTGCTGATCCTCTCCTTCGTGCTGGACTGCACCGACGGCCAGCTCGCCCGCTACTCCCTGCAGTACTCCACGCTCGGCGCCTGGCTCGACGCCACGTTCGACCGGGCCAAGGAGTACGCCTACTACGCGGGCCTCGCCCTCGGCGCCGCCCGCGGCGGCGACGACGTGTGGGCGCTCGCGCTCGGCGCGATGGTCCTCCAGACCTGCCGGCACGTGGTCGACTTCTCCTTCAACGAGGCCAACCACGACGCGACCGCGAACACCAGCCCCACCGCCGCACTCTCCGACAGGCTCGACAGCGTCGGCTGGACGGTGTGGCTGCGCCGCATGATCGTCCTGCCGATCGGCGAACGCTGGGCGCTGATCGCCGTCCTGACCGCGCTCACCACCCCGCGGATCACCTTCTGGGTCCTGCTCATCGGCTGCGCGTTCGCGGCGCTGTACACCACGGCGGGACGCGTCCTGCGGTCCGTGACCCGCAAGGCCCGCCGCACCGACCGGGCCGCACGGGCCCTGTACGACCTCACGGACTCCGGGCCGCTCGCGGAGGCGCTCTCCGGCGCCCTGCGCAGGCTGCCCGCCCGGGGCCCGCTCGGCTCCCCCGCGGTCCTCGCCCTGCCCGGCGCCGCGCTGCTGCTCCTGGCGGCGGGGCTCACCTCGTACGGCAGCGTCCTGCCGGTCGCGGCGGCGGCGCTCTACGCCGTGACCTCGGCCGCCGCCGTCGCCCGGCCCCTCAAGGGCGCGCTGGACTGGCTGGTCCCGCCGGTCCTGCGGGCCGCCGAATACGGCACGGTGCTGCTGCTCGCGGCCCACGCCGAGGTGAACGGAGCGCTTCCGGCGGCTTTCGGGCTGGTGGCGGCGGTCGCCTACCATCACTACGACACGGTCTACCGCATCCGCGGCGACGCGGGCGCGCCCCCGCACTGGCTGGTGCGGGCGACCGGGGGGCACGAGGGCCGCGCGCTGGTGGTCGCCGTGCTGGCAGCGCTGCTCACCGGCGCACAGTTCACGCTCGCGCTCACGGCCCTCGCCGTGGCCGTGGCCCTGGTGGTGCTCGCCGAGAGCATCCGCTTCTGGGTGGCCGCCCACAAGGGTGGCGCACCCGCCGTACACGACGAAGGAGAACCCGCATGATCGGCCTCGTGCTGGCGGCAGGCGCCGGACGGCGCCTTCGCCCCTACACCGACACCCTGCCCAAGGCGCTGGTGCCGGTCGGGCCCGAGGGCGCCGAGGACAGCCTCACCGTCCTGGACCTGACCCTCGGCAATTTCGCCGAGGTGGGGCTGACGGAGGCCGGGATCATCGTCGGTTACCGCAAGGAGGCCGTGTACGAGCGCAAGGAGGCGCTGGAGGCGAAGTACGGCCTGAAGCTCACCTTGATC